>JACCXH010000021.1 GCA_013697245.1 Bacteroidota bacterium
CAAAATCATCAAGGATAAGCACATCCTGTTTTTCTATCCGGTTAATTTCTTTCAGATAAGAGTTATCTGCCTTGCTCATTTTTAAAGAAGAGAAGAGTTTGCTCATGTTGTAATAACGCACCTTGTAGCCCATTATGCAGGCCTGATTAGATATAGTAAAATATGCTGAGAATAATAAAACAAGGGTTACCTACCCACCTCCATAGGTAGGTGTGTATGTGAATAATTTAATTTATATTTAATAAATATTTTTATTTATTTTAGTTCAATAAAAAAAGTATGGAATTTTAAAATATTTTTTTAACTTTATTTAAAATTAAAATACAAAGCAGAAATAATTTATAATAACACAGAAATATTTTTTCTGTAAAAACATATTAAGCGTTGCTTAAAATGTTCTTCTGGCGTAACAAAACTTGGAAATTTAGTGAGCAGAAGATCAGTGTAAAGCGGCACGCCGAATGGCGTGGCCTTTGCCTGTTTCTTCAATCTCACTCGGCTCTTCCAAGTGCCTGTTACGGGTTGAACGTTACAGCATTGGTTCACGCCTAATTTTTTTTAATAATAATTCCTTTTGAGCCGGGGATTCAAAAAAAAGAAACACGGATTAAATCCGCAACAAAACAGAAACCGTCCCGAATGTCTTAAAAACGAATCTATTATTAACTTAAAACAAAAACCTATGATTAAAAAATTATTCTACGGTGCTTTAAGCCTCTCAGTCTTAAACGCTAACACACAAACAATCTCCAATGTTGATTGGGTAAAAACAAAAAGTGAACGGGCGCAAATCAGCAACGTTCCTTCGGCTATTGATGCCAATAATAATGCGTATATAACTGGCTATATGTATGTTACGTCAAATAATGCGAACGCAAATACGGTTAAGTACTCTCCAACAGGAGCGGAATTATGGACGGCAAGCTATGATTATAACGGAGGCTTTGATAATTCAAAAGCAATTATTTTGGATGCAGCAGGTAATTCATATATTACTGGTGAGAGTGATGGTACAACAGGAAGGGATGTTTTTGTAGTAAAATACGACCCAAACGGCTTACAACTCTTTGCTTTTCGTTGGAACGGCGCATCAAACGGGAACGATTGCGGAAACGCTATAACTCTTGATGGCACAGGAAATATTTATATTACTGGATTTACAACCAACATGGGCGGCTCTAAAGATTATGTAACTATTAAGCTAAATAATTCAGGAGTTCAGCAGTTTGCGGTTATAACCAATGGAACAGGAAATTTAAACGATGAAGCGGTAGCAATTGGCTTTAATAATAACCGTTTATATATTACTGGTAATTCAACTAATGTAAGCGGTAATACTGATTTATTAACGCTTCGTATTAATCCAGCTAACGGTTCAACCGTTTGGTCTAAAACCGAAAACGGGAGTGCAAACAGCAATGACGTTGCCTATTCATTACTTCCATACAACAACGATGTAGTAGTGGTTGGACAGGTTAATAACACTACAACCAACAATGATTATTTTACTAAGTACTATAACGGTCTTAACGGAAATACAGTATGGAGTAAAATTTATGATTTTAATAATACGAATGGCGGAGCTACTGCTCTTACGGTAGATGCAAGTGGTAATTTTGCAGTTACAGGAATTGTAAATAACGCCAACATTTATGAGTATCACACGTTGCTATACAATAATAGCGGTATTCAGCAATGGGTAAATATCAGCTCAACTAATTTAAGCTATGTAAGTGCTTTACCGCAAATAGCAGTAGACCCTACCGCTAATCATTTTTATGTTTGCGGGCAAAAATTAGGAGTTCAATCTGATATTTGCGTTTATCAGATAACTCCATCAGGAAATAAAACGTGGGAGGAAAAATTCAACGGGGCGCAAAACGGAACCGATGCGGCGGTTGACTTAGTAGTAAACGCTCAGGGTATTATTTACGTTGCGGGCGCAAGTTTAAATTCAAACGCTAAATATGATTATACAACTATTAGAATAAGTCAAACCCCTGTCTATTTTCCAATTGACGGTTTAAATGAGCAACCTTCTGAATTATTTGCCTATACCGAAAATAAAGGACAATTAGTAGAACCAAATGGAACCCCTGTTACCGACATTCAATATTACATTGAAGGTTCTTCACCAAATTATTTTATAAAAAATAATAACCTATCCTTCATCTTTTCAAAATATGACACCATTATTGCCACTACTGATACGTTTCATAAAGTAGATGTTGTATTTCAAAAAAGCAATAATAACACAAAAGCTGTTCCTTTTGAGCAATATTCCTTAGATAAAAACTATTTTATTAATCAAACTATAAGTGGTATTACCAATGTAAAAAGCTCTAAAAGGGTTATGATTCCTAATATTTACCCTAACATTGATTTACATTATTATTCAAATCAAAATGGGATTAAATATTATTTTGTAGTTAAACCAGGTGGCGACCCTAACTCTATTGTTCATCAGTTTAACGGAGCAAGCTCTACCGCTATAAATGGTAATAGTGATTTGATTATTAATACAGTCATTGCCCCTTTAAAATTAGAGAAAGCCTATGCCTATCAGGTTACTCCCATGATGACGATTGTTCCCGTAGGATTTCAGGCAAATTGGGTTAATGCAGGTATCGACACTTACAAATTTAATGTAGGTACTTACAACACCGCTTTACCTTTAATATTTGAAATTGACCAAAGCAATGCCGCTTCACCGACTGGTTCCGCTGCTGATAACATGGCTTGGAACACCTATGTTGGAGGAAATAGAACCGATTATTTTATTGATATGGAAAGGGATAACAGCGGTAATATTTACGCTTTGCAATATACCAACTCGCAAAGTTTTTTTGTTCAACCGACGGGCCAATTTGGAGCACCTGCTTCCTTAGTAAACGGCAATCAGATTTTCAGATTTGATAAGTACGGAAAGCGTTGGGTACAAACCTACGTTGGCGCAAATGGAGGTGTTAATGGCAACGCTCTTGCGGTTTTAAGTGATTCCAGCGTAGTTTTAGTAGGCACTGCGAGTAATTCTTTAGCTGTTACAGTAACAAATCCACCAACTTCTTATACAAGTTCAGTTGGTAATTCGTTTATCCTAAAATTTACAAATCTAAATATGAATAGTTCATCTTGGTTTACACGTTATCCCGGCAATGCACAGGATGTAGATGTAAATGGAAATGATGATATATATGTTTTAGCCAATGCTCAGAAAACAGGCGGCAACGCCGCTTATTTATTAAGCAAACCTAATGCTTTAAATCTGGGATATGGAAATATTAACGGAACTCAGGCAAACGTTATTTCACGGTTTAATGCAATTGGTACTCCTATCTGGTCATCATTTTTGCCTTTAAATATTCCTTTGTTTACTACTGTGGGTTTAAAGCTTGATAGGCAACGAAATAACTATTATGTAGTTGGGCAAATTAATGACACTACCGATTTTAAACACTTCAATAAATACAACACATTCCTTCAAAACACTAAAAAAAGTATAAAGGATGCGGTTATTCAAAAATATACCGCTAATGATACCATTATAGTTTCTACATTATATGGCGGAAACCAAAACGATGAGTTAGGCAGGGTTGAAATTTTAAGTAATGGTGATGCTTGTATGGTTGGTCAAACCACAAGTTCAGATTATAGCAATATTTCTTTTAACCCTAATGACGGTTCTTACTTTAATGTTTCGGGTTCTTATTTAACCAATTTTGGAAATGGAAATACAGGCTGGCTACATAAATTTGACAGCGTTATGAAACGCAAATGGTCAATCACTTATGGGGATAGTATAAAATCTACTTCATTCAATACTATAACAAAGGATATGAATGATAATATTTTTATAGGTGGTTTAAGTTCAGGGATGCAAACAGTTAATAATTTAATTGGCGCATATTACCAAAGCACAGGCGGAAACGGAAACGCAGCGTTCCTAATGTTTGACGGAAAAAATCAACGCAAGTGGGCAACCTTCATGGGCGATCCAAATGTAACTATGTCAGGCCCGGGTTTGGTTCAATACAATCCTGCAAATAACAACCTTGTGTTTTCAGGCGGTGCAACAGCTAATACTCCCCCGCTTTATCCTTACAGAAACTTCACAACACCCGTTCAAGCCTATTGGCAACCAAATGTGGCAGCGGCAGGATATGGAGATGGTTACGCAGGACGGTTTAATTTAACAGGCGTAGTAGGCATTAAAGAAAATGGCAAAGATAAAATAACAAATTCTTTATTTATTTACCCTAACCCATCATCAGAAACCGTTACTATAAATCTCGATTCACCAATTAACAAACCTTACTCGATTAAAGTTTACAATAACTTAGGTCAGGTTGTATATTTGGAATATGTAACCGACGTTCACACAAAAACACATACTTTAAACGTCAGTTATTTTACAACTGGTATTTATTTCATAAATATAACTTCACAAGAAATAAATAAAACAGCAAAATTCATTAAAGAATAAATTGATAAGGTGGCTCAATAAAATGAGCCACCTTTTATTAAATGCTTAAACAAATTATTACATATTTACTTATTCTGTTAAACGTAAACTTTTTTGCGCAAAATGTTTTGAGTTGTGGTAAGGGCTTAAATGGACAGGTTTATGGACTTTATAACGACACTGTAATAAAAAAATTAATAGTTTCCGGTTGGTTTACAATGGCGGATGGCAAGCCTTATAATGGATTAGCAACGTGGGATGGAGTAAAATTTGATTCACTTGGAAAAAACAATCCTTATCCGAATGGATTTAGAAAAGAACCTTTCATACAGTATAAAAATAAATTATACGTGTTTGGCATTGATAAATATTTATATTCTTTTAATTACCAAACAAAAATATGGACGCAGATACCGGGTAAATATGATAACCTTATTAGAGATTTTACAATTTATAATAATGACTTAATTATTGTTGGCGATTTTAAGAAAGTAGGTAATACTGTGGTTAAAAATATTATAAAATTTAATGGTACAAATTACGACACTTTACCTAAACCTATATTTTCTGGCTTCATTTTTACAGCCGAGGTTTACAAAAACGAACTATATATCGGGGGGAATTTCGATCAATTTTCTCCTTATACTGGTATTGCGAAATTTAACGGCACATCATGGGTAAAAGTAAGCAATAATACTGCACTTACGGGTGCAAGCCAAGAGGTGTGGGATTTAGTAATTTATAATAATAAACTGTTTATTACGGGTAATTGGGCGTTTACAAATGGTATTTTTCAACCTTCGCTTGCAACGTGGGATGGACAAAACTGGGGTAATATAGGCACAATGATTTTTAACGGAGGCATACCCGCTGCTAACTCAACTTTTAAAATATATAATAACAAATTATATGTAATTGGTGGCTTTGACTCTATCAATAACATAAAAACAGCAAACATAGCCGTTTGGAACGATACAATTTGGTGTGGAGTTAAAATGATTAATAATACGGGGTTACAAATTGCCCCGATTGAAAACTATAACAACCAATGGTACATTGCTGGAAATCAAACCATGATTGCAGATACTGTGGAAATTACTGCGTCAATGATTCCTGATACTATAAATGGCTTAGGAAGGTATATAGGGAATAACGGCAAATTAGAGCGTAATTGTTTTGATAAACCTATTATTAAACCTGATTTTAGTATTTATCCAAACCCATTTAGCGACAAGATCACAATAAACACAAGTACTACTGATCCTACTACTTTAAAAAAAATAACTCTGATAAATATGTTAGGTCAAAAGGTATTTTATTTAGAGTTTTATCAGAATAATATTTCCATTGATTTACCGCAATTATTAGATGGTACTTATATTGCTGAACTTTACTTGAATAATCAGCTTAGTTTTAGAACTAAATTATTGAAATTGTAAATAAATAATTGAATATAAAAAACCCCTTTAAGTCCAGCTTAAATTTTGCCACGTCAGCTTAAAAATCGGTAAATGTATTCTACCGATTATTAAAGCCGAAACGTCAATAGATGAACCCGTCAATTCCTTTTTTGCACTTACTAAGCTACTTTCTTTCTATGCACTACCTGTAAATTTATTTTTGGCAATCCATCCACCGCATTTAGTTTCCTTTGTTCCCTTACATGGGCGTAAACCTGCGTACTTTGTAGGGATTTATGACCCAACAGCTTTGATACTAAAAGAATATCCCCGCACGCTCCTGTTTCAAGCATATTAGTTGCGAAGGTATGGCGGGCATTGTGAAAGTGCATTTCCTTTTCTGTTATTGTAAATTTATCTCCAAAAAGTTCCTTAGCCGCCTTTGCCCATTCTTTCAACGCAAAATTAACCCGCCTGTGAACATACCCGTAAATCAGTTCTGTTTCTTTTATTAGAGGGAATACATAAAGACTGGTTTCATTATTTTCTTTTGCTTCCTGTTTCCTTTGCTTTAGTATTTCAATTGCCTGTTCGGATAAAGGTAAATACTCAATCCCTTCTGTTTTTTCCTGCTCAAAATAAAGAAACCACCTTTCCACCCCTTCAATGCTTTTTATTATAATTTCCTTCCACATTAAAGGGTTTACATCACTCCACCTCAAGCCTGTGAAGCAGGAAAAAAAGTACCCTTCCCTTATTTGCGGTTCAATTTTGCAGGAAGTTTCTGCTAACATCTGAAGTTGCTCCAAAGTTAAAGATGCTCTGAAAATATCCTGCTTTTTTAACCGCTCATGCCTTGGTACATGATGCCACGGGTTGGAAGAAATTATTTTTTTGCGAACTGCTTCGTTCAATGCTGTGCTGATTGTTTTAAGATAACTTAAAGCGGAATTGTTGCTTACCCTACCAAGCAGGAATTTCTCAAACTCCTGCATCCATTCTGTTGTTATACGGGCAATGGAAATAGGTTTTTTGCCTGCAAAGGCTTCTATTTGCGAAAGGGCACTCGAATATAGGGTGTAACACTCTTTTCTACGCTTGCCATTCTCATCTCTTATTTTATAATGGTTTATAAAAAATGGAATAAACAAAGCATTCTTTTTTTTCTTGTCAATTAAACCGTTATCCTCTACAATTAATTCGTGTTCCCTTCGTGTTCTTATCTCACTTGCCAGCCGCTTTTTTTCTTTATCATCATCATTCAGTTTTTTTGAATTGATATGAATATCAAGAAATTCATACCATCGGGCTTTATTGTGGTAAATATCCAAATAAAAGGATATTTGTCCGCCCTTAATTTTCTTTTCTCTTAATTTTACGCTCATGTTATTTTTTCTTTAAAGGGTTATACATTACCTTCTCTATTACAAAATTACTTTGTATTTCAAGAAGGGTTTAGGTTCGTGAACCTTCACGAACTCCTTTGAGAATTTTGGGTAACAAAAGAGTAACAAAAACGACCAAAAAAGACCTAAATGAACCTATATCGAATATAAAGACCCACCGAGCGGAAGGCTTGAAAAATAAGGGGTTTTACAGGTTTTTATACTTTTACTTATATTTGCACTATTAATTTTTAGTTAATAGTAAATTTGATACCCGATAAACCTTTATCATTAAACAAAAAAAGAGATGACACAAAAATTTGACAGGACAAACCCAGATGAAGCAGATGAATATTTTATGGATTGTATACGGGAAGGTAATTTGAAAAATGCTATGACTTGCTTTGACCAAGAAGCAGTATATATGGACAAGGACGGAAACGCAATTAGTGGGCTTGCCAATATAGAAAAGTTGCAATAGGAAACCTGACATTAACATTTACAAGCACAAAAATTCACCAGTCGGTAAAGACCTGATATGTCGTTTAGACAAGTGGACTATGACAGCTACTGACCCACAAGGTAATCCAATCAAGATGCAAGGAGCGTCCGCACATATAATACCAATTTGAAATAATATATAGTCCAATAATTGTTTGTTAGTTTTTTATTTATTACATTTGGACTATATAATAAATCACTAATGGCAAAACCAAAAACAATTCACATAAAAGAAGGGATAACTTTATTAAAGTCTCTTCAAAGAAAGTCCGGCTATTTAATATCTAATCGTATTCGAGTTTTAATTGAAATAAAAAAGCACGAAAAGACGGGCATTTCAAAACGCTCCTTATCAGCTATTACAGGTATAAACCACAACAGCATTTTAAAGTGGCAAAATATGTATATAGCCGGTGGTATAGATGCTATTTTAAAACATGGCAGAGTTGGTTTCAAGAAACCGGTGCTAAACAATAAGGAACACAAGGCAATTGAGAAAAAATTAAATGACCCCAAGAATGGTTTAAGAGGTTATGTAGAACTATTAGAGTGGGTAAAAGAAGAGCTTTTGGTAGAAATAAAATATAACACATTAGTAAAATATGCGATGCGTCATTTTGGTTCAAAAATAAAAGTGGCTCGTAAAAGCCATATTAAGAAAGACGAAGAGGCCGTTCAATCTTTTAAAAAAAGTTCGGGCACATCTGTCAAGAGGTCATCTTTAAAACGGATGAAAAATACCAAAGTATAAATCTTTATTTTCAAGACGAGACTCGTTTTGGTCTTTTCACAAGAAACGGTAAAGCCCTAACAGCAAAAGGCGTAAAACCTATTTGTCCGTTTCAGCAAGTATTTAAATCCTTATTTTTATTTGGAGCATTTTCGCCTTTGAATGGAGATGCTTTTCTCTTGGAAATGCCTGCTTGTAACGCTGATATATTTCAAATTTATCTCAATGAATTTTCAAAACACAATCCTGAAGAATTTAAAATAATTACTTTGGATAATGGTGCTTTTCATAAAGCAAAATCCCTTATTATCCCAGAAAATATAGTTCTAATATTTTTGCCTCCATATAGTCCGGAGCTAAATCCAGCAGAAAACATGTGGGCGATTATGAAAAGAAAATTCACAAACAAATTACATAAAACACTTGATGATGTAAGTTTGTTTATAACAGGTTCAGTAAAAAAAATTTCCGCCAAAAAAATAAAAAAAACCTGCTCTTTTCCATATATTTTTGATTCTATTAATTGGACTATTTAATAAATCAAATTGGTATAATGCGTAAAAACGCAGACGGATTTTGGCTTTGGCTTGTTGACAACCCATTTGCCGCCCAATTTTTATGCTTTCGCAATTAAGTTCATCATAGTGGAAAAACTGCAAGCGTATTCCTAAATTTCGAGGATATCATTTTCATTCCGAGCAAAAAATTTCCGGTGCACCGACATCTGAGTTTAAAAGACAAAATCCATTAATTTGCTGGTATATAAATATCAAATGTTGCTCCTTTATTTAACTCGCCTGTTGCGGTGATGATACCGTTGTGATTCTCTACTATTTTTTTTACGATGGCAAGCCCGATTCCAGTGCCTCCATATACATCTTTGTCATGAAGTTTTTGGAACACTCCAAAAATGCGTTCGCTGAAATGGGGTTCGAAGCCGATGCCGTTGTCTTTGACAATGATATGACAATAATTTTTTTCAGGTGGGAGTTTTTCCTGCCTGCCGGCAGGCATGGCGTTGTTTAATTTACTACCTTTTACCATACTGCTCTTTATCATTATCTGTGACGGCACCTTGGGATTTGAAAATTTGAGTGCATTGCTTATGAGATTGTAAATGAGCTGGCGGAACTGGAATGGAATGATGTTAGCAGCGCATA
>JACCXH010000058.1 GCA_013697245.1 Bacteroidota bacterium
AACCTAATAAGGTTGGTGCAACAGCACGTCTTTACTTTTATTAAAAATGCTTTATATAAATTTAAAATAACCCTGCTAAATATATTTTATCCGAAAATATTTGTTGGACTTATTGAGTGAACCCTAAATAGTTGTTCTAAATTATAGATATAATCGTCATTATGTTTCAAAAGGAAGGTTTTTTTACGGTTTATTATTAAGTTTCTAAGGTATTACTAAAAATCATTTCAAATATTTTAGTTTAATTTTTCTAAAACTCTTTCAATGTATTTTTCTGTTGGTAATAATGAGTTTTGAATTCGTTTTGCATAGCGTATACTATCCAAAATATCTTTGTTTTTTTCTTCAATAATTCTTTTTTGTTTTCGTGTTGTTTTTAATGAGCGAAAAACAACGCCAAAAAAAACAAAGACTAGAGCTAAAACGATACATACCAAAATTAAAACTACCGTTTGTTTTTTCTTTTCAGCAATTGTTACTGCATCTTTTTTTTCTTGTTCAGCTTTTGCGATTTGTTCCTTTTTGCTAAACTCAAAATTCATTTCATATCGGGTAAACTCTCGGCCTTTCTCTTCATTATACATAGAATCTTTTACAAGTGTATATTTTTTGTAATGCTCTAAAGATTTTTTATAATCCCCTGTAACTGAAAACAGTTCGCTTAAATTTTGATTTACCTCCATAACACCATATAAATCGCTAATTTCTTGTGAAAGACTTAAGGCTTTGGTTAAATAATTCTTAGCTTCATTATATTTTTTATGTTTAAGGTAGACATTACCTATATTGCCATAAAGAACCGCAACGTCGGAAGATTCATTTAACTGTTCTTTGATTTTTAAAGACTTAAAGAAAAAGAGTAATGCTTTATCATATAAAGAATCTATTTGATTTGATAATGTAAGATCAATCACTTCTTTTCTTAAAATCGAGTTTGCTTTTTCAAAATAAGAATTTCCAATATTACCTAAATGCCTTGCCATTCCACTTTTATTGCCAATTCCCTCATCCATCTTAGCAGCTCTATAAAAATATTTGATTGCATTTTGGTAATCGCCTATAGAAGTATACACCACCCCAATATTACCTAATACGGTAGCTGTTTTAGATTTATTACCAGTTTCTATGTCTATTTTCAATGCTTTTAAGTAATAATTTAACTCCTTAGTTCTATTCCCTTGCGAATCATAAACAATTCCTATGTTATTTAATATATCAGAAATGCCTTCTTTGTTGTTAAAATCTTCCTCGATTTTAAGGGCCTTAAAATAAAAATCTAACGATTTTACATAGTCTGCATGAGAATAATAAATACTTCCAACATTATTGTATGCTTTTGACCAAAGAGTTAGAATTACTTTTTTATTTGATTTTTCAAGAAAGTCGGAGTTTAATAGTTCTATTGCCTGTTGCGCAAAGTAAAAAGCACTATCCATTTTTCCTCCCATGATACAATTCCAGGATTTGCTATTTAGAGCAGACACCTTAGATGCATTCTTGTCTGTTTGAATAAGCGTAAGTATCGAATCCGAGCTAACATTTTGAGAAAAAACAGGTTTATAAATACCAAATGTTATAACACAAAAAACCAAATAAAATTTCTTACTCATATAACTTGTCTGTTTTATCGAACGAGATTTTTTTAAGCCGGAATTATAAAATAACAACTATTGAAACTGAATCATTCATCTTTAGTTCTTTTAAATTTTTATTTGCCGCCTTTTAACAAACCGAACTTTCACTAACCGAAAATAATAAATTATTAAACAACCGCTTAGTTAACTTTACAAAAGGTAAAGTGTTTGTTAATCCCAAAACAAATATACTATAAAAATGAGCATTTGGAATCTTATACCAACACTTTAGTATCTGGCATCATTCATTAAAATAATATTTGTAGTTTTACATTGTAAATGAAGAAAGTCCTTATTCTTACGTATTATTGGCCGCCAAGTGGCGGGGCAGGCGTGCAACGCTGGTTGAAGTTTGTAAAGTACATGCGTGAGTTTGGTTACGAACCAGTGGTTTATACTGCAGAGAATGGCGAGATGCCTGTAATAGATGAGAGTTTACAAAAAGATATTCCACAAGGAATTACGGTTTTAAAAACACCCATTTGGGAACCTTACAATTTTTATAAAAAATTTATTGGGCGTAAAAAAGAAGATAAAATAAACGCTTCTTTTTTAAGTGAAAATAAAAAGGCAGGCCTTACCGAAAAAATATCTGTTTGGATACGAGGGAATTTTTTTATTCCCGATGCCCGAAAATACTGGATAAAACCGAGCATCACTTATTTGAGTGATTATATTCAAAAGAACAAGATCGATCTTATTATTAGTAGCGGCCCACCACACTCTATGCATTTAATTGCATTGGGCTTAAAGCAAAAACACAGTAATTTAAAATGGGTAGCCGATTTTCGCGACCCGTGGACCAATATTGACTTTTACGAGAAGTTGATGTTAAGCAAAAACGCCGATGCCAAACATCATAAACAGGAATTAAGTGTTTTGCAAAACGCAAATATTGTTTTAAGTGTTGGGCAAACCATGAGTGATGAGTTTTTAGAAATGTATAAGAACGCAGGAGGCAAGGAGCCGGATAAATTTAAAGTGATCACAAATGGGTTTGATATAGAGGATCTTCAAGCTGGAACGATCAATAAAGATAAAAAATTTAGTATTGCGCACATTGGCACATTGGTGAAGGATCGCAATCCCCAAACATTGTGGAAGGTCTTGAAAAAAATATGCACAGAAAACAAATACTTTAAAGAACAGCTTGAAATTAAACTCGTAGGTAAAATTGATATTTACGTAAAAGAACAAATTGAAGCATTTGGTTTAACGCCATTCGTAAATAAAATAGATTATTTACCTCATAATAAAGTTATTGAAGAACAACAACGTTCGAAATCATTATTGTTGTTGGTTAACAATACTAAAAACGCAAAGGGTATTTTAACCGGTAAATTTTTTGAATACATGAGCGCCAAAGTGCCCGTATTGGCTATTGGTCCGACAGAGGGCGACCTTGCAAAGATCATTAACGAAACGCAAACCGGTTTAATAAGTGATTTTAACGATGAAATAACTTTAGAAAAAAATATACTCGCTTACTTTAATGGAAAAGTAACCGAAGCAAAAGAAGCGGAGGTAAATAAATACAGCAGGAAGGAATTGACGAGGGAGTTGTGTTTATTATTGAATAAGTTATAGAGTGATTTACAAAAGTAAAACTATGAAATTAAGTTTTGATATTAACCGGCAGGATTATGCAGATTTTAATAAATTCCATTTTATTAAAACTCAATTAAAGCGAAGAATTTTTTTTGGTGTTTTGACAATTGTAGCGCTGCAATTCTTTCTAAATAAAGAACGTTTTGATTTGACAGCAACAATTATCTCATCGTTGGTTTGCGCAGTAGTTTATTGTTTTTTGATTTACCGCTCTTTGTCCAGTACAAAAAACATTCCGCAGGATAATGGAACTGTTTTAGGACATCGCGATATGGAGTTCTCTGATATTAATATAACCTGTAAAGCCGAAAAAACAAGTACGGTTTCCGATTGGAATGCTATAAAAAAACTTGAGAACGGAAAAAACTATTTTTATTTATATGTTGATACAAATATGGCTTATATAATTCCAAAAAGGGTTTTTGCTACAGTTAACGAGCAAGATAATTTCGAACAGTTTATATTATCTAAAGTAAAGCGTTAATAAATGCCTACATCGCCCACTTATTCCTATACGTTTCCGAATAAAAAGCTATGCGTGAAATAGTGGCAATGGCCCTTTCCTGGTTAAAAAAGGCAGAACACTCAATGGTTTCTTTAATGATGATATCATCTTTTGCAAGGGCAAATGAAGATTCTACTAAGCCATGATTTTCCTCAAGTAACATCGTTAATACTTCTACATTTTTAGGATCCTTTAATTTTGTTACCGGGCTCAGCGCCTGGAAAAATACGCGGTCGTTCTCTTCCCATATGTCCAGCAATACTTCTGTGCTCTTATCTTTGCTAATATTATACTGTCCTTCGCTTAATTTTGCCTCATCTGCATTTATGCCAAGGGTTTTAAGTGTTGCTTCAATAACTCCTATTATTTGTTGGTACATGATCTTAAATTGCTGTTGTAAGTTGGTTTAATTTATCGGTAAATAATTGTGCTAATTTATTGGTATAATATTTTTGTTTAAACTGGCCAACCCATTGTATGCCTTTAATGCTGTTGGTTAAAAAAACTTCGTCACCATTCATTAAGGTATTAATTGTAATTGGACTCTCGAATGTAAGGATCTTATTTTGCGTGGCCAGGCTCATTATTTGTTTACGCATAATACCGGCCACACAACCTTCACTTAAAGGAGGGGTATATAAAGTGCCGTTCTTTACAATAAAAATATTTGAGCTAATGCTTTCGCAAATAGTGCCTGTATCATTAATTAAAAAACATTCATCCAGCTTCATGCTCTGTTTTGCAAGGCCGGCCATGACATAAAATAAAGCATTGGCCGTTTTTAAATTCGATAATTTATTCAAAGGTTTTTTAAGATCAGAATAAACATCCACCCAAAAACCTTTTTGATTTAACTCATAAGGGCCTTGTATCTCTTCACTTTCTATCAAAAAAGAAATGTCGTTTGTTTCGGGTGTATAATAGCCGCCCTCATTTCTAAAAACGGTTAGCCTTATCCTGGCGTTAGGCGCATGTGTATTATGTTTTAAGAGCTGCATAATTTGCTCATGAAGATTTTCGGTATTGAACTCGGCTGGCAGGTTCATGCGCAAAACTGTCATGCCTAATTTTAAACGGGTAATATGGTCGCGTAAGAACATTACCTTGTTGTTACAAAAACGTATACTTTCGAATAAAGCATCGCCATACCTAAAGGCGCGGTTGTTAAACGCAACACTTGGCTCGTAAATGCTGATCAAATGGCCATTTAATATGCAATAACTGTCTTTCACGATCTAATTACAAAATTTGCAAAATTTAAGGCTTAAATATCTCAGTATCAATTAACTTAATAACAGTTAAAAGTTAATCAAAACCGGTTTTACAATACTAATGTTAAGCCGCCTTAAATGCATAAATACATGACAAATTAGCGTTAATAAAGTTTTGCACATTATTTGAAAGGATACATATCAAATACTACATTTGGTTTAATTAAAAATTTAAAATTATGTTCGACAATAATGAATTTAAAAAATATGCCACTAAGCATAGAGGTATTAATAGTTTAACTTATGATAGTTATACTTCACGCATTCAATCTTCTTTAACTCCATATATTATTGAAGAACGTCAATTGAACGTTGCGCAAATGGATGTTTTCTCGCGTTTAATGATGGATCGCATTATTTTTTTAGGAACCGGTATTAACGACCAGGTTGCAAATATTGTGCAGGCGCAGTTGCTTTTTTTAGAAAGTGTTGATGCAAAAAAAGATATCCAGATCTATGTTAACTCACCGGGAGGAAGTGTTTATGCAGGGTTAGGTATTTATGATACCATGCAGATAATTAAGCCGGATGTAGCAACTATTTGTACCGGTATGGCTGCAAGTATGGGTGCTGTGCTACAATGCGCAGGCGCAAAAGGAAAGCGTACCGCCTTAAAACACGCGCGTATTATGATCCACCAACCATTAGGTGGAGCAGAAGGACAAGCTAGTGATATTGAGATCACAGCACGTGAGATCCAAAAATTAAAGAAAGAATTATATGATATTATTGCTTTACATAGCGGACAAACCTATGAAAAAGTATGGGCCGATAGCGACCGTGATTATTGGATGATAGCCGCTGAAGCCAAAGAATACGGCATGATTGACGAGGTTCTTGAAAGGAAATAATTAAAAACGCTTAAAAAACCCTCAAAACGCTGTTTTTGAGGGTTTTTTTATGCCCTTAACTTTAAAAAATCATAAATTGGAGCTTAAAATTTTGTGTTTAAAGCAGATATAAATATATTTGATACTAATTAGAAATTTAATATTATGAAAAAATTACTTGCAGCGCTATTTATAGCTTCTACGGCAGTTATAATAGCACAGCCAAAAGGTAAAGACCCTAAAATGGCTGCTACTCTTTCACCCGGTTATTATTGTAATTTAAAAGGCGATACTATTAAAGGAGAGATACAATCAAATCCAACTAACGGCGAACCTGAACTTTATAGAGGGTTTAATTTTAAACCAAAAGGAAACGGAAAATTAGTTGCTATTAGCAATAAAAAAGCAAAATGTTATGGTTTTGATGGCAGACATTTTACACTTATTCCGTTTGATGCAGATTTTGTTTATATCGAATATCTCTCAAAAGGCCGTTTAAATTTTATGGAATATAAATATGCTGGATCGGTTGCAGGTCAACCCGGAATTGAAAGCATATTTTTTATTCAGGATACAAAAGCAGATGAAGCTTCGAAAGAATTGAGAGAACTTAAACAGATCTCCACAAAATTCTATAAAAAAGATGTTAAGCCCTACATGAAAGATCAAATAGCTACCTGGGATAACCTTGATAAATTTACTTTCAGAAAAGAAGCGCTTATTAACGCAATAAATGAATTTAATACCTATTACCCTAGTAGTTCGTCGGCCGGCAAAAATGATGTTGAGATCGAAAAAGTTGGCGACCAACCAAAAGAAGAAACAGAATAAAATTTTAAGATCCCTCGCACAACGAGGGATTTTTTTTTAAGCTTTAAAGTATGAAAAAAAATATTGCTTTACTTTCTTTTACCTTATTAATAGGTTGTTCAGGTAATAAAGATGAAACTCCCAAAGAACAAATAGCAGAAGTTAAACTCGATACTTTAGTTATTGGAAATAGTATTTATAAAACGCAGGATCTGGCTGATACCAATTATACTTTTCCTGATCTTATTGCGCCTGCTGATACCGACAATGTAAATATTATAAATTTTAAAGAACATGTAAGCAGAAGTGCAGATAGTTTATTTTTAAGCTGCGACAATGGCAAAACAATTAAACTGGTAAACAACCGGGCGCAGGATGATGGTTACGTGTTGTTTAATTTTATGGACCTTAACAAGGATATAAATTATTATGTAATAACCCGTTTACGTGTTGAATCGAGAGATTTTATTTTAGTAAACAAAAAAAATGGAGAGCCTTTGGAAACCATTGCATACCCAATAGCTTCGCCTAATAATAAGTATTTTGTTTGTGGTAATTGTGATCTTATTGCTGCCTTTGAAACCAATGGACTTGCAGTATACAAAAAAAACAAAAATAACTACGAATTAGCAGCTTTGCGCGAGTTAGCAGATTGGGGGCCGGATAAACTAATGTGGAAAAATGATACTACACTTATTGTAAGGGCACTTAAAAAACTAACAGACGAAACAACCACTCCTTTTTACAAGGCCCTGTATATAAAGTAAAGCCTTCTTAATTTAACGGCCAAAAACAATAATTGGTCTAATTGCCTCAAAACAAATTGTTAAAATGCTGGCTTTTAAAAAAGAGATTAATGATATTTATATTAATATAAAATCTCAAAAAAAACCTGTATGAATCGTTTAATTATTTCTGTTAACGAAATGTTTTTTTCAAAACACCTTTCGTATCAAATTCTTTTCGCGTTTGTTTTAATGGTCTTAATGAGTTTACAAAGAAGTTAGTCTTTTTTTGGCGTTTTTTGCTCTTTCCAGCCAACAATATCCCTTATCACTACGGATGCACAGGTAAGGCCAAAAGCCGCCGGCAAATAGGAAATTGTGCCATACGCCGATTTTTTAAATTTACTCCCATCTGTTTTCATGATCGAATGTTTTGCAGGTAGCTCTGTACTAAAAACAGATCTAATGCCTTTATAAATATTCATGTAGCGCAAGCGTTTACGAACGTACTGCGCCATTGGACAATTATATGTTTGCGCAATATCCACCACCTGTATCTTTGTGGGATCCATTTTACCGCCGGCTCCCATGCTTGAAATAATGCGCTGGTTATTGTAATAAGCGGTTTGTAATAAATATAATTTTGGCGAAATACTATCTATCGCATCAATCACATACGTAAATTTTTGCGCCATAAACTCTTTCATATCATCCGGGTTCTTGAACGAATCCACCACAGTAAGATCAACTTCGGGATTGATCAATTTTATTCTTTCGCCCATTAATATGGCTTTGTTTTGCCCATGTGTGGAGGTTAGCGCCTGTAATTGTCTGTTGCGGTTTGTAGGATCAACCGTATCCCCATCTATAATGGTCATTTTGCCAATGCCACTTCTTGCAATGGCTTCAGCGGCATAAGAACCAACGCCACCTAAACCAACAATTAAAACGTGTGCGTTATTTAATTTTTCCAAACCTTTTTTACCCACTAGTAAAGAGGTGCGTTCCATCCAACTTGTATCCATTATAAATTTGTTTTAAAAACAGTTTCAAAATTACTTTGTAATTGTTGTTGTATTATTTCTTCGTCGATACCTAAAAGTTCGGCTGCTTTTTTATAAACATATTTTATAGAAAGATCCGCATCATCTGTTTCGAGAAAGAATTTTTTTCTGCCAACATTTTTTATGGCCTTAGCTGCGTTGGATTCGTAACCCAGTAATGCTTTTCCGAACGAAAAGTAATAGCCCTGATCAACCATCACACGGGCAATATTCTCGTTATTATTAAAGCCATGAATTATTACCGGAACTTTATTATCATATAAGTTTAGGCAATTAATAAGTTCGTTAAAAGCTTTAACACAATGTATGATCAAAGGTTTATTTATTTTATTGGCAATTTTTATTTGCTCAATAAAAACCTCCTGCTGAAAATCAAAATCTACTTTACACATTTTGTCGAGGCCGCATTCCCCAACGGCAAGGCAACGTTTTTCATGCGCAATTATTTCCAGTTTTCCCAATTGTGCTTCGTAACTATCTTTACTTAAATACCAGGGGTGTAAACCATAAGAATAATAATTTGCCTTTACGGTAGAGTCCATATTAAGATTTACCAATTCAATTTTGGCATCATATAATTGAAAATGTGTGTGGGTGTTAATAAACATGACTATATTTTTTTAACCACATTGATGAACATAGATATTTTTAAATTAAACTTTTTGCCACAAAGTCACCAAGTCTCAAAGTTGCACAAAGATTTTTCTTAATAAACCTTAGCGGTTTTGTGACTTAGTGGCAATATTACGCGCATAGATTTCTTAATAAGATTGTTAATTATAATTTCATCTTAAAATCTAACTTGTATGCAAAATTATTACTTTTAAGCTAGTAAATTTTTTAATGATAAGTATTAATTATAACAAGGTAACGTCAATAACATTTAAAGAGCTTGAAAATACTGTCGGTACTGACTTTATTAGCTCCGATAAAGAACAGTTAGAGAAATACGGACAGGATGAAACGGAGGACCTTGTTTTTTTTGCCGATGTGGTTGTAAAACCTCAAACGGCAGAGCAGGTAGCGGCTATTGCTAAAATTTGTAATGCCAATAAAATTCCGCTTACCACCCGCGGAGCAGGAACAGGCTTAAGCGGTGGAGCTTTGCCAATAAAAGGTGGCGTGTTATTAAGCATGGAAAAATTCAATAAGATCTTATCTATTGATGAACGCAATTTGCAAGCCACGGTTGAACCGGGTGTTATTAATTATGTTTTCCAGGAAGAAGTAAAAAAATTAGGATTGTTTTATCCCCCTGATCCGGCCAGTTGGGGAAGCTGCAGCCTTGGCGGGAATATTGCCCATAGCAGCGGTGGTCCAAAAGCGGTTAAGTATGGCACTACCCGCGATTATGTATTGAACCTGCAAGTAGTAATGCCAAATGGCGAAATAATTTGGACAGGTGCCAACACCTTAAAATATTCTACAGGCTACAACCTTACGCATTTAATGGTTGGCAGCGAAGGCACATTAGGCATTGTTACTAAAATAGTTTTTAAATTAATTCCATTGCCAAAACACGATCTGTTAATGCTCATACCTTTTAAAAGTGCTGAGCTAGCCTGCAAAGCAGTAGGCGAAGTGTTCAGGGCCGGTATTACGCCAAGTGCGATGGAATTTATGGAGCGCGACGCGATAGAGTGGAGTATAAAATATTCGGGCGACGTTAATTTTGAAATTAAACCGGAATGGCAGGCGCTTTTGCTGGTTGAGGTAGATGGAAATAATATGGATGTGCTGATGAGCGAATGCGAGATCATTAGCGAGGTAATGCAAAAAAACAATTGCGACGAGATCTTATTTGCCGATAGCGCCGAACAAAAAAATGCGTTATGGAAAATACGCCGAAAAGTTGGCGAGGCGGTAAAAAGTAACAGTGTTTATAAAGAAGAAGATACGGTTGTGCCCCGCGCCGAATTACCAGCACTTTTAAAAGGGGTAAAAGAAATTGGAAAAAAATATGGTTTTAGATCGGTGTGTTATGGACATGCCGGCGATGGAAATTTACACGTTAACATTATTAAAGGCGAGTTAAGTGATGAGGTTTGGGATAAAGATCTGCCAAAAGGTATTACCGAGATATTTGAATTGTGTAAAGCCTTAGGAGGCACAATTAGCGGTGAGCACGGCATTGGGCTAGTACAAAAAAAATATTTGCCTATTGTTTTTAGTCCTTATCATTTAGCGTTAATGAAGAATATTAAAATGGTGTTCGACCCAAACTATATTTTAAACCCGGGAAAGATCTTCGATTAAATTTTTAGTATTTCAATTCAATTTTGTAACTTCATTTAAAATTTATCCCATGAATAGAACGTTTATTTATTTTTTGTCTTGCATTTTTTGTGGTGCATCATTTATCTGTTATTCACAAAATAAAAGAAATTGTGGCAGTCAGGATCCCGGTAAAGAATGGAATGATTGGTTCAATAAAAAAGTGGAAGAGTTTAAAAAGAATAATCTTTCCGGTAAAATTCAGGCCACAAATTATACTATTCCTGTAATTTTTCATGTTATTCATGGTGGGCAAAGTGTTGGCTCTTATCCAAACATTTCGCAAGCACAAATAAATTCTCAGATTAATATTTTAAATAATGATTATGCCGGTAATGGTTTAAATGTTGGAAATATTTCGAGCACCGTTTTTGCTCCGCTTCTTGCAAATTGCAATGTGCAATTTTGCCTTGCTCAAAAAAATCCGGCCGGTGCAACGTTGGCTGAGCCGGGAATTGAAAGAATAAATTATATCAGCAATAGTTGGGCCAATCCAACATCATTTAATAACACTACTAATTTTAGAAATTATATTGAAACCACTATTAAACCAAATACAATTTGGGACCCAACATTTTATTTAAACATTTGGATCACTGACGTAAACTCATCGGTTGGTTTATTGGGTTATGCAACTTTTCCACCAAGTTCAGGTTTGTCTGGTTTAACCGGCGGCTTAGGAACAGCTACAACTGATGGTGTTTGGTGCTGGAGTAAAAGTATTGGTGATGTTGGCACACTCTCGCCGCCATATGATAAAGGAAGAACAGCCACACATGAAATCGGTCATTGGCTTGGTTTGCGCCATATATGGGGTGATGCCGCCTGCGGTAATGATTTTTGTGGTGACACGCCTCCACAGCAACAAGAAAATACAGGTTGCCCAACTTATCCAAGTGTAAGCTGTGGAAATGGACCAGATGGTGATATGTTCATGAATTTTATGGATTATTCAGACGATGCGTGTATGTATATGTTTAGTCTCGATCAGCGTACACGTATTCAAACAGCTATGGCCAATTGTCCTTTCAGATCGCAATTGACAGCAAGCTCTGCAACTTTGTGCAGCGGGTTCGCTGTTGCTTGTTCGTACACCGTGTCAAATTTTACAAATACTGATACATTGGCAAATCCTTTAGGTTTAAGAAGAGCAACTGCTAGTGCCGGCGATCCTGGTTGTATTCAAGGACCTGGCCTGGCTGGCTATATTTCCGGTACAAATTGTTTTGGTGATAAGGAAAAAGCTGAATTTATAAGTACTTCAAAATATACAAGCGCAACCAACCCCGTGATTAGTGGTGTGGTGGTTTTATTTTTTAATTATACTGGTGTAGGTACTTCTGGGACTGGTAATGTAGATATGAATATTTATAGTGGCACTTCTGCTGCTGCTGCGCCGGGTGCATTAATAGGATCAACAACTTCAAATTTATCTACTATTGCTGCAACAACTAATACAACAAGTGTTAGTTACTGCGGTAACCCCGGACTTGCATTTGGTGTACCGGTAATTAAGCCATATAAATTTACATTTTCATCTCCAATAAATGCGCCAACTTCTGGCGGATTTTTCGCCTCTGTAAGCATTCCTTCTAGTGCCGGTGATACAGTAGTTATTTTTGATAAATTAACCGGTACATCCAACACAGCCTGGGAAAAATGGGCTGATAATAGCTGGCATGATATGAAAACAAGTTGGGGCAATGTGCGGAATTTTAATTTAGCTATTTTACCAATTATAGATTGTGCAACGGGTGTAAAAGAAAATACGTTTTTAAGCAGTGCCATTAACCTTTTCCCAAATCCTTCAAATGGTAATTTTAGTGTGATCACTACTTTTGCAAATTCACAAAATATTGAGATAAAAGTTTATAATATGCTGGGACAAACAGTTTATACAAACAAGATTAATAATGTAAAACAAAATATGATCGATGTTGATCTAAGCGGGCAAGCCGGTGGATTATATCTTGTAGAAATTAATAACGGACAAGAAAAAGTGATCAAAAGAATGATGTTTAATAAATAAAATGGAACTCTGGTGACGCTTATTTGTATGATCGAAACTGATAAAAAATCTGCATCATCAGCGTTCTATTAGTCCAACACTTTATCCTTCATATACTTTCTCCACTTATCTAAAACAGCTTGCATATCAGCAGGGATCTCGCTATCGAAGAATAATTTTTCACCGCTAATAGGGTGGGTAATGCCTAATGTTTTCGCATGCAAAGCCTGGCGGGGTAATAATTCAAAACAATTTTGAACGAACTGTTTGTACTTTGCCGTATTTAATCCTTTTAAAATAATATCGCCACCATATTCATTGTCGTTAAACAATGGGTGACCAATACTTTTCATATGTACGCGAATTTGATGTGTGCGTCCAGTTTCTAATTTACATTCAATAAAAGTAACATAACCAAAACGCTCAATTACTTTATAATGCGTTACGGCATGTTTTCCTTCTTCGCTGCCCGGAGGAAAAACATACATTTTTTTTCTGTCCCTTGGGTCGCGGCCAACATTGCCTGTTATCGTTCCTTCGTCCTCTTTCAGATCGCCCCAGCAAATAGCAATATATTTCCGATCCATGGTGCGGTCAAAAAAATCTTTTGCCAAACGTGTCATGGCAAGATCTGTTTTAGCAATGATAATTATGCCGGAAGTGTTTTTATCAATACGGTGCACTAAACCCGGACGCTCTAAATAAAGATCGTTATTTAACTTGGTTTTTGTTTTTGGTAAATTCTGAAAATGATAAGCGAGCGCATTTACCAAAGTACCCCTGTAATTACCATAGGCAGGGTGCACTACCATGCCGGGCTTTTTATTAATGAGTACAATGTAATCATCTTCAAAAGTAATGTCTAATGGAATATTCTCGGGTACTACTTCTATATCACGAGGAGGAACAGTAAGTACGATCGAAATTTCGTCGAGTGGTTTTGTTTTGTAATTGGATTTAACTGATTTACCGTTTACCAAAACCCTGCCTTCATCGCAGGCATACTGAATTTTTGTACGTGTGCTGTGCGCAATGCGGATCATGATAAATTTATCAATTCGCATAGATACCTGCCCTTTTTCTACTTTTATATTGTGATGTTCGTAAAGGGTTTGTTCTTCTTCGCCACTTATTTCATCCGGCTCTTCTTCCAACTTAGACATCTTGCTTAATGCTGAATGATGATTTTTTGCTGTTGCACCAAACGATCGTTTATTTTTAAGATCAAGAAATAAATACCATTGCTTAAGTTTTGAGTGTTTACAGTTTGCAATTGATCTTCGATCCTGGCTTCAGCCACTTTTTGTCCGAGCGAATTCATAAGTATGTAAGAAGCTTTCTCGGTTTTTTCTGAACTGATCATGAATTGATCTGCAGATGGATTTGGATAAATAGAAAATAGATTTGTTTTTAAAGAACTATTTTCTTTTACGCCTAAGGGTAAGTCGGTTCCAAAAACCGGGCGTATCATAATAGCACCACGAATAGAAGATTGGGTCCAGCCATTTCCCGAATCATAATAAAGGCTGGATGAGTGATCAATATTCTTATCAAAACCAACAACAATACCAGTGGCAACTCTTTGCTGGATGCCAATATAATAAGTGCCTGGCGATAAAACCAGCGTGTTGGTAAGAGCGTATTCTGAAAAGGTGTTAAAACCACCATATTGCGAATAATTCACAGTTTTTACACTATCCCGGTGAAGTACTGTATTGGTTGGCCCTGAAGGACCGGCTTGCCATATGGTAATATTAAAACTATAAGTAACTGCAAGATTTAAAGACCCGTTAGGGTCAAAATAAATTCTAACGGCTCGCAGGGTGTCGCTTACCTTTAAAGCATATTTTCCGGCCATCTTTCCGCCAACCGCGTTTACATAATATCCGCCTTCGGCACTGCCATCATCAAAAGCATAATAATTAGAGAAGGTTTGTTTTTGTATAACCGTATCATTCGCAGCAATAAAATCGGGAGATGACCTATAAATAAAGTGTTTGATCCTGTAATTTTGGGTATTGCTCATCACCGGAAAATTGTAGGTATAGGTAGGGTTTGACATGGCAGGGTGATTAAGCCACCCGTTAGTTTTAAAATAACCTAAGTTTGGATAACTACCTCCACCATAACTAAATGCCAGGGTATTTGTTTTATCGTAAGTGTTATTTTGGTAAAAGATAGTACTTATTCCCGTGCCGTTATTGCGAATAAATACAGTATTCTTATTTACCATATCGTTAGTATCGTATTGTCGCCAGGGCATCGCTGCATAATTTTTTATAAATGGCGAAGGAATGTAGCCAATCGAATAATCATTATAAGTGGTATCCAAAAAAGAGTTTCTGTTATTATTAAGATAAACATAATCTACATTCCAATGGTCAAAGTCACCGGCCGTGGTAGCTTTGTTTCTAAAACGAAATTTAAAACCATCATGTAAATAGGTTGTATCTTTTACAACTATAAATGCTCGTTTAAACATGGTGTCGTTTGTATTTGCACTTGTATTTCCACGCTGGAACCAAACTGTTTTCCATTTGCCGACAATTGGGGCAAAATAATCTACCAGTAAAGAATCGGTTATCTCCGGTGGATCGCCATTACCGCGTGCCTGGTAATAAAAGGTCAAAGCTAAAGAAGTGTCATTGGTTAAAGCAAAAGAGGATAAATTTATTGCTTTACTTGTAAGCGTATCTGCCGGCAAGGAAGAGGACATGTTTGCAAGGTTGGGTGTGTAAGGATAACCACGTTTATTTAAACCATCAAAAGTTGCCACACCAATACTTGGCGGGGCAATAGCAAAACCGGAATTAATATAGGTAGATGAATCGCTCCATAGTGTTTGGCTGGGATAAGATTGTATGGAAGAATAAGAAAAATCGTCTATAAAAGGTAAAGTAAGCGAAGTTACTTTATTAATGTTGTTCAAAGGACTTTGTTTATCTGCAACGGGCTTAAGATCTCCGTACAAATAATTTATATTAGCACTTAGTGGTTTTACACCCTCCTGTGCAAAAGAAGATAAAGAGATAAAAACTAAAAAACTATATATACAATTCTTAAACATTTTTTAATCAGGTACGTTATTAAAATTTGGTTCATCTACAGTTCCGGTATCTCCGGGGTTTGAGGTAAAATAACTATCTTTTATTCCAACCACAAGATCTATTACGCTTCCTTTTTTTACGCTTTTACCCGGTTCTACATCCTCACCTTTCATGGTTTGCGCCAAAATACAACCGTTACAATCGGCTTGTTTTTCGGTTACCCTTCCAACTTTAAGCCCGTAGGTTTGTATAATAAGCCTTGCCTGTCTTTCGCTCCTGTCTATCAATTTAGGCATTTGAATTTGTGGTGCAACCATGCCAGTAACGTATAAATAGATGGTTCTATTGTGTTTTACCTTACTTTTTGGCTCAGGCTCTTGTCGCAACACAATTCCCGGCTTTTCTTTCGGGTCGTAAATACTGTCAATTATTTGAAAAGAAACGTCTTTATTGGTAACAAAAGATTTAAGATCGGATATTTGTTTGCCTTTAAAATCGGGTACTTCTACAAAATCACCATGATTGGTGTAAGATCTTAACCATTTAACAAGGCAGAAAAATGAAAGAAAAAGAGCAACAAGGATGATGGCAAAGTGGATAAAGAACTGTTTTGATTTTAAAAAAGAAAAAAAATTACTCATAAGATAAAAGATGTTTTTAGCAATGCTTTTTAACTATGCATTTTCATGAATTGGTTCATGAATAATGATCTTAAAAAGCACAACCACCATGGCGCCAATGGTTTGTTCGGCTATTTGCCAGGCACAGTCAACCATTAAATGATTAATGCTTAAGTGTTTTGTTAAAGATATATTTACAATTGTTGAGATCATAAAAAGAGAAAAACCTGCAACAACACCGCAGAATAGGCCTCTCATAATAAAACTTCTGATCTTTTTTAGCGGTTGAGACTCATATAAAAAATAGATCCCTGCACCAAATATCAGATAAGTAAAGGCGGCAAAAGTAACAAACCAAATAAGTGGAAAATTGATGCGTTTAAAGTCATTCAAAAAAATGCCATGCCACACGTAAAACAGTGTAAACATTACTACTGCAGATAAAAGCCAAGATATAAAAAATCTGAAACCGAAACTCATTTTTATCAAGCAAATATAATGAAAAAACCAGCTACTTTTACAAAAACAAACATTTTTAAGGTTCACATAAATGCCATATATTTGTAATAATGAGCGTTTTAAGAAGAATTTACCTTTTGTTTTTGATCTTGCTTTTGGGTTATGCTTGCCGGAAGCCTACTTCAGCGAGTTGGGATGTGGATGTTGTTTTCCCTGTAATTAAAAGTTCTTTAAATATTAGGAATTTTATTGGCGATTCTATTTTTAAAGCAGATAACACAGGACTTTTAAGCCTTAATGTTACCCGCGAAATTACAGCGATAAAACTCGATTCTTTATTGAATTTACCTGATACATCTATTGTAAATTCATTTACTGTACCATCTCCTTTTGGAATTACCCTTACTCCGGGCCAGGCGCTTACTTTTTTTCCAACAACCGAATTAAATTTTAACATTCCAAATGGTGTGGCGCTTAAAAGAGTAGATGTTAGAAGCGGTTTATTAAAAGTGAAATTTACAAATGATCTTTCTCAACCCTTAGACCTTTTATACATCATTCCAAGTGCAATAAAGAATGGACAACCCTTAACCTTGGCTGTAATAGTGCCACCCACGCTCCCAAACAAAGATACACTTTTTAAAACATACGATCTTTCGGGCTATAGCATGAACATGCGTGGTTTAAGCGGAAACGTTTATAATACCATCGTGCAGGCCTATACAGTTTCTCTTAGTCCCGGGGCAAGTTCTGTACATGCTAATTATGCTCAGGGAGCTACTGCTCATTTAACCTATTCTAAAATAGTGCCGGATTATGTTGAAGGATATTTCGGACAACAAACAATTGATCTGCCGCTGGATACAGCCCGCTTTGATATTTTCAATAATTTTCAGGCCGCTAATTTTTTATTGAATAGTGCTACATTAAATTTTAAGATCTTAAATGAATTTGGTGCCGAGTTCACTTCCAGTTTTTCAAATATAAAATCAGTTAATACCATTAATAATACCGTTGTGCAGTTGACGAATGGTTTGTTATCAAACATTAATATTAACAGGGCTACAAAAGCCGGCTACACTATTTATCCAAGTATTAAAACAATTTCTATTACAACCGATAATAGCAATATTGTACCTTTCTTATCTAATCTTCCAAATAAGTTAACATACCAGGGCAAAATAAATGTAAATCCATTAGGGAATCTATCCGGTTATAACGATTTTGCTTTTTACAACACCGGTATAAAAGTGGCTGCTGATATTAATATTCCTTTACGTTTTAATGCCAGCTATTTTAAACTAATTTCCTCATCTACGGTAGATTTTGCCAACGTAAAACAATTAGAACATGTTAATTCGGGAAATTTTATTATTTCTGCGTTAAACAGTTATCCTTTCAGAGCGCAATTACAAGCGTATTTAATGAATGATCAAAATCAGGTAATCGATTCATTGTTTACGCCCGGTAATAATTTTATGGAAAGAGGTGTGATCGATGCTCAGAATATAGTTATCACCGCCACTCAATCTAAACTAAATGTACCGGTAACCAAGGGGAAGATAGAAAATTTAAAGAAAACAAAGATAATAAAGTTGGTCACCTATTTTATTATGCCCACAAATCCACCCGGCGATATTAAACTTTTCGAAAATTATTCTTTTGATGTAAATATTATTGCCGAATTAAATTATAATGTTAACCGCAATTAATGGGCAAAAATAAAAGTTACATAACCTTTTTATTAATTATTATTTGTTTTGTTTTAAGGGCACAATACAATACCGAATTTATCAATTACGGTAACGTAAAAAGAAGCGTTTCTGTTAATCTTGATTTTGATGCAGGTAGCAATGGCATGAGCAGCAGCCTAACCAATAAATTAATTTTTGGAGGCTACATTGACAATGACCTTAAAAAAGAATCGGCAAAACACTTGCGCCAAAAAAATAATTTTGGCCTTAATTTAAATTACGATGTAAGCACTTTTATTAAAGGTAACTCCAAGTTTGATTATTTAATTGGTTTTAAGAACCAGGAGATTATAAATGCTACTTACTCTAAAGATTTTTATAATTTATTGTTTTATGGCAACGATTCTTACAGGGGTTCGACTGCTAATTTAGAGAACTGTAATATCAACGCACTACGCTTTCAGGAAGTAAAGTTTGGTGTTATTATGCATAAAGTAGATTCGATAGGAAAAATTGGCATATCTCTTTCATTCCTAAAAGGTGAACAGCTATTTTATCTTAAAACAAATAAAAACTCAAATTTATTTACCTCGGCAGATGGCAGTGAGTTGATATTTAACTCTAATTTCAATCTTGCTATAAGCGATACAAATAATAAAAAAATAACCAGCTTTAATGGAGTAGGAGCAAGTGCCGATATCTTTTTTGAAACGCCTTACAAAAGTAAAATTGGTAAACGTAGTGTTTTAATTGCCAATGCCAACAATATTGGTTTTATTCATTGGCTTAATAATAGCGTGCAATATAGCAGCGATTCGAGCTTGCATTTTACAGGGTATAACGTTAATAATATTGTTGATCTTAAAGATTCTACCTTAAATAAAATAAACAGCGATAGTTTGTTAAGAGGACTTACCAATGCAAGAAGAGAAAATTTTAATACCAATATTCCTACCAACCTGGTTATTATCAATAAAATTTATTTTGGCAAACAACAATTATTTTGTTTGCAAACAGGCTTCAGGTATATTTTTAATGCTAATTATAAACCCTATGTTTTTGTTGAGCCTGAGTACCAGGTAAAAAATGTCACCTTTGGTTTGCATACAGGCTATGGCGGTTATGTACGTTTAAATGTAGGTGTATCTGTAACGTGGAATTGTAAGAATTGGTTCCTGCGCCTTGGCAGCAATAGTTTACAAGGTTATATTGTGCCTAAAAGTGCATCAGGCCAGGGTTTGTTTTTTAGTTTAGCGAAGAAGTTTAAGTAAAATGAAGAATTGGTTTAATATAGAATGGAAAAATCGGGGCGTTAAAGAACAAAAAGAATATGCAATCCTTACTGCCGATATTTCAAAGGCAACTTTCGGCCTGACACCTTCTGAATATAAAAAGTTAAAAGGATTGAAAAGCCAAAATCTCAGAGAACATATAACCGACCTTGAATTAATTTTTTTAATGCCTGGAGAAGCTTCGGCTACCGCAATTGTAAAGACAAAAAAACCAAAAGGATTTGTTCAAAATAAAGTTGTGGCTAACCAAGGTGTTAGAATTGCAGGTGATGCAAGAAAAGCATTAGAGGTAAAGACTGGCGAAAAAGTAGTTTCAAAAAACAATTATTTACCTCAAGCAAATATGATTAAAAAATTAAATTAGGGAAAAGAAAAAAAAGAAATGATAAAAATGAATTGTCAAGAATTTGCCATTCGACGAATTAATGAACTCTGAATAAAAGAAAAAAAATTCAAATAACATGAAAAAAATATTTTTTATAAAATTATTACTTTTTTCGCTACTGGGTTTTTCGCAACCGCCTACAAGGTTTTTTACAAAATTTGGCGGTAACGGGGTTGATATAGGCTATTCGGCAAAGCCTATATTCGGAAAAAAGTATATTGTTACCGGCAGCACTTCGAGTTATGGTGCGGGCAATACAGATGTTTATCTTATAAAAGTAGACAGCATGGGTTTTTCTATTTGGCAAAAAACTTTTGGTGGATTTAATAACGATGTTGGTAAATCTGTTATTCAACTGCCGGATTCTGGTTTTGTTATTGCAGGATTTACAAACTCATTTGGAAATGGCGGCTACGATGTGTATTTAATTAGAACTGATAAGAACGGTAACCTTATTTGGCAAAAAACATTTGGCGGTACAGATTGGGATTTTGGAAGCGATGTGGTTTTAACACCCGATGGAGATATTGCTGTAGTAGGCAATACCAGCAGTTTTGGACATGGAAAAAAAGACGGTTTATTTTTAAAATATGATTTTTTGGGTAACCTGGTAGCACAAAAATTTATTGGTGGAGTTGAGAATGAAGAACTGCGTTCGATCATACAAACCAGCGATTTTTATTTGGCCACGGTTGGTTATACCGAAAGTAAAGGTGAAATTAATGGCGATTGTTATTTTTTGAAATTGGACCTGAGCGGAGATACAATTTTTACAAAAACTTTTGGAGCAGCAGGAAAAGATTACGCAAATGATCTTATGCAAAAAAGTAACGATGATTATTTTATATGCGGTGCAAAAACATACACTTCAAACCCAAAAACACAATCGTTAGAATATACCATTACATCTACTGGCAACTTTTTATGGGAAGGTAGCTTATATGATGGTCAGGGAGCCGATGAAGAGTTTTTTTCAACCTGTCAGGTAGGATATCATCCAACATATAATGCCTGTGTTAGAAACAGGCCAATTTCAGGTTTTAAAATGCAGGAATCTATTTTTATTGGTACTCCAGGTGGCTATTATTATAAAATTTCAGAGAACGGTGGAATAGAAGATGAGTTTTGTTATTCTGTTGAACCTACTTCTGATGGAGGTTATATAACCGTTGGTGTTACAAATAGTTTCGGAAGCTTGAACGGGGATATTTATTTTTTAAAACAGGATACGACATTAATTAATAATAGCAGTGTTGTCGGTTTGAAAAAAAATGCAAACAATGTAATAAAGCCTGTTTTGAGATATTTAGGTAATAACGAATTAGAAATACTAATGGAGAATAGCCTTGTGATAAAACAATACAAACTAACTTCTGTTAATGGTGATATTTTGTGTGAAAGAAAAGAGAATACAACTGACTTAAAACTCAACTTAAACGATTACCCCGCTACGCTTCTAATTCTTGAAATCCATTTAGAGAATGGATGTTTTTTTTATTATAAGATACAAAACTTTAGATAGGCTTAAATTTTATTTTTATAATAGATTTATCTTTAATTATCTCTTCGGATAATTTGCCATCATCAATACAAAGTAAAGTATAATTCTGAGCCTTCGCTTTTGTTAATTGTTCAGTATCTAAAACATAATCAAAAGAAGGATAATCTGTGTAAAGAATGGCAAGAATATGACTTTGTAAAGAAGTATTACAATTAAAGATCAAACATTTTTTGCCTCCAAAACGTTCTTTTAAACTTAAGAATAATTGTTTTTCTCTTACATCAATTAACCTTGATACGTACCTTCCATGTTCAAAATTACTATGGTGTTTGTATATTTTTCCCGAATTGAAAAGGAAGATCAGTAAAATTAAAATTGTAATTGTTGTAATAGTAGCTTTTATAAAAGAGTTTTTAAAATAACCATTTATCTTTTCAATAAAACGATCATAAACAAAAGCAAGGCCGAAGATAAAAAAGGGAAAGATCACAAATACGTAACCATACATTTTTGTTTTAACGAAAGTAAAAAACAAATAAATCATAACCGAACAAGAAATAAGTATCATCTTATGATCCCTGTTTTTTATTAGAACGATCAGTAAAATAAAACATATTATTAAAGTAGGCGGAATTAACGCACCTTCGCCAAACTGTTCATACAACGCTTCGTAATAATAAAAATATCCACCGCCATGCCCTTCCAAAGCCTCTGAAATATGCCGCGAATTAAAAGCCATTTCGGCTAAATACTCGTTTGGGTAATGTATATACATGTATATTTGCCATGGCAAAAAAATCAGTAAACAGATAATAAAAGAAAATAACAGTTGTGTTGTTTCTTTAAATAAATTATTCTTTTTTCGATTGCTAAAAATAAGAAGTACCCAAACCGCATAAACCAATAAACCAACTAACCATTTACATAAAATAGCAGCTCCGGAAAACAAAGCTATAAGAATTAAAAAAATAGTTTTTTTAGAAACATAATACTCTGTTAAGGCCCAAATGCTTGAAAATGCGTAAAAGAAAAAGGAAATATCATTATGATCGGTGGCATAAAAACCCGTTATGTATTCTAATGGAAAATAGGCGCAGGTAAAAAAAAGCGCAGCATAATAGCCAATTTTTTTTGAAACGAAAATTTCACCTATCCTATAAATAAAGAATATCACTAAAGCGTGCATTAAAATGGATGGAAATCTTATTCCTACTTCAGTAAGGCCAAATATTTTTATACTAAGAGCCATTTGCCATAGAAACAAAGGTTGTTTATGTAGCCAAATAGTTAAATATGACCAGTGCGAATTATTGAAAGCAAACACAGGGTTCTCAATAAGTATTGGCTTTAAAGGCTTTGAAATAAGGTTCTTTGCTACTAAAGCATGAAATTGTTCATCCCACAAATTTATAAAAGGGTCTAATTTTGCAATGAAAAGTCCAAGGATAAGAGAGCCGATAAATAAGAATGCCAAAGCTAATTTATCTCTTTTTATTTGGAAACTAAATATTGATAACAGAATCAATAAAACAGCACAAATAAAGTAATTATCTAAATAAAAAAACAGCTTCATTTAATAGGTAAGAGTAAAAATAAATCAATAAATCGACAAATGCACAAATTAATTTTGCAAGGCAATTAAACGTTAGTATATTTATGCTGGTATCCCGTTAATAGAACTGGCGTAGCCTGCAACAAGAAATAGCTATTTTTGCTGTTAAAATGATAAAAGATTATTTTAAAATAACAATAAGCGTAGAATTATTTGATTTATGAGAATAAAACAACTATTGTTTTTTTGCTTATTGGTTTATTCTGCCGCTTCCCAGATCACCAACACCCGCAAATGGCGTGTAGCCGAAAGAGATTCTTTAGATAATGCTTTGTTACTTTACGAAGAGGCAAATTATAAAATTGCATTACCAATTTTTGAGAACATACACCACGCTCATCCAAAAGAAGATTTTATAAAATATTTATATGGTATTTGTTGTTTATACCGAAGCGATAAATATGAAGAATGCTTAACAGCTTTATCAGAAGTATATACCAACAATACTAATATCGATCAAATAGAGTATGATCTGGCACGAGCCTATCATTATAATTATAAGTTTGATGAAGCACTTGAACTGGTTAACAAGCACCTTGCTTACAAGCGCATAAAGGCGGATGAAAAAGCAAAAGGCGAACTACTTAAAAGATACATTAACAATGCAAAATATTATAACTCTATTCCAAATAAATCAAAAATTACATCTCTAAATGATGTTAACTCTGTGGATGAAGAATATATTCCTTCTATTTCTATTGATGAGGCAATAATGATTTTTAACTACACAGGTGTTAAAAGCAAAGGTGGAAAATTGAACGTGTATATGCAGCCGGATGAAAACGGTGTTTATACTTCTGATATTTATCTTTCGCGAAAAATAAAAGGTAAATTTCAGGAACCGGCTGCTATCGAAAATATTAATACAAACACAAATGATGTGGCGGTTTCTTTGAGTCAGGATGGATTAGCCTTGTTTAGCTATAAAGATGTGACAGATGGTCACGGCGACCTTTATATTAGCCGGCTTACAGGCGATACCTATTCACAGCCTGCAAAATTAAAAGGCAAGGTTAACTCTTACTCATGGGAGGGTCATTGCGCTTTGTCTCCCAATGGTAAAACACTTTATTTTTCGAGTGAGCGAAGCGGTGGTTTTGGTGGAAAAGATCTTTATAGCGCAAAATTATTGGCCGATTCTGTTTGGGGAAATGTAACCAACCTGGGCGATTCCATTAACACGGCTTATGATGAAGATGCACCTTTTATGCATGCGGACGGAAGAACATTATTCTACAGCTCTAAAGGATTAAAAAGCAGCGGTGGTTACGATATTTTTAAAGCAACCATGGAGTTAAAAGACTCCTCATTTAAAAAAACAGAGAACTTGGGTTACCCAGTAAATACACCCGATGATGATATTTATTTTGTTTTGTCGGCGGATGGTACCAGAGGATATTACAGTAGCGGAAAAAAAGGCGGAACAGGCTTAAAAGATATTTATCAGGTTGAGACCGGTCTTGAAACGAATAAAACTTCGTTACTTTTATTAAAAGGTGATGTGAGCAGGGGAGGCGAATCTGTTGATGCGGAAATTAAAGTGGAGATTGTTTCTGGTTCAAAAAGTAGCTACAAAGATCTGCGGACTAATAAAGGTAAATACCTTGTGTCATTGCCACCCGGCGCCTTGTATAAAGTAACTTACTCAAGAGCAAAATTTCAATCACAAACCATACATATAACAACAAACGCAATTACAGGTTATGTTGAGAGAATTCAGAATATAGATTTTGATCATGCTCCCGATACAACAAAAGCTATTGTAACACCAACGGTTCTTGTAGCTAAAGTTACCCCAACATTAACAGTTTCAGTTAAAAATACACCAACGGTTGCGGTAACAAAAGTTTCAACACCCACTGTTGCAATAATTAAAAATATAACACCAACAGTTTCAGTTACAAATACCGTAATAGTTACAAAAGTTACACCCACTGTTACCGCAACGGCAACGCAGGCTACTGCCAAAGTAAATACTATTACGGCAACACCAACCGTTGGGGTTGCAAAAGTAACGCCTACTGTAACTGCCACCAAATTAAATACTATTGCAACAACACCAACCATTGTGGCAGCAAAAGTAACACCTACTGTTAGCTCAACACCAACTGTAACAACAAAAGCTACCTCAACACTTGCTATCATTAAAGCTATGGAACCACAAACGGTTATAGTTTTATCTCCAACCGTTCCATCAACGCCAAAAACTGTTGTAAGGCCGGCAAATATGACCGTCGAAAATTTTGTGCCGCAAACTCCGGCGCAGGAAAAAATAAAATTGTTTACTGAAAAATATCCTGATATCGGCGCAGACAGTTTGGATTTTAGAGTACAAATAGCCGCATTTAAATTTCCGAAAGTGTATGATTTCCCGCATTTAAAGGACTGCGGTAAACTCGAGAACTTATTATTGGCTGATGGTGTTACAAGAATAACTATTGGGGGATCCTTCAAAACATTAAGGGCGGCTTACCAGCATAATAAAAAAGTAGTGGTTGCCGGACAAAACGATGCCTTTGTAACTGTTATCTATAAGAACAGGCGCATCTCCTTAGAAGACCTTGAAACCATGGGTATTTTTAAAAAATAACCGAGGCAAAAATTTGCAGGGCTTCGCCGCGAATAGCTAAAAAAATAGTAATTTCACAATATAAAAACATTATTATGAACATTCCTTTTTTTTCTTTTGCAGGAACACATGATCCACTAAAAGCCGAACTTACAAAAGCTTTTGAAAAAGTTTATGATAGTCATTGGTACATCATGGGCAATAGCTTAAAAGAATTCGAAAAAAATTACGCTGCGTTTTCAAATACTACTTTTTGTACAGGCCTTGCAAATGGCTTAGATGCTTTGATCATTTCGCTAAAAACTTTAGGAATTGGTGCCGGCGATGAAGTAATTGTTCCATCTAATACCTATATCGCTTCGTGGCTTTCGGTTTCTTATGTTGGCGCAATACTTGTGCCCGTTGAGCCAAGAGAAGCTACGTTTAATATTAACCCCGATCTGATCGAAGCAGCTATTACCAAAAAAACAAAAGCAATTATGCCTGTACATTTATTTGGCCAATGTTGCGAAATGGATAAGATCATGCAGATCGCAAAAAAACATAATTTATTTGTTGTTGAAGATAATGCGCAGGCACAAGCCGCAACCTGCAACGGACAAATAACCGGGAGTTTTGGCGATATAAATGCAACCAGTTTTTACCCTGCCAAAAATTTAGGTGCGCTTGGCGATGCAGGCGCCATTACCACTAATAATGCCGATCTAAATCATAAAGCACAGGTTATTAGAAATTACGGCTCGCAAAAAAAATATTTTAACGAGATAAAAGGCGTTAACTCGCGTTTAGATGAATTACAGGCCGAGATATTGAATGTGAAATTAAAATACTTAAATGGTTGGACAAAAACACGCGTTGATCTTGCCGCCAATTATACTCAGATGCTAAAAGGTGTTGGAGATATGAGGTTAACCGATATTGCCGATAATTGCACACATGTTTATCATCAATATGTTATTCGCACAAATAAGCGCGATGCTTTGCAGGAACATCTTACAAAAAATAATATCGGATCATTAATTCATTATCCCATTCCACCGCATTTACAAGAAGCTTACAAAGAACTGAATTATAAAAAGGGGCAGTTTCCTTTAGCGGAAAAGATCGCAGAAACATCTTTAAGCTTACCCTTATATCCGGGTTTAAAAACAGAGGAACAAGAGTATGTAGCCTCTATTATTAAAAAGTTTTTTTAAAAAATTAACGAACACAATAAGTTATATTTTTATTTTTTGCCTTCAGTTTACCCTTAGTATTTCGACTTCCCCCAGCAGAAACTCTGTCGAAGAGATGTTTGTGTAATTGGAATAAAAATATAAAAAAACTTTTACCAGATAGCAACTTTTATAGTTTTGTTTTCAGTATAACCGGTAAAACGTAAAAAATACATTCCCTTTGTTAAGTTGTTGGTAATAATTTCTGTACTTAAATTCTCTTTATCAAGACCCTTATGCAGGATCCGTTTTCCTGTAAGGTCAACTAATTCTACATCCGAGTATTGCGCTGAACTTTCGTCGTTGGTAACGGTTAGGTTATTGCCGTCGTAAGACCAGTTGATATCTGCTCTTTTAAGCGAGGTTCTGCCGGTTTTAATTTTAGAGATCTTAAACGTATTGTTCTTATCAACACATTTAAGGCGGTAATAATAGGTGATATTTCCTTCCACATTGTTATCTGTAAAAGCAAAGACCGTGTTTATATCTTCATTGTCATTACCCGGCACTTCTGTGATCTCGGTAAACTCTTTTCCGTTTACAGATCGTTCTATTGCAAAATGATCAAAATTAACGCGGTTAATGGCCTTCCATTTTATTTTTATATTATCGTAATTGGATTCGGCGTTAAAATCAATAATATCTATTGGCAATGCCGGATCAAAGATCGTAATATCATCTACTGCTACCGATGGGTCTCTACCTGCGGTGCTTATATCATCGTTAAACCACCTAAAGCCAACTTTTAAAGTAGCAATACCCAAGCATGATGCAGGTAAAGCAGACGAATAAGTTTGCCATTTACCTTGATGACTTGCTGCATTACAAGCGGCATTATTGGTGCAGCCTGCCAGGCAACTTGATGCCCCGGTGCAACAGCCTGATTTGGGTACATCGGCCAGTTTTATCCAGGTTACACCGCCATCTACACTGTAAATTATTTCTGCATTATCTAATAAGGCTGTTGCCCAATGAATGTATACGAACGAGAGGGTTAATGCCGTAAAAGTAACTGTACTAATTAATGGCGATTGTGCGGAACGGTCGCTAACTACACAATACAGGCCATTTGGCACACAACTGGCGCAAGGCCCAAAACCAAAATTTGTGCAACCGCCTGCATCATAAGCAGCTCCAAGATCGCCGGCAGACGTTGAGCCAACATGAAGCGTAATATTACCGCAATTTGCACCACCCCTGTTGCCGGCGCCTTTGTTAGATTCCTGATCACTTACATACCAAATGTTTGGCATGGTTCCTTCGTTTGCTGCATTCGTATTTAAATTATTAAATACGTTCAGGTTCCAGCCGTGCCCGGCATTAAATGAGGTAGAATAAGCTGTTTGGGCCTTTAAAACCTCAAAAAACAAAAGAGGTATAAGAATCAATAAATATTTAATATTTACTTTAGTTTGCATTTTAAAAAATAGACCGTAAGCTTAAGAGTACCGTTGTTAAAAGAAACAAAATGTTACCCTAAGTTACTAAATTGTTTTTAAAAAGCCCCGTTTATTCGCCTTTTTTTATCTACTTTCGCTTACAGTTTTCAAAAAACTGTTATGTCTATAAATACTAAATACATTTTTGTTACCGGTGGGGTAACATCTTCTCTAGGAAAAGGAATCATCTCGGCAAGCTTAGCTAAACTACTTCAGGCAAGGGGTTTTACTGTTACTATTCAAAAGCTTGATCCATATATTAATGTTGATCCCGGCACTTTAAACCCCTATGAGCATGGCGAATGCTATGTTACAGACGATGGGGCAGAGACCGATCTTGATCTTGGGCATTACGAAAGATTTTTAAATGTACCTACATCCCAGGCCAACAATGTTACTACGGGGCGTATCTATCAATCTGTGATTGAAAAAGAACGTAAAGGCGAGTATCTTGGCAAAACCGTACAGGTTATTCCGCATATTACCGATGAAATAAAGAACCGTATTAAAATTCTTGGAAAAACAGGGCAGTATCAATTCGTCATTACCGAAATTGGTGGTACGGTTGGTGATATAGAGTCGTTACCGTACATTGAAGCTGTACGTCAGCTAAAATGGGAGATGGGTAACGATTGTATGGTGATACATTTAACGCTATTACCTTATTTATCTACCTCAGGCGAATTAAAAACAAAACCAACACAACACTCTGTAAAATTATTGTTGGAATATGGTGTACAGCCCGATGTATTGGTTTGTAGGGCAGAGCATGCCATTAACCAGGATATTCGCCGTAAGATCGCACTTTTTTGTAACGTTGAACCAAATGCGGTAATTGAGGCATTGGATGCATCCACTATTTATGAAGTTCCATTATTTATGGAAAAAGAAAAACTGGATGTGATCGTGCTTAAAAAATTAGGAATTGAATCATCCGGCGAACCTGAATTAGTTAAATGGAAAGGCTTTTTGGATAAACTGAAAAATCCCAAAAAAGAAGTTACAATAGGGTTGATTGGAAAATATGTTGAGTTGAAAGACTCATATAAATCTATTGCCGAAGCCTTTATTCATGCAGGAGTTACCAATGAATGCAAAGTAAAATTAGAGTGGATACATAGTGAGGATATTACGGAGGAAAATATAAAACAAAAATTAGGCGGCTTAAAAGGAATTTTAGTAGCGCCCGGTTTTGGTACAAGGGGCATTGAAGGAAAGATAGCTGCCATAAGATACGCGCGCGAAAACAACATCCCTTTTTTAGGCATTTGTTTGGGAATGCAATGTGCCGTTATTGAATTTGCAAGAAATGTTTTAGGTTTAAAAGATGCACATAGCCGCGAAATGAACCCTGCTACGAGCAGCCCGGTAATTGATCTTTTAGAGAACCAAAAAACAATTTCGCACATGGGGGGCACCATGCGTTTAGGCTCTTATAAATGTATGGTTGAAGAGGGAACCAGGGCCTTTAAAGCTTATAATACTTCTCTTGTAAATGAAAGACACCGTCACCGTTACGAGTTTAACAACGAATATAAAAAACAATTTATAGAAGCGGGGCTGACGCTTTCGGGAATTAACCCTGATGGTGGTTTGGTTGAGATCATCGAAATAGAAAAACATCCATTTTTTATGGGTGTTCAATTTCACCCGGAATATAAAAGTACTGTAGAAAACCCTCATCCTTTATTTGTAAGTTTTGTGAAAGCAACATTAGGTTAATGGATGTTTCGGCGATTGGATATTTTAGTAAAACCCATGGCGTAAATGGCCAGTTGATCTTAAAAGCAAATAAGGATTTTTATTCTGAAGATATAAGAGCTGTTTTTATTGAAACACAAACCGGTGTTGCCCCTTATTTTGTTAAAGTTTTTTCGCAAACACCTAATGGATACATTGTTCATTTAGAAGATATTGATTCGGTAGAAAAAGCAAAACTATTAATTGGTAAAGAAGTTTCGATCACTACAGAATTAATTTATACCACCGAAGAAGAATTTGATTGGCTGGGTTATGAGATCATTGATAAAAAATTTGGCGTTTTAGGAACTGTTTTTAGCGTAAGTGATAATGGCCAACAGGTGCTGGTAAGTATTAAACATGGCGAGAAAGAAATAATTTTGCCTTTAGTAGATGCTTTTATTGAAAAGTTAGATGAAAACGATAAAAAATTGTTCTTTAATGCCCCGGAAGGCTTAATAGACGTGTATTTAGAGGATGGTAAAAGTTCGGCAGACCTTTGAGCGGGTAATTGTTACAGCCTGAGTAAATAATCGAAAATTTTTCCGTAAAATTATTAAAAAAATAATTAAATTTGCCTTCCAAAAACGGAGAGATGCCTGAGTGGCCGAAAGGACATGTTTGCTAAACATGCGTACGGGAAACTGTACCGAGGGTTCGAATCCCTCTTTCTCCGCCATATTAATCTCAAAACCCCAGTAGACACTGGGGTTTTTTGTTTTCGGGGTCAATTAAGGGGTCAAAATTTCATTTTAGTTGTTTTTGCTGTTAATAACTTTCAAGGAACAACATTTAAGAGCATAAAAAAAGTCAAGCAAACATGCTTGACTTTTAAAGTATAGAATGATCTACAATTACTCTTTAATCACATATTGGTTTTCATGGTCATAGATAAACATTTCTCCTGCCCCTCCCCATCTGTTTTTATCCTGTCCAGTTCTGATAGTTCCATTTTCACCATAAACCATAACATCAACAATATTTCTCCATTGTTCTTTACCTTTAAATTCCCCTGTTTTAATTCCATGAGATACTATGATAAAAGATTGTTGTTTAAAATCTTCTTTTAGTTTTAAAAATTGCATTGTGTCAATTTCTAAACTATCCTTAGTATCTAAAACTACAAAATCAAAATCAGCAGGATTTAAGGTGTCGAGTTTACCAACTATTTTATAATTGTCCCCTGCAATAATATTAAGTTGATTTAATAATTTGGTAAAAGGAGGTGTATCAAATTGTTCCCCTGCCACATATAAAATTTTATAGCCTAAAGTGGCAAGGTGTTGAGTAAACAATAAAGCCCATGATGTTTTACCACTACCGCCACTACCATACACAAACAAATGTGTTGGCAAACAAATTTCTCCCAGTAATGCTTTCCATTTATCACTTAAAGGAACAGAATTGTATTTTTTGTGTTTTACATCTTCAACACTCATTACTTGGGGTGTTTCATCTACGCCGTCTAAACATGTTAAGGTTTGTTTTTTGCTTTCTTTATTATTGGCACAATCACAATCACAATTACAACCAAGCACACCATTTAAACCATTAAGAGCTTGCTGATGTATTTCTAAAGTTTCACCTTCTTTTGCTTTTTCAACAAAGGTATTTAAGGCATTTCCTATTTTCATCGTGCTTTGGTAATAAGGATCGGCCTTAGAAATTTTATTAGTTTCCAAAGCATCCAAAATGACATTTAATAAGCGTGTAGCTTTGTCTTTTGTAATATTTTTTCCTTGTATGCCCACAAAGCGTTTTAAATATTGAGTAGATAACCGGATGCGAACAGAACCAACAATATCCGAGAATTTTTTAATGGTGCTTGCTCCCAATTCAAAAGTATGTTCATTACCCATCACCTCATAAGCAGTAACCAATTGTTTTTGCACCTGCATGATCTCGGCAGCATACTTGGATGTTTTACGGATACGTTTTTCAACAATAGCCTTTTGCAAGGCATTGATAAAACTAAGCATTTGCGCTTTGGTTTTACTTTTACCATGTAAAGCTAAATAACGCTTTATAAATTTAATTTCGTCATCCACTCGTTCATACGGCTTGCTATGGTCATAGTTAATACGAACAGGCGCAGGCTTGTTCGGTGTAGGTTTACCTTTAACCGTTTTAACTTTCTTTTCGTTTTTAAGTTCATTATAAATAGTTTTTAAGGAGAATGAAAATTTGTTGTTAAGGTTATTGGCGTCAGATACTATAATTTTATTTTGTTTTATATCTGCACGGTATTCACTATTGCCAGCTCCCATGTGGCTTTTAGCCAAGCTCTCATAAGTATCTCCCCTATGAACATAATCCCCGATAAAATTTTTAGCATAGCCTTTTGCAATTGCTTCATTTAGTTTCTTAACTGAATGGTTTTTCAGATGCTCGTTTAATAATTTAAAGTAGCGTTCTATTTTTTCACGAATATTTTCTTGCGTGTTGTAAACTTGCCACGTACTATGGTCTTCGGTGGCTTGTTGCACAAACAAAAATCCTTTTTTAAGGTTTTCGGGTAGCTTTGAAAATGGAATTGTTTTTACATTTTCAAAATAAGTGTTTCTGGTTATCATGGTATTTAGTATTAAAAATTTAAAAATCTAATTCCGCAGCTTTATTCATTAGTTCTTGGAGCTTGTCGCTGTCGTTTTGTTGGTTAATTTGAGTTTCATAAAGGGTATAAAGTTTAGCAGAAATAAAAGCGTCTGTATTTTCGACCATTTTTTTATAGGGTTCTTGCTCATTTTGCTTTGCTTCCTGCCATACTGCAACGGCACTTTCATATTGGTTTATGAGTTCTGCCAGTTCCGGTGGCAATTGGTTGGTCTTTACATTGGCTTTATATAACCAATAAGTATAGCGGGGTGTGTAGTTCATGGCTTTAAAAAATCGGCAATAGTTTCTATGGTGTTATTTATTTTTTCGAGCGCTTCACTTTCCGAAAATGTTCCACCAAAATAAAACCGATGGTTTGATTGTAATTTTTTGGTGTAACCGGAATCTTCCAATAAGACTTTTAATTCATAGGCATTCATGGGTGAGCCTAACGAGCCTGGCGTTTCCATGTTAAAATATTCATACGAACTGATAAGACCTTTAAAGGCTTCAAATCTCATAAATCGTGGGTCAGAGCTTAATAATGCCAGTAAATTCCTATCTAAAGGTTCATCGTATTCTTTAACCGGTATCAGACTGGCAATATATTTTTCTCTGTCCTGATTTAGAGCAGACCCAATCAGAATATTGATTTTTACTTTAATTCCAGCCTTTATTAATAACTCTGCCATTATAACTGCCGACACGCCACCGTATAACATTTCTTCGGCTTTAACCGAAGCGGAAGCGTTACACGAAATAAAAAATTCTACGGCGTGTTTTTCTCTGGATACTTCAGGGAAATAAGCAAACAATTCTTTAGTATTGGTTTTTACTTTGAGCGTTTGTGAACTCTCGCTAACTTTTGTTTTGTATAAGGTCATCGCTGCTCTGTCAAAACAAAACATCCCAAATCCCAGTGCATTAAATTTTAATTTTCGTGCCTGTAATTTTTGAGCGATCACTGTACTTAATTCATCGCTGACCTGATGGTATAACTTTTCTAATAGTTCGGGGTTTTGATATTGTTTTACACCTTCTGATAATTCCTTATAGGTTGTTCCTTTACCATACCAGTTTATATTTCTTTCAACTTCCTGTTTGGTAAAACTTGGTTTATGGGAAATATTTTTTTTAGATAGATTATTAAATGTATCATTTACCCATTCGTGATAGTCCAAAAGGTTTTTAAAATCATCTTTTATAAGTGCAATGGGTTTCATTAAAAGTTTAATTTTTGGTTGCTATCTAAGTTTCGGTATTGGTAATTTTCAAACACATGGCCATAGCGTATTTTATCCTTTATGTTTTTTTGTTGCAATTCTGTAAAGGTGGATAGAAAACAATCCATCGCACTTTTAAAGGTTTTGCCTTCATTGGCGGGTATGGCCTTGGGCTTATTATTTTTTAATCTTTGTTGTTCAAGGGCAAAGGCATCACGGGCTGTTTGCATAAAGCGTAAAGACAATTGCGCTTCATATTTTAATTCTTCTATTACGCTTCTCACCTTATCACAAATGCTCCAAAGCATTTCATTTTGTATGATCTGCCTTTCAATAGCTGGGTTCTTTTCTACAAAATATACCGATCCCGAAAAGCGGTCTAACAACGATAAATCCTGTTTGTTATTTGCCCCGTAACTCATGCTCTCTTTGTTAGGGTATATATTACCTGTGGCAATACAGGCAAAGTCAGGATGCTTTTTAAAGCTTTCTTTACGGGCATTAAAAATAATAGCATCACTTAATTTGGATTTTGAAAGCGCATCGTTAAATAAGCCGGCTGTATTGGGATCTATTTTTGGTAATTCATCCAAGATTAATATCCAACCATTTTTCCAAGCTTCAATTAATTTACCTTCTACATAACCATCCATTGTTTGACCGCCAATGATTTCAGTTGGCGAAGTCCATTGCGAACAATTAATAGTTATGTATTCCCTGCCTAACGCATTTTTACTGATTAAATTTTCGGCTGTAAAGGATTTTCCTGTGCCTGCACCACCGACTAACAAAACATTATTTCCCATCATGACATCATCTATCATTTGCTGAAATTCAGCAATTGGCGGCTTAGTAAAGGTTGGCAAGGTTCTTTCGGGTAATTCATAACTCATCACCATTGGTATTGAGGTAAGGCGTTTATGTAGATCACTATCTAAATCATTGTATTTTATTTTATTTTCCTGTAATGTTTCCTGTAAAATATCTTTGATTTGTACTTTATCAAAGCTTCCCGCTGCCTGTGGATTAATATTTCCTTTTAAGATTTCAAATAATTCTTCAAACTCACTTTGCAATGTGCCGTCTGTTTTCTTTACAGGATTTGGTTTTGTAACGTTGGGTTTGGGTTTTGTAACAGCAGTTGGTTTCTCATCTATGGCTTTAAAATCCATTAGTAGTTTATCCAAATCTTTAGCTACCTTATTATTAATAGTAAAATTTTTGCTTAAATTTTTTACCATGTTATAGCGTTTGATCGTACTCTGGTCAGATTGTAAAAAATATGCGCTATGATTTTTTGACTGATACATTTATTTTTCGTTTTAGTGTATGTTCCAAACGGCAGGGTAGATAGTGTTTTCGTATATTTCACCTAATCCGTTTAAGTGTTGCTTTTTTTGTTTGAGTTCTAATTCCATTTTTAAAAGTTCGAGTTCTGCCAGCGCTTGTAATTCCAAATGCTCATCCTCACTTTCTTCATAGTCTTGTGCTTGCTCATCATCATTTATTTCATAACTATCTTCTAAGTCTGGTAGGGAGCCATCCTGATTAATAGCAACAATACGGACGGTTATACCTGTTTGATTAAAGGCATCTTTAAATGCACCAGTAATTTTCTCGCTTATAAAAGCATTTTTATGAAACAATAAATTCCTGAATTCTTTTTCCTTTTTAAAACTTCTAAAAAACACTCCCTCGCTCATTACCGCTACTACACGCCCGCCTTTATTTAACAGCGTCAATGCGTGTAATACATGGTCGATGTCTTGTCCTTTTTCAAAAGGTGGATTCATAATGATCTTATCAAAAATCCGATCAACTTCTAAAAAGTTAGTTCCAATTAATTCGTAACCTTTTAATTTTAATAACTCACGTAAACTATAATTGATTTCACAAGCGGTTAGTCTTACAGTATCTTGATACCGTTCTTGAATTGCATCTAAAATATCCCCTTTACCCGCAGAAGGTTCTAAGATTTTATCGCCTTTTTTTATTTCGGCAATGGAAAGCAATTCAGCAATTAATTTTTTTGGCGTTGGGAAGAAACCTTCTATTTTTTTTGATTTGATTTCTATTTCCAACTCTTCGATTTTGCGTTGCTGTTCTGTTTGTTGTTGGGTAGCTCTATCTGAAAATAGCGCCAGTAGTTCAAAGCGTTGTCCGTTTGCTACCGACCAATCATAAATGCTCTTTATGCCCAATACACTAAATTCAGATTTTTTATGGTCAAGTACACTTTGTAAATAGTGGTCTTCGTGTTTTTTGCCAAAGGCATCAGTAAACTTATTGATTAATTCTACCTGTGATTTAGAGCGAATATTTTTTAAAAAACTAAAGGCATTTATTTTTCCAGCGAGCTGCGCTTTAGATAAAGCATATAATACCTTTTGAATATTTTGCAAGTAATAGCCATCCTGCCTCATGGCCGATGCTACCCGTAAGCGTTTAGCGGTAGGGCGTTGCCTTGAGGTGGCAGAATTTAATTTAGCATCAATAAATTTTTGCAGCCCATCCGCCAGCTCTTTTAATTTTTCGGCTAAGGGTAAATTGGGTTTACCTGTGCTTGTTTCTTCTTCTTGGTCGTTATCTTCGTTTTCATTTTCTTTTTCACTTTCTTCCTCATTGTCATCTCCACTTTCTTGCTCATCGTCACCAACAATTTTATTATAGAATTTTTTAAATTTTAAATGATCGCTGTAAATAGCGGTTTTCACATTTGTTTTGCTCTCTAATTGTTTTTTGTTCCGGTAAAATTGGGGAGGTGTTCCACTCACCATAAATTCAGTAAAGTTGGTGAGCTTGTTGTAAAAATCCATAGAGCCAACTTTAGCCCACAGGTGGCGTTTTTCGTATTTGTTGTCATCTGCTTCGATCTCATTATTTTCTAAATACTCTACTAACTCTCTTGATTTAGAATTGTCAAGGGCATACCAGATTATTTGTTTTTCAGAAAACTGAAAGCCTTGAGCCTTTAATTTTTCCCGCAACTCGGCAGTTGGACGTACTGATCCAAAACGGAGTTCAATACCATCAGGAGCTTTTTTTCCAGTCTTGGTAGTGCGGGAAGTATTGTAAGTAATTTCAGGTTTAAATTTTATAACGCCCGATAGGTCTTGTGCATCACTAAAAGTATTTTTAATGATGTTTTCATTTTCTAATGAATGACCTTTATCGGTGAAATTTTCTTCCATATTAATTTTTGTTACTCTTAGTCCTGTCATGAAATAATAGTAATCGGGAAAATGCTTTTTAAAAGTATTTCCCCGACTAGCTGTATTGAGTTAAGAAAAAAGAATTAGTCAATAATGCGTTTGCCTTTTTTGCGTTGATACGCTAAAATGGCTTTCTGCAATTTTAAAGGCAGTTTCTTTTTCTGTTTGTCGGTTAGGCGAAATGTGCCATCCGTACCGTTTAAACATCCTTTTGATCTGCGTTTTGCTTTTGCTTTTTTTCCTTCCTGGCTCAAAACTTTTCCTGCTTTTGATGAGCCGTTGGTTGCCAATAGATGCCCTGCTTCGCTAATACGAAATGAAGGGCGGCAATTGATTCTTTTGCTTTTTTTTGCCATGATGTTGTTTTTTATTTTTGGTTTGTATTATTTGTAGGTTAAAGCCTCCCTTTGTTCCCAGAGATTTTCAAAATTCTTGTTGCCATTTGCCCATGAAGTAATATTGATTTCGCCCTGACGTTCGATTTTTTGAATGGCCCAAGTCGCATCGCTAATAAGCGTGCCTATCACTGCGTAGCCTTTATAAATGACTTTTACACCCCCTTCATCTATTAACAAAGGCTCGTCTAAAATTTTATAATCCATGCCAATGAGTAAGCCTTTCATATTTAGTAATTCAGTTTTCATGGCATTAAGCACTTCTATTTCCAAAGCCTGTTTTGCTTCGGTTGCACCGCCTGCTATCCCTGTTACAGTGGGTAAAAAAGCAATGATTGCATCCCGCAAAGCTTCGGGGTTGGCTGTTATCGGGTTTATAACATCACTAAAGGGAATGTATATGTTATACAATGCACCCATCCGAATATCTATTTTAATGATATTGGTTTTAATAACTGCTACCTCTACAATTTGAGATTTAATAATATTCCTTACTAAGGCGCCGATGGTAAGTTTAATACTTGCGCCATTGTCTGTGATTGATGTGTCCATGTGATTATATTTAGTGATTATTTTTTTTTGTACTTACTTGTGCGATGATCTCCCCGACCCATGCCCCTACAAAACCGCCAACCATAGAATAGGGGACTATATCCTTTTGGTGCGTTTTAGCGTAATAGTAACACGCTAAAGTGCCAAGGAGGGTAAAGGTGGATACCAGAGTTTTTTCTTTCATCTTATTATTTTTTTAATTGAATGAATAGCAGGCTAGTTGTTATCCCGCTTAAAATCAATAAACCTCCTTTCAGTAATTTAGCCTGCCTGTCTTTTTTCTTTTGTGTTTTATAAGCAAGGTTTAATTGATTAGTCAGGTAGTCAGTTTGTAGGGTTTGTTCTTGGTTAAAATCCTTTAACTGAATTTCAATTTGTTTTTGCAAATACATTGCACTATCCTTATTGCAGATTTCTTTTTCAAGTAAGGCAATGGTTGTATCGCATTGCAAATTATTTTTATTTTCAAACCCACTTAGCACATTTATTAAGGGTATAATGGTGTCGTTTATGCTACTGTCTTTTAGCATAAACCTCTTTAAAGATATTTGTAATAAAGCATCAACTGAATCCGCTTTGGTTCGGTAAACAGATAATTGTTGTTTGCTTTGTTTGGTGGATTGACGAAGTATTTTGTTTTCGTTTTGCAAGCCCTCAATTTTAGTCTCATAGGTTTTAACCAAGGCTTGTTTTTGTACTCGTTCCTTACGCCATTGCCTAAGAAAAACCGTATCTTGAAATAATACGGGATTGGTTTCGGGCTCTAACGATTTATTTTTACCGTTGCATTTGAATAGTAGCAGGCTAATGACTATTAGTAAAAGAGCTGCAATGATGCCGTTTTTAAGGTTGACTGTTTTCATTTTTTTTGTTATTAGATTTTTAATTTGTTGGATTTGAATTGTCGTTTGGTTTTTTTTCAATGCTGTAACCAAAGCAGCCTGTGGCCACCAAGCTCACAATAGAGTAAAACATATATTCGGGTGTCGAAATATTAAACACTAACTGGCAGAGCCAACTCAAAACAATTAAGAACATACAAATAGCGATCACCAATTCCCGTAAACTGTATGCGCCAGTTTTATCTTTTAGAATATTTTTAAAAAAATGTTTCATGTCTTCTTATTTTATGGTTATGCAATTAATTTTTGATAGTTTGTTTTTAATTCGTTCCGGTAATAGTATGCTCCCAGTAATAAAATTGTAGCGCCACCGATTAGAACATACGTTGTAGGTGAAGAAGAATCTGCCGATGGTTTTTTGCCATCCAATTGTTCAAGGTGATACGCTTTGATTAAAGCAATTAATGTCTTACCATAAGTAGGGCTTTCGGAGTAACCGGATTGTTGCAATGCCTGTGCTTGTTCCTGTGGTGTCTTGGCTGTAAACACACCATGTTTTTTATAGCGTGAATTGTTTAATAAAAACTGTGTGTGGTCTTTTAAACTATCCAAAGCAGTTGGGTACACTCTAAACAAGCTCACAGGCTTGCCGTCTTTAGGAGTACTCAAAGCAACTTTTTGACCCTTCCATCTGGTGTCTGCTTTGATGCCGAAAAAATTATTCGCTTTTCTAACCGCCAAGCCTTTTCCAATTCCAAATTTTCCATTTTGATCTTTACCGCTACTCTCTATAATCATTTGCGCCATTTTAAGCGAAGGGAAAAAACCTGTTCCCTGAATGCTTTTAATTACATCGTTGGCGTTCTTGCTTATAAATAAATCGGTTTCCTTGCTCATGGCATTAGTGGTTTGGTTTATTAAAACATTAATTGGTAATGGGATAGCCACGTTTTAACATCAAAGCTAGGGCAGGCTTTGTGTACGTCTGGAAAATCCCGGTGTCCCAATACTTTAGCATTTGGATATTTGTGTAGAAGTTCCGAGATCTTGCTAAACATGGTTACTTGTTGTTTTACCGTTCGGGTATCTTTAGGCTTACCCAAATTATCAATACCGCCTATATAGCTAATACTAATACATTCGCTGTTGTGCGCATATACACCGTAGCTGTTTTTACTCTCATCTAAAAGAGTTAAGATTTCGCCATCCGCTTTTATCAAATAATGATAGCCTGGCGTATCACCCCATTTTTTTACATCCTTCCAATAGCGTTTAATACTTTCTACTGTTGCTGTTGGTTGGGTAGCGGTGCAATGGATAACGATGTATTTTATTTTTCTAATTGGATTCATCCTTTATTTTTTTATTGATGGTTTTTAATACTTGTGCTTTCTACTAAATAATATTGATGTTGATTTTCAAAGAGAGTAAACGCCCCTCGCTTACAAACCTCTCTGCCCAAGACCATGTTTACAGGAACACTCACATACTCTTTTGGATTTTTCCAGACCTTTGTCGCTTGATTGGTGATAAGCTTTATACTTCCATCCAAATCGCCTAATGTCCATTGGTTATTCTGATATTTTAAACCGATGCGTTTAAACGTGAGGAATAACAATTTGCGCTGGCTCTCTAATTTGAAGACATAGAGCAAAGCATTTACTAAAGTGCGACGTACCCCTGTGATAGAATATTTGATAAACTCTGGAGATAAATATTTGTAATCGTTTGTGTTTCTGATTTTCTTTAACAACACAAATGTTTTTACAAAATCTTTTTTCACAATAGCATCTCTTAATTCTTCGCTCAATTGTTCGGCTTGAAATAAAGGGGGATCAGGGCTTTCTGTTTTATCTTTGTGAGGGGCAGCCTGTGGTTCTGTTTTTGGTTGTGTTTTTGCTGTGGGGTCAATCTTTGCGTTATGCTCAACGTGTTTCTTTTTAGGCGCAGATGTTTTAGGTTTTTGTGGCTCCTTTTTTGTAAACGAACTTTTTGGAGTATCAAAATCGGGTGTATCGGTATTGGTGCTACTTGTCTTTTTATTTTTTTTCCAATACTGAATGCCAAAAAAAGTAAGCAAAGAAGTAGCAAGTACGCCCAATCCTATTAAGATGAATTTTCCTTTTTTGGAGGGTGTTTTTGTATTGGAATTATTATTTTCTTTCGTGTTCATGTTTTTAGGCTTTAGGTTTTTTAGCGATGATGGTCATGTAAGCAGGGTACTCCCAATATTCAAGCTCTGATTTTAGGTCGTTGATAAAACTGCTTTTATATTCTACCTGATAGGCTTTGCCCATGTTAATAAAATCTCTTTGTGTAGGGATTTCCATAAAAACAGTTTTGATAGCTTTCTCGTCCGTGCCTTTAATAAAACTGTATGTTTTATCGAAGGCAGATTTTAAACGCTTCGCCCAATTTTTATACAGAACATCTTTTGTAATTTTTTGTCCTGATTTTTCGGGCTTGGATTCTTTAATAAACATCATCTCGTCATATTCAGAGGATTCCAGTTCATCTTTCATATCTTGTAAAAGATTGCTGTTAAATTGTCTTCTATACTCTGTCAGAACCAGATTCCATTGCTCTTTACTTTTAAGGGTTCCCATCACATAGCGCAGCTTTTCTAAATCAGTACCAAACCAACCATCGTTTTCAAACGCCATTTTAATTTGTTTAGCAATGGTTTGTGGTGTGCCATCTTCAAAACTTTTTAAATCCGATTTTTTAGCTTTCTGTTTTTTGATTCCGCGATTAAGGAAGTAGATACCTGTTCCCAAGATGACACTCGCAGCAATGCTATAACCTAATTTTTCTTTTAGGCTCATACCTTCTTTTGGAGGGGCTGATGTTTGAAGCGGATATACTTGTGGGAAGCTCATGGCGGGAAAAAAATTAAAGCCCTAAGGCTTTTTTAGCAAAGCAGTTTTTACGGGTTCATGTTCAACAACGTGCGCCAAGCGTTCTAATTCCTTTGCAGAAAGTTTGGAGGCCAGTACAATTAAAGATTTCATTTTACTGTCTGCTTCCTGTTCCGTGTTTGCGCTAATGGCAATATCATACTGATACTTTTTCATGTTTTGTTTTTTTAGAATGCGTTATTTATTTTGACTTTATTTTAAGATTGATTGGTTTTATTTTCTAAAAGTTCCAACACCGTTGCTAATTGTTTTTTATTCTGGCTCAAACGGTCTAAGATTTCAATCACATCACAAATTTCCTGCTCGTTAAAACTTTTTTGGATTTCACGGAACAGTTCTAAAAAATGTGCTTCACTTTCGCTTAATATTGGTGCAGGATTTGTTTCTGATTTTTTAGTAAATGTTACTTCGCTTTCCGGTTGGGGGTTGGACGTTAATTGTTTTTGACGGGTGTCTTCCTCAATGGCTTTGGCAAAGCCCTCTAGCATGGGTATTCTAGCCACAGCACCTGTGTTTTGTCTGATATAATAATCTATACCCTCACTGAGAAGCATTCCTAAGTCCAAGCCGCCAATTTTATTTCCATTGGCTTTAGCGTGGCGTATGGCCTGCTCTAATATTTCTATCGTTTTATCTTTCTCAACAATAGCGGCTTCAAAATCGGTTATCTGGTCTTCCAACTCTTGTATCGCTTCTGATTCAGCTAGGTAATTGGCACGATTGGCTTTGAGTTCTTCCAGTTCATGTTTAGAAAGCATTTTAAAGCTCACGCCATCCAAGCCCATTTCTAAAGCTTCCTGTGGATTTTTTGCTTTCAAACTAAACACAAATTGATCGTTGCGTGGCGAAGTGCCTGAATTATAAATCACGATTTTAATTTGGGCTGTGTCTGCCGTCATATAATCTTCATATCCATCAAACTCTTTTGGTTCGTCTGTTTTTTGAACGGCTTTTAAACTATCAACATAGATTTCGTAATACTTTGGATTACCTTTTTGTGCTTGCGCTTCTAAGTGAGTTTTTAGTCTGTCCACTTTTTGCTGGTCGAATTTGTCAAATTGAATAGGCATATTTTTAGTTTTTAATAGTTAGTTTTTATTTTTTTAAAAATTAATTTTTTGGAATAACTTGTATAAAGCGAACATGCTTCATAGAAGCGGAATAATTATAAAGTGTTATTTTGCCCTGATGCTCATATTGTTGTTCGTTAATGGTAGTATCGCTTAAATCATAAATTCCAAATTCAGAGCGTATAGTGATGTCGGTTATTTCATCTACCTGTATAAAAAATTGATTGTCCCCGTCCAGTTCTATGGTTTCAAGTGGCTGTATAACAAAATGCCTGTACCGTAAAAAATAATTTGTACCAATACCGATGTCATTCATACGGCGGGGGATATATTCTATGGCTAAAGCAATGGTCATGGTAGCTGTTTTATTTATTTTCTAACCACACGTAAACATTAACTGTGTAACTGTATGGTGTAAGTAATTCTAATTGGTCTTTGTATATGCCTTGTATAATGGTGGCATCGCCATTTAAAAAAATTGGATCTTCTAGTAAATGTGCTTGATGTGTAAAAGGTGTTGGGTTAAATTTTTTCGCAGTAAAATGACTATGAATAAAATTTTGATCTTGGCTGAGTTCCTGCGAATAAAATATTTTAGCCTCGTTATAACTTTGTAGTTTTAGTTCACCGAATAAAATATTTCTATACATTTTAAAAAAGCCATCAAGCGAATCAAACAAGGGAGGCCTTGGTAATGCACCTAAATGCCATCTCATGCCCATTTCAATACCAATAATGTTCTTGGCTTGTCTTGGAATTTTTATATCAAAGACCTTTACTTGTTTAGGTCTATCAATTAAAATACTTTTGATGATGACAACTTCTTTATTCATGGCTTATGCTTTTGAAATTTTAAATCAAATGGGTTATGCGTTACTTTCAATAGAGCAATCCACGTAAAGCGATACACGATAGGGCACGAAAGGAGTTCCTAAAAGTTCTTTATCCTGATAAGTAAGCTTAATTGTGCCATTGCCAGGTGCAACACCTCCTAAATCATAATAGCGTTGTTTGGGCGCAACATTAATACCCGACATTAATAATTTGCTTTCGTAATTGTCGGGGAAATATTCTTCGCCATTGATTTCAATTTTTTGCGCACCTCTGTAATACAAGAGATCATCTTTGTCGGAGGTCAGCAATAAACCGTTTACGGCAACAATGTTTTTATCCAGCTCAAAAGACTTAGTGATGCTTTGGTTGTTATCGGTAACTTCTATATCGAATCGTTTTTTTATCGGCTTTAACATGATGTTGTTTTTTTAAATGTTTGGTAAATAAGCCCGCAGTAAAATTTACTGCGGGCATGGGGCTTTTTACGGTGTAGTGATTGTACCGTGTAAGCCTAAATACACATGGGTTTTAGCATCCAAGCCTTCGGTTGTTCCAAACTCAAAGGTGGCTTCGATTAATACGTCATCGTGTATCAAGCGTGGGTTAGCTAATTTATAATAGCCTACCGGCACTTGATTGAAGTTGGTCGTTTTAAAAAGTTTCATACTGCTTTCGGGTACAATCACTTTTTTATTGGCTTTTAAATTAAACTCACCTGTCGCAATAGCAGGAAAATCTTCAATCTTGCCGTAACTTGCCGACATTATTTTTTCAACGGTTAAGTCAGCGGGCACTCCTGCTAAAACAATAATACCACTCACTAAAAAGGCTTGGTTCTTTGGTAGTTTTGCACCCGATAAAGAATTTAAGCTGATCGCTTTTGTGTCTTGTGTTTCAAACATTTTTACCGTTTTACTTGCCACTTTTTTAATGCTGTATAAAATAGTGTCGGCTAATCGCAGTTCTCCTTTTCTTACACCTTCCTTAATGTGGGCAGGGAGTTCTGGGAAAAACTTTTCAAATTCACCTCTTGAACCTCTGCTAGGTGCGGGGTTGGAGGTTAGTTTATTTATCATCCTTTGACGTTTCAAAGGATTCATTTTCATTAAAGCGCCTAAAAGCTCTTCGCTTTCCGGCCCGTCGAGTCCAAACAACGCACCTGCGTTATTATATTCCTCTATTCCATCCATGATTTCTAACATTGTTTTTGGTTTTTTTGGTTATACATTTATTTATTTTTTTTCTTAATTTTTGCTTCCGAAACGGCATAGTTTTCCCTATGCAGTCAGTATGATTTTTTTGACTGTTAATTTTTTTTCAGTAAAATTTTTTGAAACGCACAACTGGCGTGCTTTACAGGTGTTTGATAAAAAAAAGAAGGGAGGCTTTAATCCGATTACAGCGGCTCACTTATCGTTTATTAAATTTTTAACCGTGAATGGTTAAAGCCTCGCCTTTTTCTTTTTTTTACGGTGATTATTTGTTAGTAGATCATATCGTCCTCCGCACCCGATAAATAATCTTCATTTTCTGAATTACCTGCAAATTGTTTGCGTTGAAATTGTTCTGCATGGTTTTGGATTTCTTTTTCAATATTCTCCAAGCTACCCATGTCTAAGGCATTGTTAGGATTGAAATAAGTAACCTCGCCTAAACCATCCGTGGTAGTGTTTTCAGTTTTCTTTTTACTTACCAGTTTTTTTAGTTTATCCAGGTACAAGCGTTCTTTTAAATCCTGTCCAAAGGCTTTTAAGCGTTCTTTTGCCCCTTCCAATCCAGCGACCTCTGTGCCATCAATTCCTTTAACAGCTTTGTAGGTGCTGGTGGCTAACATCCCTGTTCCTAAAGCAACTATTTTATTGGACTTATAATAATGGCCAATCATAATCGTTCCTAAACCTATCAGTAAAGAGGGTTTGCCAATAGTTGCACCTGCGGCAGCTCCGATTAATCCTGCCGCACCTGTCTTTAGCATTTCGATGCCGCTGTTTTTTATATCGCCCTCTGTTTCGAGTTCGCTTGTTATAAATGCCATGATTTTTGTTTTCTTATCATGGGCTTTAATTGCCATACTACTCATGTGATATGTGTTTTAAGTGAATACTTTATTTATTTGTTTACATTAATTTGATAATGGAGTTATGATGATCGGTGTGTGCCAATTGGTATTTTCGTTTGCGTTTTTTCTTTTGAGTTTTAACACCTTCTATACTTGGTTGCAAGGGGTCAGTATTATTATTTTTTTGAATTTCATTTTTCTGAGTGCCTTTGTAAATAATAAAAATCAATGTTCCTACGCCTAATGCAATCGCTGTTGGCTTAATCCATTTTTTGTTGGCTAGATAAAAAGTTTTAATGCCTGTGCCAATTCCTGCTAAGCCGTTAGCGCCTTCTTCATTTGGTTCCGTTGGTTCGATATTTTCTTCGCTTATGGCAATCTCATTGTTATCATTTATTTCGGCAGGTAAATTGTCGGTATTATTTTCTTCTGAAGAAGTAGTGCTGACTTCTGTATCTTCGCTTGGTGTTTCTTGTTGCGTTTCTTCCTGTTGTATTTCTTCTTGTTGTTCTTCGTTAGTATTTGAATTTTCAGAATCGTCGCCATTGTCTTCCTTTTGTTCTCCTGATCTACGTTTACCAAATTTCTTTCTTGGTGTTTTGCCTTTGTTTGGAAACAACGTACCAATAGATTTAATTAAAGCAGCTAATGCGCCCATCGTAGTTGAAGCTGTGGCGAGCGCTGTTGCGGTGGCAGGTTCGCCTAATCCTTCGCCTAATCCTTCGCCTCCTTCTAAGCTGCCAAAGCCTTCAAAGCCTTCCATATCATTTACCAATTCATCCTGATAAACTATTCCTAATAGTTGCGATAAGGGCATGGTGTAGCTTAGTGCGTCAAGGCCGGCTACTTCATGATTACGGTTGCCTTTGCCTGTTAAAATAGCTTTACGTAAGTTTTCGGTTTTACCACCTGCTGCATAAAAAATATTTTGAGTTTTATCTAATACTTTTTTAATACGGTCATATTTATTCATATCCATACCTTTTGCTTGGGCATACTCTCTGGAAGCATAACCCCATTTAAGTGATTCGGGTACTTTCATGACGTTGAGTTTCATGGAGGCTAATATGCCTGCTCTTAATAAGGCTGTGGCGGGATTTACTTTATTTATTTTGTTTGCCACTTTACGCCCTTTTTGCATAAACTTTTGTCGTTTCTCTTTAGATACTTGTTTTTGTTCCGGGCTTTTCCTTTTAAAAAGTTTTCCCAATTCGCCAAAGTCTTCCTTGTTTCTATATACATCTTGTGCATCCAAGTTGGAGTAGTTGTTTTGTGTATCCTCAACATCATCGTTTGAGTCAATACCATCTAAAAATTGTAATTCCATAATATGATCTTCTTTATTAGTATATTTTTTTTCTTTATTAAATTCGTTCCATACACAATCCATGATAATATAATTTCCTTTCTCATCAGGAATGAGAGAATAGATGTGCTGAAAAAAATCGTTGTAGTCGTAAGCTGTTATGCGATTGATGATAGTTTTTTTTACGCCATATTCAAGCATACAGGCATTTACAAAATTGGTCATGCAATCACAATCGCCTTTTCCGTCTGCTATTAATCTTCTTGGGCTTCTTACCTGCTCAAAATTTTCCCGTATATCTTTTTCGTTTTTATAGTTGGCATCATCTTTTTCATAAGCAATGTGTTCTTTAACAAAGTGCCATAGTTTACGACAAGCTCCATAAATTGATAAACCTCTTAGTTCCGCATTAACAAAATCCTTCACCATCCAACGGCTTAGTTTGGCAGCCTGTGGCATAAACTTTACCGTATCAGAAACACTTGCGCCCTTTTTTACGATATGGTCTGTTCCTGTTGGTTTAGGAAATAAATGCAGGTAGGGTGCGAGACTTTTGAGTTGTATGTTATCGGTGGCTACCATGTTTATTTTTTACCTAATGGATTTAAATTCATTACATCTGTTTTTTCATAGCTTTTAAATCCACCGGCTATGTAAATACTTGTGGCTATTATCGTAGTAATTTGTACGGTTTGTTTTTTTAGTAATAAGCTCAACAAACCATCTCCTAAACTGAATAAGCCTGTGGCAGGAATAGTTAAATAAATCGGGTCTAATTTTTTTGGTGCATAAGCAGGAATAATTATTTTTTTGTTTTCGAGCTGCGTAGTTCCTATGTCTTTATTTTTAAATTTTACTTTGATATAAGGCTGTTTAATGGTGAGTGTTCCCTCTGTCGGATTTATTAAGGTTACATCTATGCGTAACGTTAAACCTTTTAAATCTAAGGAGTGTAACATAACACTTGTTTTAGTGTCCAGTTTGTCGCCTACTTTTTTCTTAGACATCAAACTGCTTACTATCCAGACAAGTCCTGCGCTTACTGCTGTTCCTATGAATATGCTTTTTGTGTTCACGTTATTTTTGTTTAAAAATTTTTTAACTTACTGTTTAATTTTCTTTATTGGTATCGGTTGGGTTTGTTGATTCTTCTTCTTTGTTTTTTTTCTTCTCTAACATTTTATGTGAGATGTAATCGCCAGCCAGTTTAAAAACCATCCAAATTAAACCGCCAATGGCTGCTTTAATGGCATAACCTCCAAATCCAGAATAGTCAACATTGGCAAATAAAATTGTACCTGCTAAATAGGTATTTGAAGTGCTATCGGATAATGCTGTATGTGCTTTCATTTTTTTTGTTTTAATGTTTATGTCTGATTTCTTATACAAAGTTACGGTGGGCTATTTGTGGCATCACTCACTTGTTGTTGTCTTTCGTTTTCTTTGCATGAGGTTTTTTTAGATTGCTTTTGTTTTTAATTTGTCTTACTCTTAAATTTATTTTCGCAAAAAAATGAGAGTGATTATTATAGTTAGATGTTGTTGGTATTTTCATTTTAATTTTGTAGTTGTTTCCTTATACAAAGGTACGACGGGCTATTCGGGGCATCACTCACTTGTTCTTCTCTTTGTTATTCTTTACTGGAGATTAAGCGAGATTGAAAATTATTTTTCCATGATGCCATATTTATTTATCATGTATTGCACTTGCTTTTGACAATACATTGTGCCCGTTGGCTCGCCAATTTCTTCTTGGCTATCTTCTAACATTCGGTTTAGAATGTACATGGACACACCTAGTATTTGCACTAAGCCTTTTTTATTTTGCGGTTCAATGTGCGTTGATTTGTTTTCTGGGGATGAATCTGACGTTTTCATAATAATAAGTTTTATAGTTGTGGAACTTATGAAAACAAAGGTAGGTACGTGAAGTGTTGCTATCACTCACTTTGTTTAGGCTTATAACGAAACTGTTTTACTTTGAATTGGTTTTTATTTGTTTTTATGCGCAACAAATTAATATAACTCCTTGCGTATTGACGCAATTAAAAAATACTACTCTAAGGATTTAGAATAGCAAAAGGTAGTTTTGGATTTGGTGGTATCTAATGCTTATCGACTGTGTAGGCAATACCATAGATTTGTAAAATCATTAATACTTGCTCAAACCGCCATCGGTTGCCATTACGCTTTCCTAAAGTTTTTCTGTGAGGGCGTAGATCTCGGTTGAGATTCCATTTACTTGTTCCGACTAATGCAGGGATTTCCTTATGAAAGTACTGCCTGAACTGGATAATGACTTCTTCTTCATTCATAGAGGTATGTATAATATCTTATTGCACATTAAAGAGATTTCGTTTCCTTATCGTTCAAATACTTGATTCTACACTCCTTCTTTAAACCGATGTTTGATACATAGTTCTTTCGATTGAAGTGGGCCTAAATGTGTGGTGGTTTCCTTATTCTGTGTATAACGGATGAATTATAATTTTGTTACATTATCCTTAAAATTTTTAACTTTCTTTTATAAGTGGTAGGTTTTAGCTGACCGTTGTACTCTTTTGACAGTTCTAATTCGTTGTAGTTATATTTCAGAAAAAATGAGTTCTTTAGATTTCCGCGTAATCACCTTGCTTTAAACAGACTACTCGTTACTGCAAAAGGGAAACTTTTTAGAATAGCTTGCGGGAGAAAAAAAAGATTAAAATGAAGCGGATTAAAATGCACTAATTTTTTATTACTTTAAATGTTTTATACTCGTTCTCTATAAAAACTTTTAAAGTATAAATACCACGTTGCAATTGTGAAAGATTAATTTGTGATTTTGCATCTTTAATTTTTTCTTCTCTAACTATTTGACCTAAATTATTTAAGATTTGTAATTTAGAGTTGTTAGAGCTTAAAATATCAATATCTACATTTAAAATATCATTTATAGGATTGGGGTAAATATTAGATACATGGTTTGTTCTAATGTGTGAAGAAAGGTCTGTTGGTGCACTTACAGTAAAATTAAGAGTGTCTATATCATAAGTGCCATTGTAATTAAATTCTTTTAAATGAAAAATTAAAGTGTAATTGCCTAATGAAAGCTGACCGATGGTAATCGTATCAGTGGCATAACATAAAGCCATAAAAAAACCAACTTGATGTTTTGCTACCACTGTTATTGTATCATTATTAATTGCTACGGTAGAGCCTTTAAAAATACAGTTCATTCCGCCAAACACACAATTTGCAATTGCTTTAACTTGACTTGTTGAATTAGGATTAGAAGGGGTTATGGTTAAATTTGAGATGCCATTTTGAGCATTTTGAGCGTTTAACCCTAAATAACTGAGTATAAAAAATAATATAGTGAGGTTTAATTTAATTTTTCTCATGCTCCTACTTTTATTCTTTTATGAATTTTAACGAATAATTATTTTTACCCGTAAACCTCGCTGTATATACACTAGAGGTTAATTGCTTGATATTTATTTTTGCTTTTCCGTTTTCAAAATGTATTTCTTCTTCTTCTTTTACTGTTTGCCCCAAACTGTTTATTATTTGTAGTTTTGTGCATGAAATTCGTTCAGCGTTTAAAAATTCAATATTCAAAACATCGCTTGCGGGGTTTGGGTAAATTTTTATAGAAGAATTATTTATTTCGTTTTCTTTCACCCCAACAAAAATAGCTTGTTTTGTATTCCACTTAACTAACAATCCACTGTCTCCACAAATAAGCGCAATGCTGTCATTTAAAAATTTCATATCATATAAATTGGCAACAAACGGTGTGGTAAATTTCGACCAGCTTTGCCCTAAATCGGTGGTTTTTAAAATCACCGAATTTCCATTAGCAGCTGCACCTTCTCTGGCCGCCAAATAGATTTCATTTTTATTTTTTACCATGATATTCGTAAAATAAGTGGGAGATGTAATTGGTATATATGGCCCCGTTAATCCACCGTCAAAGGTATAGCCGAATTGAGCAATGCTATTTGGCGGAACAGTGCGCGAAACATAATAAATAGTATCTTTATTTATTACCTCAAAATCCCGAACTCGACCACCTACAAAGGTACTTTGCTGCCATGTATTACCGCGATTTTTTGTTATATAAGCGCCGCCATAAATGTTTTCTCCAAAAATAGCCATGCTATCGCTTATAACCGTTCCAATATTAACCGCAACTCCACCTATCCAAGTCGGCTGCCATGAGCCCATCGTGTAAGTAGTTAATGAGTTCTTTGTATAAAGGGCGGTATTGTAACTAAAAATAATGGAAGCATTAATTGTGTCGTAAAATAATGGTACAGGTTCAACATACACCAAGCTGGAGTGTGTGCTATCCTTCTTTTCTACCCAGCTATTACCCCCGTCAACGCTTTTAAAAAATTTCCAATTGGAATTAGTGGTTTTATAGCTAATATATATATAGTTAGTATCTACCCTATAAGTTTTGTAATACCTGTTTTGCGGCGATTCTAAAAACACAGGTGTATTAACAGAAATTAAGGTATTGCAGTTATCATAGCTTTTGGCAAGGTAACTGCTGCCACCGCTTATTAAAATATTATTATTGATCTTTGAAATTGATACCAAATAGTCAGAAGTACCCGTATTAATCACGGTGAATTGCGAAGATGAACTATTAGCATTATTTATCGTTTGGCTTTGGGCACAAACAAACTGCGCAATAGTCAAGGCAATTAATACGGATACTATTTTCATGACCTATTGTTTTACAAATTTTTTAAGCGTCTTCACTCCGTCAACAGTTATATAATAAAAATACAAAGAATTTGGGAGGTTTGCAACATCGGTAGTTATAATGGTTTTTTCAAAATCAGACTTACCATTAAACAGTGTTTTTAATTTACGCCCCATCATGTCGTACAAATCAACCGTTAATTGGCACACTTTTTTTGTTTTAACTTCTAAAGTTACACTAGAATTGGCTGGATTTGGGTATAAACTGATATTATTATCCAAATCCGAATGTTCCTTAACTCCATTTGTTGTCGCATTTTTGGTTAATACAGTATATTCAGCCCATTCTCCATAATTATAAGTTGTAGTATTAATAAACGCGGTATCTACCGGCCACCAGCCAACATTAGCACCAGTGCTATCTTTTACCTGATAAATGTAACCACGCAAAGCGCAATTGCTATTATTAATCCCCATTATTTTTGTTTTTTCTCTTGGCATTAACTTTTTATTTTGCCCGGTACCCGTTATGGCGGGAAAAGTAACAGATGAACTTGGACGTTCCCAATAATCTACAATAGTATCTGCGGGCAGAATATTATGAAATACCGTGGAATTAATCTGATAGGTTTTAACAATGTATTTACCTTTTGGAAACGGAGTATACGAACCGTTTGGATTTTTTCTCTTCCATTGTTCAGTTGTTCGGATAGTATCAACTGCGCTTACCAACGTTTTAGTTACCGAATAAGAAAACGGGGCTTTGGTATTAAAGTGCCGCAATTTGCGCATTGGTTTTTCAATCATGCGCATTGCCTTGCCAATGTTAAGCCTGCCATATCCTGTTAATGAATCTGGAGTTGGACCAGGAATGTCTGTATCGGTAGCTGACATTTGTATAATATGTTCGCAATCCTCAGGTGTTGGAAACGTTGCGTAGGCCTTGGTTGAATCATACAAATAACTCATAATTAAACCAACAGCACCCGACACGTGCGGAGCCGATGCAGAAGTACCTTGGAATGATATGTAATTATTTGTGATGCTAGGCGATAAATCGTTAAAAGCGCCGGGACCAAGTGTTTTAACAAGAGAATAAGTAGCAGGGGCTGCTACGTCAATATCTCCGCCAAACGAGCCTGTAAATTCACCATTAACGCCTGTAAATGGAGCGGAATTATGAATGAATTGGCCATCGGTACCGGTACCTGAAACGCATATTACCCAATCATCGTCACAATTTGCAGGATAAACACGGGAGCTTAACGTTGCATAATTGGCACCTGCATTGCCATTGCCCCTTGATGCCACAACCGTAGTTTTTAAGCGGTTAACAAAATGTACCGCCTCTGATACAATTGTATTATTTTGGTTTACGGTGGCATACCAACCGGTATCTAATGGCGGTGCATAAAAGCCAATTGAGCAATTTAAAATGTGAGCGCTGTTACAACCATATAGTTTATTAATCGGACTTACGAAACCAACATCAGCGGGACTTTGTGCCGCATATGTAATTACTTCAGTAAGCTGTGTCATTGGAGCTATGTTATAACCAGCGTTTAAAAAAACTCCTTCGCTGTATAAGCTTATACCTTTTGAACCAATGGAATCATTACCACCCGCAATACCGGCAATGCCAACCGTATTATTTCGTGTAGCACCTATTATTCCCATAACTGCGCTTCCATGAAAATCTCCACCACATTGACCATGCGCTTGTGACTTCATTGGCAGATTAGGTCCCCACCATAAACCACCAACTATCTTACTTGATGCTGTATTAACACCATCGTATCCATAATCTTTATGTTGCCAATCCACATTCTGATCGATCACTGCGCAACGAATACCAGGTTGCCCACCACTTGGAATAACCTTATAAGCTTCTTCTAAATTTACATCAGCATTAGTGTAAACCGTGTTTGTATGAAGAGAATATTGTTTATTATACAGTGAGTCATTTGAACCATGAAGAATAGCTAAAAAATTGGGATGCGCATATTGTGCCACCGCTGGTATTTTATTAAAGACGGTATAAGCATCCTTAACACTAAAACCTGATGGCAGCACTAAATTTAAAGCCGTCCAAAAGTCGGGTTTGCTAATTAGCTCGTTTAATTTAGAATGAGCAAGTGTATCGGTAGTTAGCATATCAGGAAATATTTTTACCGCTTTTATTTTACAGTCTCTGCAATATGGAAAAATAGCATTGCTTACCTGCGTGTAAGCAGTAGCTGTTAAAACTGTTTGCAAATCGGTAAACTCAGTTATTGCTGTTCCTACTGTATTATTAATAACGGGCTTTTGTAATGCTGTTGATAAAAAGCGCACAATCAATTCACTTTTTTTATACGTGGATGCGCCATAGGTTGCTTTTGCGGTATCAAGGTCTAATTCGGTATAATACGCAGTTTCGTAAACCTTTGTAGTGGAATCTTTTATTGCTATAGTATATAGACCGGGTGTTGCACCGGAAGGATTATATTGAATATCGGAAGGTAAATAATTATAACTCCCTAAAATAGAACGTTCCCAATTTATAGAACCGGAAGCTTTTAACTTTCCGACGATAGCTTGTTTATTCGCTCCAATGCCCTTTTCTCCCCCTATGAAATAAATATCGCCCGCACTGTTTAAAGCAATAGTTTTAACAAATGCATCAGCACTTGGGTCTTTTGATGTTTGAGTTTGTTTCCAAAGCAAAGTTCCTGTTGGACTATATTTTAAAATAATCAGATCCTTTACATTATTTGATTTTGTAACAAAGCCACCAACAATTACATTACCGCTTGCATCAACGGCTATTGTATTACCATTATCCTCTAAGCCATACGCATCATAGGTTTGACTCCATACAATCGTATTAGTTGGAGAAATTTTAATAGTTCTTATGTTATAATTAATACCATTTGTAGAGGCTCTTCCTGTCATATATAGGTTACCCGCCGCATCCTCTTTGTATGCAAGAGGTTGGTCATATCCATAGCCTGAGAGACTATCACGTGTGGTTGAAAGTATAGAACCTGTTGTTGGATTAAATACAACTGTTGTATAATCCCATTTATTGGCCGCACTTGCACTGGCTCCCGGAACAACGACTTTACCCGGTAAAATTTGCATACCTGTTGGCACATCAATTAAATTGGCGTAATTGTAACTATTGCTCCATAGTATTGTACCATTTGGCTTATACTTTATAACAAAATAATCATAAGAGGAAACTGTGCTTTCTCTTGTTGCTGCTAAAAAAATATTCCCTGTTGCGGTTTCAGTTCTAACCGATGTAGCTATGTCATTCTTACCATTCGGCCCATTATAAGAGATTACAGATTGAAAAACCCCCGCACTACTATATTGTAATAGGATTGCATCGTAATTGGTAGATCCTCCGTTATCGGTTGTACCACAAGCAACTATTTTACCGCTGGCATCTTCGTAAACATCTGTGCCATAATCATTTTGAGCCCCGCTCGTATTATATTGTGCAGTCCATAAAAGAACGCCCAATCTGTTATACCTTGTTAGGAGAATGTTTTCTCCCTGTCCAGTTACAAAAGTGTGACCAACTGTCAGGAGATCCCCATTAGCCGCAGTTATTGATTTTGACCATTGATAACCAAAGGGACTTAACAACGGATTAAAAACTGGGTTTCCTGAATGACCTATCCACTCTCGGTTGACTTTAGTTTGAGCGTTTATTAAAAGCGTTGAGCTTATTATAATAAACGTAATAATTATTTTTTTCATTCGATTTTATTTTGGGTTATATAAAATTAAAAAAATTAGTTGAGGGCTGCAATTCCAATTCTGCTATATAAAAATTGGGCGTAAACCCACTTTGATAATTCCTTATCAACTATTGCTTTTTTATCCATCCATAAGTAAAGAATTTTAACATGGTTAATAATTTAGAACTATTTATTTTGAACCTGTATTTTATTAAGTGCATCATCTGATTTCAATTATTTAATATTTTTATATTAATCTATGGCTAAAGTACTAGACCGCATTTAACTTGCCGAAGGGTATTCCCTATATCGAAAACTATTTCTACAGGGGAAACCCTGTATGTTTCCCATTTTTAACATTTTAATTATTAGTATAAGTACTAAACACACAATAAACGCTCACTTTAATTGTTTAATTTTCGGATAATTCAAATACTAATGAACATGGCGGAAATAATCAAGATTATAATTACTGATGATCATCAATCCTACAGGCAGGGTTTAGCATCTTTATTAAAGGATGAAAATATTTATGCTATTGGAGAAGCTGGGAATGGATACGAGCTTTTACATCTCCTAGATGAAGAAATGTTAAAACCGGACATGATACTTCTTGATCTGGAGATGCCCAAAATGGATGGCAACATAACTTTAGCTAAGATCAAAGCCAAATATCCTGAAATGAAAGTAATTATTCTGACTTCATTTGCTGAAGGTAGCTTGCAAAATCATTTCAAAAACAACGGGGCGAGTTCATACCTAAAAAAAAATACCGATATAAAAGTCATTGCAGATACTATTAAGCGAACCCATTACTTAGTGGATTATTCCAACATACCACAAAAAATAAAATCACTCTTCACAGAAAAAGAAGTTCAGGTTATTCCACTTTTATTAGCACGCTATCATTAAATGGAGGATTAGCAATGATATAATCAGCCTTAACGTCTTTGTGAGCATCGTTTAAAAAACTGCCCTCGCTATTCCATTTCACATTACTGCTATCAATACCTCTAATGGATAAATTCATTTTAGCCAAACGCCAAGTAGTTTGATTACTCTCTTGTCCGTATATGCTAATGCGGTCTTTCGGATTGATGTTTAATTTTTTAGGGTTGTGTTTTTTATAATAATCTTGATGTGCGCCAACAAACTTTTCACTTTGCACAAACATACCACCACTACCACAACAAGGGTCAAAAACACGTCCCTCATAAGGTTCAAGCATTTCAACTAATAATTTTACAACACAAGCAGGTGTGTAAAACTGTCCTCCCTTTTTACCTTCTGCTAATGCACTAACAGTTCTTCCCTTACACCTTATCCCACACAAATATGGCAATGGGACGGGAGCGCAATAAGCCTTTTTAGTCAGCAACAAAATATGTTAGGTGGTAGAACATTTTTAACTTATAATAGTAAACTATATTGTGGTGGAATTTCTTTCGGCCCTGTTGGAAAAAGTACTGTTTATTGTTGGAATACTTCTACATCAATTTGGGATACTGTGGGAACAAAGATTAACAACGTTAATATATTATGCGAATTTAATAATGAAATATATTGTGGAGGTGATTTTAAAATATCACAAGGCGCACAAGCTGATTATATTGCAAAATTGTCGGCATCAACTGGGATTAAAAACAATTCAATTACTCATTTAGATGTTAAAATCTATCCAGTTCCATTTACGGATAGAATAAATATTGATTGTAATTGTCAAAGTGAAATAAAAAAAATAATTGTAATAAATACATTGGGTCAATCAGTTTATTTCTCTACTAGTCTAAATCAAAATAATGAAATTGATTTAAGTTTTTTGTCAAATGGGGTGTATTATTTGAAAATACAGAGTAACTCGCTACAAAAAACTGTTAAAATTATTAAAGAATAATATGCTAAAATCAACGCTCTATTTTACAATACTATTGTTTTTATCTATCTTTTCTAATGGGCAAACAATTGTAGATGATTTCAATATAAATCCCAATCCTTTTCAAAAAAGAGCTGCAATTAATTATAGTTTTATTAATACAGATACCGTTACTATTAATGTTTATAATGTGACGGGAAGTCTTGTTGTTAGCCCCATTACAAATTCAGTAATGACTTCCGGTGTCTATCAGGATTCATTAATAATGGATGCGTACCCAGATGGAATGTATTTTGTCCAATTAAAATTAAGTACTCGAAAAACAATAGTTAAAAAAGCTATTAAAAGTAATACTGCGGGAATTCAAGCGAACTACATGACTTTAGAAAATATTAGAATTTATCCAAATCCTGTTAAAAATAAAATGACTGTTGAGTTTGCGCCATTCAATAAACCATCAAGTCGAATTGAAATTTTTAATACTCTTGGACAATGCGTTTATTCATCACAAAATCTAATTGAAATCAACGAAATAGATTTAAGTTTTTTAACGCAAGGAATTTATCATTTAGAATTACAAGGCATATTCGAGAAAAAATATTTTAAAATTATAAAAGAGTAGTATGAAAAAAGCACTTATACTAACTTACTTTTTATTACAATATTTAATAGGAAGCTCCCAAAATGACACTATACTTAAATTATTTAGAACAACTTTTCTTGGAAAACAAAAAATTTCATTGCAATCTAATATTTCAACACTAACAGGTTTTGCAATAAAAAGTAATAGCGGTAAATATTATTTGAAAAAAGGAAGCTATGGAATTGCAGATTCTATTGGAATAGAAGTAAACAAGGCTCAAAGTGGATATTCTCATCTAATATAGGCCACCCATTCTCATTTATATTAGGCCAGTCATTCTCATCCAAAATAGGCCAGTCGTTCTCATTTTAATTAGGCCACTTTTTTGGGTTGTTTTGTAAAGCAAA
>JACCXH010000024.1 GCA_013697245.1 Bacteroidota bacterium
TTTCAAAATCGGTTGGGGAGATCATTAATAAACCGGCAATGTATTTGATTACATTTACTTCTGTATCGGCCACATGTCCATCTGCTTTCGCTATCCCAAACAAATAATGTATCAATTGGATCCTTACTTCCACATTTGTACGCTGGTTAATATCGTTGCAGATGGCTTCTAAAGGAATATTTGGTGCATCTAAAAATTCTTTTAAGGTTTGTAAATGCGAACTAGTGAATTGTGGGCCAAATTGTTGGGCAAAAAACCCTTTAATATAATCCAGCTCCACTTTTAAAGTTTTTCCATCGGCTTTCATCACTGCCGCTGAAAGTGCCATAAGCATCGTTGCAAAATCTTCGTGCGGCTGAGCAGCATGCTGCCTGTATACGTCAAAAATATTTTCGCCTTTGCCTGCGCTTGCTTTAATAGTTATAAAATTATCAATAACCGAACCAATAACAAAACCTGTAATGGCGCCAAAAAAATGTCTGCCTAAAAAGAAATATCCAAGGGCAGCTCCAATAAACTTAAACAAAATAGTAGGTTTTAAAGATTATACACAAATATAAGCTTATTCTAAATGCAAAGTATGTGGTTAAAAAGACCGGCTTAAATTTCCTGGTCCTTAATCTGGAGCACTCTTTTTAAATATTTTACAAGAGTTTCTATTCTGGAAGGTTTTTCAATATGATCAAAAGCACCATCGCGAAGCGTATCATAAATAATACTTTCGTTTATGGTTGTTGAATATATTATAACCGGTGTTTCGGAGAGTTTTGACATCTTTTTTAATTCAATTAAACATTCAACGCCGGTCATTAAAGGCATATTAAGATCTAAAAAAATAAAATCAGGAATCTTTTTATCTGCATTTAATTGTTTTATGGCATCAATGCCGCTTGGCGCATAACCAAACTCAATATCTTTATCTATTTTTTCCAGGGCCATGCCAAAGATCCTTCTATCATCATCATCATCATCAATAAGAAAGCAATAAATATTTTTTTTCATAATTCTAAAATTAATACATTTTTTATAGCAAATCCAATACCTAAAAAGTTAAATTTTAAAATTCATTATGACGGAGGATTTACTTAATAATTGTGGAGAATTTTCCTTTCTTCGTTATTTCTATTGAGAAAATTGATTCCCGGTTTGGGTAACACTAATATTTACTACCGGTTTTAGTAAGAAGAAACTTTTGGTTGAAAATTAACAATAAACGTATTGTCTTTATAATTAGAAAGGTCGTTCAATTCATCACTTATCCTTTTATTCCATTTTCTTTGTCGTCGAACATTTCTTGAGTAATTTGTAGCTCTGTCATATTGGTTTTGGTAATGATCTAGCTCTTTTTGATCGTATCGGTATAGATCTTCCAATTTTTTAATAAGGTCATTATAATTCGTATACGATCCTTCTTGTATCTTTTTTCTTAATTTTCTAGCAAAGAGTTCTACAATATCAAAATGTTTTTGTTCGTGTATCAAAACACCATCCTTTTTTTTACGTTTCCATGATTCGCTTGGGAAGAAAACAGCCACAATTTGAACCGTTGCAAAGTCTTCTTTTAAATAACATTTTTTGATCAGATCATAATGCGTAGAAGCAATACTGTTCCTTGGCTCCGGCTTACCTCTGAAATCATCCCAGGATAAGTGTTTATTCACTTTCCAAATGATTATTTCTAAAGACTGATTTTGGCTGCAAAAACAAAAGCTATAAAAACTGAGTATAAGAATATATAATTTGCGCATTTTTAAACTAAGCCGCAAATTATATACCAACTATGATCTTGAGTTTTTTACCTTATTAAAGATGCGATCAATGTATTTTTCGGTTGGCATAAGCGAATTTTGTATGCGACGGGCGTATTTTATGCTATCCATGATCTCTTTTTGTTTCTCATCTACCAAAATTTTTTGTTGATAGATCTCTTCTTTTTGAGCTTGCGAGATCCTGTAACGCTTATATAATATAAGTAAAAAAACAACAATACATGCTACTATAACGAGTAAGAAAGAACGAAAAGTATTACTGCGGTTTATTTCAATTTTTTGTTTTTCAATTCTTGCTGCCTGCATTAAACTGTCCTTTAAATGCGCATTAGAGAAATCGCTCATCAATTCTTTTTGCTCGATTTTTTCTGCCATCTCCCTATTAAATAAGGTGGTGTTCATATGCCGTAATAATTTGTAATATTTATTGGCTTCTTTTTGATTGTTTAAATTCTCATAATTATCGGCGTAGCTTTCGTATAATTTTTTAAGATCGCTGTTATATACAGCTGTATCAATGTATTTTAAGGCCATTTTAAGGCAGGACACTGATGTTTTATAATCTTCCATTGAATAATAAATAGTAGACAGATTAACATAGCCATCAGATTTCTCAGCATTATCACCGTGTTTTAATTTTAACTCCAATGCTTTTTGTAAATAAGGTAAGCCCTCTTTATATCTTTGTTGTGCGCTATAAGTGCTCCCTATATTGTTATAGCCATAAGCCATACTTATAGAATCTTTGTCCTCTTTGCATATTTCAAGAGACTTGGTGAACCATACAAGAGCTTCTTCATGTTTGCCTTGAGAACTACAAGCACTACCAAGATTATTATAAATATCAGCTTCTGTTCCTCTATTAGACGGCTTGGTTTTAAATAGTTGTAAAGCCTTTCGGTAAAATTTTTCTGCTTTAGCTTCTTCATTGCAAAAATAATAGGCATTACCTTTATTTATATAAACACTTACCTGGCCCGAAATAAAACCGCTCTTTTTATAAATAACAAGTGCTGCATTAAAATTATCGATGGCTTTATTTGCATCGTTTATATAATTATACAATCCACCAAAATGACTATATGCTTTTGCTTCAAACGCAGGCTTATTTATTGATTTTGCTTTTATCAAAGCTGAATCAGCGTAATCGAAACTTAATTTTATTTTTTTTGCTTCAATGTATCTATCTGAAATCTTTATACATAATTTAATGTAATTTGTATCGTTTGCATGATGTAATACATTAAGAAGACTATCAATTCCAGATTGATCTTGGGCAGTAATTACATTTAAATTAAAAAAAAATAAAACCAGAGAAATTATTTTGAAACTACGTAATACCATTAAGTAATTATAGACAAAATTAATTTAATTTACAATTGCGAAATGGCTTCAGAACAACGTTATACTTTTATTTCTTTCCATTTACCTTTTTTAAAATAGTACCAGGCCATTAAAGCAATTAAAGCTTCTGCGGCTGGGATGGCAATAAAAGCGCCGGTAGCATGAAGTTCCAATCCTTTAGAAAGAAAATAAGCTAATGGGATCTGAAATACCCAGAAGCAAACAAAATTAATAATGGTTGGCGTTCTTGTATCGCCTGCACCGTTCAAAGCTTGTGTCATAACCATGGCAATGCCATAAAAAATATAACCTGTACCAATGATTTGCAATGCTCTTGCCCCATACGCAACGACTGCGGTATCCTCTGTAAAAATGCGAATAATAGGGGTTGCAAAGAAAACGAACAAGATGGTTACAAAACTCATAAAAATGGTATTGTATTTTGCAGTAAGCATCACACTCTGCTCTGCCCTTTCTAATTGTTTGGCACCAAGATTTTGCCCCACCAAAGTTGCAGCCGCATTACTTAAGCCCCATGCCGGTAAAATAAAGAACACCACATTCCTTATTGCTATTTGATAGCCAGCAGAAGCTGTTGTACCGCCGGTATCCGCTACTATGCTGGCCAATACGATCCAACTACCGCTACCAATTATGAATTGCAGTGTTGCCGGAGAAGCAATCTTTATGATCGATCGAATAATAACAGTGTCGAATTTAAAACTGCTCAGATAGATCTTGAGTGTGCCGCTTCCTTTAAATAAATGATAACATTGATATATCACTCCCGAGCTTCTGCCAATAACTGTTGCAATGGCTGCTCCTTTAAGTCCAAAGAAATTAATAAAAATAGGGCATAAGATAATGTTGATGATACTGGCAATCCATAAACTTTTCATAGCCATTGCCGCATTACCGGCGCCGCGAAAAATCCCGTTGATCAAAAACAAAAGCATAATAGCAATACTGCCACCAAGCATGATACGTGTAAAGATAGCGCCTTCCTTCACCACCTCGCTACTTGCGCCCATAAGATGAAGAATATCGCCTGCAAACACAACACCAATTATACTTAAAATAACAGTGGCAATTAATGCAATGATCAACGATTGTGCACCTGCGTGCGCAGCAGCTTTAGGATCTTTCTCGCCAATACGCCTGGCAACAATAGCAGTTGCTCCTGTACTTAAACCAATAGCAATAGAATATATAATTGTAATAAACGATTCAGTTAAACCTACCGTAGCAATTGCATTTTGCCCAAGCTTACCAACAAAGAACATATCTACAACCGCAAACACACTTTCAAGGCTTAATTCCAAGATCATTGGAATAGCAAGCAGGAAAACAGCCTTACGGATGCTTCCTTTCGTGTAATCCAATTCCTCACCATTTAACGATTGTTTGATGGTATTAAAAAATCTATTACCCGGTTTGGTTTGATCTATCGAGAACATAATTTATTTTAATTCTAAATATTCGTTAAGTGCTTTGCCAATAATATGGTTCCAACCTTCGGCAAAATTCTTAGCTGCAAAATCCGGATTGCTTTCAGGAACAAAACTATCTAAGCCCGCATGCGTTAATTTTAATTTTGTTTTACCGTTATCTGCAAAAAGCTCGAAAGTTACAAAAGAATTTCCAGGATACCCGTCATATCGCCAGCTGTAAGTTAACTTTTCGTTAGGAATAGCCTCTGTTACTTTACATAAATGTAAATATTGCTTTCCGCCATCCGGACCGCCGGTGAACTGAAATTCAAAACCCACTTCGGCTTTAAACTCCGGAAGATCGAAATACCACTTTTTCATTTCACTCTTATTAGTGATCGCTTTCCATACTTTTTCTATAGGCGCGTTATAAATACGTTCTATTGTAAATGCATCTTGTATCATTTTGACTTTTTTTTAGGGATTAATTTATTTTTTGTTTTAGTATATACTTTTTTTTCTTTTTTCTTTGAAGGTGTTGCTTGTAATTCAAAAAGATAGGTTTCCAACGAATCTAGTTTTTCATTCCAGAATTTTTTGTATTGTTCTATCCAATCAGAAACCTCGTTCAGTTTTTGTAACCTGGCCTCGCAAAAACGTTCGCGACCATATTGTTTAATAACTACCAAGCCACATTCTGTTAATATTTTAATATGTTTGTATACGGCCGTTCTGCTTACATTAAAATTCTCAGAAACCGCGTTTACGTTTAGCGACTTGTATGCCAGCATATTTAATATCTCTCTGCGGGTTGGATCGGCGATCGCCTGAAATGTATCTCTTCTCATAACGTAACCATTTGGTTGCAAATATATATGAAACCTTTTGGTTACACAAATATTTTTAGACTTTTTTTTAAATAAAAAAAGCCTTCGTTTTGAAGGCTTTTCACAAATTAAAGAATACTTTATTTATTTCTCCAGAATTACTTTCAGATCGCCTAAACTTACCTCCATATCTTTACCCAACATTTTATCCATATTCATAAACGACAATATAATGTTCATTGGATATTTCATGGTACTTTGTATACCCCATTTTACTTTTGTTTGTTGCTCACTCACATTTTGGGTAGCTATAAAAGACGCTGCCACAGCAGAAAAAGGCCGTATGAACCTTATTTCACTTTCCATTCTTTCGCCATCGGCTATTTTTTTTATCTCTTGCTCGCCTGCGCCCGCTTGTTTATTCTGGCTATCCCATGCGTATACAAAACCAACTGTTCCATCGGTACCTTTATAATCTTTTTTCATTCCGAGATCTGTTTTATTCCATTTACTGTATTTATCCTGATTACAAATATGTTTTACATAATTAAATACTTCTGCTTTGGGTTTGTTTATGATTATCTCACGTTCTATTTCATATCCTTTTTTAGTGAATAACGCAGCAATTAAAAGCAATGCTATTAAACCTACAATTGCAATTACAATAATAATTAAGATGCTCATATGCTATTTTTTAGATTAATTTTTTTAATGTATTTTTTTTATTGTTTAATTTTTTGTGATAATATATTTAGTTCGCTCCATTGGATTTATAATCCTATAAAACCACTTTTAAACTCTCACAGCAAACACACAAACATCATCTATCTGCTCCAAATGACCTTTCCAATCGTTAAAAGTTTCTAATAAGATCTTAGATTGTTCTGTTAACGACAGGTGGCTGTTATCTAATAATAAAGCATTTAATGTTTTATATTTAAATTTTTTACCTTTTGGTCCGCCAAACTGGTCGGCATAACCGTCTGTATAAAAATAAAGTACGTCACCTTTTTTTACATCCATTTTTTGCAGCGTGAACGAATCTGTTTTTATACCTTTACCCACCGGCATTTTATCTGCAGTGTATTCAATAATATTTTTATCTCTTACAATAATTGGCGCGTTATGAGCCGAAGCATAACTAATGGTATTATTCGTTTTATCAAAACAAATAACCGCTCCGTCCATACCATCCTGCCCGCCTTCATGCGAGAGGTTCTTAATTAAACGTTTACGAACATAATTTAAGATCTCGTTAGGCTCTTCAATATTTTTTTCGTTAATAGCCTCGTTTAAAAATGAAATATTTAAAATGCTCATAAAAGCGCCGGGCACACCATGGCCGGTGCTATCGCAAACCGCCAAATAAAACTTTTCACTCACCACTTCATCCTCCATTTTCTTTATCACACGGGTTGCCCAATAAAAATCTCCCGAAACAATTGACTGTGGTTTAAATAAAACAAAAAAGTCAGACAGGTTCTTACCTAAAAATTCATTGCTTGGTAATATGGTTGTTTGTATACGTTTGGCGTAGTGAATGGAGTCAACAATTTCTTTTTGTTTTTCTTCGATCACATCTTTTTGTTTCATTACTTCTGCAGTACGTTCTTTTACTTTGTCTTCCAGATTATGGTTAATGTCTTTAAGGTCGTTTATTAATTTACTAATAGAGGCCTGCATTTTTTTAAAGCTAAATGCTAAAATTCCGATCTCATCTTTTCTTCCTGTTTGTATCTCTACTTCCAGATTGCCATCGGCGAGTTCAAGGGCCTCTCTTGTTAATTCATTCAATGGCCTTGTAATAGCGCGCGACACAAAATAAGAAACAACAAATACCACTACCAACAAACATAAAAAACCAACAATGATATTATTCCGTAAAATATCTACTTGATCAAACGCTTCGGCTTCATCCATCTCGCTCATCAAAGCCCAATGCATATCGCCTATCTTTAAAGGTTTATACGCCGACAGAACCGAAACGCCGCGGTAATCAGGAAAGATCTTGGCGTCTGTTGTTCCGCTTAACGCTTCTTTGGTACCGGGTGTTTTAACGCTTTGCAAACCTATTGAACTGTTGTAATTTTTTATTTCTTCAATTACTTTTTTGTCTTCGCCCAGATCTTCCAGCATTCTGAAATAATTGGTACTGTCTTCAATTAAAAAACGTGATTGGTTGCGGATCTTAAAATCATCCCCAACAATATAGGTCTCACCTGTTTTTCCCAAACCTACATTTTCCCAATTTTCTTTATCGGTCATAATGGCGTTGATCTTATCAATTGGCATTTGAAAAGCCAATACACCAATTTCTTTATCGCCATCAAATATTGAGCAGGCTATAAAAGAAGAAGGTGCGTTATAGGAAGGATGGTACGGCATATAATCTACCAGCTTAACAAAATTCTTTTTACCACTCTTAGTGACAGCATTATAAGCTGCGGCCAGGTTGGTGTTTTTAAAAGGACCTTTGGTTAACGAAGTTGCAAAGTCAAGTTCCTTATAAACTGTGTAAACGATATTTCCTGTTTGTGTATCTATTAAAAAAATATCGTAGTAGCCAAATTTATCGGCAAAACTCTTAAAAATAGAATGAAATTTAGCATGAGATGCGCTATAGGAACTTGGATCATTAGAACTCATTAAATTATTCTTCTCTCCGGGTGGATTAGGGTTTTTTACATAATACAGATCAGTTAAAAGCACACACTTTTTATCGTAATCTACTTCATCGGCCAGAGTAGCTTTTGGATAAATATTTTTATTTAATTTTGGTAAAAACTCTTTGGTAATGTAATCGTCGCCTCTCTTTTTAACGTCTTCGTATTCGGCATCCGTTAATTTTATATCCTCTTCAATTTTATTAAAACCGGTTTCCAGTTCTTTCATCGCTTCAATAACCATGGGGCTTTCGGCCATGGTAAGAATCTGATCATTTATCAGTTCGAAATAATCTTCAATTTGCCCCGCTTTTAATTCACGAAAGGCCGTTAGTTTATCAAAAGATTGTTTATGCAAAGCATGTTTAGCTCTAAAATAACTTATCATGCCAATAACCAACATAGATAGAAAAGCTATCATGAAAAACGCTATTGCCAGTTTACTTCCTATTCTCATTTACTTATTTTTATTCTTTACACTAAAAATACAAAAAGCTCCCGTTACCGGGAGCTTTTTGTTACTTATTTTTTGCAACAATCGGCCTTATCGCAATTGCTGTTTGGCTTGCAAATAGCCATTGGGCAATCATCACAGCCAAAAGGGCAACTACTGTTTGCCGCAACAAGAACGGCAGTTGATGCAACTAAAATGGTTGCGCCAATTAAAATTATTTTTTTCATATTATTATTTTTTAAGATTAAACTGTTTTTTAAATTAACTATTTTTTTAGTTAAACAGTTTTTGGCGGCTGCCAACGATCAGCAACAAAATCAGATAAAATAAATTGATCTGTTGCATACTTGATTTTAATGTTAGTTGAATAAATAACTATTTGGAGCTTATTATTTTCTACCGGGCAAAGCGAACTGCAAATGCAGCACTGGCAATTGTTACACATTTTTATTGGACAATCATCTGAACTTTCATCCCCACATGCCTTTTTACTTTCACAAACCTGGCGTTGAACACAACTCATTTTTTTATTACAGGCCATTACCTTAACCGTTGGACAAACGGTTAAAATAAAAAATGAAACAAATAATAGGTGTGTTATAATTTTCACTCTATCAAATATAACAAAATAGTGCAGAATGATTTTTATTTGGGTATAATTTTCCGCATATTGATGACTGATGGTTAAGGAATTACCGGATATTACTGTTTTTTAACAAATTGTTTTGTTAATTGCCAATGTTTTAATAAAGTTATAATTGGCATGATACTTGGAATATTTATTATGAATTAAAATTAAATAAAATGTTTGAAGAAGATAATTGGAAAAAAAGTAATACTCAGGATTTTTGGGGAGAGATAGCTCCTTGTGATCATTTACTTCAAATCTATGATAATGATCATGTTTTTTTAATCTCTTTGGAAGGTTTTGCCGGTAGCGGATTTCTTGCCGGAGATAGTGTTATTATAATTGCCACGCAAGCCCATATAAATGCTTTAAACGAACGTTTAATTTACCAGGGCTTTGATCTTGATAAATTGATTAACGAAAAAAAATATATCACTCTTGATGCTGAAAAGACCTTGTCAAAATTTATGATAAATAACTGGCCGGATGAAGTTCTTTTTATAGATCTTGTTTCCGGTTTATTGAAAAACGCTAAGCAAAATAACCGCAAGGTTAGGGCATTTGGAGAGATGGTAGCTTTGCTTTGGGCCAAGGGTAATAATGGCGCAACAGTTCATCTGGAACATTTATGGAATGAATTTTGTGCGAAAGAAGGCTTTTGCCTTTTTTGTGCCTATCCTAAAACCGGCTTTACACAATCTGCAACTAAAAGCCTTGAACATATATGCGCTACTCATTCAAAAATTATTTCCGGCGAATCGGGCGCGTCAACTGAAATAATTTACAAAAGCGCGTAACAATCTTTATTTCATAAACAACTTTAACCAATCAATTGCTTCATTGTAATCTGTGAAAAACTTTGCTCTTACTTTACCTGAGCTAAATTTTAGAAAAAAGTTAAGAGAGATTTTTTTTACATTATTAGTTGTTAAAACAGCCCGGGCAATTGTTAAACTCTGCACTTCTTTATTTTTAATATAGGTTTTAGCCTTACTTTCAAACGTTGTATTATTAACCAGATTTACCAATTTAATACAAGGTTGGTTATTAGTTAGGTTTTTCATTACTAAAAAATTATCAACGGCATCTTCATAATCAACTACAACATTTGCAAACATAACTACATGTAAGATATTATCTTTATCTACAAAAAATTCACCCGTCCTAGTCTTAATACTCTTCATTTAAGACAAACGTACAAAACAATTAAAAGCAAATAAGTTAAAGCGTGTTAATAGGTAAGAGCGGTAAATAATCGGTAAAATTAAAGTTTTTCATAAACTACCGCTTTTTACAACTGTAAACTTATGCTTTAATTTTAAGAACCATGATTCAAAATACCTGTACGAAAGCCAGGCAGCCAATATGCTGCAGCCTGTAGCGCCTATATAAACGAGTAATTGTGATGGAATTGAATTATCTACAGTAAAACCCATTTTTTTTAAGACTCCTATAAAAGCAGCTACTACCATTAAATGGTACATATAGATGCCATATGAAATATTACCAAGGAAAACAAAGAACTTATTCTCGATTTTAATTTTTGAAGAAGGATTGAGGGAAACATTTAAAATAATGATCAGGAACAAAACAGAATGTATTAAAAAAGAACCATCCTGCAATTGATCGGGTACAAAATAGATCAAAGCAAAAACACCGGCAATTGCAAAAAGCAAAAAATAATTACTTAATACTTTTTGGAAATATTTTTTCCGGAAGACCATCCATGCTCCTATTCCACCAATAGCCATACTTTCTATCTTAAACATAGCCACAAAATTTTTAAGAATGATTAGATCAGTGTTTTTTGGATCGCACATAAAAATATACAATACAATAGCCTTAACGATAATTAGTAACACAATAATAATAGATAAGGTCTTTAAAATATTTTTTGATTTTTTTACAACCCAAGGCCATAAAAGATAAAATTGCTCCTCTACACCAATGCTCCATAATTGACCAACATGCGGTAGCGGCTTAAATACAGCAAAAGCCAGATTTGGCAACATAATTAAGAAGAAAACCAAATTTAAAATAGAAAGATGGGCCTGGTACTTTGAAAAAAAAGGAAGATCCATAAAATGGAAATACGGTAGCACAAAAAACCCAATTGCTACAATTAGAAAATAAAGCGGCCAGATACGTAGTACCCTTCGTACATAAAATTTCTTTACATTGATGGTATTAGTTTGCTCTTTTTCTTTTAGCAACAAATAAGTAATTAAAAAGCCGCTCAATACAAAAAAGAAGATAACGCCCAGACTGCCCAATTCTTTTATGATCTTGCTATTAAAATACAGGCTCGGACAATACATTTGCCCTTTTATCATTTCAATATGCGTGATAATAACAGCAAAGGCGGCAAAAAAACGCAAGCCATTCAATCCTTTAAAATAAATATGTTTATTATCCTCCACCTAAAACTGAAAATAAATAAATGGTTGCATTTCGCCGCTCATTAACTGGTACATCATAAAAACCGTAAATATAATCATTGCACCCATGGCATAATAGGATTGACAGGCAAACCAATTGCGATAAATCACTTTATGCCTTTCAGGAATCCAATGTATCAAATAACCAATGGCTATTAAGGCAAACACTGCCCTGTAACCATATATCACTTTAAATATAAGGTCAAGCCCAAGATGATTACCGATCCGGTAAAAAATAGTATCTACAATTTGTAAACTACTGCTTCTAAAAAAAATACGGGTAAAACTTATAAAAGTTAATGTTATTAAAACACAGGCAATTTTATAACCCAAGTGGTCGGCATTTTTAAATGGCGAAATCTTTTTCCATTGTTTATGAATGATTAGCCCTAAACCATTTAAACCACCCCAAATAAGGAACAGCCAGCTACTGCCATGCCAAAGGCCGCCGAGCAACATAGTAACCATTAAATTAATATTGGTAGTAAAGCTGTTTTTAATTTTAGGAAAGAAGTAAGCAAGGATCAACAATAATAATGCGGTTAACATTAAAACCAATAATAACCAGAGTTTACCGCTTAAAAGCACCATAAATAAAGCCAAAATAGAAATAGCGATGTAAGACCCCATAGTGCCTTTTTTATTTCCACCTAAAGGAATGTATAAATATTCCTGCAGCCAAGAAGAGAGTGAAATGTGCCAGCGTTTCCAGAACTCACTTGTGCTTGTAGCTTTATAAGGTGAGTTAAAGTTAGTCTTTAATCTGTAACCTAAGATCAAAGCCAGACCAATAGCCATATCGGTGTATCCGCTAAAATCCATATAAATTTGCAGCGAGTAACCAAAGATCCCAAAGATCATTTCTACGCCGCTATAATAAGTCGGACTGTCAAAAACTCTATCAATAAAATTAACTGCTAAATAATCGGCAACTATCTTTTTGCAAAAACCATTTATGATCCAAAATGCCGCCATGCCAAATTCGAATTTGGTTAACCGGTAAGGCTGGTAGATCTGGTGCACAAAATCATGTGCCTTTACAATTGGCCCTGCCACAAGATGCGGAAAAAAACAAACAAAAAAACCATAATCAAAAATACTATCTACCGGTTTTATTTTGTTGCGATACAGATCAATAGTATACGACAAAGATTGAAACGTAAAAAAAGATACACCAACCGGCAACAAAAGCTTATCTACACTAAAGCCGGTTGAGAAAAATGTATTTGAGAACTGCGCAAAGTGATTAAAGAATTTTAAATGACCATCGGCAATTTGGTTATAACTCTCAACAAAAAAATACGCGTATTTAAAATAACATAATAGTGTTAAATTTAAAATAACACTTATTGTTAAAAATAATTTTCGTTTTGAATCGGAGGTGTTTTTATTAATCTTCCCGCCCCAATAGTAATCGCTGCAAATGGTAAATAAAAGTAAAACAACAAACACGCCACTTGTTTTAAAATAAAAGAACAAACTTACCGCCAATAAATAGGCTGTCCGCATTTTATTTACTTTGTAAACAAGCGAGTAAATTAAAAGAACGATCGAGAAAAAAGCCCAAAAGAATAATTGCGTAAAAAGCAAGGGTTTGTCTTGCGAATAAGCGATCAGATTATGTAATATATCGGTCAGTTAACTTTTTTTTGATTATTTAAATACGATTTATAAAATGCTTCGTACATTAAATTTCCCAATAATATATATCCTTTTGGCGAGAAATGAATTCTATCACGCCCTGCCAGGCCGGCCTTTTGCCATTTCATGATGGATTTATAACCACCCATTAACGAGAACAGATCCCAAACAGCTATGTTATGTTTTTCCATTAGTTCAAACATTGCATCGCGTGCAATTACCGTTCGTTTATTAGAAGTTTTGCGGCGAATAAAATTATCCGTTGTTGTAGTTAAAATAATTGCCGCGTTTGGGTTTGCTTTTTTTATTACAGTAATTAAGCTGTCGTAATTTTCAATATACTCACCTTTTTCAAAATCTTTTGCCTGCGTATCATTAACTCCCAACGAAATAATAACGAGATCGGCCTTTAAGCTAGTAAATTGTGAGGAAAGATCAATGCACTTTAAAAAAGAGCCGCTGGCTGCACCATTAGCGCCTAAGCCGGCAAAATAAAACCCCGATTGCAGATCGTTATCCAAACTAAATCCAAATAAAACAAAATCGGCATGCATCGTATCTTTTCTAACCAACCTAAAATTTACAGAGTCAACGGGTAATTCAAAATTAAAAAGTGTGTATCCAAATTCTTTAAAATCTGTCCTTATGGGATTAAAATTATGCATGCTGTCTAACTTAAATTCAAATCCTTCGCTAAAATTGTGATACACTTTTATGGAGCTAAAACTTCTACAAACAGCTTTCTTCGTTAAGGCAACCCCAAAATTAGTAGCGCTGTCGTGCGTAGCTATACTAAGGGCGCTCATGCCCAAGGGGACAAAAAAATCTTTTCCTATAGCCCGAAAACGTTTCCAATTACCGTTCGAGAATGTAGTGGCAAAGGATTGGCCGTTTGTCTTTGCAATTTTATAAGGAAAAACAAAATATCCACCGCCAACGGTTTTAAATTCGTTCTGCAAATTATTTACAAAAGTACTGCTCCATGTACCAGCCTGCACATGTGAGCCACCAAAGTGCGCCACGCCTACCCTACTTACTTTTTTTAATTTAAGGTCGTCCAGTTTTTTATAGAGCTTTAAAAAGTTGGTACTATCCTTAGAAAAATATAAATGATTGAATTCCATTTTCATAAATGGATATGGATTAGCTGGTTCTTGCGCATGGAAGAAAAAGGAAAAGCCAAAACAAAAAATTACAAGTAATTTAATTTTGAAATTATATATTAAATTGAAGTACATTATTTTTTTGTTTTTAAATAAGCATTGTACTCAGTAATTAACGCAGAGTATAATAGCGTGGCTATTTTTCTTGCGCCCTGCGGACTAAAATGAATATAATCCGTAGCCGCTAATTTTTGATCTACCCAACCTGCCATGCTATTCCTGCCGCCCATGCAATCATACATATCAAAAAAAGCACAACCACTTTCTAAAACAACTTTTTTAATTTCGTTGCGGGTTGATTCTAAAAAAGGATAGGTTTCATACTCAGTGCCATTTTTAATGCTCATATCGGCAGGGCCAATAAATAAAATACTGGCATTAGGTGCAGCCTTTTTTACAATATTAATTTGCGAGCGTAGATAACCCGCATAATTAATGGCCGTTTTTTCATCTTTTATTGAAGGTGTTGCATTACCACCAAATTGAAGAATAACCAACTTCACATTTAAATACTCATAAAATTGTTTTAGCTGACTGTTATTTATCTGGTGAAAAAAAGTTCCGCTACTGCCTCGTAAAGCAATATTATCAACCAATACACCTGTTTCGCTTTCTAACGAGATAGCGTAAAAATCAGGACTGTCTTTACCTGTAAATTTTAACTGGTGTGTATTTGACCCATTACCTACGTTGTATTCTTTTATCCTGAAAGAACCGCCTTCCTCTAAACTATCCGCACCAACCAAAGCCGGCCCATCATAAAACTCGCACCAGGTTTTTGTTTGTGCGCCACCATAAAATAATTTTAATTTTTTGTAAGCTAAAGCATTTGCCCCACCCGATTTTGTAGTTGTAACTGAAATACTTGATGTAACGATAGCACTTGAGTCATTTAATTTTTTATAATTAGTAAAACGGTTAAAACTTGCCAATACACCAAAGTTGCTGTGTGCTACACGCTTGTCTTTACTTGTAAAAACATTGTACCTGTCCCAACCAGGGCCGGTAGAAATTTTATTGATAACACTTGGCGCAATGGGCATAAGTGAAATTAAACCCGGGCCATGACCACCAAATTGGCCCTGTAATTTTAAACGTAAATAATCTGTAATTCTGTCTCCTTCTATCTGACTATCGCCATAATGTAAAACACGAATGGCTTTTGGATCTGTTTTTAACTCGCTTAAAGCATCGAAGAAATTTTTTAGCGCATCTTTATTTGTTTCCTGTATCCCAGTAATAAGTTTTACGGTGGAATCTTTTGTTTTAGTTGTTTTAGCGGTAGTATCGTTTATTGCAAAAGTGGTGTCAATATTATTTACTGCTTCCAATATTTTAGAAATATCTTTTTTGTTGGTCTTTTCACCAAATAAACTTGCTAAGGATGGGAATTCTAATTTTAAATTTGAGGATAAGGTAATTCCATCCTTTGGGAAAGAAAAACTTAAAAGTCCCAAAGTCAAAAATACGAGAAGTACAAAGGTTAAACTTTGCAGCGGTTTATGCATGACCTAAATATACCAAAGCCTTAAAAACCTTCAAGAAGTTTTAAAAAAGAGTTGTTCACAAACGGTTTTGAATAATTATTGGAATAAAAATTACCTTTACGTCATTAATTCAACCAAAAATAAATATTTAATCGTAATTGCGGGGCCCACAGCAGTAGGGAAAACAGCGCTTTCTATTGAGCTGGCAAAGCATTATGGCTCGGTAATACTATCGGCTGATTCGCGGCAGTTTTACAAAGAAATGAGCATAGGCACAGCAAAACCTACAAATGAGCAATTAAAAGCCGTAAAACATTATTTTATTGATACAAAAAATATTACCGAATTATATGGCGCCGGCCATTTTGAAAAAGATGCTCTTTTAAAACTAAACGAAATATTTAAAGAACAAGATCTTGTTTTTTTAGTGGGAGGATCGGGTTTATATATAGATGCTGTATTAAATGGAGTAGATGATTTTATTGAGGTGCCTTTAGAAATAAGAGAAGAGTTGAATGAAAAATTTAAAGAACATGGTTTAGAGTGGCTACAAAACGAAGTGAAGAAACTAGACGAAACTTACTTCAATTCTGTAGACACTCACAATCCCCAACGCCTGGTAAGGGCGCTTGAAGTTTGCCGTTTTACAGGTAAACCGTACTCTTCTTTTTTAAATCAACCTAAGGCCGAACGTAATTTTACTCCTGTTAAGATCCTCATCAATACCGATCGTGAAAAACTCTATTCACAGATCAATCAACGAGTGGATGAAATGATGACTGCAGGTTTATTGGAAGAAGTAAAAGAACTTAAAGATCAAAAACATTTAAATGCGCTTAAAACTGTTGGTTACAAAGAACTTTACGCTTATTTGGATGCAAGCTATGATCTAAATACCGCAATTGCTAAGATCAAACAACATACCCGTAACTATGCCAAGCGTCAATTAACCTGGTTTAAGAATCAAGATGACTTTGAAGAGTTTGAACCCAGCGACCTTGAAAAAATAAAAGCGTATATTGATATTATTATAAGTCATAATTAATTTTGTTTGTTTATAATAACTCTTGGTACAAGTAAAGTTGGATTTTCAGACGATGAAATAAATTGAATTTCCTCATTTCTTTTTTTAGTTTTCAATATAAAAGAAGTTTTACTTTCTTTTGCCATTTTAATATCATTTAAAATTCTCATTTTTAAATGAATTAAATCATTATTTGTATTGTAATTTTCAATACTAAATGGTTTGTTAATTTGTTTATATGCCGTAAAAACAAACATTATAAAAAACAAACTTGATATTAAGACTAATGTTTTAGTTTTCATACTTATCATCTTTTAAATAATCAGTTTTATTTCTTTCTTGAGTTAAATCCAACTACCAATGATAATCTACAGCCTGTTTGAAAACTTTGTTTTGAAGAAGTATTTGTATTAACATCATAAATATCATGTTTACTGCCAATAGATGGTACAAACGCAATATTTACAGGGAAGTTAATATTACCATGTTTAAAACTGGTTCCAAAAGCAATTACAACACCGGTTTGTACAGTTATATCTCTTTTATAATCGCGCGTTACTGAAAAATTAGGGCCCATTGCAAATTCAAACATTCTTTTTTCTCCACTTCTTATACCTATCAATAAACTTGCACTTGGAATGAACATACCTTGCTCAACGCCGCCAATTAATGGAATAAATTCTATTATTCCTTGTGTGTTACCTTCCACAGTAAATAACCTTCCTTCAAACTGCCAGCCAAATTGGGTAATAACGGGTTGTTTACCTTCGCTACTTAAATAATCCGAAGCCGTGCCGGGAGAAATATAAGTTAAACCAATACGTGGTCCGCCAAATCTTTTACGTTTTATTTTCGCGAAATCTGAAGAATCCGTTTCAAATTCATTTGGAATAGGCGGCTGTTGAATAATTATCTCAGGGTTGGTAATTATTTTAACACTAGAATTTTCCTTTTTTGTTTCACTTACAAAAACATCTTTAACACCATTTGGGTAAGAGATAGAGAATATCTCTTCTTTTGAAACAATACGTGTTGGACCGGAAAGGTTATCTTCGTTTTTAAATTTTACTTGTGTTTCGTTTATTTCAAGAACTTTTACTTTTAGTTCATCACCGTTTTTTAATAGTATTTTATCTTGTGCATTTATTGCACCGAAAAAAATAAAGGATAAAAATAATGTTACTAGCCCCTTGTTTAATTTGTTTGTTTGGTTTTTCATGTTTTCTAGTTTTTAAATTGTTTGTTGAAACAAAATTAGGCCCATTTAAAACCCTGCTGAAACTGCTTTTCGCTAGCCTCTTTTAAAAAAAATTGAGAAATGATTTTATGCGGCAAATACACTTAAAGAAAGTACTTAACCTGCGTAAATTAATAGGGCAAACGACTATATTTGCATTTTTTGCAACTTATTGATACTTTTATTATTGCACAGCGCAAAATTAAAAGTCTTAAATGTTGCCATTTTTATTCAAAACCTCTTAGAACCCTTATGGCCAGGCTATTTTCATTTATAAAAGATTATAAAAATTTGGAGAAAGCTGTAATTAGTGTTATTGTTTCTGAGTTCTTTATACAGATGGTAAATGCCACTTTTATGAACATTTTGCCGCTTTATATGACCCGCAAAGGCTTTACTGATGAGGAAATTGCTCTCTTTATCACCTTTAGGTTCCTGGGGGTTTTTATATTGGCATTGCCTCTTGGCAATTTAATTAAAGGGCGAAAATTGATGCCCCTCTTCTATCTTTCAAATTTTTGTGTTCCCATTTTCGGAATTGCTATTGTGCTTTCCATCATGTTCCAATTAAAATACTTAACGCTTATTTCACTTTTGTTGTGGGGCGCTTCTTTTACTTTTATGCAAATTCCGGTGGCACCGTTTATTTTGCGCAATTCTAAAAAAGAAAACCATACCGCCGGCATTGCATTAAGCTATAGCACTTGGAGCTTTGGTGGTATAATAAGTGGCATTATAATTGCAGTTTTAGATAAGATAGATCCTGTTTTTTTTGATGAGCAATTTATTTTATTGCTTTTTTCAATTCTTGGTTTTGGTGGTTTATTCTTTCTTATTGGCCTTAAAAAATTTAAAGAAGTACCATCAGAGCATTTTGTCCGAGAGGACTCCTTTGGAGAAACCCCGGAAACTAAAAAAAACAAAGCAAGGCCTACAGAATGGTTCCTGATCTTCAAAGCCCTTATACCAACGTTGATCATTGCTACCGGCGCAGGTTTAACCATTCCTTTTATCAGTTTGTTTTTTGACAAGGTACATCATGTAGATAAGGGTGGCTTTTCTGTATTAAGTGCTGTTGCAGCCGTTTTAGTTGCATACAGTGCCATGCTGGTACCAAAAATCAAAAAAGAGATCGGTTATAAAGTGGCTATTCCAACTACACAATCGCTGGCGGTAATTTCGCTGGTTGCATTGGCAACTACACAGTTCTATAGTCAATACTCGGTAGCAGTTATTATTGCTGCTGTTTGTTATCTTTTACGTCAACCCTTAATGAACATGGCCGGCCCAATGACCACCGAAATAGTTTTAAATTATGTGGGCAAACATAACCGCGAGATCACAAGCGCTCTTACGGCAGCCATTTGGAGTGGCAGTTGGGTATTAAGCGGTTTTATGGTAAAGATATTATTATCGCACGGTTTTCAATTTGTAAATATTTTCTTAATTACATCGGCACTTTATGGTTTTGGCGTGATCATGTATTATTTACTTATTTTAGATTATAACAAACGCGAAGAAAAGGGGTTAATTGAGAGCTAAGATCAAATATATTTTATTGGTTTATTTTTTGATGCCTGTTCTTTTAGCGCAACCCAAGCAATTTAATTTAATAAGCGGTAATTGCCAGTTGTTTAATGGTAATGTATATGCCTTTGGAATAAGCGGCCAAAAACAAAATTCAAGTTGTGTTATTTATAAGCTCAATCAACAATTAAAAGTACAAGACAGTCTTATTGTTAATCTTGGTAAAACACCTGCAGATAATTATTTACAGGTTTTTTCTGACACATTACATAATTATTTGAACGTATACATACAACGAAAAGATAAAAAACTCATTACAATTTTACGGTTAAATAAATTATTTGAATTAACTGCAACCATTGAAGATGTGGATGTAGCAAGACTTAACAGCATCTCTAATTTCGAGAACGAATTATTTTATTATAAGAACGATGTTTATACCGTAAAAAGTCAAACCGATACCGGCGGCAAACAATTTTATTTAAATAAATACACGCTCAAATCTGAATTAAAGAATTTTGAATACGAACCAAAGTGGCAATTTCCGTTTGAAAGAAAGAACATTAATTCTGCTCATATTTTTTATGCTGATAAAAAACAAGTAATGTTATATGTAAATGTAAGCGGTGGTTTAAAGTTCGGGCAATGGATCTTAAAAGTAAATTCAGTAACCGGAAAATTAATTCGAGGTACTAAATTAAACGATAAAGGAGAAAGTACTTCTTACCAATACGGTACTTTTTTGATGGATACTACCAGCAAAACACTTTCTGTTATAGGTCAACGTTTTACCGAAGCACAGTTTGATCAAAGAACAAACAAATTAGCTATCAGTAATGCTTTATTTGCTTCTATTTACCTTATGGATATTGATTCTGCAGGTGAAGTAATTTTAAAGCAAGACTTTAAGATACCAATAAATGAACCTAAAACAACTTCCAAAAAAACAATCTCGAATTATCTTTTAAGATTAAACAACTTAAACAAGAACAGGGAAGGCTTTTCGTTTAACGGCGATATTTATAAAAACACTAATACTACTTTATGCTATTTATATGCGAATACAGTTTCCTATAAATTGATCACCGAGGACGAAACGCTTGTTTTGGAAAAGAATAGTGTTGGCACTAATCCTGCCATAGAAAAATACTATTTTAATACCGATAAAATGGATATGAATGGAAAGTTATGCGTTGATAGTCTTGTACAATTTGAAACTATATTTTACAAGGGCCTTAATTTCCCCATTAAAAAATATTTTAAAACCGTAGATAATTCTCCGGTTTGGCTATTGACAAGGTCCGATATTAAAAAAAACAGTATTAATTATACGGTCTTAAGTCCTGTAAATAAGATCTATCAATTAACTGTGGTAGACGATATTTTAAAATCAAAAGATCCTTCTATAATAATACTATCGCCAACTCAATTTATTCTTTCGTCGCAGGAAGAGTATGGAAAATTCCAGTTAAAATTAGTTGCCTGGTAAAGTTTAAAATAAATATATTTTTTATAAATTCTATTTCTTAATTTTGAAGCATGATACAACGCAAACAAACACTTTTTTTAATTGAGCTTATTTTTTTAGGTCTATCGTTCCTATTTGTTCCATGCCAGACAATTCTTACAAAAACATCTGCTACCAATATTTATTTAATGCCTTTGGTAGATTTTCAGTCAACTACCGGCCATTTAGCGGCTATTATTTTAAATTTTATTGGACTTGTTTTAGCAACCTTCACTATTTTTTCATTTAAAAAAAGAGAATTACAGGTAAAACTATGTTACGCACAACTTGTATTATGGCTAATTATAATTGCTATGATACTCTTTTGCCCTTTTGTGGTCAGAATAGAAAGTATTTTAGAGATACAGGTACATTACTTTGTAATTGCAATTGGTTTATTTGCAGTAATAGCAGCTTATTTAGCGGCACACTTCATTAAAAAAGACATCGAGCTTTTAAAAAGCGCCGATAGGATCCGCTGATATAGAACACTGATTGATCTGATCTAATATGATTTTTATTTTGGTATATTCTCGACGCAGCAAAAGATTAAAAAATCAGCGTTCATCTGCTTTATCCGCGTCATCTGTGTTCAATTTCCGAAAAAAAACCTTCTAAAATTTGCTTTTTAAGCGTAAACCATTATTTTAGTGGTCTATTTTAAAAGCTGCTTTCATACTCGCCTTGTTTTGCCTGTGGAAACCCCTGTTTTCGCACACAGATCCAGTTCCTAAAAGAACTGATTCTATAAAACATTACAAGGTTATAAGCAAGATAGAATTAGCCGGCTTAATTGATTCTGTTTTTGAATTAGAGCATGTTACGTCAAAAGATCTTGACCTGATGAGCTATTACGCTTCGCTTTTAAACAGTACTAAAAGCGATTCGGTTAGGATCTTAAAGTTCAGATCCAATAATATTATGACACGTTCAAAACTGGCGCATTTAATCGATTCGGTGCTTGAACTTAAAAATGTTAGCACCAAAGATGTGGATCTTTTAAATTATTACACTAGTTTATTAAACAGCAATAATACGGACGCGGTAAAGATCTCAGAATTTAATTTAAGCGAATTGAGTTTTTATTCTGAAGAAGATGAAAAATTACTGTTCCCGCTTACACCAGCCGATAGTTTACCGAGGTCATTTAATCTTGTTTTAGAGAATGATCTTTTAAGTTATTATGTTTCGCCATTTAAAGGTGTTGTAACATCCAATTATGGTTGGCGAGATAAACGTATGCATAATGGTATTGATATTGACCTAAATAAAGGTGATAAGGTTTGCGCGGCATTTGATGGTAAAGTACGTGTTGCTAAAAAACAAGGTGGTTTTGGAAATGTAGTGATCTTAATGCATCCTAATGGTTTAGAAACAGTTTACGCACACCTGTCACGACTAAAAGTAAAAACAGGAGACATTGTTTTAAGTGGGCAAATGGTTGGCCTTGGCGGTAACACAGGCCATAGCCACGGTTCGCATTTACATTTCGAGGTGCGTTATAAAGGCCATGCCTTAAACCCGGCAACAATTATTTCGTTCAATGATCATAAATTATACCATCATACTATTACAGTAAAATCCGGCAAACAAAAGCTGGCGGCTTTTCCAACCAACAGTAGCCTGCATAAAGTAAACCGCGGCGAAAGCTGGAACTATATTGCTTCGCAATATGGCATCTCAACCAAACAATTAATGACCTTAAATGGCGTTAGCAAACGTTATTATTTAAAAATTGGTCAGCAGTTAAGAGTACATTAAAATTTCTTTCCTAAAAAAAAGCTAACTTCATTTAAAACTCATCCTAAATTCTTACTTTTAGGTATGGCCAAAAAAATATCCATATTGCTTTTGTTTTTTTTATTTGCTGGTCATTCGCATTGTTACTCACAAAAAACACTGGAGATCTTAATTACACGTTTTGGAAAATTAAAGAAATTTGAGGTTCACAATGGTGAGTTTCTGGAATATAAATTAAAAGGGCAATTTAGTTATCACCGAAATAAGATCACCAATTTACAGGATAGTTTAATCGTGTTCTCAAATGATTCGGTTATTAAATTGGAGCAATTAAAGGCTATTCGCCTTAAAAATAACATTCACCTGGTAAGAACATTTCAAACAGCTTTTATTGGCTTGGGTGCGGGTTTTTTCTTTTTAAATACCACTAACAATTTAATTAACGACCGAAGTCCGGCAATAGACCCATTAGCAGTTATGATAGGTGCCGGTTTAATTGGCACAGGCCTGCTAATTAAACAAATTGGTATTAAACGAATTAGGATAAACGGCCGAAAACATTTAAAAATAATTGACCTAAACTTAAATAATTTATCTGAAAAACCTTAGAATTTATCTTTTATCAAAATCTTTATAAAATCTTTATAAAACTAACTTTAACTTTACACAGTTAAAATCACCTTATTGAACAGTCTTCTTCTTCGAAAATTTAGTTTAACAAAACAATACTTCATAAGTATTTTTTCTATTGCTTTGGTGGCTGCCGCTTGTTATTTTTTATCGAGCATAGTTGGTTACAGAGTAGTGGCACTCATCCTATTAGTTACAGTATCATTAATAGCCATGTTCTTTGATATAAAACCTGTACTTATTGCCGCCATATTAAGCGCTTTGATTTGGGACTTTTTTTTTATTCCACAAAAATTCACCTTCGCAATTACAAGTGCAGAAGACCTTTTAATGTTTTTGATGTATTTTGTGGTGGCACTTGTAAATGCTGTATTAACTACCAAGATCAGAAAAATAGAAAAAAAAGCGAATGAAAAAGAAGAAAAAGAAAATACGCTTAAGCTTTATAATACACTGCTTAATTCTTTATCTCACGAGTTAAGAACTCCCATCTCAACTATAATAGGCGCTACCGATAACTTGCAATCCATGGCCGATAAACTTTCGGAGCATCAAAAATACGAACTGCTTTCCGAGATCTCTAAAGCATCTTTGCAATTAAACAGGCAGGTTGGTAATTTATTAAATATGTCGCGGCTCGAATCGGGTTTTATTAAACCAAAGAACGATTGGTTTGATGTAAGCGAATTGATCTACGATGTATTAAATCAATTAAAAGATAATCTGAATGATAAACCGGTTCACGTGGCGGTTAAAGAAAATATACCTTTATTTAAACTAGATTATGGTTTGCTATTACAAGTAATTCATAATTTAGTGCATAACGCACTAACCAATATTCCAAAATACGCTGTCATCACAATTCGCGCCAGCTGTAAACAAGATACACTTGTAATTGTTATAGAAGATACGGGTTATGGTTTTCCCGAAGACGAAATTGATAAAGTATTTGATAAATTTTACAGGCTCAAAAATTCAAAACCCGGTGGCACAGGCCTTGGTTTATCTATCGCAAAAGGATTTGTTGAAGCGATGAAAGGAAACATTCATTTGGAAAATATACCCGATGGTGGTGCCAAATTTACGGTCGAGATCCCTTCAGAATTGTCATATGTTAACTTAGGTGCAAAAGTATGAACAGCCCAAAAATATTAGTGATAGATGACGAAGCGCAGATCCGAAAGCTGCTAGAAATAACCTTGCAGGCAAATGATTTTATTGTTAAAGAAGCTGTAAATGCAAAAGATGGATTAATGATGGCAAAAAATATTATGCCCGATTTGATTTTACTTGACCTTGGTTTGCCTGATGAGAGCGGACATATTGTTTTGAAAAAACTTAGGGACTGGTTCACAAAACCAATTATAATTTTATCCGTTCAAAGCGGTGAAGAAGATATAATAAAGGCTTTGGATAACGGTGCAAACGATTATTTGGTAAAACCATTTCGCAGCGGCGAACTTTTAGCAAGGCTGCGTTCTTCTTTGCGGGGCTCTTTATTAAGTATTTCCGGTCAGCATAAAATTACCGGCGATCTTGAGATTGATCTTAACCTGCGAGTAGTAAAAAAGAAAAATGAGGTTGTAAAACTCACCGCAACTGAATATGATCTTCTTACTTTATTTGTAAAGAACGAAGGCAGAGTGTTAACACATCAATACCTTTTAAGAGAAGTATGGGGGCCCGGTTATATTAACCAATCGCAATACCTGCGGGTATTTATTGCACAATTAAGAAAAAAAATAGAAACAGAACCAAATCAACCCGAATATATACTTACTGAATCGAGGGTAGGTTATCGGTTTGCGGCAAAAGATAATTTGTAAAAAAATGACAACACAAAATCAAGGCATTAATAAAGTAACTGTTGCGGGCTTACTGGTTACATTAGGAATCATTTTTGGCGATATTGGTACATCACCACTATATGTTATGACAGCCATTATTGGCAAAGACGTAATTAATGCCGATATTGTAAAAGGCGCTATATCAGCCGTTTTCTGGACACTCACGCTTCAAACAACACTAAAGTATGTAGTGTTAACTCTAAGAGCAGATAATAAGGGAGAAGGTGGTATTTTTTCTTTATTTACCCAGATAAAAAGAAGCAAATATAAATGGTTGCTGGTTCCGGCAATTATTGGCGGCAGCGCTTTACTGGCGGATGGTATTATTACGCCACCCATTTCTGTTTCAGCAGCGGTTGAGGGTTTAAGGTTTTTTAAAACAGAGTTCAATACTGTACCAATAGTAATTGGCATCTTATTTGGGTTGTTCTTTATTCAACAATTTGGAACCGGTTTTATTGGAAAATTCTTTGGCCCCTTAATGATCTTATGGTTTTTAATGCTTGGCGTTTTAGGTATAACCCAACTTAGCGGAAACTGGTCAATACTCTCAGCATTAAATCCATATTATACTTATAAATTACTCGCTACACATCCATCCGGTATATTTATTTTAGGCGCAGTATTTCTATGTACGACCGGTGCAGAAGCTTTATATTCAGATCTTGGCCATTGCGGTAAGGCAAACATTAGAGTTTCGTGGATATTTGTAAAAACAATGCTGGTATTAAATTATTTTGGACAAGGCGTTTGGCTTATTGCGCATGAAGGACAAAAACTTGAAAATTTCAAAGCCTCCAATCCATTCTTTGCCATTATGCCCGAAACATTTATGCCATACGGAATTGTGATCGCGACAATTGCAGCCGTTATAGCCTCGCAAGCCTTAATTAGTGGATCATTTACATTAATAAATGAAGCCATGCGTTTAAATTTATGGCCAAAAGTATTGGTAAAATATCCGACTGAATTGCGTGGGCAAATTTATATCCCCTCCTTTAACTGGTTATTACTAGGGGGCTGTATTATGGTTGTATTGTATTTCAGAGAATCTGCCAACATGGAAAATGCCTATGGCTTAGCAATTATATTATGCATGTTAATGACCACAACGCTTCTGAATTTTTACATGCACATGAAACGCTACAATAAATATTTTATTTATTTTGTAATTACTGTTTATCTAATTATAGAATTGTCTTTTTTATGGGCCAACCTTCACAAATTCTCTCATGGCGGCTGGATAACATTATTAATTGCTTCATGCCTTATCCTTGTAATGGCTGTTTGGCATCTTGCAAAAAAAATCGGGAACCGTTATGTAGATATGGTACAGTTTGAAGATCATAAACAATTGTTGATCGATCTTAGTAACGATGAGTCATTACAAAAATATGCCACGCATCTTGTGTATATGACAAGTGCCAATAATCCTAAAGAAATAGAAGCGAAAATTATTTATTCTATTCTTCAAAAGCGCCCTAAAAAAGCAGATGTATATTGGTTTGTACATGTTGATGTTATGAATGAGCCTTATCGGATGGAATACAAGGTAACGCACATTGTGGATAACGATATAATTCGAATTGATTTTCGGCTGGGTTTTAGGGTAGCACCAAAAATTAATTTGATGTTCAGAAAAGTAGTGCAGGATATGGTTCAAAAAGGCGAAGTAGATATTACCAGCCGTTACGAATCTCTTAACAAAAACAATGTTATTGGTGATTTTAAATTTGTGGTGCTTGAAAAATTTCTTTCATATGAAAATGATCTGCCAACGTTTGAAAAAATGATCATGAATGCCTATTTTTTTCTCAAACGCTTTAGCCTGAGCGAAGCCAAAGCCTTTGGGCTAGATAGCAGCTCGGTTAAGATTGAAAAATTTCCAATGGTAATTAAACAACAAAAAGAAATTGCCCTTAACAGGATAAATTAAACCTATTATTTAGCAGAAATATTTATATATTTAATTTCTATTATTAAAAGATTAATTTATAAGATCAAAACTATGAAAAAACTATTACCCGGTTTTGCATTAATTTTCTTCGCACATACAACTCATGCACAAGAAGACACTACAGAAGTTTTCAATAAACAAAAAGGCGAACCTTTAGAAGGAATGGACTGCACTTGGTGGAACGGTGGCGACAGGCGCCCTACCCCAACCCTTGCCGGAAAATATTTTACACCTACAGTTATGGTAGATGCAAATTATTCTTATTCATTTAATGATCCTATTGATAATACAGTTGTGGGTTCTACAGCAATTATAAGAAATAATGAAATGCAGGTATCTGCGGCACATTTGGGTGGCGATTTCAACTATAAAGGCGCCCGTGGCCACATCGTTACACAATTCGGAACGCGATCAAGTGTTATTCCCAGAAATGATTACAGCGTTTACAAAGGTCAATACCAGTTGGATAATGTGTACCGTTATTTAGCAGAAGCCAACGCAGGTTATCATTTTAATGTGCTGCACGGAATAAATATTGATGCAGGTATGTTTATGTCGTATATTGGTCTTAACTCTTATTACCAGGTAGAGAATTGGGAATACCAGGCTTCATTTACATCAGATAATACTCCTTGGTTTTTTAATGGCATACGACTCCAACTTTTTTTGACAAAGAAATTAAAGGTAGAACCCTGGATCATTAATGGTTGGCAGAGTTACGGCATGTTTAACCACCAACCTGGTGTTGGCGGTAATATTACCTGGTGCCCGAACGAAAATGTAAAAATGTTAACCAATAATTATTATGGCGCCGACGCCGCCGGTATTCCTTCACGAAAACGCTTTCATACCGATAATAGTTTATTGGTGAGGTATTTTAATCGTCCAAAATCGAGAGGTATTAGCCGCATGGCTTTTTCTTTAACAGCCGATTTTGGTTTTGAAAAAGGTGGCGGTGTTAATGGTCTTAAGGATGGAGATTCCATTCACGGACCAGCACAATATTTTGGTAGTGTGATGTTTTACAACCGTATATTATTTGCAAAAAATAAACTGGCATGGACCTTTGGTGGTGGTTATATGAGTAACCCGGGACGTTATTTGGTGCTTGTACCTGTAGGACAAGCAAGTAATCTGCCAAATCCCAATAATCCAACAACTACAAGCGGTGCTTTTCCCTACAGCGCCAATCCTGGCGATAAATTTGAGGGCTTTGATTGCTCCACTAATTTTGATTGGATGCCGAATGAACATATTTTATTTCGTTTAGAATATGTACATCGCCAGGCAAGCGTAAATTATTTTGCAGGGCATGGCGGTGTTACTTCACCTACAGGTTATTCTACAACCGGTTTACCGGCGGGCTGGATGCCGGATCTTGTAAAATCTGAAGAGCGAATAATATTCGCCGTTCTGTTTAGGTTATGATTTTTTTCTATGGATACGTGTAAAAAAAATTAAAATAAAGCTTTCGTATTAAAAAATATAATATTACTGCGAAGCTTGTTAGTATCCTGATTATTATTGATCTCCGATATCCTTATCTTTTCTGTTTTGTCAGGAAGAAAGTTTCCTGCTGTATCAAATTTAAGAATGTTGTTTTTACGTTTTGCAAAATAATACTTTTGCCCACTGGCAGTTTCGCTTTGAAGTATCCTGAATTTTTCTTCCGGAAATCTTTGACTATAATATTTATTAATTGATATTGGATATTCTTTATAATCCAATTCACTTTCTTTTCTTATAAGGTTTCCATCTTTATCATAAACAATAACGTGTTTAAGCTTATTTTTATCCATATAACTTGCTTCGTAATTTACCCCATCCGATCTCCAACTTGGTTGTACGTCCGGGTATTCGCAGGAAAATTTAGCAACCAACTTTTTTGGTCCTTTTGTTATAATAATTTTAGATTCTTTTCTTTCAGTTGTTTGAGCAACAAGTGTATTCATCCCCAACATTATCAGTATTGCTATTGCCACATTTTTCATTTTTTATTCTTTTAAGTTCTCTTATATATATGTCCAATATTGTACCATACTTAAATTAAGATGAAATTATAGTGTTTATAATGCCTGCAGGGCTAAAGAAAAATAAATGTTAAGCTCAGCTTGTGGAAATATAAGGTCAAGCTGCGTAAAAATAACACAGAACTATCAGAATGTAACGCTAAGTTTTTTTAATTCGCCGTTACGCAATATTTCTATTGGGGCCGTATCACCTTTTTTAAGGCTTGACAGGGCTTTCATATAATCCTGTACATTTTTTACTTGAATCTCACCGAGTTTTTTCACAACATCTCCTTTTAAAATACCTGCTTTATTGGCAGGTTTTCCATCGGTTACACCATCAATGCGCATGCCTTCGCCTTCGTAGGCATAATCAGGCATTACACCCATGGTTACTTTAAATCCGCCTTTTCCGGTATCAGGGTTTCTTGTTTTACTAAACTTTAATTTTTGGTAATGAAAAGTTTTTTGTATCACCTGTACAATAAAATTCAACACATTCACTTCACCCTTATAATTTATTTTTTCTGCATCATCACTTGGTTTGTGATAATCACTATGTTGCCCGGTAAAAAAATGTAATACGGGAATATCCTTTAAATAAAAAGAAGTTTGATCGCTGGGCCCAATTCCACTACTATCTTTTTTAAGGCTTAAAGTAGTTTTAATAGAATCCAAAAGCGGCACCCATGTTGGCGATGTGCCAACACCATAGATGAGTATTTTTTTTGTAGAATCGTTCAAACGACCGATCATATCCATATTTATCATGTAATTGATCTTGCCTGGTTCAATATTAGGATCATCACACCACTTTTTAGAGCCCAAAAGGCCTAATTCTTCTCCGCTAAAACAAATAAATAAAAAATTAAAGGGCTCAATCGTTTTATTTTCGGCAAAATAATTAGCTAACGCTATAACACCGGCGGTACCACTCGCATTATCATCAGCGCCATTGTGGATCTTCCCATCAGGATTGGCATCTAAGCTGTTGTGATCATGACCAAGGCCCAGGTGATCGTAATGTGCCCCAATTACAATCGTATAAGGCGCCTTATTATCTATAAAACCAACCACATTATTCGCTTTTTTTTCTTTGATCCCTGCAGTTGATGTATCATGCGGGCTCGGGTTCTTTTTATATGTAAATGGCTTTAAATAGGAATTATTAAAACTATTTAATCCCGCATTTTTGAATTTATCAGCAATATAGTTGGCCGCTAGCAGTTCCTCGGGCGAAGAGGTGCCGCGACCTTTTAATTTATCGGAGGCTAAAAAAGAAATATCTTCTTTTATGTTTTTAACCAAAATCTCCTGGCTTTTAACTACAGGAGAAGATAACAAAAGCACTACTAAACAGCTTACTAAATTAAATTGCATCAGTCAAAATTAACCATAAAAAATTAAATTCGGCTTTTTGGCTCCAGTTTTGCTAAAACATAAAAAAATGTAAAAAAAAGACCAAAGCTTAAAAATTTAGCTAAATTTGTTATCAAGTTTGAAAAACAGTAAACATACCTTGTGTATTTTTAACCTAATATTTTTTTTAGGTTCGTTTCTATTAATGTCATTTTCGGTTTTTTCTAATTCCACTAACAACAGCGATGCCTTTCATATTGAACATAAAGTTTCAACACCTGAAAAACACGATGATTCTAATTCCTCTCAAGTTGTTATAGAAGAAAGAGGCAACGAAACTGAAAGCAATTTTATTTCACCCGCTTTTATTGTTCCGTTCCTGATCTATTTTTATCATTTAGACTCTACTCCAATTCAATTTTTCTCTTCAGTTCCTCGTACTGAAAAATTAACCAACCCGATCTGTATTTCCGGTTGTAATTTCCGTATCTGATATTTTTTTATTTACCCGATCTAGGGTGTAGTTGGCTTTTCTATAGTCGACATTTGTTTCGAAAAAACAATTCAATTAATTTTTAATAAAAAAATGAAAACAGAAACTTCTTCATTTGATGAACATAAAGTGCTGCACGAACTAAAGCATTACTTACCGGCGCAGGCACCTCTTAAAGATTTTATTCATCACAATACTTTGCATGCTTTTCAGAACTTAAATTTTTTTAAAGCATTAAACAATGCTCACGAAATATTGGGCTATAACGTTTCTTTATCTTTAGATGAGTACCGCTCTTTATATCAGACTAAAAAAATAAAAGAAAACATTCTGGATAAAGTTATTGCTTCACAAAAAGGAGCAAATAACATTAATGAATGGAAAACAAAACTTATCTCTCAAAGATATGATAATTCTAACAATGCGCGAATAGGGCAGCTTAGGGCTAATTGGAAAAAAGAGTTCAGCATTGATCTTGATCTTTTGATACAACCCATTCTTTTTAGAGTACTTTGCAGTTATCTCGACCAGGGAATTTCTATCTGGAATTTTCCTGTTCATGAACTAGGTTTTCTTGCTTCTATAAAGGAAATGGAAAAAAATACTTACACCAGTTTCTTTAAAACCGAAAGAGCGAAAAAATTATTATTAAGCGATAAATGCCAGATCGAAGACCTGCTAAAAATAATTGTTGGTGATGAATCTCTTTATGCACAATATATTTTTGATCAACAATTTTCTCACCAGGGATGGTCGGGTATGGTTTCAACGATCGAAGATCAACCTGAAACTTTACTGGATTCAAAAAAAATAAGTATTAAAGAATTAGTGACGTTTGAACTTTTATTAGAGATAGACGCGCTGGATAAAAAATTTGGAAAGATCTGGTCGCCTTTAGGCCAAAGAATTGAGCGTAGACCAATTGATCTTTTTGCTGAAGTTCCTGAAACAGAATTGCGCGATGTATTTACCATTTGGCAATTGGCATACGAATGGAGTTATTATGATGAAGTACTAGCCGGCCTGCAACAAGGTATTATAGAGAAAAAAGAAATTCCATCAAAAAGTTTCCAGATCATGCTTTGTATTGATGATCGCGAAACATCCCTTAGGGATTATATGGAAAAACTGGATCCGAATTGCGAAACATTTGCAACTCCCGGTTTTTTTGGCGTTGAATTTTATTTTCAACCTGAACACGGTAAATCTTATACAAAACAATGTCCGGCTCCGGTAACTCCTAAATTCCTGATAAAAGAAATTGAAATTACAGAAGGAAGAAAAAAAGATGTGCATTTTGCAAAACATACACATGGCTTGTTCAGGGGCTTGATCATATCACCAACGCTTGGCTTTTGGTCGGCTTTTAGATTATTCATCAGTCTTTTTAAACCGTCTATTAGTCCGGCCACTGCCTTATCCTTTAGCCATATGGATAAATTATCGAAATTGACTATCGAACACAAAGAGGGTGTAGCCAATGAAAATGGTTTACAAGTAGGGTTTTCATATGAAGAAATGGCGACAAGAGTGGAAGCTCTATTAATGAGCATAGGCATGGTAAAAAACTTTGGGCCGTTAGTATATGTTGTAGGTCACGGTTCCAGCAGTGTAAATAATCCACATTACGCAGCTTACAATTGTGGTGCCTGTTGCGGCAGACCGGGATCGGTTAATGCCAGGGTCGTTTCTTTTATGGCCAATCATCCTAAAGTTAGAGAGATATTAAGATCTAAAGGATTAAACATTCCTGCTGAAACCCAGTTTATGGGAGGATTGCATGATACAACGCGTGATGAGATCGTTTTTTATGATTTGACTTTTCTTTCAGCTGAAAATGCAAAATTACATACTGAAAATTTAAAGACCATTAATAAAAGCCTTGATCTTAACTCTAAAGAAAGATCAAGAAGATTTGAATCGATTAATTCAAAACTGGATGCGGCAAAAATCCACAAGAAGATCCTTAGTCGCTCCGTTTCATTATTTGAACCAAGGCCCGAACTTAATCATGCCACCAATACCTTATGTATTGTAGGAGGCAGAGAAATGACAAAAAAATTATTTTTAGATCGCAGGGCATTTTGCAATTCATATGACTATAAGATCGATCCGGAAGGAAAGATCCTGGTTAATATTATGAAACCATTAGGGCCTGTTTGTGGTGGAATTAATCTTGAATATTTTTTCTCACGTGTAGATAATCACAAACTAGGAGCAGGTACAAAATTACCACATAACGTAATGGGTTTATTTGGTGTAGCAAATGGTATTGATGGCGATCTTCGTCCGGGCTTACCAAGCCAGATGATAGAAGTACATGACCCAATAAGATTACTCATTATTGTTGAACATTTTCCTGAAGTTGTTTTAAAAACAATTAAATCGGTAGATGCGATGTACGAATGGTTCATTAACGAATGGGTTAATTTGGTTGTAATGAATCCGGAGACTAAGAAATTGTCGGTATTTAAAAATGGTGATTTTACAAATTACGAACCGTTGGCAAAGAAATTAAATACGGCAACAGACATGACCTCTATTCTAGAAAATAATTTAGATAATATTCCGGTTTACTTAATTAAATAATATTAATAATGACAACACAATTGCTCTTCCATATTTTTATATTGATCCCTGTATTTGGATTTATACTTAGTATATTCATTCCGGGTAAAAATGAAAAATTAATTTCAGGTATTGCCTTTTCAATTGTAGGTGTACACTTTATAGCATTTCTTGCCTATATGGTATACTGGTTAATGAATGGCCACCCAACTTTAAACTTTAAGGATATCGTTCTGTTTAAAACAACAGGCTATGAGTTTTACATCGATTTCTTATTTGATAAAATAACTGCCGTATACTTTTTTGTAGGCTCGTTACTTACTTTTATGGTAACCATCTACAGTAAAGCCTACTTGCATCGCGAAAACGGGTACAAACGTTTTTTTAATACCTTGTTATTCTTTTATCTTGGTTACAACATTATTATTTTTGCCGGCAACCTCGAAACTCTTTTTATGGGTTGGGAAATACTTGGTATTTGCTCTTTTTTATTAATTGCATTTTACCGCGAACGCTATTTGCCTGTAAAGAATGCTTTAAAGGTTTTTACCGTTTATCGTATTGGTGATGTGGGCCTAATACTTGCTATGTGGATGAGCCATCATTTGTGGCACCAGAACATTACATTTGCGCAATTACAAAACGATGAATTAATTCATGCGCAACTGGAAACGCATAGTTTAGTTGGTGTATTTATTTCACTTATGATCTTAATTACCGCAGCTGCGAAATCGGCGCAATTACCATTTTCGTCCTGGTTACCAAGAGCCATGGAAGGACCAACGCCATCCAGTGCTATATTTTACGGATCACTTTCGGTACACATTGGCGTTTTTCTTTTATTAAGAACTTATGAGTTGTGGGAAAACCAGGTATCTGTAAGAATAATTATTGGTGTACTTGGTTTAGCCACAAGTATTGTTACTTCTTTAATTGCTCGTGTACAATCATCGGTTAAAAGCCAGATCGCCTACTCCTCTGCCTCGCAGATAGGTTTGATCTTTATTGAGGTGGCTTTAGGCTTTGAGAACCTTGCCTTAATTCACTTTGCCGGAAACGCATTCTTAAGAACTTATCAATTATTAGTTTCGCCATCTGTAGTAAGTTATTTAATACGTGAGCAATTTTACAATTATGTACCGCGTAAAGCTACTTTCGAAGATTCGTTCCCGAAAAAGATAGAGTACTCTATTTATTTAATGAGCATAAAAGAATTTAATCTTGATTCATTTATGTACACTGTTTTATGGAACTCATTAAAAAGATTAGGCAAAAAATTAAACTTCTTAACCTTAAATAATTTATTTATCTTTTTTGTTCCGGTTTATTTAATTGGTTTAGTTTGTCTTTATACCAAAGCGCATATCCCTGATGATATACATGAATACCTTCCTGCATTTTTTGCATTGATAGGTTTAATGATGGTATTAAAATCTTTTGCTGAAAGAAAGAATGTTATCTTAAGCTGGACATTGATCATCATGAATCACTTTTGGGTAGCACTAGCGGTTTCCTTCAACGAAAATTTTACTTACGATCAAATACATCTTTACTTAAGCGGAATTGTTGTTGCAGGAATTGTTGGTTATGTTTGTTTAAATAAATTAAGGTCTATTGAAAAAAATATTGACCTTAATCAATTTTATGGACACGTATACGAGCATCCAAAACTGGCATTTGTTTTTCTTTTGGCTTGTTTAGGTTTAACGGGCTTCCCTATCTCTCCTACCTTTGTTGGCGAAGACCTTATTTACAGCCATATTCACGAAGATCAATATGTGTTGGCTTTATTTACAACCTTAAGTTTTATAATTGATGGTTTGGCATTGGTTAGAATTTATGCACGTGTATTTTTAGGACCACACATAAAAACATACCACGAATCGCCATACAGGTCATCATAAATTAAATTTTTATAAGGAAAAAAATGAAATTGAAAAAACTATATATGTCTTTTACTTGCTACCTCATACTGGTGGCTTTTATAAGCGTAATTAGTATCGATATCTCTTCGCGTTCGTACCTATCCCTCAAAAAAACACAAGTTGCTTCCAACCAATGTAATTTAACTTCTGACCTTAATTTGGTATTTGAAGAAGAAAGAGATACTACAGACCCGCTTTTTTTTACAGTTTTATCACAGCATGTTTTTTCTTTACAGACGGTAGTGCCCAAAGTATCAGAGCAACTCGGGGCTTTTAATACCAATGTAAAAAACAAAATAAACAATTTATTTAAAGTACCGTTATTCATATATTATAGAGCCATCAAAATATAGACCCCACTTTTTTCGAATTAAAAAATAAATAATAACTATTAATTAAAAAATAAAAATATGTCATCAAAAATTCAAATTCCGGAAGACGGGTTCAAAGGAATGAAACAAAATTTAGCAGCAGACCTAACGGCCGGCTTCATGGTATTTTTACTGGCCTTACCTTTAAGCTTAGGTATTGCCAAAGCAAGTGGTTTTCCAAATCCTATCTTTGGTGTTGTTACTGCCATTGTTGGTGGTATCATCGTTTCTTTTTTAGCAGGTTCCCGTTTAACTATTAAAGGCCCTGCTGCAGGATTAATCGTTATCGTTTCAGGTTCGGTTGAAGCTTTTGGTGGCGGAGAAAATGGCTGGCACCTTGCGTTAGGTTGTATAGTTGTTGCAGCAATAATACAGGTAATGTTTGGGTTATTAAAAATAGGAAGCCTGGCTGATTTCTTTCCGGGAGCAGCTATTCATGGAATGTTAGCCGCTATTGGATTAATTATTATTATTAAACAAATACCTTTTCTTTTAGGTGCAAACCCTGCATTAACTAAACATGCCAGCGAAACTGATCCTACAAAAATGGTATCATATGAAACACTTCCATTAGCAGGGCAAATTCCTAAGTTTATCGCCGGTGCCAATGCACATGTTGCTATTATAGGGCTTATTTGTTTGGCAATTATGTTCTTTTTTATGTTCGTTAAAAATCCAATAATCAAAAAAATTCCCGGACCATTAGTTGTATTAATATTTGCAATTCCTATGGGCATGTTTTTTATGTTAGGAACAGATGAGGTCGTTGGCAAGTTTGCATTAGTAAAAGTTGGACATATCACCGAGATATTAAGTAAACAATTTATTAATGTTGATTTTTCAGGAATTTCCTCTCATACAGGTGTCTTTATACAATATGTTGTGTTATATGCTTTAATTGGTAGTTTAGAATCCTTATTAACCGTAAAAGCAATTGATGGTTTAGATCCATATCACCGTAAATCAAATGCCAACAAAGACCTAACGGCTTTGGGTATTGGTAATGCAGTAAGCGGTATAATTGGTGGTTTGCCAATGATCTCGGAAGTTGTTCGTAGTTCTGCCAATGTTGGCTTTGGCGCGAAAACACGTTGGGCTAATTTATTTCATGGTGTGTTTTTATTAGTTGCTGTTATTGTTGCTGTACCTGTCATCGAAATGATTCCTCAAGCTGCTTTAGCTGCTTTATTAATTTTTGCAGGTTATCGTCTTGCCAGTCCTAAAGAATTTAAACACATGTTGCATGTTGGTACCGATCAATTCATCATTTTTATTGTTACAATATTTATGACGCTTGCTACCGATCTTTTAATTGGTGTAGGAAGTGGAATTTTATTAGAGCTTTTATTAAACATGTTTAGCGGTGCTAAACTTGGTAATTTTTTCAAATCGAGATCAACTGTGGAAGAAAAAGGAGATAATCAGGTTATTGTACGTGTAACCGGCGACGCCTTATTTTCTAATTACCTAGGATTGAAAAAAGTTATTTATGCGCTTCCAAAAGCAAAAAATGTGGTGATCGATCTTTCGGCATGTAAAGTTGTTGATCATACTACATTGCATGCACTTCATGGTTTTCAGCACGATTATCAACTCGAAGGTGGAACCGCAGTTTTATCTGATCTAAGGGATCACAAGGCTAAAGGTAAAGCGGGTACATCTACAAAAGTATTAACAAGGGTATAACCTTAAAGATTCTTGCTGGGCCTCAGTAGATGAGTTGTGTTTCCATCTAAAGTTTTTCACAACTATATTTACTGAGGCTTTTGCAAGACCATATATTTATTTTAAAAATTTCATAAAATGAAAAAAATATTTTTTTTAATGCTTAGTGTATTTTCCATCAATGCATTTGCACAATTACCTTTACCAAGCGTTCGTTTTAAAGACGGATTAAAGATCTATTTAAACGACGACAGTACACGTTATATTAAAGGCACCGGTTTAGCACAGATCTGGTTCAGATACAACGATAACAACCCGGGCTCAACAATTTTCGGTACGCCAAAAAAAGAGACCTTTGATGTTGGTTTACGTCGTGTTCGTTATCAAACTTTAGCACAGGTTACCAGCAGAGTCTTCTTTTACGCGCAATTTGGTATCAATAGTCAAAATAGTTTATCGGCAAGAAAATCACAACTTTTCTTTCATGATGTTACAGCGGAATACAATGTGCATAAAAATTATTTAGTATTAGGCGGTGGGTTGAGCGGCTGGAATGGAACAGCAAGGTATACCTCTTCATCGGTTGCAAGCATTCTTTGCATGGATCTTCCAATTGTTGAAGAAACCACGAACGATGTTTCTGACCAGTTTGTAAGAAGATTGGGTGTTTATGCAAAAGGTAAAATAAGTGGTTTTGATTATCGCTTATCTGTTGCAAATCCTTTTCCAGTTCAAACAACCACAACAATTCCAGGCGGTGGTGCTGTTGCGGCATTACCTGCAACAGGAACCAATACAGCTTATTATTCTCCTAAAGCACCTGAGTTAAATTATCAGGGATATTTTATGTGGCAATTTCTTGAAAAAGAAAGCAACCAGGTTCCTTATATGACAGGTTCTTATTTAGGAAAAAAACGTGTGTTCAACATTGGTTCCGGTTTCCAATACCAAAAAAATGCCATGTGGTATAGAAACGCCACATTAGATACCGTTTCAACACCATTAACACAATTTGGTGCTGATCTTTTTCTGGATTATTATTTAAATAAAGAAAAACAAACTGCCATAACTGCTTACGCTGCATTTTTAAACTATGATTTTGGCCCAAATTATTTACGTAATGCGGCCATTATGAATACAGCGAATGGTACAAGTGGTCCGGCAACAAGTTTTAATGGTTCCGGCAATGGATTACCATTGGTTGGAACAGGCCAGGTAATTTACACGCAAGCTGCTTATTTATTTAAAAAAGACCTCCTAAAAAAACAAGGTACTTTGCAACCCTATGCCTCTGCTATTTATGCAAAATACCAAAAATTAAAAGATCCTATGTTGGTGTATAATGTTGGTGTGAACTGGATCATGAGCGGGCAAAACTCAAAGATCTCTTTAGATTATCAAAGCAGGCCGATATTTAATACCGATGCCAATGGCGATCTGAGAGAGACGAAATCAGCGCGCAGGGGTATGGTGGTATTACAGTACCAGGTAGCATTTTAAATATTTAAATAAAAATAATTTTCTTGTATTTAATCTTTTAACTTTATGGGATAATTAAATGATAAAATTTGAAATTGTTTTCATTTATAATTAATACAAATATATTCATTTCTATTGCAGCTGTTTTTTTAACGATAGAGACACAAGTGCAATTAGGAATGAAACCACAGCTCCATCCCTATTTATTTATTATTTTTTTTGCAACCATTTTTGAATACAATGTGCACAGGTTAATAACTATTATAACAAATCCAAAAGCTTTGACCGACAATAAACATAACTGGGTTAATAAAAACTTAAAAGCCTTTTATTTTTTAGTGGGTTTTTCGGTTATTGGTTTTGTTATAGCCACAGCTATGGCAAAAAAAATTGTATTAATAACCCTGTTGCCAATAGGCCTTGTTACCTTATTTTATTCTTTACCGATCTTTAAAACAAAAAAGATCCTTTTTAGGTTAAGAGAGATCCCTGCTTTAAAGATCTTTTTAATTTCTATGGTATGGTCGGCCACAACAATTTTATTGCCCATTATACAATCCGGCAACTCTTACAACAACTGGCACATTATTACCATGTTGATCGAGCGATTTATTTTTGTTTTTGCCATTACCATACCTTTTGATATAAGAGATATGAAGGCTGATGAAACTGCGGGCTTACAAACCTTACCTCTTATTATTGGAGAAAAAAAAGCAATGATCCTTGCAAACGTTTATATTTTGCTTTTTTTAATACTTTGCATCTTTCATTATTATAACACAAGCCTTAGCTTTACTTTACCCGCATTTATTATTTCAGCGCTTACAACATTTTTGTTTATCAACAATAAAAAATTGCAGGCAACAAAGTATTACCACTATTTTATCTTAGATGGTACCATGTTATTGCAGGGCCTTCTTGTTTGTATTTGTTATTATTTGTTTAACTGATTTATAAATGTTTCGATCTTTAAAAATATTTATCCAAAAAATAAAATTGAAACACAATAAATTGTTTCCTCTATTATTAACGGCCAACATGGCCTTTGCGCAAGACTCCCTGCAAAAAAAAATAAAATGGTTTACCTTACATGCTCAGGAAACGACTGTTACCCAATTTAGGCCAAAATTTAATGCACTTTATACCGGTGCGCACAGTCAAACACCCGAAGAGCAATGGGCCACTACTATAACAAGCACTATTTTTGGCGGCTTAAAATTATGGCCACAGGCGCAAATATTTATTAATCCTGAAATTGCCGGCGGCTCCGGATTATCTTCTGCGTTTGGGATTGCCGCTTTTACAAATGGCGAAGCATTTAGGGTTGGAAGCCCCGCTCCTACTATCTATTTAGGCCGCGGTTTTTTTAGACAACTCATTCCACTTTCAAAAGAAAGAGAATGGCAGGATGATGGCGAAAATAAAATAGCACAATACATCCCTAAAAAATATATTTCGTTTACTATCGGAAAAATTTCTATTGCCGATTATTTTGACGACAATTCTTTTTCGCATAACCCGCGTAATCAATTTTTAAGCTGGGGCTTAATGAGCAATGGTGCCTGGGACTATCCAGCCAACACAAGAGGTTATACACCAAGTATAATTCTTGAATACATTAGCCGAAAATTTGAAGTGCGTTACGGCATAAGCATGATGCCTGTAACTGCCAACGGAAATATAATGGATAAGAACGTGAATAAAGCCAACGCCCATTCTTTTGAAGTAAAATATAAATACACGGTAAAAAATAAACCCGGCAAAATAAGTGCATTAGCCTTTTATAATACGGCTTTTATGGGCAGTTATACCGATGCAAACATTATTAGCACAGCCGACTCTGCTAACCCAAATTTTTACCGGAACGATTATTCAATTGTAGCAAGCAGGCAATACGGAAGAAGTAAATATGGTTTTGGATTGAACATTGAGCAGACAATTACAGATAATGTTGGTGTTTTTGCGAGAGCCTCTTATAACGATGGTAAAAGCGAAACCTGGTGTTTTACCGAAATTGACCGAGCATTTAGCATTGGCACTTCTATTAAAGGAAATAACTGGAAAAGAGAAAACGATATTATTGGTATTGCTTATTGTTTATCAGGACTATCGGCTGAACATGCTAACTATTTAGCAAAAGGCGGACTTGGTTTTATTATTGGTGATGGGCGTTTGAACTACGGTAACGAACATTTATTTGAATCGTTCTACAGCGCCTCGTTATTGAATTGCAGGTTCACGCCATCTTTAGTTTATCAGTTCGTTTTAAACCCGGCCTATAATAAAGACAGAGGCCCAATAAATATTTTTTCGCTTAGATTACATTTTAGCATTTAATAATTTCATCTAAAAAACAACATCATGAAAAAAACAAAAGTCGCAACCAGTATTGGAGTAGCTTGCCTTGCACTGCTATTTCAACAATGTGCCATTATTCGCCCCGGCGAGATCGGCATTAAACAAACTCTTGGAAAAATAAGAGGGAATGAATTAAAACAAGGTGTAAATTTTTACAATCCTTTTTCAAGTAAGATCATCCGGATCAATGTGAGAATCGTTGAAAGTTTTAACACACTTCCTTTACCAACAAAAGAAGGTTTAAGTGTAAATACAGAGATCAGTCTCTTATATCACGTAAAGGCCGAATCGGCAAACGATGTGTATTTAAAGCTTGGGCCTAATTATGAAGAAGTAATGGTGTTAAGTAATTTTAGAGCAACAGCCCGCGAAATTAGCGCACGCTATTATGCAAAAGAGCTTTACGCTACCGAAAGAAATAAAGTAGAAACAGCAATAGCCGAAGAACTTGGCCTACATATTTCTAAATACGGTTTTGTGGTAGATGCTGTTCTGCTAAAGGACATCATTCTTCCACCACAAATGGTACAGGCCATTCAGGAAAAAGTAAATGCTGAGCAATCTGCCTTAAAAATGGAATTTGTGATCGATCTCCAAAAAAAGGAAGCAGAAAGAAGAATTATTGAGGCTGAAGCAATTAAAAAGGCCCAAAATATAATTAATGAGTCCTTGTCTGACAAATTGTTACAGTATAACCATATAGAAATGTTAAAAAGCCTTGTAATATCAACTTGATTTATTAAATAGTCCAAATTTCTTCTACAAAAGCGTATTGATAGTTACAAGTATTAATAATTTGTATCTCAGTAATTGCCTTTATAGTTTTTTCAATATAGTCACTGAT
>JACCXH010000051.1 GCA_013697245.1 Bacteroidota bacterium
ATACCGACAAAAGGTTATTTAAAGATACATGTTTATTAGTGAGCCGCAAAAAAATGTCCGCGAAGCGACCATTAAAATTGCGCGCGAACGATGACCGAGTCCGCCCGCTTACGTTTATTTGCTGTTATACGCTGCCATTTGTTGTCTGGTATATTAACTCCCAGTCATGTGCAGTCACAATTATAGGAATATTCGTCCAAGGTAAATTTTCTTGTCGAGCTTTGTCGACTGCTTTTTTAAATAAGTCCTGAAATAAAAGAATTATAACAAAGTTGCAAATTAAACTGCCTTCACCGTTCTTTTCATACTCCTTTTGCAAGTCTTCAAGTCCTGTTATTATAAAGGAGTCTTGTATTGTCGCATTTTCTTTTTTCCAGTCAGCAAGCCAGTCAATGTCTGTAAGGCCTTGATAATTGTCGTAGGCAAATAAGTCGGCAAACCAAAGGTCAGGATTGATTGTAAAGCCATTCATTTCACAATACATTGATTTAACAGTAATGTTGTCACTTACCCTCTTATAAAACTTGTCCAGCCAGTTTTTTAAAGGAATAATAAGATGGTCAAGATTTCTGTCTATAAATAATTTGTCGCTTGGATTAGAGCTCTTTTTTAATTCTGTCTCGCACCAGTTTATTGCTTCACTTAATTTATTTTCAGCAATTAAATGCCATACCGTGCGTAAATTCATGGCCGACGCAGTCCAAAAAAACCAAAGGATGTTGTCTTTGACTACCTTGTTTTGTCAAAAATATTGCTGAACCATTGAAGATTCCACCACCTTTAATGCCGCCACCCCCATTATTTGTAAATAAATTTGCTTGTACATTAGCTCCGTCCCATCCGTTTCTGCCAAATTTGTTTATATAATATTCGTGCGCTTTTTCCATACACCAATGAGCAGTAGTGCCATCTCGATCTTGACCACCATTAGCCCACACATTCGTATTATCAATTATGTCTACCGACCCGTTAAAGTTAGACCCTATTACTGACGCTTTTCTTGTATACAATGTTGTGCCAGTACAATTGTCTTTTAATCGATATTTACAATCGCCTAATTTTTTAAATTTGTCAGTATAGATGTATTGTGACCCGTATTTATGTAAATTTGCTGAACCTTGTTGACAATCCGCTGTTGAACAACCTATATTGTAGGTATCAATTTGCGGTGTTAAATTATCTGAGCGTTCCACTTCATTTAGACATTTACCCTCAGGCTGACTTCCAAAACAGGAACTTGAAATTTTATTTTTATAAAGAATAGTTCCGCTGTTAGCATTAACATAAACATCGATTACCTCATTTATACTGTCAAGCTTGCCTATTCGTACCTTATAAGCTAAATGATAGCTTATTTGATTTAAATTTGTCATGGGCAAAACAATTAGCTCAGCAAAAGGATAGTACGTCGCTAAACTATCCATTTTTATTTGTTTTATCATAGCTTGCATTGTCGAATCTTGCCAATAATAAGTTGCTGCAGGTTCTGCACTTAATGCATAATTAATTGCCTGATTGCCTGAAATTGTTGGGACAGTATTTACATTTATATTTTTATAAATGTTACCATTAGCAGTTATAGGATTTTGTTGTGAATTATATAATATGTTGAACATACTTTTTTCAACCGGGATATTATTGTAGAGTTGCGTAAATCGGTAGAATTTTTTTCCGATCAAACTATCAAAACGTTCTTCTGTTTTGTAAAGTGTGTTAATATTATTTTGCAATCTAAAATTCGATTTATGGTTTATGGTAATGTCATTAATACTTAAATTGAGATTCGGTTTAAATTTATAAATTTGATTTAATGTATCGAAGCTTGCAATAATATTCGTGTCAATTGCTATTTGACTAAAGCTATTGTAATGCAAAAGCAGGATAATAAAAGTGATTAATATGTTTAGTTTTTTCATTAGATTTTTATTTTTAAGCCTGTTTCTAAAAAATGATAATAATATGTTAAGTTAAATGCAGGGTTATTAAACTTATAGTCTAGTAAAGTTATCTTATATACTCTTGTATAAAATGTATTGATATTATATGACAAAAATGGGCCTATTAAAATTTTTGAGACTTTAAAAAGTCTTGCCACCTTAAAATCGATCGAGTAGTATAACGCATTATCTTTAATGAAATATTTTGTGTCGTTGATTGAACAATAATTGCAATTTATAGAGTTTTCCTTTACGTGAAATTTAGTAAGAGGGTTTACGTGTGCAGTAATAAAAAGATCAACCGCCCATTCATTTTTATTATAATCCTGTCTGGTGTAATTCACGCCCATTGATAGACTTGCAACATGAATAATCGAATTCACCTCTCTGTTTCCAGAAAAGTATATATTCGAGAACCCCCCGTAATATTCTCCAACTTGCTTATTACGTTCTTTAACTAATCGATAACTCAATAGGATTGGAAATTTAAGCCTATAACTATTTCGGGCTAATAAATTGATTTCATATCCTAATGCCGCTTTAGCTCCGAACCCAAATCGTGGATAAAATTTTAAGTGATAAGAATAATCATCGGGAAAATTTGAATCACGATCTAATTTAAAACTTTCGCCTTTTGGAATAAGGCCTATAAACCCTACGTCAAAAATGAAATTGTTTTTCTTTTGAGAAAGTGCGTTGAGCTTTGACAAAAAGATAAGTAGAAATATAATATAGTAGCGTTTCTGGTGCATATTTTATTTTGTCTTTTCTTTTAAAGTATCAATTTCTTTTCTCATTTGAACCATTTGAATCGTCATTTCTTCAATCTTCTTTAATAAAAGTTTATTCATTTCAGCTACATCTATTCCGTTTTCTAGAACTTCTTTTTCGCTAGGTATTTCTGGTAAGTGTTTATTTGCTAAATAATATTTTTCTACATCGTACAAGTTTGGTAGTTTATACTCTTTTGCAAACACATAATCAGCCCAATCGGAGGTTCTAATGTAACAAGCGGTTGAAACCATTTTACCGTAAACATTCAAAAGTGCATCTGAGTGTATTGTGTTTTGACTTTTAATTCCAATTTGTGTTTGGCCATTACCGTAAACTCTAAAACTTTCTACAGCTGGGCCAGATGCCGTATTTTGAACCGCAAAAGCTTTTGTATTGTTATTATTTACAGAAAATATAGTATTATACGCAAAAGGACCGCTATGATTACTTACAAAATTAGCAACCGCCTTATCTAACTCGCCCTTTACATTTAATTTAGCACCAGTATTTACTTGTGTATTTAGAGTTTTATCACCCAATAAAATATTACCTAAACCATCCCAAGTAATAATAGCCTCGTTTGGTGTAGTATTTACATTACCAATTAAATGCCCATTAACTTGTGAGTTAGTTTGTGCATTACCATCAATACTCATACCATATGAGTATAGCGCATTTTTCACAAACATTTTTGCTGTATTGTTAGAGGTGCTGTAAATACAAACTTGTGCATTGGTTGGGTCTACAACTTCTAACTTAGTATTCGGCGAAGTTGTGCCTACGCCAATTTTACCATCAACTGCTAAATTACCACCACTAAAATGAAAATTTGTTTGCGGGTTGGCTGTACCAAAGCCAATATACTCATTACCGCCAGTATTTTTTAACCATATTTTAGGGTTGTTATTAGATTTTAAAATAAAATCATTATCATCGCAAGTACCAATATTAGCATCTGGAACACCAGCTAAACCTAAAAAGTTAAAATTATTACCACCTATATTCCAGTTTGGTGTACCGGGTACACATTCCCAAGATGACGGTACAAAAGGCCCTTTAAATAATACACCAGAAGCGTTTGAATAAACTTTTGATATACCAGTACTAATTAAAGCATCGTTTTGTAAAGCCCCTTTAAAATTAGCAGAGCCAGTAAAACTACTAGCGCCAGATACAGCAAGAGAGTTATCAACCTTAAAATCTAAACCTTTAATTTGTGTTGCCGCTTGCACTTGGTTTGTAATTACAATACCGCCCCCAACATATAAATTATTTGATATTCTTGCATCTCCCTACAGTAATGTAAAGAACATCGTTGGCAGGATTTGGAAATGTTTTGAAAGACAAACCATCTGCTAACCTTTCATTTAAACCGGTAGAAATGTTAGTTGAAAATAAATTAGCCATATACACTTCTTTCGTATTTTTATTTTGTACGAAGGCCACAACACGCACCTCTGCATTATTTTTAATTTTTTGCATCGGCCAGTTAAAGGTGATGGTATCTTTGCCGTTTAAATTTTTATTTATCAATAAAGACCCGCTTTGGTTTGGTAACATTTTGCGCATAACGTACTCGTAGTTTGTTTCTGTATTTGCGCCCGGCGATGCTGCATAAGAACTTTTAAGAACATTCTTTTCTATTACTACAATATGCGCGATTAACGAGTCGCTAAAATTATTTGGGTGTAAAGATTCAAAAGCTATTTTGGTACTAAGCAGGTTGCCGCTAATTATTGTGCTTACATTATTAATGGCATATTTGTTTGCTACTGCTTTGCGCGAATTAATGGTACTGGCTATTACCGGGTTAAAATTAGAGGAGGTATTACTGTAATAATTACCATCCACTACCGAGTAGGGCACGCTTGCAACGCCATAATAGTTTACGCGGGCAGTTGATTCGGTGGTGTTCTCAAAATACATACTATCGCTATAGGGAAAATAAGTATGATAAGCAATGGCCACCACATCGGCAGGGTTATTATTTACATAATTAAATACCGGCGGGCTATATGCTGCGCAAGGCGGACAACCGGAGTTGGTAAACTGTTCGATCAACACCACACGTTGTGCAAATGCAAATTGTAGGCTTATAACACAAAGGGCTAAAATTGTTAATGTTCTTTTCATAACTAATGCTGTTTTATGCTTAATAGTCGATCTAATTATTGATTCCTTACAAGAATTTTGTTAAAAACCCAAACAAATGCCATCAAGAACTAAGTTACATAAATTAAAACAGTAAAAGATTAAATTAAAATACCTTTTGATACCCAGGTAATGGCCAGTTTAAGGTCGCTATGCGAAAATGCCCGAAACTCTCCGGGAATAAGGATGCTGAAAATCATAGTAAAGAACTTAACAAGTTTAGAATCGCTAACAATGGCAGCACGGTTCCATTTGGTTAAATGTTTTAACCCCATTAACGCATCTTTTATCCAGGCAAAAAAAGTGAAATTCTTAACAGATGTTTTTAACACCAACATATAGTTTATTTGTCCCATTTTTTCCACGTGTTTCTCAACACAGGGAATTACAACCTCTTCAAAATCCTTTTTGGTTACCTTCCATTCAGCCTTAAAGCCAATCATGTTAGGAGGAAGGTCTAATATTTGGTACATCATAATAATTGCTTTTAACCTTAAACCGCAAAACAGATGCCAGTAATTATGATGGGAAGCCTTATTGCGAGTGCATTTCACATAAATAGTTAAGAGTGGGCAAAATAAATAAAAATTAAACCGGTTTGGCATAAACTTGGTATCAACATAGTTAGTATAAAGTATAAATACTCTTTTCATGAGAACCTACAAGAATAATAAGGGTGTTGTAGAAAAAGAACACAGCTACAATCTTACAGAGCTAATTCAGGTAAGTAATGGAAGTAACGATTTTGTGGCCAATATGATTGAGATCTTTATAAAAAGTTCTTCCGAAATAATTACGAGAATTAAAGTTGCGCTGGAAAACGGCGATTGGAAACAAATTTCAGCTCTTGCCCACAAAGCCATTCCATCGTTTCATTTTATTGGCTTAAAGTTGTTTGCCGAAAAATTAAAATTTATTGAGCTCAACGCCTTAAACAAAAAAGATCAAAAACGGATGGCGGAAATGATAGGCCTTATTACTAAGAATATGGCCGTAATATTAGAAGAGTTGCAAGGAGAGTTGCCAAAATTTAGAAAATAGCTTTTTAAAATTTTAAATAATAAAAATTAAAACACGTAGCCATGAAAACAAAACAAAAACATATTTTCATTGTAGACGATGATGAATTTATATTATGGATATTAAAAGCAAGATTCGAAAAAGAAAATTACAAAGTAACCTTATCATCAAATGTTGATGATGCCTATTTTAAGGTAAATGTTATAAAGCCAAGCGTTATGTTATTGGATATTGTACTGCCGGGTATGAATGGCCTGGATTTTATGAATATGGTGCACTCGCGTTTAATTGCAGAACATGTACCTGTCGTTATTATGTCTGCTTTAACTCAACCGGGCGTTATGCAAACTGCCTATAAGCTGGGGGCAAAAGCATACATAACAAAACCTTTTTCGATGGATTATGCGTATGAAATAGTAGATAGAATATCTACAATTGAACACAGTTATATCTCGTAAAAAATATGGGTTTTATAGTTCGCCTCAAAAATGTTAATTAAACATCAACCATGCTACTTTGCCAGGCGGCTTAAGATATAGCAAGTTTAAAAATTTGCATTTCCTTAAAGGTAAACGGCGAGAAATTTTTAAGATCTGTTAATTAGCACCTTTTTGCAAACGTTGATTAATGATCTCTTCCAAAATATAGCAGCACCTGGCAAGTGCATTACGGTCTTTACTTATAAAATCAGAAGCTCCCTCGCTAATGGTTTGAAGGGAAGTTCTCATATTCTGTATTTGTGAAAGGATGATTATTTTGCAATCCGAGCATTTTTTTTGGATCTTTTTCATCACGTCTAAAGCATTGCTTTCGTTTAAGTAATAGTCAAGAAAAGCAATGTCCGTTTCCGGCTTAAGATTTCGCAAACAATCGGTTGAATTTGTGTAGGATTGTATCTCAAAACTGAAGTGTTTATCCAATGCAATAGTGTCTCCATAATTCTGAAGTTGATGCGTAAGCACCCTGTTATAAAAATCGTTATCTTCTAAAACAACAACGTTAAAATGATTTTGATTTTTCATATTGTTAGATTTTACGTTTTAATTGGGTAATATTTTTTTTTATCTTGCGCCGGTAATGGTTTATAACGGCCTCTTTTAATTGTTTTCCCACACTTTTACAAGCAGGCTTTTTAGTGTGTTTTATAATAAGTAAACCAAGATCATTAATGGTTTTTATAATATAGTTTGGTAAAAATGTAGGATAGAAATTATAAACACACTTTTGCGGTTGACGGTCGACAATATGTAGAATAGTATACATTTTTTTATTTTTTTAAATTTAGTATTACATCTTATAAAATAACTACTATTTATTTTTCAGCAATTAAAATATTTATTCGCACCCTTGTTCGCTTTCAGGCATAATTTCCTCAATAAGTTGTTTTGTTTTATTCAATAAGCGCACATGCGTTTTAAGATCGTTGCCTTTTACATATTTTGCAGATAAGGCAAGACACTCATCGCTTTTATTTATATTTTCTAAAGCAAGTAAAATATTTTTATGACCTATTTCTTTTCTGGCTTTTTGAATAAAGCCATAAGCAAAAAACAATTCTGAACTTTCAAATACTTTATTCATATTTTGCGGCTCAGGTTTTTTGTGGGCAAGATTAATATAACAAATACTAAGCTTTCGTAATAAACAGTTTAAAGTTACCTGATCCCGATCCTGAGCGCTTGTATTGTGCCGGGCAAGTAACATAATGGCTTTATATATTTCGTCTGCTGCCAGTTTCTTTTCATTCATCTTATTAAAGATAATAACGTTGTCAAAATTCTGAGACAATAATTTGGCCTTATTTATTTTATAGCCAGATGATGAAACCGTAGCATCTTCTAAAAGGCCGGTGCCTGAATCATTTTTTTTGTTGCGGTTGCCGATATACACAATTAGGCTATAGAACATTAAGATGCAAATAGAATAAAAAACAATTAGTGCTTTCATGATGATTAATTTTAATAGTTCTTAATCAATTATCTTATTACTGCCAAATCACGTGCCGCGTTTGTGTTTTAGCGGGTGTTTCGTAACGTCTTATTATACAGTGTATTAAAAACCCTCAAAAGGCTTGGTAAATCTATGTTTCAGGCAATCAAGTTATTTATGGGAAACTATATTTCATTTTGAGAATATTTTTCTACTGCGTTAATAATCTTTTTCTTACTTGTCTTTCTTTATCTTTTAATAAATAACCAAGTGTACCATCACACAAAACAATGTATGAGATGGTTCCTTTTTTATTATTAAAGAAGTTAACTGAATACGTTTTTACAACTGCGAAATCGTGTTTAAAAAAAAGCTTCTCAGAGAATAACTTCTTTATAACACCGTTAACCCACACAAGCTGTTTTGTAAAACCTAATTGCCTCGCTTCCTGCAGGGCTTTGTTGACTTGTATAGATCTTTTAGTATTCATTTCGTATAAACTAGTACTTATTATACGTAATAAATGAGGAGAAAATATTGTTTTGGGATAGCTTGAAAGAAATGAAGGGTAAACAGACACAAATGAAGGGTGGAATTTATTTATTATTTGAAACCGAAATTATTTTATTTTTAAGCGTTCGTATAATTCGCCTAAATAAGTTCTACTAACCGGTATGGTGCGCCCGTTTATTTCAATTATTTCGCCGTCTACCTTATCTATTTTTGCGAGCTGTACTATAAATGAGCGGTGCACCTGCATAAATTCATTTAAAGGCAGCATATCAAAAATATCTTTTAAACGTAAATGTGTTTTATAGGACCTGATGTTTGTATTAAGCGTAATATCATTGTCGTGCGCACGGATCACAAAAATATCTTCAATAGCTAAACGTATGTGTATACCATTGTGCTTTATAAAAATATTTTGCTGTTTTGCTTTTTCGTTTGCTTTTGGTTTTTCAAAATGAGCTTTTATTTTGTTAACACATTTTAAGAAACGGGCAAAGGAAATGGGTTTATGTAAATAGTCAATGGCATTGTTATCAAAAGCATCCACGCCATAAGTTTTTTTGCTAGATACAAATACAATAGGGATAGCTGTTGGCAGATTATTAAGGAATTCTAAACCGTTCATTTCGGGCATTTCTATATCCAGAAATAAAAAATCGATCTCTGAGAAATTTATTTTATTTAATGCATCCAAAGCCGTTGCATAAGATGATACACATTTTATACTACCGGCTTGCAATAAATAGTGTTCAATTATTTTTGCAAAAAAAGGGTCATCATCAATTATGGCGCATTTTAATGACATGATTTAACATTTTAATCATTCTTCCAAAATAAAACCTGTAGAGATAAATCCTCAAACTACACCTACTGCTTAAGGCTTTACCTTGTTATAATATATACGAAAAGAGATAGAAAAAGTGTCGTTTTTTATACTTTTTTTTGATATTTTTTTAACGATCAAAACCCAATTATAAATTGAACACAGCCAATAAATTTATTCAGCGTTTTAAATAATAACGAAACTAAATTAATTACTACAAACTGCGCGAAGGCATTGTTAACAAAGGAATGTGTGTATGAAAAGCCATTTTTTTGGTATAGCTCTCGCTAAACATCCGTTTAAATAAGTTGTGCCTGTGCGGAAGCATGGTGACAATATCTATCTCATATTCTTCAATAAATTCATTTAGACCGTGAATAATGTCCGTATCTTCAAAATAATAATGGGTATGATCCAGGTCTTCAAAATAATTCTGGATCCGCATCCGCGAAACCTCTTTTTCAACCCCAACTAATTCTAATTCTTTTACAATATTTAAAATAAAAAGTTTAGCGTAAAATATTTTCGCAAATTCTTTTAAGGGTTCTAATAAATGTATATCAGTATCTATGTTGTAATCGGTTGCAAAAACGATTTTTTTAAATTGTTTAAAATTTGCACCTAAAGGAATGATCATGACCGGCACTAAGCTTTGGCGAATAACATCCGTAGCTATGCCGCCAACTAAAAATTCATTTAAGGGCTGGCTTTGTTGCATTCCCATGATAATAAGATCGGGGTTTTGCGAACGCTCAATTTCAAGTATCTCATCAACCGCAAAACCCTCTGTTATCCTATAAGTAATGTCAACACCTGTTTTTTCTTTCAGGTGGTGAGCTTCTTTTTTTAAACGTTCTAGGTTCTCTTCTTCTACCATTTGCATATCCATCATTACTGTTGTTGGCGTATCGGTGGTAATCATAATCGGTAAATGATATGCGTGATAAAGGATGATTTTGCCGCGAATAGATTTTGCGAATTCGGCAGCATAAATAGATGCATTCTTAGCTGCATCTGAAAAATCGGTTGGAACAAGTATTGTTTTCATGCCCACAATTTTTAGTTTAACAATTTATTTCACCATATGTTCTTTAAAAGAACAATTATTTTCGTTTAAAATAGGGCATAATTACGTAAGTTAAAACAAAGCCCGATACAATACCTTCAATAGCTACAATGCCCGCAACACAAGCGGGTAAGGGGGTTAAGAATTTTCCAAAATTAGTGTTTTCCCGAATGAAAGAAATAAAATCAGGATTCATTTTTAAATACAACGCCATAAAGATCACATAAGGAATAGTGGCGGCCAGAGTTACCTGCATACCTACGCGTATTCCTTTTAAGTATTCAACTTTATGTGCTATCTTGCTACTGCAAAAATATTCTGCAACAATAATTCCTCCTAACAAGAAAAAAATATTTAATAACCTTAAATAAAAGATATTTTCTAAAGCATAGGTTTTTATGAATAGAAAATACCCCATTAAAATTAAAGATACGAATAAGCCAATGCCAATAGAAATGGCTGAAATGGTTGTATCACTTTTTTTAAAGTGCTTTTCTTTTAGGTATACGTGGCTCGTTTCCATAATTCAATAATTTAGTTTAAATAATAGTCTTGTATATTTATACGTTCAAGTTTGATGCCAGTTATAAATTTGCTGTGGGTTGTTAAATAATGGGGTTGAATTACCCAAACTAATGGGTGAAATTTAATTTTCTTTTCCCAACGTCTCAAATTTCATAGATAAAGCTATCCCATTCTCATCAATGAGCATCAATTTATGTTTGCCAATGGAAGGGTTTAAGGCTAGTTGATGGATCTCTTTTGTTTCGCCAATAAACTCATCGTCTAAATGCCAATAAACTTTTGTGTTTATGTTGCGGTGAGCTGCTTCAAAAACGGTGCGGCCCGTTTTACCGTCAATTTCAATAGGCACGTAAATTTTACTATTTGCTTTGGGATATAATATCGCCATGGCTTTATCTGCTACTTTTGCCAGGCACTCGGGTTTAAAATCGGGAAGGATCCGATAATTGGGATGATTGAATTTATAATAGCGTTCTATTAATGGCGGTAATATAAACCAGGTAACATGTTTCATATTATATACGCTTTCGCATTCGCTATCTACCCTGTATAAATTATTTTTTGTAAGGTGCACTGTTTGGTGGTATCCACAAGCAGTGGTGTTTAAACAATTTGTTGGCATCCATGTAAGTTCAGTTTTTTCGCATAATTCAGAAGCACGATGACCACTTTCGGAACAAATAGTTATTCTGCTCATGTCTTCACGCGGCTCAACAAACCAAGTTGAAGATGCAGGCAATTGTGCAAACACATCAAACAACAATGGTGCAGCGGCTTTAATGCCGGTTAAACCGGGGCGACCTTCGCCATCTGCATTGCCTATCCAAACAGCTACAACATAATCGGGAGTTATGCCAATTGCCCAGGCATCTCTAAAGCCAAAGCTTGTTCCGGTTTTCCAGGCTATTTTTTGCGCTGAGGCAAAGGCTCGCCAATTGCCATCTTCATCCGGACGATTAACCTCTACCATTGCCTGAAATGTACTATAAATGCAAGCTTTATTGGTTTTTAATTTGGATGAATTCTTTTCTTTATTTTTCTTTCCTGCCTTTTTATTTTTTTCAGCCACTAATAAAATAGATTTGCTTTTACCAAATTTTAATTCTTGTGCCATTTGGGTATAAGCTTTACTTAACTCATCCAGCCTGGCTTCGGCGCCGCCTAGTATTAACGATAGGCCATAATGTTTTGCCGGTTTATGTAAACTAGTAAGACCATAATTTTTAAGATCGCGGTAAAATTTCTCGAGACCATATTCATTTAGTAAACGCACCATTGGTATATTTAAACTTCGGGCCAAAGCTTTATTAGCAGCTACTGCACCATCATATTGTTTGGTAAAATTTTTTGGCGAGAAAGTTCCAAACTGCGTAGGAATATCAGGTAGTAACATGTTAGGAGTAATTAAACCATCCTCCACATTTGGCGTATAAAAAAGGTTTTAAAATACTGCCGGTACTTCTTGCTGCGCAAATACAATCAACATCGCTACTGTATTCTTTATTTGCAGATGTTGTATTTCCAATATAGGCCAGTACTTTTCCGGTTTTTACCGAAGTGATCATCACTGCGCCATTATAAATTTTATTTTCTTGTAAACGGTCGCTATGTATTTGTAAAAGTTGCGCCGTTTTTTGTTGCAGGTTATTATCAATGGTACTTTGTATGGTTTGGCCCTTATATCCTTCTTTAATTAATTTGGCTAATAAGTGGGGCGCCAATTGGGGTAAAGGCAATGGCTTATTAGGCAAGGGTTCAGAAAGTGCTAAATGGTAGGTTGTTTCGTCTATTTTTTTTATATCGTACAAACGTTTTAATAAACGGTTGCGTTTATCCAACAAACGTTTATGATTTTTACCGGGATATATTAAACCCGGGGCATTGGGTAACACCGCTAAAGTGGCACTTTCGGCCCAGGTAAGTGAGTTGGAGTTTCTTCCAAAATACCGCCAGGAGGCGGCTTCGAGGCCAACCACGTTGTTCCCAAAAGGAGCGTTGGAAGCATAATAATTTAAGATCTCTGTTTTATCAAACCGTATTTCCATGCGGGTGGCCAATAACATCTCAATAATTTTTTCGCCAATGCTGCGTGCCGGATTCTTTCTCATAATACGGGTAAGCTGCATGGTAATGGTGCTGCCACCGCTAACCACACGTTTATGTTTTACATTTTGAGAAATAGCTCTGCCAATGCCTCTTATACTAATGCCGTAATGCTCATGAAAGTTCCTGTCTTCGAACTCTAAAAGGCAGGTCTCAAACTTTGAAGGAATGTTCTTACCGGGGCTAAACCGCCATTGTCCATCGGCCGCTATTTTTGCGCCCAATAAATTGCCGTCTTTATCCAGAAGAACAGTAGAAGTGCTGTTATTAAATAGCTCATCGGGCAGGCAGTTAACATACCAAATGGTAAAAATCGTTAAACTCACCAATACCAACCGGTCCCTCCATTTTTTGATCAGGGCTTTGTACAGTTTATAGATATTATAGACTCTCTTTAGCATTTATACCTCAAAAGTAAAGGGTATAAAAGATAAATCTTGAGGCTTTTATTATTCGCTGCCCTTTTACTGGAAAGTGTTTTTTATCTTTGATTAATCGAAATGAACAAACTCTCTCATCTTAAGTGGTACGAAATAGTGCTATATATACTATTTTCTTTTTATTGTCTTATTAAAGTAGTCGATGGAATGATAATTTTCGATAGGATTCCATCTAGTCCGTTTATTCCGATCTATGCAAGTTACCTTAGTTTTGTTCCTGCCTTAATTCAATTTGTTTTAGGTATCATGAGTGTTCAGGGTATTATATACGTGCTTACGAAAAAAAAAGGCGGATGGAGTTTGTTATTTTTAGGAAGTTTAAGCCTTGTGCTTTCTTCATTTATTCCGGCTCATGGACTTCCATATGGATTAAGTTTTCGAAATTGGTATGATCTGATTTTTCTACTTGTTCCGGTTTTATTATTGTCTAAAAGATCAGGAACAAGATGTACTATTTCATCACTCAATTTTATTTGTGTTTTGGTTGCTGTTTTTATGGTGCTGGTTACCTGTTTTTTTTCTTTTGATATATTTAGATCGCTTTCTTGAAAAAATATTTATTCATAGTTTTAATTTTAAAAGGAGTATTCCTTTTTGCTCAACAATATAATTTCCATAATTATTCTGTTAAAGATGGCGTGGCCCAATCGCAGGTGTATGCTTTATTGCAGGATTCGCGTGGTTATTTATGGATGGGTACGCAGGGTGGAGGTATTACTTCTTTTGACGGTATTAATTTTAAAACCTACACCGTAAAAGACGGTTTAACCAATAATTATATTTCGTGCGTTAAAGAAGACGCCAAACATAATTTATGGATAGGGACCATGAATGGTGTGTGTATGTATAACGGACTCGAATTTAAAAAATATAAATTGGTTGGGGACTCTGCACAGTTGAGTATTAAATCAATTGATTTTGATAATAAAGGAAGGAAATGGTTAGCAACAAATGTGGGCGTGCTTTTTTTGGATGATAAAGGAATAACTAATGTGTCGGAACTATTAAAAGATAAAAAAACGGTTGTTACTTCTCTTTTGGTTGATTCACAAAACAATGTGTGGTATGGCAATGCGGATGGGCTCTATAAAATAACAGAAGTAAATAATGTATTCCAAAAAATAAAATTCGATAAGTCAAATGGGTTTACAAATAATTCTATTCCCTGCATTAAACAGGATGCAAAAGGTAATTTATGGATAGGAACTTATGGCGACGGTGTTTATGTTTATGATGGTAACCGCTTTTACAAGATAGATCTTAACCTGGAGCTTTACAAACAAACCATTTTAGATTGTTATTTTGATAAACACGATAACGTTTGGTTGGCAACTTTAAACCATGGTGTGGCACAATACAATACTCTTTCAAAAAGTTTTAGCTTTATCACCGAGAATGAAGGCTTAAGTAATAATCATGTTAGAAGCATCATCCAGGATAAAAGTGGTAACTATTGGTTTGGTACCTCTGGAGGCGGTGTATGCAACTATTTTGGTAAACAATTTACAGTTTTTGATAAATCTTCGGGGCTGGGTGGCAATTTTATTTACAGCATATTTCGAGATAATAAACAACGTTTGTGGGTGGGAACATCAGACAAAGGCGTATCAGTCTTTGACAGCTCTCGTTTTACAAATTACAACGCAGCAAAAGGTTTTGCTGATGTAAAGGTAAAAGCAATTAACGAAGATAATAATGGAAATATTTATTTTGGAACAGATGGGCAAGGCGTTTTCGTTTCTAATGATGGATTTTCATTTAAAGCAATTGACGAATTAAACAAAAAATATATTCGCGCCATTGTAAAAGATAAAAATGGCGACTTATGGATAGCCACTGCCGGCGCGGGTTTGTATAAACTCGTTTTAAAAGATTCTCCCATATTAATAAATTATACGGTTAAAGAAGGATTATTGCACCCACGTTTAACAGCTTTACATTACGATAAACAAGGTCGGCTTTGGTATGCAACAGAAAACAATGGAATAGGCTTTATAGAGAATGATAAGGTAAAAAAACCGGTCTTTACAGGAAATGATAAATTGCCTGCAAGCTCTATCCGTTGTTTTGCCGAAGACAACACCGGTTATTTATGGGCGGGCACCGGTGGCGATGGACTTTTGTGTTTTCCTTTATACCACGGTGATCTTAAATTAAAAAGATACGATCACACCAATGGCTTAACCTCTTCAAATATTTATTTGGTAAGCTGCGATAAAGCCAATAATTTATTTGTTGGAACAGAAACCGGTTTGGATCATATTTATTTGGATAAGGAAAGAAAACCAAAAGAAATCAAGCACTACAGTAAAGGCGAAGGTTTTACGGGTATTGAAACCTGCCAGAATTCCGTGTTTAATGATGATGATGGAACCATTTGGTTTGGTACCATTAACGGCCTAACAAAATATGATCCGTCAAATTTAGTGAAGAACCAGAACGAACCGGTTACAACTATTACAGATGTAAAATTATTTAATACCACAATTTCAAAAACAGAGTATAAAAATTTTACCGGCGATTGGAATACAATTTCCGATCTTAAATTACCATACGATCAAAATAATTTAAGTTTCGATTTTACCGGGATCAATTTTAGTAACCCCGATGCAGTTAGATATAAATGGAAACTGGAAGGCTCGGATAAAAGTTGGTCGCCGGTTACCGCGCAAAAAAATGTCAACTATTCTAACCTTGGCGGCGGTGATTATACTTTTATGGTAATGGCCTGTAACGAAGATGGGGTTTGGAACGAACAACCGGTAATTTTTAAATTCCATATTTCGCTGCCTTTCTGGAAACGTTGGTGGTTTATTGTATTGATACTGGCCTTTGGTTTTGGAGCTGTATTTGCTGTTTTTAGATGGCGCTTAAATAGCATTCGGTCAAAAGCAGCAGAAACGCAAAAAAAATTGCAGCTCGAAAAAGAAGTGGTAGAGTTGGAACAGAAAGCGTTGCGCTTACAAATGAACCCTCATTTTATTTTTAACGCATTAAATTCTATTCAATCTCAAATAGGAACAGATAATGAACAGGCAGCTCGTTATTATCTTGCCAAATTTTCGCGGTTAATGCGCCAGATACTTGATAATTCCAGGAGTACAAGTATTACTTTGGAAGAAGAGGTAAATACTTTAGAAAATTATTTATTGATCGAAAAATTTTGTAATGGCGACAGGTTTGACTATAAAATTATAGTAGATGAGGCAATAGAAAAGGATTATGTAAAAATTCCACCCATGTTATTACAGCCTTTTATTGAAAATGCCATTAAACATGGTTTAAAATACATTGATGGTAAAAAAGGTTTGATCGAAGTTAATTTTGTGGAAAGGAATAATATTTTAGAATGTTCTGTAACAGATAATGGTATTGGCAGGGTAAAGGCAGAGGAGTTAAATAAGAACAGCAAGGAAACCTACCACCGTTCTACGGCTTTAATTGTTACCAGGGAGCGCCTCGACCTTTTAAAAGAAGATAACGGTATTTGCTCACTCGAAATTATTGATCTGTACGACGAACAAAATAATGCTACCGGAACAAAGATAATTGTGCGAATACCCATCGCTTAAAGCAACAGATTACGCAGATTTCAAAGATTTTTTAATTTGAAGTTGACTATACTGTAAAAAACTATCCGTGAAAATCAGCGAAATCTGCGGCTAATTTATTAAATTTAAAAAATGATAAAAGCCATAATAATAGACGACATTGAGCAAGCCCGCATTACTTTAAAAAAAGATTTGCAGGTATATGCAAGCGATGTGCAGATTATTGGCGAGGCAAATGGAGTAGTGGAGGGTGCTAAACTATTAAAGACACTTAAACCCGATATATTATTCTTAGATATACAAATGCAGGACGGGAGTGGTTTTGATCTGTTGGATATTTTAAAGGAAATAAATTTTAAGATCATTTTTATTACAGCTTCTGATGCCCATGCGATAAAAGCATTTCGGTACGCCGCTATTGATTATCTTTTAAAACCGGTTGATCCGGACGAATTAATTGAAGCTTTAAAAAAATACAGAGAGCAGCAATTGAACGAGAACGATAAATACCAATTACTGAACGATTCGTTAAAGAACCATACAAAACCGCACGAACGCTTGGCGCTGCATACTCAGGATAAGATCCATATTGTGAACATTCATGAGATATTACGCTGCGAAAGCAATGTGAACTATACCGAATTTTATTTTAGTAACGGCAAAAAATTATTGGTTACAAAAACATTGAAAGATTTTGAAGACCTGCTTTGCGACCAGGGCTTTTACCGCGTACACCAATCGCATTTGGTAAACACAAAATACATAAAAGAATTTGTGAAAACAGATGGTGGTTATTTAATGATGAATGATGGCTGCACGGTTCCTGTATCTACGCGCAAGCGCCCGGAGGTAATGAAAATGTTAGAGGAACTTTAATTTTTATAATATATTTAATTAATGAGAAACTCTTTTAGGATAATTTTTTTTCTTTTTTTACTTAATCTTTCTGTTTATGCGCAAGATAAGAAGTTCGATTCCCTATGGCAGGTTATACACACAACTAAAATTGATACGGTTAAAATAAAAGCATTAAGTAGGCTTGCTTTTATTCTTAAGAATTCTGACCCTGATACCTCTATTGTTATTGCAAAACAAATACTTGCCCTCTCGCGCGATAAAAAACTCCTTCTCCAAAGAGGGCCATATACTTCATGATCTTGGCACATATTATTCTATAATTGGAGATTATAATAAGGCTATTGAGTATAATAATATTGCAATTGGCGTATTTGAAAAATGTGAAAGAATATATACCGGTAAAAAACTCAGGTCTGTTTTGAGCAGCAAAGCAAAATCGATTGCTAATATTGGCGATGCTTATTCGCATTTAGGCGATTATTCTTTATCAATAGATTATCATAAGAAAGCACTTAAAATAGCAAAACAGATCAATGATACATTATTTGAAGCAAATTCTTTACGGGGAATAGGTCGTGTGTATACCAATAATGCGGATTATCCCAAAGCATTAGAGTATTATTTTGCCGCGTTAAAATTAACCAAACTTATAAAAAATAAAGGGTTTGAAGGAACTTTGCTTGATGGTATTGGCACCATTTATAACTCACAAAAAGATTTCGATAAGGCGCTTAGTTATTATTTACAGGCGCTACAAATAAAGATTGAGGTGGGAGAGCATCATAATGTGGCAAATTTTTTATCTAATATTGGTGGTGTGTATTTCAATAAAAAGCAATACCAGTTAGCATTAATGTATTTAAACCGGGCGTATAAAATTGCAAAGGAAGTAAAAAATAAACGATTAGAACTTAACAGTTTAGCGGCTATAGGCAGTGTTTATAAAGAAATTGGCGATTCTTTAAGAATTGAAAATAAAAATGAGGAAGCAGAAAAAATATATGTTGCCGCGCTTGATCACTATAAAAGATCTCTTTCTATCGCTGAGGAAATGAAAAGTAAAAGTAGTATTACCGTCATTAATGGAAATATTGGCGAGTTTTTTTACAGACAAAAACGATATAAAGACGCAGAAAATTATTTGCTTAAAGCATTGGCAAGTGCAAATGAGATTCAGGATCTTGAAGGTGTAAAAGAATATAACCAGCTTTTGAGCCTTATTTACCAAGAACAAAATAATTTTGCGAAGTCATTAGAACACTTTAAAAAATACATTGACGCCAGGGATACTATTAGTAATGAAGAAAACACAAAACAGCTTATACGAAGTGAAATGAATTTTGAATTTGAAAAACGAGAGAATATAACAAAAGCAGAGCAAGAGAAAAGAGAATTGATAACTGCCTCCGACAGTAAACGACAAAAAATAATCATCCAAAGCATTTGTTGCGTCCTAGCTTTGGTTCTTATCTTTGCAATTTTTGTATATCGGAATTTTCTTCAAAAACAAAGAATTAATGTCGAGATATCAAATCAGAAAAAAATTATTGAAGAAAAACAAAAAGAAGTGCTTGATAGTATTTACTACGCCAGGAGAATTCAGCGTGCGCTTATAACATCCGAAGGATATATTGAGAATAATTTGAAACGTTTACTAGGAAAAAAGTAACCACATTAAATTAAGTTGTTTGTTAAAGCAAATTTTATTAAAGAGGCTATATTGTTTAAATTGTATTTTGTAAGCATATTTTTGCGATGAGAATTAATAGTTGTCACATCCAAAAATAACTTATCTGCAATTTGTTGATTTGTCAAGCCTTCTGCTATTAATTCTAACACCTGTTTTTCTCTTTTTGTAAGTAGCGGTAACGAATCGTTAACATTTTTCTTTTTTAAAACTTCGGCAACCGAATGATTGACATAGATCTTTCCTTTTAGCACCGTTTGTATCGCTTCGAGGATCTCATTTTTTAAAGCATCTTTTAATAAATAACCCGAAGCGCCGTTATCCAACATTTTCCTGATCACACTTGCCTGATCAGATGTACTTAATCCAATAATATGAATTGCAGGATAGAGTTTTTTTATTTCAAGGCAAAGATCCATTCCGTTTTTTTGCGGAAGGTTAATGTCCATTAAAAGAACATCAGGTCTTTTATTTTTCAAAAAGAGCATTAGCTCCTCAGGAGTTTTTGCACTTCCAAGCCATTCAAGATCTTTTTCATCTTTTAATAAAGAATAGATGCCTTCTAGGATGAGTTCGTGATCGTCTATAATAAATACTTTAGTCATGCGAAATATTGGGGATTTCTATGTTAACCGACGTTCCTTTACCCGGTGCAGTTTGAATATCAATTTTACCATTAATGTATGCTACTCGGCTATATAAATTTAAGTAACCAATGCCGCTATTGTTCCTTAAAATAACTATTTCAAAGCCTTTACCGTCATCTTCAACGGTGATACTTAATGTGTCGTTTGTTTTTACAAACTGTACCAGCGCAGTTTTTGCTTCGGCGTGCTTTATAATATTATTTACTAACTCCTGTATTATCCTGTAAATAGTTGAAATTTTATTTTGCGAAACATCTTCATCTTTGAAGTCATATGACTGATAAGTTAATTGTAATGAGCTGTTTTTATTTATACTCTCACAAAAATCTTTTAACGCTGTGTTCAAGCCAAATTTTACAAGGGCTTCGGGCATCATATTATGTGCTACTCTTCTGAGTTCGCGAATAGACTTGTCTAATATAGAAAGTCCGTTTTCAAATGCAGATGCATTTTCTTCTGAAATTATTAAATTGTTTTTCATATTACTAAACGAGTATTTTGCACTTGATAAAATTCCGCCAAGGCCATCGTGCAGATCTTTGGCCAAACGTTTTCTTTCTTCTTCCTGACCTTTTATCATGGATTCAGAAACAAGTAATTTTTTTTCTGTTTCCAGTTCCTGGATACGCTGTTGTTGTAGTTGGGCTTCAGATAATAATAATTTTCTTTTTTGTTTTGTGTTTCTATAATATAAAAATCCGAGTAAAATAAAAATGAGTATAGCTGCGGTCAACATCAAGTTTAATAAACTTTTTTGTTTAAGGTTTAATTGTTTTATCTCATTTTCTTTATTTAATGTTTCAATTTGATCTTGTTTTTTTTGAAGCGAATATTTAGCTTCATTTTCATGAATATTCCTGTCTATCTTTTGAGTGATCAATACATCGTTTATCGAATCTGCCCGTGCGCCGTATAAATGAAATTCGGGTAGGTTTCCTAAAGCGAGTTCAATATTGCTTAAGGCACTATAGCAATGCGATAATGTTCGCATGATCTTATATTCTTGTGTAATAGCAATTGCTTTTAAAATATAAGGTTTACCCTCGTTATATTTTTTCATTTGGAAATAATATTTTCCAATATATTGAAGTCCTCCGGCCATTCCTTCTTTGTCATCTATTTCTGTTGAGACAGCTAAAAGTTCTTCAGCACACTTTTTAATGTCTTCATACCTTTTTAGTCTCATGAAAAGAAAATTCATGTTTACTAAAGAAGTCATCATCGACCGTTTATGTTTAGAGATCTGACTGATTTTATATTCTTCTTTTACGAGCACCAAGGCAGAATCATAACGTTTAAGACTCATTAAAATTCCGGCTGTGTTGGCTAAAGCTCCTTCAATGCCAATTGTATCATTTAGTTCACGACAAATTTCTAATGATTTTAAACCGTAGTAATAACCTTTTTTGCTTTGTTCTTCTATTTCTGAATAGGTGCCTGCTAAATTTCCGTAAAGTTGTCCAAGGTATTTTTTATTGTTTTCTTTTTCAAAATATTCTGCGGCTTTTAAAAAATATTCTATTGTTTTATCATACATATATAATTGATAGTAGCTCGCACCGGTATTACTGTATGCGCAGGCAAGCTGAAAGCGGTTATTTATTTTTTTTGCAAGTTCAACGCCTTTCAGGTTCAATTCAAGTCCTTCCTCATTTTTTTCTTGTAAATTTAAAATAGCGGAATAATAAGAGAAGTATTTTAAGAGTCCAATGTTGTAATTTATTTTTTTACTTAAGGTTTCGCACTGTTTGTAATAATATGTAGCAGAATCCAGCTTATCGTCGAGCTCATAAACGTAACCGATTTCGAGCATTAGCAAAACCTTATTTGTATCTTCTTTGGCTGTTTTAAATTCTTTAAGAAGCGGGCCAAGGCTTTGGCTATTTGCTGTGAAGCACGCTAATAAAATAATATAAAAAACAAAGTGTTTCATTAAATAGGTTTAGTTATTTGTAAATATAGCTTATTGCTAAAACATATAATAACTTGTTTTACAAAGATGAAAATTATCTTAAAATTAAAATTCCCCTTTTTAGGGGAGTTTTTTTAAAAGTTTATAAAATACTTTTGTGCAGTTAATTTAATATTTAGTAAATGAAAAAAAGGATAATAGGGTTTATGGTAGTGATGTTTGTTGTAAACAACACTAGTTTTTTAGCCCAGAGTTTTGATAAAGGCACTGTAGCAATAAATGCGGGAGTTGGTTTTTTTAGCTCTATTGGTTATTATTCCGGCAGCGGTGTTACAAGAACACCCGTAATTTCTTTATCCGGCGAATATTGTGTTGATAAAGTTGGGCCCGGCACTCTTGGTATTGGTCTTGCCTTTGGTTATCAAAGCGCTGCTTACACTTATAATTATGGAGGCTATTATTATAAAGATAGGTGGGCAACCACATTATTTGGCCTACGCGGCACCTATCATCCAGAGGTTTTGAATAGCGAAAAATATGATGTTTATGGAGCTATACAGTTATCATTTGATCATTTTGGATATAGTTTTTCAACGAATGACCCCTATTATAATTCTGTACTATACGGGCGGAATACCTTAAGTAATTACGTGAGACCTTATTTTATACTTGGTGGCAGATACTATTTTACTAACACTATCGGCGCTTTTGCAGAAATAGGGTATGATATATCTTATTTAAAACTAGGGCTAACAATTAAAATAAATACATCAACAGAAACAAAAAAATAAACTAAAACTAAAAACCATGAAAAAAATCATTACGATCTTTATCTTATCCATCGCATTTTATTGCGTACGATCACAAACTACACCGGCCTGGTATAAGTATGCGGGCCCTTATAATTATCAAAACTACGATGTTATAAACGCAACTACAGGTGTTGATACTTTAGGCAATGTATATACTGCCGCATCAATTTACGATACAGTAGCAGCCAATAAAAATGCAAAGGTAATGTTGGTAAAATATAATTCTGCAGGTGTACAACAATGGATTAAATATTATGTTGACCCATCTGATAATAACAATGTAAGTTATTGTGCTAAAATATTAGTTGATAAATCGGGCAATAGCTATTTATGTGGTTATGCAAGGCATAATACATCCACAGACCTGGATTTTACAGTTATTAAATATGATAATGCCGGAAACCAAGTTTGGATCGGTTATTTCGACGGTGGCCAGCAAACAAGAGATTATTTAATAACAGCACAGTTTGATAATGCCGGAAATATTATTATTGCGGGGAATACCAATTTTCAGGGCACTAATGGATATGATATTGCGGTGGTAAAATTCGGAATAAGCGGAACAATGATGTGGTCTTATTCATACAACAATGCTGCCTCAAACCAGGATGACAATGTGTATGATATTGCAACGGATATAAACAATAATGTTTATTTAACGGGCAACACCTATGTAACCAATGCAAGAAATATGCTTACTATCAAAACAAATAGTTTGGGTATCAATCAATGGACAAACATTGTTGCACATACATCTTCAGGAAACGATGAGTATGGTTACGGTATTGTTGCAGATGCCCTGGGTAATTGCTATGCTACCGGTGCTTTAAGCGATTGGGAAACAATAAAATATAACGCTGCAGGTGGAGTTGTTTGGACTAATCATCGCCCTGTTAGTGCTTTAAATAGTTTCAGTCCTAAACATGTAATGTTGGATAAATTTAACAATGTAGTAATTGCGGGTGATGCTTTTTACTCCGGCCCTGCAGGTACTGATCTTGAAGTAAATAAAATAAATAACACAAATGGCTCTATTTTATGGACGATGCATTCTAATTTTGGGGGAATAGATTCTTATGCTTCTATGCAAAAAGACACCGCAGATAATATTTATGTTGGCGGATTTTTTGATGGCCCGCAAGGTAAAGATATATCGTTAATGACGTTATCACCCGGTGGGAATATTATAAGCAGTGCGACTTTTGCAAACTCAGATCTTGTTATAGGATCAGACCGATCGTACCAACTTGTTTTAGATAAAAACAGAAATATTATAATAGTTGGAAGTTCAGAAAGAAGAGGATCCGGAAGCAGCCAGCCGGTTGATGTAATTACTCTTAAATACAACGCGCTTGCTGTTGGAATTAAAACTAACATGTTGGAAGAAGGACAATTAAGTATTTATCCAAACCCATGCGCAGATCATCTGAATTTATCGACAACAGTTAATGGTTTGATTGGAGCAGATATTATAATAACAAATATTATCGGACAGGTTATAATGAATGAGAAATTACAAAGCCTTGAACAAAGCCTTAATTTAAGCGGTATGGCTAAAGGCGTTTATTTTCTAAAGATCGCAAATGATCGATCATCAATTAGTAAAAAATTAATTATAGAATAAATTTTTAGTGTAAAAAGTTAAGGGCTGCAATTTTTTGTGGCCCTTTTTTTATTTTACAAATTTAAATTTTTGTTTCATTTCATTCTTAACCATCCCAAAACCCTGTTATGACTAATAGTATAAATATCTTTGTTTTTTTTTAATGGATATTTTACCCTTGAAGTAGCAAAAGGCCCAGGATTTTGCTGAATGATCTCTATTTCATGATCTGCTACATTTGAAATGATAGCTACATGCCCGTATTTATTTCCCGCATGCCCATCAAAAATAATGAGGTCACCAATGCATGGTTTTGTAGAACTTGGATTTGTGAACTGCAATAGATTTCTTTTTTCATTTAAATGAGAGTCTTTGATATTGCTGTCAAAAAAATCTTTGGCATTTCCGTAAGAATCTGGCATTTTATGTTTATAGTTTAGATAATAATAACGTTTTACAAATTCAACACACTGATAGGTAAGTCCGATGTTATAGCCATCTTCGCTTAAATTTCTTTTACCGGTATGACCAACGCCGCCGTTATAATAAATATATACGCCATTTAAACTATCCAGTTTTTGCCCGACTTCATATTTAAGATTTGGATTTATTTTTTTGCAAACAGAATAAAAAATATAGCTGGTAATTAAAACAATAATAAATATGAAAATTATTTTATATTTTTTTGTCATTTTGTAATAGCAATAAAATTGATAAAAAAATGCAGGAAGGAAACCTATAACCCTCCTGCATATAAATGCCTCTTACTTTTGAGCTACTATGCCTGCATCCTTTATTACCTCTACCCAACGCCCCGGTACTTTAGCATTTATTAAATTATCATACATGGCCTCGCTATATACCGTTGGCAGGTAAAATTTGCCGAGGTAAGTAGCATTTAAATGAATGGTAAAAGTTTTATGAGTATTTTCTGCAAGTTCATAATAGCTATATACCCTGTCATCTCTTATATCCTGGTAACGTGCCGCATTGGTGGTTTCAGTTCCATCCATTCTGCTATTATGAATTTCCCAACCACTTGGAAAGATCTGGTTCAATGCCATTTCTTTTAAAAATCCTTTTGTACCGGGATTAGAGATTGTAACCTCTGCCATAAATTCTGTTCCCTGTACTAATTTATCGGGTTGAATTTCTTTTCCTTTCATGTCCTTATATTTTACTTCCATTTTAAGATCTTTTGCGGATGCAGTTTTATCGCCGATCAAGGGAACGCCTTCAACAATTATTTTTGCAAACAAAGTGCCTTTACCTGTATTTTTTAATACTACATTTCCTTTTTTCGCAAGATCGTTATCAGAATATTTTACCTGGTAAAGAGTTCTTTTCGAGCTGCCGGTTTTTTCTTCGCCATTTAAAGTATAAGAAAAATTCATCTCGCCATTATTATCTTTTACACCGGTATATTCGCACATAGCCAATAAACTATAAGCAGTTTCCTGAGTACTCATCCAGCTTTGCGAGCTAAGGGCTTTTGCAATTTCTTTTGCCAAAGGCCAGGCTTTTGTTTTTTCGTGAAGCAGGCTTAATGTTTCTAATATCATAGCCTCATCTCTTGTATGTGAGCCATAACTATAAGAGAGTTCTTTATAAGATGTAACAGTTGTAGGCAATGCTTCAATTAATTTTTGTGCTACTTCGTTTTGGCCTACTAATTTATAAGCAGCAGCTAATCTCCATTTTGCAGTAATTGAGAGATTTTTTTCTTCTCGTAAACGGTTCATGGCTCCCATTTCGGCATTGTTACTAAGTGCTAACACAAATAACCGGTAAGCCTGTATCACTTCATTGGTCTCGTTCCCATGAGGATGCGTGTACATACCATTGTTCACTGTCCAGTTACGTGCCTGTTGTTGTTGGTATTTTACCCACTTTGTTTTTAAAGCTGCCGGTAAACTGTAACCTTGTTTTTCGGCTTCAATTAAAAAGTGTCCGGCATAATTACTTCCCCATTCATTATCGAAAGCTTCGCCGGGCCAATAAGAAAAACCACCGTTAGCTGTTTGAAATAATTGCAAACGTTTTAAACCCGCTTTAATATTGTTAGTCACTTTTAATTTTTGCGATTCTTTCATATCCATTAAATTCATTACAAATAATTGCGGAAATACCGAAGAAGTTGTTTGTTCGATACAACCATGAGGGTATTGAATTAAATAATCCAAACGTTTTTCTAAGCCCATAGATGGGATGCTCGAAAATTCGATAGTGGCTTTATTTGTACCTGTAATGCCTTTAAAGTTTATTTCGGTGTTCCATTCTTTACCCGGCTCTAATGCTATTTCAGTACCTTCGCTTACTTTTGGATTTGGCGTGCGCACATCCAATTCTATTTCCTGAACAGTTTTTTCTTTTCCGCTAATAGCAGTTATTTTTACTTTTGCGATGCCGATCTTTTGTGCAACGTTCAATTTAAAATTAATTACTTCATCACCTATTTGCGTAAATTGCATGCTTTGTTGTTTAACACCATCCAATTCTAAAAAATCATTTACTTCAACTTCTATCTTTACATCTTTCACGTGTTTTTCCATCGCAAAAACATCTACAGGTAAATACACATTTTCTCCCGGGCCTAAAACGCGAGGTAAGGTTGCAAGAATCATCAATGGTTTTCTAACGGCAACCGCTTTTTCGGCATTACCGTACGAGCCTTCATTTTCAGCAACAACCATTACTCTTACCGAGCCAACATAATTCGGAATTTCAACAATGTGATTTTTTTCCTGCCCTGCTTCTAATGTAAATGGACCCATAAATTTTACCATTGGTTTAAAACGGTTGGCTTTAACACCTTTACCTGCATTGGCATCACCATCGCCACCCACGCTTAATAATTTATCTAATTTTCCTGCGTAGGCTCCAATAACGGCATCATACATATCCCAAGTTTTTACGCCTAAAGCTTCGCGTGCATAAAAAGTATTCCAGGGTTGTGGTGTTTTAAAACGCGTAAGATCTAATAAGCCTTCATCAACCATTGCTAAAGTGTAGGTCATTTTTCTACCTTTTTTCTCTTTTACTTTTATGTTTGTAAAAGATTCAGGTTTTATAACGTCCAACATGTTTATTTCAGGCTCCAAATGCGTTAAAGGTTCATCTACTAAAATTGGAACCACGCCATACATACGAATTGGAAGATCGTTTTTTGTATTAGCATGCGGTTGCACCAATGTAACATGCACATAGGCGTTAGGCGACATATCGGCCGTTGCAGCAAACTCGTGAACGGTTTCTCCTTTTTTTGTAGCGATCCAGAATTTTTTAACCACTTTACTTCCGGTTTCAATACTTACCAGCGCCATGCCTTCGGCAGGAGAAGGAAAAGATAATTTTACATTTTCGCCCGAAGTATATTTTTCTTTATCGCAGGAAAAATTAAGCATGTTGGCATTTTCATTATTGCTACGATTAGCGCGGCTCCAATATGGCCAGTCAATTGTAACTATTTTACCCGTTTGATGTCCACCTGTAAGATCGGTTACTGTAATTAAATAACGACCGTATTCAGGATACTGCACACTAAATTTAAATGTGCCTTTGCCTTCATTCGTTTTTATAAGTGTGTCTTTTAAAACAATCGTACCTGCACGCGAAATATATTGTGCAAGATCGTCTTCACTTCTCTCGTACCACCAACGCCATTGTACTTTATAGATCTTAACCTGTAATTTATTTGCATTTACCTGTACACCTTTATTATTAACGGTTACAACATCAAAATTGTAATTGTTACCGGTCTGTAATGTATTATCAAAACTTTTTGTATCAGGGCTATGTAGGCCAACATAAGTTTTATAAGGCGAGTAGGGCACGCTGTAACGATCGATACTAAAATCGCCGCCTTCTTCAAACACTTTTGAAATATATGTAGCTCGTAACATACCCGGTGCAGTTTGTCCAACATTGATGTAAGTATTTAAATTTGCTTCACCTTTTTCATTTAGGTTGCCATCAAAAATAGCTTCTGCTTCAGAATAATAATTTCTTATAGGCGAATCAAATTCATAGTTTTTATATTTTTCGAAAGTAGTTCTTGTTTGGTTAACACTCACATTTACCAATGCATGTAAATTTTTGGCAACTGCGCCATGTAGCCATTTTACAGATAATTTTGCAATGCTGTCATTTATTTTACCTCCCGCACCTTTTGCATCAAAATCTAAATAGATCTTTAAACGATTTGGTTTAACGGTTTCAATTTTAAAGTTCTCAGAAAAAATACGGTTACCAACTTTAGCAATGGCAGTATAATTTCCGGTAAGCGCTTCATCTGCGGTGGCTGTTCTAAAATTGTATAAACCATTTAAATTTTTTGTTTTTGTGGTTTGATAAACAATTGTACCATTAGGATCTTGCAATTCGAATTTAACCGGGTGATTTGGAGGCAAACGTTTTTCTTTATCTTCCATAATAAAATTAATGTAAAGAGAATCACCCGGGCGCCATACACCGCGCTCGCCATAAATAAAACCTTTAATGCCTTTTTGTACGATCTCACCTTCTACATCAAATTTGCTTAACGAATTTGCGTATCCATCCAACAGTTTTAAATAACCGCGTTGTTTGCCAAATTTAGCCAGCATTAAAAAAGGTTTACGTTTAAGTTGAAGATCTAACATGCCATTAGCATCGCTTGTACCTTGTGCAATTAATTGTTTGGTGTAATCATAATATTCAATGTTTGCATTTGCGATTGGCTTAGCCGTTATCATATTACTTACAAAAGCGTGAGACATTTTACTATCATCCAGTTTATAAATAAGTCCAATATCCGAAGCCAGAATATTTCTGCTTATTGCTTTTCCGTAATAATAATTGCTGTTGCAGGGAGAGTAATCTTCGTTATAATAATTCCAGTTATCATAACCACCATCAAAACTGTAACGGTAAATATCGTTATCATTCCAAGTGTCTTTTTCTTCGGTACTTGTAACATCTGCTGTTTGTTCTTCATTTATATTTTCGCCTTCGCCTTCATCAGCTACACCTTCGCAATCGCAAATGGCATAAGCTTTAGAATATTTTATGCTCACGCGGTATATAGCACCCGGATCGGGTGTAATTAATTTTCCAAGATCAATAACGTGTTTATTCCATTGTTTTAAATTTGTTTTTTTATTATAATCCAGTTTAATTGTTTTTTCTGCTACTACTTTGCCAACACGTGTTAAACCATCTTGTCCATCTAAATTATTTGATTGTAAGAATTGGTGAACATTATTTTCAAAGATCTTGATCACGCGCACATCTACGGCTTTTAAACTAATGGCTTCAAAAGGAAATATCAACCCATTTGAGTTTGGTAAAATGTTGCCGTTGCCTTTAATACGTACTAAAGGTTTTGGTTCTTCAAACGTTAAGCTTTTTGTAAAAGCCGTATTCATTTTATAACCTTTAAAATTTTTAATACCACTTGTTACAGTAATTAATTTTTCGCCAATAATACGGTTAGGTAAAAAAACCCGCACCACATTATTTTCAATAGCGTAAGTAAGATTATCAATTCCCTGGATGCTGATAATGCCTTTTAAATTTTGGTTATAATCAATAGGATCGCTAAAAATTAATTCAACAGATTGATCATCGTTATCCACAACACGCGCATCTGAAATGGAGAAGTCTCCCAAAGCAGGTATTTTTATTTCCTGTATTCCGTTGCTGATCGCTTTTATTACTTCACCTTTCCAGCTAACAAGTAAATTGCCTTTTCTTTCTTTTCTTTCAATGCTATCTACATAAAAATAAAATTCGTTGTTATTGTAGCTGTAATTTATTCTTACAGGCATTGCTTTTCCGTTTTGCGTAACACTTAAAACTTTACGGATCGATGCAGTGTCTTCATAATCGGAAGTTGTTATTTTACCGGTAAGTTTTTGCCATTCGATATTATAATCGTCATAACTTCTTAAACCGTCAACGGTCACAAATATATTTTGTGGAAATGTAGAAAGCTGAAAACTAAAATTCTCAAGACCATCTTCTACTTTTGCAACTTCTTTTAATTTAAAATCGACATTGTAAAATTGATTGGCCGGTAAAATTTCTGAAGGAATAAATTCTATCACTTTATCACTGATCCAAACGGCCCTTCCTTTTATTTTTGGCTCGAAAGTAAAAGCGTCTTTTAAAAGAGTAGAATCGGGTAACTGCAAACCCCTTAAAACAGTATCTAAAGCGGTGGTTGTGCTTAAAGCTGTAATGCCAGGTTTTATACTGGCAGTTATTGTTTGATCTTCGTTTACACTATGCGATAGTTCGATACGAATGGTTGATTTTCTTGAGACCATTCCGGAAGTGTATCCCGAAATGTATTTCCCAAAAGCAGGGTTAATGTCGTAGATCTTTGGTCTTGTTTGAAAACAAGCGCTGAATAAAACGATGCAGGTGACAATTATAACTGTTGCAAATAAAAAGAGTTTGATTTTCATTGGTTTTTAATTTATACAACAAAGGTGCGATGATTAAAAACCGGGAAAGGGGGAGAATTATAGGACGCCGAGCTAAATTTATTAAGCGTGGCTTTTTAGCAATTATTTGATAGTTTTTTTTAAAAAAAGGCTACTGGCCTCTTTTATGATAAGTTCCGGAATTTGAACTTTTGAAACTGTTATCGTGGCTATGGCTTTGCAACGCTATTTCCAGCGCTACGCGACAAGCGAAGCCTAGCACACGAAGGCCAAAGTAAGCGGCTTCTATTACCGCTTGGTTTCTGGCAATTTTTCTATTATAAGCGGGGTCATAAGTTGAAGGTGTACCTGAATTGTTTGAGTTGTTTTGAGGGTCTAAATTGTAACCGTTAACTGTAGCGGTTTGAGAAGCGCTGTCGGCCGGGTTTTGAAAAACATCGTAAGATCCGTTCGCATAATGAATCACATTTACATTTGATCTTTCCATGGAGGAATAGTGTTTTTCAGGATCGCTTTCTTTTTGGTACATTACTTTACCGGCGCTTATTTCCATCACTCGGCATTTAATTATTTTACCGTCTTTTGTAAAAAGTGTATCCTGCGAAAATCCCGAGATACTTGATACTAAAAGAAAAATAAATAAAGTAAATATTCTCATAATTAAAAGCTAAGCGGTTAAATAAAGATCAGTAATTAAAACAAGGACGTATATTTTAAGATGTTAAAAAAACTAAAGAACATTCATTAAAGCACAAAAAAAGAATGCCTAAGAGTATCACTTTTATTAAAATTTTATCTGCGGTGACCGTAATGTCCGCCATGATGCCCACCACCATAATGATGACCATATCCACCGTGATAGTATCCACTATGATATCCGCCGAAATTTCTATAATAACCTCCGCAATATGGTCTGTTCCAACCCCAGCCTCCCCAGCCCCAGCCCCAACCACCTGCAAAAGCAACGACAGGTGGAGCGGCAACAACTACATTAACATTCGGTCGTGTATTAACGTATACAGGATCGTCGTAAGTATTATTTTGATTGGATGAAGTCTGATTGTTTTTTGAAGCAGTACCCGAATTTTCAAAAACTTCTTTTGAACCGTTTTTATAATGTATCAAAACTATATCTGTTTTATCTACAACGTATAGAGGGCCGTCAGGATTTGCCGCGCGTTTGTATTTAATTTCATGCTGGGTAATTTCTGTCACCTGACCGGTAATTATTTTCCCTTTTGTTGTATAAAGTGTATCCTGAGCAAGGGCTGTAACACCTATAAATACTAAAATTATTGCGCCAAAAGTTTTCATAACATGGTCTTAATTGGTTAATTAAAGGTAAAAAATAAAAATGTTACTTTATTTATTTGATTGTTAAAAGAAGTGCAGAAAATATATATTTAACAAAACTTTTAGTTTGAATTGCAGAAGCGATTAGTTATTTGTGCAAAACGCTATTATATGATTAATAAGTTCTTCGCTAAAATAATGTTTTGATCCTTCGGGATGATTTATTATTTGTTTATAACACTCGCGTAAATATTCGGGACCCAATTCTTCATTGTAAACATAAAGCTGCGCTGTTCGTCCATAAATCGAGTTTAGCTTTGCCATTTCGGCAAGTATGCTTTTTGCTTCCATTAATATTAAAGGTAAAAAAAGTTTAAACCCGAAGTATAGTTCGGACACTTTTTAACAGTTATTTAAGATTTTGCAGATGGATATGACGAAAGGCTATAGTAGTAACTTAGGGCAATTTGGCCGAAAAGTAAAGCAGTACAGGATAAGACGAGGTCTTACACAGGGAGAATTGTCTGCCGGTGTAAATTGTGATGTAAGAACCATCCAAAACATCGAAGCGGGCAAAGCCAACGTAACTTTAAAAATAATTTATTCGCTTTGAGAATTGCTTGATGTAAAAGTTGGGGATTTATTGTGAGGTTATTTCTTACTTTTAAATTATTCCATATAAATTTCAGGTGGCACAAGTTTAGCATATAATAATAAACTAAAAATCTGAAATTATGAAAAACCCAATTACATTATTAATACTTGGCTTAGTTATTGGAGCCGCCGCCGGAATATTAATTGCACCAGAAAAAGGAAGCAAAACCCGAAAAAAAATATTCGAAGGCGCTGAAGATCTTGCAGAAGATTTTAAAGATAAAATCAGGTCAAGTAACAGAAAAATTGATGAATATGCTGAAGCAGCAGAAGAGGCTCTTGATAAAATAAATCGTAAGCTAAAAGCAGCAGAGAAGTCTTATACCTAATAAAAATTATCATTACAGATCCAAAATATTTTTTTATGGATTTAAAAAACACAAAGCCCTTTTCAGATTTTGAAAAGGGCTTTGTGTTTAAATCAAAACCAGCCATTTAATAAATTAAAAAAGCAAGAATAAAATTAAGAAGCCCGCAAGAATAAGCTTGCTTATCTCTATCTTTCAGCAAACTATTGAAGTAATAGAACCACTTCTGGATATACGACTTTTTCTAAAAAATAACGATTCTGGAATTAGGCTTGGCGCGTTACATCAAAAGCATAACTTTCGGTTCTTTTAAAAATAAAAAAGACCCTTTCTTGAGAAAGGGTCTTTACTTTGTTGAAGTGGGAACTACTGGGTTCGAACCAGTGACCCCCTGCTTGTAAGGCAGGTGCTCTGAACCAGCTGAGCTAAGCTCCCAATTTTTTTAGAGATTTGGACTCTGGTGCTCTGAGCCTCCCGATAGCTATCGGGAGAGCTAAGCTCCCAAAATTTTTGGTGTGCAAATGTAAACGATAAATCTTAATTATTCAAAAAATAATTAATTATTTTTTACATCTTCTAATCCTGAATCCGGAATCAACATGCCGTCTACCAAAACCCGACCACAATGTTCACACACAATGATCTTTTTGTTTAAACGAATGTCTAACTGACGTTGTGGTGGAATCTTATTATAACATCCGCCGCAAGCATCACGTTCTACTGCTACAACCGCTAAACCGTTACGTGAGTTAGCACGGATACGTTTGTATGCATTTAATAAACGATCTTCTATTTGTGCAGAAGCGCTTTCGCTTTCTTTAATTAATTGTTTTTCTTCTTTCTCTGTTTCAGCAATGATCTCATCTAACTCACCTTTCTTTGCTTTAAGATCTTTACTTCTTTCTTCAAATTCTACTTTACTTTTTTCAAGTAATTCACTTTTTATAGTAACACTTGCTTTAGCTTCCTTCATACGTTTTTCAGCCAATTGGATCTCTAAGTTCTGAAATTCAATTTCTTTTGTAATGGCATCGTACTCGCGGTTATTACGAACTTTACCTTGCTGTTGCTCGTACTTTTTAATGTTCGCTGTAAAATCTTTAATAGCTTGTTTCTTTTCACTTAAAGTAGTATCAAGTTCCGCTACTTCTTCTTCCACATTCTTTAAACGGGTCTCTAAACCTAAAACGGTGTCCTCAAGATCGCTAACCTCTAAAGGTAACTCACCTCTAACTGTTCTTAATTTATCGATCTTGCTATCAATTAATTGTAATTGATAAAGCGACTTTAATTTTCCTTCAACCGAAGCGTCAATTTTTTCTTTAATTTTTGCAGCCATGTTCTAAAAATAGTTTATCGGATTTGTATTTGATTTTGATAAACGGATTGCAAATGTAGGAAATTTATTCTGAATTATCTCATAAAAAATTTCAGGAGTAAATTGCTCTGTTTCAAAGTGCCCCGCGTCCACCAGCAATAGTTTATTTTCTGCGTCAAAAAACTCGTGATACTTAAAATCTGATGTTATAAAGGCGTCTGCACCGCTATTTATGGCATTATTCAGTAAAAAACGACCACTTCCGCCACAAATTGCCACTTTTTTGATGGATTTTCCCAACTTTTTGGTGTGTTTTAAACAACCACTCATTAAACACTTTTTAACGTGGGCTAAAAAATCATCCTCGTTCATTTCCTTATCCAGCTCGCCTATCATGCCACTGCCAATTTGCAAGTGCTTGTTGGCAATAGAATAAATGTCGTATGCTACTTCCTCGTATGGATGCGTCTTTAGAAGGGTAGAGATGATAACTGGTTCTTTATTGAACTCAAAAACAGTTTCAATTCTTATTTCTTTTTCCTCGCTTAATTCTCCGGGTTTACCTAGAAATGGCGTTGTGTTTGTATTTCCTTTAAAAGTACCGGTGCCTTCTAAATTAAAACTGCAGTTAGAATAGTTGCCAATATTGCCGGCTCCGGCGTCAAACAAGGCTTGTAGCACTGACTGATGATGACTGGCTGGAACAAAGGTGACGATTTTTTTTAATAAGTTACCCTTAGGTGCCAGTATTTGCAGGCTCTTTAAACCTAATTTATCGCCCATTTTTTTATTTACGCCCAGCTTTACATTGTCTAAATTGGTATGTGCCGCATAAATAGCAATGTTGTTTTGTATGGCTTTTATAATCGTTCTTTCAACATAATTATTACCATTAATTTTTTTTAAGCCAGTAAATAAAATGGGGTGGTGCGCAATTATTAAATTACAATTGTTTTTTATGGCCTCGTCAATCACCTCCTCGGTACAATCCAGGCTTAATAAAGCGCCGGTAATGGTTTGGTCTTTTTGTCCGGTTATAAGCCCGCAATTATCATAATCCTCCTGGTAGGCAAGCGGTGCAAAATTTTCAATTTCGGTAATTATTTCGCGGACGGTCATAGGCAAAAATTTAATAGATATTTCTTTAAATAAAAAATCCCCTCCGTTTAACTGAAGGGGATCTTTGAGTTTTTTTATTCAACCCTGGATTTATGATCCTCTATATTGGCAATTTCTTTTAATGCGTTAAACACTTCGTAATCGGCTCTTCCGCCGGTTGCCTGGTCCATTTGCATTTTTTGCATTTTAAGATCTGCCGGTACCGGTGTTTCAGCAATACTTGATACGCTTAAAACAAATACACCATTATCTCCTTCTATAGCTTTACTGGTGGCGCCTGCTTTGGTTCCGTTTGCTGTACCCATTAAAATATCATCGTGCCCTAAACCTTCCACGTTATGGCTTGCTAAAGGTAAATTTTCTTGTTTCTTAGCCTCTAATCCTAATTTTGTGGCAATATCATTTACATTTTTAGAACCGCCTGCCTTGGTGTTGAACTCCGTTAAGAACATTTGCGCTTTCTTATCTTTAATAGCTAAAGTTTTTACTTCATCCATCACATCTTCTAAAGGTAAAACACCTTTATTTTTTATGCCTGAAATTTTTGCAACAACATGTTTATCTGAAAAAGTAAAAATGCTCACATCACCTTTTTTAGCGGTGTAAACCCATTTTATCATTTCTTTTGCGCCATCTAAACCAGGTAACTGGCGATCGCTTTCTTTAATATTATCACCAATACGCTTGGTTAATTTTTTTGCATCAACTGCTTTATCAAATAATTCGCCGGTGTTATTTTCGCCTGCAAATTGATTTGCCTGTGCAAAAATGTTTTGGTTGGTCTCATCACTTGGTGCAATTAATTTAAAGATCTGGGCTACTTTATATGAGTTGTGACGCGTTTTACTTACATCTAAAACTTCAATAATGTGGTAACCAAATTGTGTTTGCACAACAGATATATTTCCTTTTGTGCCCATTAAACCGGCATCTTTAAAAGGTTGAACAAATCCTTTGTTCTCGTCAAACCAACCGTAATCGCCGCCATTTGTCTTGCTGCCGCCATCTTCACTGATCGTTTTTACCAAAGTATCAAAAGTTACTCTTTTCTCTTTTATTAATACCAATAAACTATCAGCTGTTTTTTTAGCTTGTGCCATGCTGCGTTTTGGTTGTTGTGTTTGAGGATCGACAGTGCCAATTAAAATATGGCGAACCCTTGCGCTATCAGCAATAGAATTAACAGCTTGTAATTTGTAGATCTTAAAATAAGCGCCTTCGTTATACGGACCAAATACCGTTCCTGCAGGAGAAGTAAAGATAGCAGAATCACGAACGATCATACTTTTTTTGTTCATGTCCTGGATGTTAACCATGCCGTTTTCGCTTTCTTGTGAAATAAAACTGCTGTCTTCTTTTATGGTCTTAACTTTAAAATCGTCAGCAGCCCTTTGCGCGTCTTTAGCAATGGCTTCAACATCGGAAGGGCTTGGTAACACATCAAAAGAAACATATTCTATTTTACGTGTAGTTTCTGTATTTATAAATAAATAAGAATGATCGCTATAGAATTTTTGAATATCCGAATCCGTAACTTTTACAGTACTGTCGCTTACAGAATCAAAACGTTTAATAACATAGGTAAAATTAACTTTGTTGTTCTGCGCTTTAAAGCCTTCTTTCGCTTCAGCATTAGTGGTGTATAAACCTTTGCGGATCAATGCCGCATACTTTTCGGCATAACGCATGTTCTTAACGTCTTCTTCCATTTGCTTTACGAACATTTCCTGGTCGCCGGTAGCATTTTGTACAAACTGGCGGAATTTGATCGGATCAAGACTTCCGTCCGGCGCAGCTAATTGCTCATAGATCTTACCGGTTTTTTGATCAGTTAAACGTTGAGAGATAGTTGGAACGGGATGTGCTACAACGCGCTCATAAACTTCATCTTCACCAACAGTAATGCCAACTTTAGCATATTGTGGTTTAATAACCATGTCTGAAACATATTGCTGCCAAACATAATCTAATACTTGCGCACGGGTAGCATCGTCAATATCGTTCGCTTGTTTTTGCTGACGGATAATATTTAACTGATTTTCAACTTTCGCTAAAAAATCGTTCCTGTCGATATTTTTGCCATGAATAGAACCAACTATAGACAATTCGTTGCCGCCAAATATACTGGCGCCAGAACCTAACAGGCTTTCTAAAATAAAAATAACAAGGGCTAAACCTACAATACCAACCAATAAACCGGTTCTTCTTCTGATCTTCTCTAAAACACTGGTACTTTCCTTTTTCTTATCCGCATCAACCTGCGCCTGGATGTTTTTTTCTTTACTCATTTCGTTCAAAATTTTTATGACTGGCAAAGATAACAGTTTTAATGAAACGGAAAAACGAAATTTCAAGGTTTTTAAAAGATTGTTAAACCCTGATTAACAATAAGCTTTCCATATTTTTCAACAACCAAAAATAAAGGCCTTTAAAATCGTAAATTTATTTCCGTTTACCCTATAATTTTAACTAAAATCACCGTATTTACTGATGTTTTTAATTTTTGATACCGAAACTACAGGCTTGCCCCGCAATTACAACGCACCTTTGACCGATTTTGACAATTGGCCGCGTATGGTACAAATTGCCTGGCAATTGCACGATGCTAATGGTAATTTATTACAGAATGATTCCATTATTATTAAGCCGGAAGGCTACAGCATTCCTTTTGCCACCATACAAATTCACGGTATCACTAACGAGCGGGCTAACGAAGAAGGGCAAAACCTTAAAGATACTCTCCAAAAATTCAGTGATGTTGTTGGTGAAACTGCTTATTTATGCGGTCATAATATTGAATTTGATATAAACATTATTGGTGCCGAATTATTACGTTGCGGTTTGCCAAATGTACTTGAAAAGAAGGCTTTTATTGACACCAAGAACGATCAAACCACTGAATTTTGTGCCCTGCCCGGTGGAAGGGGCGGTAAATTTAAATGGCCAACATTAACTGAACTTTACAAGAAATTATTTAATAAAGGCTTTGATGAAGCGCACAATGCGGCGTTTGACGTGGCAGCTACCACAAAAGTGTTTTTTGAGATCATAAAAAGAGGCATTACAAAAGTGCGCGAGATCTCTGCAGATATGTTGCCTGCAATTAATTACGTTAGCCCCGATTTTACAGATTTAATTAAACACGAACAGTATTGGAAAGAACGCAAAGCCAAAGAAGCGAAAGAAAAAGAAGATGCTGCCAAACTTGCGACTGTTGAAACGGTTATTACAGAAGTTGATGTCGATCTTAAATTCAGTCACCTTCATAATCATACGCAATTCTCTGTGTTGCAATCTACCAGTGATGTGGCCGCACTTGTAAGTAAAGCATTGGAGTTTAAAAGTCCGGGTGTTGCCTTAACCGATCATGGCAATATGTACGGTGCGTTTTTGTTCTGGAAAGAAATTGATAGTCAGAATAAAAAAATAAAAGAACACAATGCCGCTCTTGAAAAAGGCGACATTACCGGCGAAAAGAAAACAGAATTAAAGTGTATTATTGGATGCGAAGTAAATATTTGTGCCGATCACAAAGACAAGACTAAAAAAGATAACGGTTTTACGCAGGTATTAATTGCGAAGAACCGTAAAGGCTACGAAAATCTTTGTCGCATAAGCTCAATGGGATTGATAGATGGCGCATATTACGTGCCACGTATTGATAAAGATATTCTTGTAAAATATAAAGAGGGCTTGATCGCTACAACGGGCTCTTTAAATTCGGAAGTGCCTTACAGTATTATTAATCTTGGTGAACAACAGGGAGAAAATACCTTTTTGTGGTACCTCGAACAATTTGGAGAAGATTTTTACGTAGAGCTTAACAGGCAATACAAAACGCAGGATGAAGAATATGCTAACGAAAAATTATTAGCATACGCTAAAAAACATAACGTTAACTACTTTGCCGCAAATAGCAATTATTACATCGATAAAAAAGGTTCTAAATCTCACGATATTTTATTATGCGTAAAAGATAACGAGAAGCTGGAAACCCCTAAAGGTAAAGGACGCGGTTTTAGATACGGGATGCCTAACGATGAATTTTATTTTAAATCGCCTGCTGAAATGGCGGCTCTTTTTAAAGATCTTCCCGAAGCGCTTCATAACACTAATTTGATTGTAGATAAGATCGAACAATTTAAATTAGGGCGCGAAGTATTATTGCCAAAGTTTGAAATTGCAGAAGATTTTATTTTAAATAATGTGCAGGCGATCAACGATTCACTGGCCAGGATCGTTGCCATAAAAGAAAAAGACTGGCAGGCAAAGAATTTTAGTGCAGAACAGCTTGAACACGAAAAAGCTGAAGTAAGAATTATTGCCGAGCAGTTTGTGTACATGACGGAGCTTACTTACGAAGGTGCAGCAAAACGATATCCTGATCTTACAACTGAAATAAAGGATAGAATTGATTTTGAATTAGCAACTATCGAAAGAATGGGTTACCCCGGTTACTTTTTAATTGTTGCCGATTTTATTCGTGAAGCAAGAAGACTTGGCGTTTCTGTTGGTCCGGGCCGCGGATCTGCTGCGGGTTCTGCTATTGCTTATTGTTTAGGAATTACAAACGTAGATCCGATCAAGTTCGATCTCCTCTTTGAGCGTTTTTTAAATCCTGATCGGGTAAGCATGCCCGATATTGATATTGATTTTGATGATGAAGGCCGCGGCGCAGTTATTGATTATGTAATTAAAAAATATGGTGCCGACCAGGTAGCGCAAATTATTACTTACGGTACAATGGGTGGAAAGTCTGCTATCAAAGATACTGCAAGGGTTTTAGACCTGCCTTTAGATAATGCCAACCGTTTAACAAAATTATTTCCCGATAGTCTCGATGCTAAATTAAAGGCTTTACTAAAACCTGGCGGCATTGATCCGAAATATCTTGGTAAGATAGAAGGAAGGCGCGAAGTAATAGAACAATCTCACGCGTTTAGAAAATTAGCAGAAGAAAAAGGCCCTGAGGCAGATGTATTAAACCAGGCTTACGAATTGGAAGGTTGCTTGCGTAACACCGGTATTCATGCCTGCGGTGTAATTATTACGCCCGGCGAAATGATGAAGTACGTACCGGTTACAAAAGGTAAAGACAGTGATATGTTGGTTACCCAATTTGATAACTCTGTTGCTGAAAGCGCCGGCCTGTTAAAAATGGACTTTCTTGGTTTACGTACACTTACCATTATTAAAGATGCAGTGGCGCTTGTAAAATTAAATCATGGTATTGAGTTAGATATAGATGCAATTTCATTAGAAGATGAAAAAACATACGAGCTTTTTCAACGCGGCGAAACAAACGGTATTTTCCAATATGAAAGTGCCGGTATGCAAAAATCGTTGAAGGAATTAAAACCCGATAGCTTCACCGATCTTATTGCGATGAATGCCTTGTATCGTCCGGGACCAATTGCCTACATTCCAAATTATATTGCGCGTAAACACGGTCGCGAAAAAATCACTTACGATTTGGAAGGGATGGATGAGTACCTTCAGGAGACCTATGGTATTACCGTTTATCAAGAACAGGTAATGCGTTTAAGTCAGAAACTGGCCAACTTTACCAAAGGTGATGCCGATGTGTTGCGAAAAGCAATGGGTAAAAAAGATAAGAAGACCCTTGATAAATTAAAGCCACTTTTTGTTGAGAATGCAACCAAGAATGGTCACGATGCAAAAGTATTAGAAAAGGTTTGGAAAGATTGGGAAGCCTTTGCGTCTTACGCATTCAACAAATCGCACTCTACCTGTTATGCTTATGTAGCATTTCAAACAGCCTATTTAAAAGCGCATTACCCAAGCGAATACATGGCCTCCACCTTAAATCATGCAGGCAGTATTGAGTCCATTGCTTTCTTTATGGAAGAATGTAAACGTGCAGGATTAAAAGTTTTAGGTCCAGATGTTAACGAAGGTTTTGGTAAATTCTCTGTTATGCCAAATGGCGATATTCGCTTTGGAATGGCCAGTATTAAGGGTGTTGGCGAGAATGTGGTGAACGCAATTGTAGAAGATAGAAATATTAACGGACCATATAAAAACGTATTTGATCTTGCTGCAAGGTTAGATAGTAAAGCCGTCAACAAAAAAAGTATAGAAGGTTTAGCCCTGTCCGGTGCCTTTGATAGCTTTGAGAATATGACACGCTCTATGTTCTTTGTGCTCGACCAGGATGGCAATACATTAACAGATAAAATGATCCGTTATGGTAACCAGAAAAATCTGGGTAACGATACATCGCAAGCGAGTTTATTTGGTGAAGAAAATGAAGTAGAAGTAAGCGAACCCCAGTTACCAAAAGTAGAGCCTTGGAACGCTTTAGAGCAATTAAGCAGGGAAAAAGAAGTAGTAGGATTTTTTATTAGCGGTCATCCATTAGATCCTTATAAATTAATTATAGAACATAAATGCAATGCAAATTGCGCGCAATTAAAAGCAGGATTAGAGCCTTTTAAGAATCGCGAAGTTGTGTTTGGGGGCATTATTGTGGGCTTTGAGAACCGCACCAGCAAAACAGGCAACGCTTTTGGTAAATTAATTGTTGAAGATTATTTTGGAACAACAGAGTTAATGTTGTTTGGAAAAGATTTTGTGGAGTACAATAAATATATGGTGCAAGGCTTGTTCGTTTTTGTAAAAGCAAAAGTGCAGGAACGTTATAACCAACCGGGTAGTTTAGAAATTAAGATCAACAAAATTGAGTTGCTGGATGATGTAAAAACAAATGCTTTTAATCTCATTCGCATGAAAGTGAAATTGGCAAGTGTGAACGAAAACCTTATCAATAAACTGGAGCAATTAATGAGCAATAATGCCGGTAAAAGTTCTGTTGAATTTTATGTTGAGGACGAAGAATTACACCAAAACGTTAAGCTCTTTTCTAAAAAAAATAAAATCGAGATCAACGATACCTTTTTAATTGAAATGGATAAATTGGTAGAGATCAATTACGAACTAAGTTAATAGAACGCTGATGGCCCTGGTAAATATGATCAGCAAAGATAAAAATCAACGAACATCTGCGTTATCGGCGTTCTCAGCGTTCAATAATCGGTCCCAGAGTGACCAAACAATTTTAAAAAAGTGCATCAATAGAAACATTGCCCCGGAGGGGCAAAACAAAAGGTTAAAATTATGGCGGATACTTACACCCAAATTTTTTATCACGTTGTTTTTGCGGTTAGAAACCGTGAATCTTTGATCGTTCCCGAAATAAAAGAAGATCTATATAAATACATTAACGGAATTGTTACCAATCAAAAACAAAAATTATTTATCATTAATGGAATGCCCGATCATGTACATCTCTTATTGAATTGTAAGCCTAATATGAATTTATCGGATATAGTCCGGGAAATAAAAGGACACTCTACAAAATTTATAAATGATAAAAAGATCCTAAAAGGTAAGTTTTATTGGCAGGCTGGATTTGGAGCATTTACGGTTTCAAAAAAAGATGTTTCAATGATCTTAAACTATATTAAGAACCAGGAAGAACATCATAATAAAAGAACGTTTCACGAAGAGTATCTTGAATTTTTAAGAGAAAATGAGATCGAATTCAAAGAGGAATATTTGTTTAATTTCGACCTCAAATAATTGAGAAAATCATGTTTTGCCCCTCCGGGGCAATAAAAACAATGCTTTATCTTTTTCTACCATGTTTGGCCTCGCTGAGGCCTTTTTAAATATTTCAAATAAACAATTTCTGCTTGCATAGTCCCAACGGGACTTAATATTTACAGAAACCAACATCAAGAGCTCAAATTGCCTCAGAGAGGCAAAACAAAGACGTATCAATTTATAATTTATTGCATATTAACCCTTTAAAATCTCTCAAAAATAGCCTATCTTTGCGGCTTAATAATTTTTTGAATAATGATTTCGGTTAACGGCGTTACAGTAAGTTTTGGGGGGTTCAATCTTTTTGATAATATTTCCTTTTTAATTAATCCAAAAGATAGAATTGGTTTAGCGGGCAAAAATGGCGCAGGTAAAAGTACTTTGCTTAAAATTTTGTCTGGTCAGCAAAACCCAACCAAGGGCGAGATCTCTATGCCTAAATCATGTACCATTGGTTATTTACCACAGGATATGATCCACCAACATGGCCGCACTGTTTTTGAAGAAACAGAAACAGCCTATATGGAAATTCAAAAATTAGAATTACGCATTAACGAGATCAACCATCTTTTAGAAACACGTACCGATTACGAAAGCGATTCTTACGCCAAATTAATCGAAGAGCAAACAGATGTTTACACACGTTTGGATATGCTGGGCGCGGGTAACCGTAACGAAGAGATAGAGAAGATCTTAAAAGGTTTAGGATTTGATAGAAAAGATTTTGATCGTCAAACCGCTGAGTTTAGCGGAGGTTGGCGCATGCGTATTGAGTTAGCAAAATTATTATTACAAAAGCCTGATATTTTATTATTAGATGAGCCTACCAATCACTTAGATATTGAAGCTATTATGTGGCTGGAAGAATTCATGGAAACTTTTCCGGGAGCAGTAATGCTTATTAGCCATGATAAAACATTTTTAGATAGCGTTACCAATCGTACAATAGAAATTTCAAATCAAAAAATTTACGATTACAAAACAAATTATAGCCGTTATTTGGTTTTACGTGCCGAGCGTAAAGAGCAACAAGAGAATGCGGCAAAGAATCAACAAAAAATCATCAATCAAACAGAAGTGTTAATTGATAAATACCGTGCCAAAGCTAGTAAAGCAGCCTTCGCGCAATCGTTGATCAAAAAATTAGATCGTATGGAAATTGTGGAAGTAGACGATGCGGATAACATGAGCATGAACTTCCGTTTTCCGGCGCCTGCACATAGTGGTAAAATTGTGTTAACGGTTGAAAATGCCGGTAAGCATTACGGACCAAAACATATTTTTTCAGGCGCAGAATTTATTATTACTAAGGGCGAGAAGATAGGTTTGGTTGGACGTAATGGCGAAGGAAAATCGACCATGATGAAAATGATCGCTAAGAGAGTAGATCATGATGGTACTGTGCAATTAGGCCATAGTGTAATGATGGGATACTTTGAGCAAGACCAGGAAGAAAAATTAGATCCAAAGAAAACCGTTTTCGAAACGATTGATGAAGCAGCGGTTGGCGAAGTGCGTAAACAAGTGCGTGGTTTGTTAGGATCGTTCTTATTTAGAGGAGAAGACATTGATAAAAAAGTACAGGTATTAAGTGGGGGAGAGCGTGGGCGTTTGGCTTTATGTAAATTATTATTAGAGCCATACAATTTATTGTTAATGGATGAGCCAACGAATCACCTGGACATTCGTTCGAAAGATATTTTAAAACGCGCGTTAATTGATTATGAAGGAACTGTTATTATGGTTAGCCACGACAGGGATTTTATGAAAGGCATTTGCGATCGTTTATTTGAATTCAGAGAAGGAAAAGTAAAAGAATATTTATGTGACATTGAAGAGTTCATGCAGATCCGTAAAGTAGAGCGATTGAACCAACTTGATCTGGATAAGACCGGAAGAGTACAAGAAGTTAAGGAAGAGAAAAAACCTGTTGTTGTTTCAAATGAAGTTGATAAAACAAAAGAAGCAGAACAAAAACAAATTCGCAGCCAAATAAAAAAGTCTGAAGAAACTATTGCAGCTTTAGAAGTAAAAATAAAAGACTGTGATGCTAAATTAAGCGATGCTTCTCAATACGATAAATTAGTGAATGATAAAGCTTTCTTTGAAAATTACAATCAATTAAAAAGTAATTTAGAGAAGGAAATGGAGAAGTGGGAAGAGCTGAGCGGCAAGTTAATTTAGAGTTTATTCGAGAAACAAGACACTCGAAACAAGAAACGGTGAACATAAAAAAGCACATTCCAAATGCCATTACCTGCGGTAACTTATTGTGCGGATGTTTAGCCATTGTAAAAGCCTTTGAAGGTGATCTTGTTTGGTCGGCATATTTAGTAGGTATTGCATTAGTGCTTGATTTCTTCGATGGTTTTACAGCCCGCTTATTAAATGTAAGTTCTCCAATAGGAAAAGATCTGGATAGCTTGGCGGACATGGTAACTTTTGGTGTGTTGCCTGCTGTTGTGATGTACAAACTTTGCATGACTATTGAAAATGCATCGCTTAGTTTTGACTATGTTCCAAATCAAAATTATTGGATGTATTACTTTTGTTTTATTATTGCAATTTTCTCTGCCGTTCGTTTGGCAAAATTTAATAACGATAAAGGCCAATCTGATTCTTTTATTGGTCTGCCAACTCCCGCAAATGCTATGTTTATTTGTTCTATTCCATTAATTCAAGATAAATTGATGCATACTTATTTTGAAGTCATTTATACGCCATATGTCTTGTGTCTTGTGTCTTTGATCCTTAGTCTTCTATTGGTAGCCCCAATTCCATTACTCGCCCTTAAATTCAAAAACTTTGGCTGGGACGATAATAAACTGCGTTTTATCTTAATCGGACTTTCGGTTGTTTGCCTTGTTGTCTTTCAGTTTGTGGGCATTCCAATGATCATTATTCTTTATATTTTGTTAAGTATTGTGAATAACATATTTTTCAAAAAGCAAGTTTAATCCTACTTTTGTTAACCTAAATCAACACACAAAATGGCAAAATTTATTGCAGATATTGATGTAATGCCGCTTCGCGCATTGCTAGACCCACAAGGAAAAGCCGTAACAGGCTCTATGAAGAACCTTAACCTGGGCGAGATAGAGAACGTTCGTATTGGTAAGCACATAACCCTTGAAATTGACGCTACAGACGAAAATGCCGCGAAAGTGAAGGTTGATGAGGCCTGCAAAAAGCTGCTTTGTAACCAAATTATGGAGTTTTACGAATTTAAGCTAACTTCTGCCAAATAGTTTGTTTATTCTTAGCATTCAACTATATTTGAAACTCAAATTAAAATTTTAAAATCATAAATTCTTAGAAAATCCATTATGGGATATTTATTTACATCAGAGTCAGTGTCAGAAGGACACCCGGATAAAGTAGCCGATCAAATTTCGGATGCGTTAATTGATAATTTTTTAGCTTTCGATCCAAATAGTAAAGTTGCTTGCGAAACACTAGTTACAACAGGACAAGTTATTTTGGCAGGTGAAGTAAAATCAAAAGCATATTTAGATGTGCAGGAAATTGCACGTGAAGTAATTCGTAAAATTGGTTATACCAAGTCAGAATATATGTTCGAGGCAAACTCTTGCGGTATCTTATCTGCCATTCACGAACAATCATCTGATATCAACCAGGGTGTAGATAAAAAGAAAAAAGAAGAACAAGGTGCAGGAGACCAGGGTATGATGTTTGGTTATGCCACCAACGAAACTGCTAACTACATGCCTTTGGCTTTAGATCTTGCTCATGGTATTTTAATAGAATTAGCTGCACTTCGCCGCGAGAATAAAGAAATAAAATATTTACGTCCGGATGCAAAATCACAGGTTACTTTAGAGTACAGTGATGATAATGTGCCTGTGCGTATTGATGCGATCGTGGTTTCAACACAACATGATGATTTTGCTGATGAACCAAAAATGTTAGCTAAAATTAAAAAAGACATCGTTGATATTTTAATTCCCCGCGTTAAAAAGAAATATCCAAAATACGCGCACTTATTCAACAATAAAATTAATTACCATATAAATCCAACAGGTAAATTTGTTATCGGTGGTCCGCATGGTGATACAGGTTTAACAGGCCGTAAAATTATTGTAGATACTTATGGTGGTAAAGGTGCTCACGGTGGTGGTGCTTTCTCCGGTAAAGATCCAAGTAAAGTTGACCGTTCTGCTGCTTATGCAACGCGTCATATCGCAAAAAATTTAGTTGCCGCAGGTATTTGTACAGAAGTATTGGTACAGGTTTCTTACGCAATTGGTGTTGCACAACCAATGGGTATCTTTGTTGATACTTATGGCACTGCAAAAGTAAAAATGACAGATGGTCAAATAGCTAAAATTGTAGAAAGTGTTTTTGATATGCGTCCATACTTTATTGAGCAACGTTTTAAATTACGTACTCCAATGTATAGCGAAACTGCTGCTTATGGGCACATGGGTCGTAAGAATGAAGTAGTAACAAAAACATTTAAATCGCCTGATGGAAAAACAAAAACGATGAAAGTAGAATTATTTACCTGGGAAAAATTAGACTACGTTGCTAAAGTAAAAGCAGCTTTTAAAATAAAATAATTTTTAAGCAAGACATAAAAAAGGCTATCAGAAATGGTAGCCTTTTTTGTTTTAATATTATTTGGTCGTTGAGCTTGTCGAAACGAAAAATAGAATTTTAAATCAAAACCTTCCTATTAATGAACCCACCACCTACAAGGTCCTCACCTTCATAAATAACAGCGCTTTGTCCTGGTGCCACACCATTTACGGGTTGGTGAAAAATAACATCCAGTTTATTATCTATGGTATTAATTGTAGCTAAAGTTCCGGGATCTTTATAACGGATCTTTGTTAAGCCAACAAAATCGTGCGGAAGCGTTTCGTATTTTATCAAATTAAAATCACGCACGGTTAAATGATTTTCTTCAAGATCATCTTTATCTCCTAAGATCACCGTATTGGTCTCAGGAATTATTTCTTTTACAAAAACCGGTACACCCATCGCAATTTCTAGACCTTTGCGTTGCCCAACGGTAAAGTAGGGGTAACCTTTATGTTTACCTACTTTTTTGTCTTTATAAATAAAATCGCCACCGGCTACTTTTGCTTCCAACTCAGGAATACGGTGATTTAAAAAAGCACGGTAATCATTATCAGGTACAAAACAAATATCATAACTCTCGCTTTTGTTGGCCAAATCATAAAAGCCGGCATCTTTTGCCATTTGCTTTATCTCTGTTTTTTTAAAGCCGCCTAAAGGGAACATGGTGCGATTTAAACAATCTTGGTCCAAGCCCCACAAGACATATGTTTGATCCTTGGTATGATCAACGCCTTTATGAATAATGGTTCTGTTATTTTCTTTTCTTACGCGAGCATAATGTCCTGTTGCAATAAATTCGCAGTCCAGCATATTAGCGCGTTTTAAAAGTGCATCCCATTTAATATGTGTGTTACATAAAACGCAAGGGTTAGGGGTACGGCCTGCTAAATATTCCTCCACAAAATTATCAATGATCTGTGTTCCAAACTCACCGCGGATATCTAAAATATAATGAGGAAAACCAAAAGACACTGCCATGGTACGGGCATCGTTTATACTATCCAGGCTGCAGCAACCTGTTTCGCGTTTGCTTGATCCGGAGCTTTCATAATCCCATGTTTTCATGGTTATCCCTATCACTTCATAACCTTGCTCATGCAGCATCATAGCAGTAACGCTGCTATCAATACCACCACTCATGGCTACTAATACTTTTCCGTGCTTACTCATTTATTTTTTAGCTCCTTTTTTTGCATCTTCTTTTGATGTAACGGTAGTTGTAATTGTTGTGCCGCTTTTCTTTCCTTTATTAAAAAATTCGTCGGTTTCTTTTTGTGTGGCTTTTTTACCCTCTTTGTACAATTCTTTTTCTTTTATTTTTCCATTCTCTTCTTTATAGATCCATGGTCCGTTTTTTCTATCTTTTATATAATAGCCTGTAGCAACTTCGGTTCCATTTGGAAAATAATAACTTACTTTTCCTTCTAAAAGCCCGTCTTTATATTGACCTTGTCCTTTTAAAATTTTACCATCAAAATATTGTTTAAAAGGCCCGTTTAATACATCTGCTTTGTATGTTTTTTCTTCGGCTACTTTTCCATCAGGTAAATACACGTAACTAATTCCCTCTTTTTTTCCGTTAACGTATTTGTCTTTTGAGATCAATAAACCTGCTTCATCGTAAAATAACCAAATGCTATCGCGGCTTAAGGCAGAAAGTACTTCGCTGTTATATTTTCCTTCACCCATGCGTTTGCCGGTGTAATGAAATAATTTTGCATAAGCGGTTTTACCGCCTTTTTTAAAATCTATTATGGCGCGTATAGAATCGTTTGGATAATAATATTTAAATTTCCCAAGAGGTTTATCGTCTTTAAACTCTCCTTCAAAAACAAGTTTATTTGTTTTCTCATCTTTTTGTTTCCAATAGCCTTGTTTTTTTCCATTGACATCGGTTGTTTGTCCGTAGAAGAAAACATAGTTTAAGATGAACCCAATAAATAATAATTTCCTCATAAAAGCCATAATGTAATTAATTTATAAAGATACAGGAATTTTGCTTACACCTAAGCCTGGTTTTTAACACCAAACTTAAGTATTGTTAAATACGAAAAATACTGTGATAGTAATGCTTACAATAGTTTTACCTTGTATTTGGCTGCCATTTTTTGTAGCTGTTCTTCGCTAATGTTATGGGTGTTTTTATGGCCCGGGTAATTTTCGACTGTTACTACAAAAATCGAGTAATTAAACTCCGCAGCTAATTTAAAATAGGGTTCAATTTCCCAATTCAGGCTAAAAACATTATCAATAAATATTTTTTCTGTTTCATTTTGCATGGCCTGTTTGGTTTGAGCCTCACAATTTTTATAGGCTAAATGATTTTTATCGAACTGAAAATTATACTCGTCAGTTTTAGGATCCGTAAAATAACTATCAATAGAAAATACAGGCCATTTGTTCTCACTTAATAGTTTTGCTAAGGTTGTTTTTCCGGAGCCGGGCAAGCCTCTTAAAATAATAAGCGAGTTCATGTAATTAAATCTTTATTCCAATTACGCAAATATCGTCTACCTGTTCTAAATTTCCCTGCCAGGTAATAATGGCATCTGACAATATTTTTTTCTGTTCCTCTAATGGCTTGCTTGCCATGGAAAGTATATGACCTGTTAATTGTTTGTACTTGAATTTTTTTCCTTTAGGCCCGCCAAACTGATCGTAATAACCATCAGAGAACATGTACATCACATCTTCATCCTGAATGTTAATTTCCTGTTGAGTGAATAATTTGCAAGTGCTGTCCTGAACCCCACCTATGGCATGCTTGTCGGGTTTTAATTCTATCAACTGCTCAGCTCTTCTTATAACTAAAGGCCGATTAGCACCTGCGTAAGTTAATTTTTTATGGGCTTTATCTATTACGCAAATCACCATATCCATACCATCGTTATTTGCCTCTTTGCTCTCTCGTTTGTTTAAAGCGTTGGTAACTCGTTTATCCAAAATATTCAAAATTCTTCCGGGAGCAATAGTGCCTTCTTCTAAAATAATTTGATTTAATAAATTATGTCCGAGTATCGACATAAAAGCGCCGGGAACACCATGGCCTGTGCAATCGCCAACAACAATAATGGTTTTATCACCAACCTCTTCGAACCAATAAAAATCGCCACTAACAATATCTTTTGGACGGAACAACACAAACGATTCGGCAAAAAAAGTATTTAAAACATCCGTTTCAGGAAACACAGCTTCCTGCAATCGTTTAGCATATTGAATACTATCGGTTATATCTTTATTTTTTTCTTTTATAATTGCATTCTGATAATTTATTTCATTAACCTGTTTTGATAATAAGCGGCTTGTTTTACGTTTATTGATAAATGCAACAATAGAGATACCCGCAATAATTAAAACCAAAATGCAACCGGCGATCATGGCATTGCGCTGGGTAGCTTGTTGTTTAACAACAGCATTACTTTTATCCAACTCTACTTTTTGTAGCGCGATCTCTTTTTCTTTTTTCTCGGTATCGTATTGTTTTTCGAGATTACTTAAATACTCAGCATTACTTTGATTATCGAGACTATCATTCAGGTAACGGTGTTCAAGCAAGGTATTAAATGCCGATTTGTAATCTTTCATTTCTGAGTATGCAAAGGCTAGGGCTTCTGTAATTTCACTGCGGTAAAGCAATTGTTTGGTTTCCACTTTACTTGCAATCTCCATTGCCATTTTTAAATAAGCAATTGCTTTTTGATGCTGACCCAGCTTTGAATAATAAGAACCTAACGAACGGTAGATAAAAGATTCTTTGGAAATATCGCCGTTGCGTTTTAGTATCTCTAACGCTTCTTCACAATTAATAATTGCTTTTTTATAATCGCCTTTTGAAGCATAGTTATGCGAGATGTTTGTTAGTAACAGCGCCACAGAACCTTCTCTTCCTTCCTGCCTGTACAATTCTAGCGATCTTTGTTCGTACTCAAGTTCTTTATCTAAATTGCCCAACTCGCCATACATGGCTGCTGATAAGTAAAGGGCCTCTGCTTCTAAACTTTTAATTTTAATTTCGCGGGCTAAGGCCAATTCTTTTTCGTAATAGTCCAGCGCTTTCTCTCTAAAATTTTGACGTTTAAATACAGAGCCAATAAAATGCAATAAATGTCCGAATTCCTCGCTCCGCCATTTGTTCTTTTCAAACAAGCGTTGCGATTCAATATAATTATCCATGGCAGTTTTGTAATCGCCATTATCATAATGCGCGCGACCTTTTTTCATTAAAATATCACTTAGCAATTTTTCGTCACCTGTTTTTGCAATAGTTAATGCGCTGTCAAAATAAGTAATACATTGTTTTGAAAGGTCCTCGCTCTGCATATGATCAGCAATGCGCATATAAAATCTTGCTTGCCATTCAGGATTTTTCTCTGATTTTGCTCTAGCAAGGCCAAGGTCCCAATATATTCTTGCCTTTTGAAACATGCCATTGTTCTTGCAAATCTTTGCCATTTTTTCAAATGCCCTGAAAACAAAATTATTGGGTGAAAGAGAATTTAAGGTATAGTAGGCTTTTTTTACTTCGTGATAACCTTTAACCGAATCTTCTTTCATTAAAAGACTGGCGATCTTTAATTGCGCGTTAATTTTTACCGTATCGTTTTTAGAAGTTTTAATGATGGTATAAAGCGAATCTATTTTACGGCCGTTATCAGCAAATACATTAAAATCAAAAGCCAAGGCAATAACTACGAAAATAAATTTCGCGGCGAATGTATTTATAACGTTAATTTGCATTTTGGGATAGCGTAACGAAGATAGAAAAATTTATTGAAATCTAATAGAATATCAACTATTAACGAAGATTGTACGCAAGAAAAAGGCTGCTCGTTAAAACCACTCGCGAATCACCAAAATCCGGCGACTCTATATATTGTTTTAAACCAAGCATTAAATAATGTCTTGGTTTTAATTTGAATGCCTGGCTTATTTCAAAATTAAGAAAAAAATGATGTTTAGAGACGTATAATTTAATGTCTGTTTCATATTCTGTAGACTTTCCGTAGGCGTAGCTGACTCCATGCAGTTTTCCTTTTAGAGATAGTGTTTCTCCATAATTTAATCAGACACCAATATTAAAATTTCGTCGCTTACCATATCTCTTAGATTGAAAAACGCCAACATAAATCGCATCATATTCAAAATCGCCGGAAATGTAATTGCCACCGCCTAAGCCGCTATAATCTGATTCCCCATAACCTTTCCTATAACATATACCTGTTGTAAGTGTTGTAACCCATCTTTTTTTATTTGGAATTAAAAGTCGATAAAAAAAATTGTAACCGGGAGTCTCATAAAAGACCTGCGTGAATTCATGTCCTGTATATTTTTGCGAGTAGGGAACACGTTGTATTTCAAATCCAATAATGTGCTGTATTTTCTTCAAAAGACTATCCTGAGAAAAAACACTTCCTGGGTTTAAAAGCAGAAAAGACGAAAATATAATTATAAATACTTTACACATAAAATCGACGATAATAAAAATTCTTGAGCTTTTTTTATTTCGATAAACACTAAAGGTCTTTTCTTAATCGGTTTAAATTTTTAGTAATATAACTTTCCTTTGGTAAATGGGCATTTTGAATCCGTTGCGCGTATTTTATAGAATCAATAATTTCTTTTTGTTTGCGTTCTATAATTAAGTTTTTTGCCTCTACTTCCTGTTTTTGAGCAGAAATAAGCTCATTGGTCTTTCGTTTTCTTATATAACTATAAATGGCTATTATTAACGAAATCACCGATACTATAACGATCGCAATTAAAAGAATATTTATCTTCTTCTGATTCTTTTTTTGACTGTTCAATGAAGATATTTCCTGATCCTTTTTTTCGGTATTATGTACTGCATTTACTTCCGCCAGTTTATCTTCCAGGTTTTTTGCATAAAGAGAATCTTTTAGTTCGGATGCGCTAAATGTATTTTTAAGCGCCTCAGAATAGCGATTTTCTTTTGCCAACACTTGTCCAAGCTCTGTATGCAGATCAATTTGTTTTAAAAGATCTTCGCTTTCCTTTGCGTAGTTTAAGGCTGAATCAAGATAGAGAATGGCTTCTTTATATTTGCCTTCGTTTCTAAGAATTATGCCGTAATTTCCAAATGCAGATATTTTAAAATAATCACTCAATTCATATTTTCTAATCAATTCCATTGCCTCGGTATCGTATTTTTTTGCAGCCAAAAGGTTATTGAGGGTTAAATATTGCTGGCAAATACTATTACAAATTGTAGCAAGATCGGAAAAATTGTTTTGACGCTTAGCAATGTTGTAACTTAATAGATACATATAAAGTGCCTCTTTGTTCTTGTGCTGATAGCTTAATGTGTTAGCGAGATTTGTGGCAATGCTGTAATAAAGTGTTTCGTCTTTAAGTTCACGGGCTATATTTAATGCGTTTTTATAATACCTTGTAGCGTTATTAAAATCTTTTGTATTGTAAAATAAAATACCAAGGCTATTATACAATTTACTTAAACCTATACGATAATTTATTTCAATGAACTTCTTTTCTGCCTTTAAAAAATACTGAATTGCTTTATCATTTAAACCATTCTCCGAATAAATAGTACCCAGGTTGGTGTAAGATCGCCCGAGACCTTCGGGGTCGTTAAGTTCAAGCTGAATTTCAAGTGCTTTAGATTGGTATACTTCTGCGGAGTCGTTATTACCCAAAAAATAATAAGCAGAACCTAATGTGTTATTTGCTTTGCCAATAAATTTTTTATTGTCACTTCGTATTGCAAGGTCTAAAGCCGTTATGGCAAATCTTAAACCTTCGTTGGGGTTTTTAGAGAATTGAGCACGTGCAAGCTCTATGTTTTCAGACACGGCAAGCGTATCCGATTGAGAATATAGTAATACATTCAAAAATAAAAAAGTGCCTACGAAAAGCACTTTTTTAAATAATTGATTATGATTTACACTAAAGATCATTTACATATTCTTTCTATACTTATAAAAGCTTAGTAATGCAGTTAATGCAATTTACATATTTCTTCGGTATTGCCCGCCAACCTCAAACAAAGCATTCGTAATTTGCCCTAACGAACAATATTTAACAGCTTCCATTAAGCCATCAAATAAATTTTCGTTTTGGATAGCGGCGCGTTGTAATTCTTTTAAAATGGCAGGGCTTTTATCTTTATGGGTTTCCCACAAACTATTACGGGTATTAATTTGGTCTTCTTTTTCTTCGGTAGTCGAGCGAATAACCTCGCGCGGTAAAACAGTCGGGCTACCTTTTGAACTTAAGAATGTATTTACGCCAATTAAAGGATATTCGCCATTATGTTTTAATGTTTCGTAATATAAACTCTCTTCCTGGATCTTGCTGCGTTGGTACATTGTTTCCATGGCACCTAACACGCCACCACGTTCTGTAATGCGGTCAAACTCAGTTAATACAGCTTCTTCAACAAGGTCTGTCAATTCTTCAATAATAAAAGCACCTTGTAAAGGATTTTCATTTTTCGCTAATCCTAATTCGCGATTAATAATTAACTGAATGGCCATCGCCCTGCGCACGGATTCTTCTGTTGGCGTGGTAATAGCTTCATCGTAAGCATTTGTATGAAGTGAATTACAATTATCGTAGATCGCATACAATGCTTGTAGCGTTGTACGGATGTCATTAAAATCAATTTCCTGTGCGTGTAACGAGCGGCCTGAAGTTTGAATATGGTATTTCAACATCTGGCTTCTTTCATTACCACCGTATTTTTGTTTCATGGCTTTAGCCCATATACGACGGGATACACGGCCGATAACAGAATATTCAGGATCGATGCCGTTACTAAAAAAGAAAGATAAGTTTGGCGCAAAATCATTTATATTCATGCCACGACTTAAATAATATTCTACAAAGGTAAAACCGTTAGATAATGTAAATGCCAATTGTGAAATTGGATTAGCACCGGCTTCTGCAATGTGATAACCACTGATAGAAACAGAATAAAAATTACGTACGTTCTTATCAATAAAATATTGTTGCACGTCGCCCATCACACGTAAGCTAAATTCAGTGCTAAAGATACAGGTGTTTTGCGCCTGGTCTTCTTTTAAAATATCGGCCTGTACAGTACCACGAACTTGTGATAAAGTTTGAATCTTTATTTTTTCGTATACATCTTTCGGTAAAACCATGTCGCCGGTAACACCCAACAACATTAAACCTAAACCGTTATTCCCTTCAGGCAATTCATCCAAATTATATTTTGGGCGTTTTGTTCCTTTGGCTTTATATATGTCAGCTATCTTTTTCTCAGTTTCTTTTTCGAGTTTATTTTCTTTGATGTATAATTCGCATTGCTGATCGATGGCGGCATTCATAAAAAATGCGGCAATTGTTGCAGCCGGGCCATTAATGGTCATTGACACCGAAGTTTTTGGATCTGCTAAATTAAAACCGGAGTATAATTTTTTCGCATCATCCAAACAGCAAACACTTACACCGCTGTTCCCAACTTTACCATAAATATCCGGACGGTGGTCAGGATCATTCCCGTAAAGTGTAACACTGTCAAACGCTGTACTTAAACGCGCAGCAGGCAATCCTTTACTTACATAGTGAAATCGTTTGTTGGTTCTTTCCGGTCCGCCTTCGCCGGCAAACATGCGTGTAGGATCTTCTCCTTCGCGTTTAAAAGGATAAATACCGGAAGTATAAGGAAACTCTCCCGGGAAATTTTCGCGTAAGCTCCATTTTAAAATATCGCCCCAGCCGGTATATTTTGGAACCGATACTTTTGGAATTTGCGAATGTGATAAGCTTTCGTAATGCGTTTTAATTTTAATTTCTTTATCACGTACTTTAAAAACATAATATTCGTTTTGATATTGTTTTTTCTTATCGTCAAACGTTTCCAACGTTTTTAAATTACGAGGATCGAGATCTAAACGAATTAATTCTGATTGTTCTTCTAAACTTTTAATGATACGATCTTTATCGTCCATCTTGGAAGTTTTTAAAGTATCGATGGTATTGCGAATACTTTGTAACTTAATGGCAATGGTAGCTTGATCGTTTGTCCATTTATCATAGGTACGGGACGCCTCAGAAATTTCACTTAAATAACGGGTACGATTTGGCGGAATGATATAAATCTTCTCGCTCATTTCGTTGGTCATTTTAAAACCCGATTTTAAATTGGTTCCGGTTTTTTCAACCAATTTATCCATCAACGCTTTGTATAATGTGTTTGTTCCCGGATCGTTAAATTGAGAAGCAATAGTTCCATAAACGGGAAGTTCTTCATCTTTTGCCTCCCACAAATTATGGTTACGCTTGTATTGTTTTTTTACGTCACGCAATGCATCTAAAGCGCCGCGTTTATCAAATTTATTGATGGCAACAATGTCGGCAAACTCCAACATGTCAATTTTTTCTAATTGAGATGCCGCGCCAAACTCCGGCGTCATAATATACAGGCTCATGTTACTGTGCTCAATAATTTCTGTATCACTTTGGCCAATACCTGCAGTTTCAATAATGACAAGATCAAAACCCGAGACTTTTAAAATATCAATAGCATCTTGCACGTATTTTGAAAGCGCTAAATTACTTTGACGTGTTGCTAATGAACGCATATAAACGCGTTCATTCTTAATCGAGTTCATACGAATTCTATCACCTAATAAAGCACCGCCTGTTTTACGTTTACTTGGATCTACAGACACAATACCAATTTTTTTCTCCGGAAAATCCAATAAAAAACGGCGCACTAATTCGTCTACCAACGATGATTTGCCTGCGCCACCTGTTCCGGTAATTCCAATAACAGGGGTTTTAGAATCTCTTGCTTCCTTACGAATTGGATCTAATACCGCTTTACTTTCCTCATTAAAATTTTCTGCGGCAGAAATTAAGCGGGCTATTGCGTGATGATTTTTTTCTTTTAAATGTTTTACCTCGCCATTTAAATTGGCGCCGGTTGCATAATCACTTTGTTTCAATACATCGTTGATCATTCCCTGCAAACCCATTGTACGTCCATCATCCGGGTGATAAATTCTTGTTATACCATAATTATGAAGGTCTTCAATTTCTGATGGTAAAATGGTGCCACCACCGCCGCCGAATATTTTTATGTGTCCGCAACCACGTTCTTTTAAAAGATCGTACATGTATTTAAAATACTCATTGTGTCCGCCCTGATAACTTGTAATAGCAATTGCATTTGCGTCTTCCTGTATAGCGCAATCCACAATTTCCTGTACGCTGCGATCATGCCCTAAGTGAATAATTTCGGCACCGGTGCTTTGCATTACACGGCGCATGATATTAATGGCGGCATCGTGGCCATCAAATAATGCAGCAGCTGTAACAATACGTATTTTATGTTTGGTTTGATATGGAACGGTCTCGATCATGATAAAAGTAAAATTGAGCCATAAAGCTAGCATTTTTACGCTATTTTTTCAATTTTTTTAGCTAAAAGAAGGGATTAACCGGTATTAATTAACCACAAAGTACACTTAGAGGGCACCATGTACACAAAGTATTTTTTCTTTGCGCTCTTTGATAGAAACTTGGTATCTTTTGTGGTTAAATGTTCTGGTAAATGAGAATATAAATTAGTTTTTGACAAGCTTTTCACGAAACGTTTTAAAATAAAAAATACCTACAAAAACAAAACCTAAACTAAAAGGAATAGATGCAAAATACCTGTATTCATTATCATTAAAAAATTCCATCATCATCCAAAAACTATTAGCTATTATCCAAAAGAGGATAGCTGTATTAATATAAAGATCTAATGTGCCAATGGTTTTATAAATAATATAAGCAGCTATAAGTATAGTAGGCACCATCATAATTGCGCCCAGCCACTTTAATTCAAGCATCCAGCAACTGTCTTTTATCAGCCAAAAAACAATGTGCAAACTCTCGTATTTGCGTATTTTATCAAGAAGTTCCATAAAAATTTCATTCAAAATTAAACTTTTAGTTTATTTTTACATCTAATAATAAAATATTTGTGGCCCAAATTGACGATAAAACCATTTTAGACCTGTTTAAGGACGAAAAAACCAGGAATACTGCCCTAAGCCACCTTATTTCAAAATACCAGCAGCGTTTATACTGGCACATCCGTAAAATAGTTATTGATCATGATGATAGCGATGATGTGTTGCAAAACACTTATATCAAGATCTGGAAAGGTTTAGATAACTTTAAGGAAGAAAGCCAGCTATATACCTGGATGTATAGGATAGCCACCAATGAAGCCCTAACCCTGCTAAAACAGAAGCAAAGGAAACAAACCACCTCCATTCACCCGATAGAATACCAATTAAGTAAAAGCCTTGAAAGCGATGTGTATTTTGAGGGGGACGAGATCCAATTAAAGTTACAGCAGGCCATTTTAACACTTCCCGAAAAGCAAAGGATCGTTTTTAATATGCGGTATTACGACGAAACGCCCTATGAACAAATGTCGGAAATACTGGAAACCTCAGTAGGGGCGCTAAAAGCAAGTTACCATATAGCCGCAAAAAAAATTGAGGAATTTTTAACTACCCATTAAACCTTAAAGGCGATTGAGCGTCTATAGATTGTAGAATGTTAGAGAATAACGAAAATAACGATTTAAATAAGGAGCCAAATAAATTTGGATTGCCGAAAGGCTATTTTAAAAATTCGGCTAATTCTATCATTCATAAAATTGAATGGATAGAAGAGCATAAGGCATACACATATTTAAACAGCCTGAAAAAGGAAAGTGGCTTTATTGTTCCCGCAGAATATTTTAATGAGAACGAAATAAAATTAGAGTTAATAGAATTTCCAACCTTATTTAATTTAAATAAAACTGTAGCATTTAAAACACCTTCTAATTATTTTGAGGAACTAGAAACACTTCAACTTTCTAATTTATTAGTTGAGGAAGAAAATGAATTAGTAGCCTTTAAAAAATTAAGCACAGTTAAAAAACAAAATAATTTTAAAGTAAATGAAGATTATTTTAATGCATCGCAGCAAAAGTTAGCTGCTACTTTATTAAATGATAAAAAAGAAACTAAGGTTATTAAATTATTTTCCGCAAAAGTGTGGTACGCAGCAGCAGCGGTGTTAACTATTACTTTAGGTTTATGGGTTTATAACCAATTTTACAAAGTAGAAGAATTTAAGGATTGCGGCACTTTAGCCTGTGTAGATAAAATAGATCTTGTAAAAGCAAAACATTTAGAGAGTTTGGATAATGATGAATTGTATGAATTAGTGGATACAAAAAAACTTGAAAAAAAATTACACGATAAAACGGACACCAAAACCGAAACCAAGAACGATAAAAAAGACCTGGATACCAGTTTAAAAAATGTATCAACAGACGATCTTTTAGATGAAATATAGATGAAAAACCTTTTTAAAATAATTATTTTAAGTTGCCTGTTCTTATACTCTGGCTATTCTTTAGCGCAGGGCGAAAAGGATAAGGTAGAGGCTATTCGTGTAAATTTTATTTCGGAACAGTTAAAATTAACCACCAACGAATCTGAAAAATTCTGGCCGGTTTATAACGAGTACATGGATAAGGTAAAAGCCGTTCGTAAAAATTTAAGGCAGAGCTATAAAAAAGCGCCTGAAGAGTTATCTGATAAAGAGGCCGAAGAATTATACCAGTTAGATCTTAAATCAAAACAAACAGAAGCTGAACTTTATAAACAATATAGCGAAAAAATAAAAGTAATTATTGGTGCAAAAAAAATAGTAAAATTGCGTGAGGCCGAAGAGGAATTCAAACGCAAGGTAATGAAAGCCATAAAAGATAAAGACGATTAATTGAGCCGTAAATACAACATATTTAAGGTGCTGGTTTTTATTGGCATCATTTTTTTATTTAGTACTCAAATAAAAGGACAGGCTACTTTTGATAGCTTAAAATTAAAGCTACCCAAACATTATTTTAAAACTGTTATTATAGTAGACGGATACAATAAGCCTAACCAAACATTTACCGATACCAATGATTTTTTAGCCAAACGTTTAAAAAGTTACGGACTTAAGCAATCCTCCTTGTCGTTTTATACACCATTGGTAACTTATACCGATGTTGATACGGTTAAGCATATTACCAAGAACACGCACATTTTATTGACAGGGAATTATATGCGACTACGCCCCGTATTTGATGGTATTAAACAACACAATCTGGTGAAAATGGGTATCGGTTTGCGTTTTATTTTTAATTCCGGTAAAAAAGGCGTTTGGTTTGTTGAAACCTCTCCGTTTATTACCAAGGATGTTACCTATGCTTCGAAGGGTTATTTTCGAATGGCAAGTACCGTAATTTATAGTTATAATGTTAGCGAAAGGTTTAACTGGCGTATTGGCGCTACTAAATCATTTATGTGGGGCAATAAAAATTATTGGCCCTTTATTGGTTTAAGATTTGGCAGGTTAGATAAAGTAAATCTAAGTATCCAGTTTCCTCGTAGTATTAATTTTAATGTTCCTGTTGGACCAAAATTAACTATGAGCTTTTATACTAAACCACAAGGTGGTATGTATAATTTTTCGAACCACGATTCCATTTATTATATCAGTAACGCATCTACTTTTAGTTACACGCGTTATGAGCTTAATTCGGGTTTTCGCGCAGATGTAAGAGTAAATAATAACTTTAATTTTTATATAGCAGCAGGTATCAGCTCAAAAAATAACATTACTTTTTATTCTGAAAAAATAAATAGCAAAAGACCAAATTTGCCATACAAAACTTATTTTTTTAAAGAAACGTTAGGCCCAACTATATTTCTAAATATAGGCTTGGTGTTTAAATTTGGTAAGACCCGTACCTTTTATAAAGACCGAAACATGTATGATGTTATGGACCTTAACAATACAATTGATGTGGGCGATAATAATGGTGGTGCAGGAAACCCGCAAATACCAATTACGCCTAAGACTAAAAAAGATGTTAATCTTAATTCCATTCAGGATCTGATCGATTATAACGATTTTTAATTGAGAATGAAAAGCCGCAGAAGTCACAGATCACAAAGATTTAATTTTTAATATTACTAATAGTTTATAATATCAGTATAAATCAGCGAAATCTAAGACTAAAATCTACAACAATGCCCAATAAGGTTTATCTTTGTTTAAATGCGAACAAGGTCCATTAGCATCTTTATTTTGTTTTTGATCATTGCAAAAAATTTTTTTGCACAGGCCGATTCTGTATCTTCTGTTCGCGCCTTGCCAAACTATAAGACCAGGAAAATTATTTTAGGAACTTCATCTGGGGTTTTAACTACGGGCTCTCTTTTTTATTTGAACAATGCCTGGTATGCACAATACAATACCGGTAAATTTCATTTTTTTAATGATAATGATGAGTGGCTGCAAATGGATAAAGCAGGACATGTATTTACAACTTACCAAATGTCGCGTTTAATGATGGGCGCTTTTAATTGGGCGGGCTTTAGTAAAAAAAAGAAATTGTTTATTGGTGGTACAATTGGGTTAGGATATATGACAGCGGTTGAAATTATGGATGGCTTTAGCAATGGATGGGGGTTTTCGGGTGGCGATGAGTTGTGCAATGTATTTGGAACTTCTTTAGCCATTAGTCAGCAAGCATTCTGGAACGAGCAACGTATACAGCTTAAATTCTCTTATGCACAAAGTGGTTTAGCACAATATAATCCCGAAATTTTAGGAAAGAATTTTGGCACGCAGATCTTAAAAGATTATAATGCACAAACTTATTGGTTAAGCGTTAATCCGGCCTCGTTCATTAAAAAAGAAAATAAATTTCCAAAGTGGCTAAACGTTGCTTTTGGCTATAGTGCTTATGGTATGATAGGTGGTAGCTTTAATAGTTTTGTAGTTCAGGATGTTGATGGCAATGTTTTAAAATACGAAAGAGAAAGACGTTACTATTTTAGTCTGGATGTAGATCTAACTAAAATAAAAACAAGATCCGTAGTTTTAAAAAGAATTTTTTCTGCAATAAATATCCTCAAATTTCCGGCTCCCGCTATTCAGTTTAGTAAACACAAGACAAGGTTCTATTATTTGTATTATTAACCGCTTTCTCTTTCTTGTTGAAAACTATTAATTTGATTTTGTAACAAATTAATGTATTTTTAATCTATGCCAGTTAACGAAAAAGAAGAAACCGAAAAGCTATATTATTCAATTAGCGAAGTTTCAGAGTTATTTGATCTAAACGCAAGTACTATCCGTTTTTGGGAAAAAGAGTTTGAGATGTTAAGCCCTACCAAGAACAAGAAAGGGAACCGTTTATTTACAAAAAAAGATATCGACCATCTTGCACAGATAGTTGAATTAGTAAAACAAAAAGGCTTTACAATACAAGGTGCCAAAGAGCAGTTAAAAAATAAACCTTCTTTAAAAAAAGGCAGTAATAACGATGAGGTTATTGCCAAGTTAAAAGAAATTAAAGACAAGCTCATTAAATTAGGAAATAACGAAGCATAAACTATTTATATGGAAAACACGAATACACCAACCCCAAGTGCAGATCAAGGCAAAACCATTGCTATTGTTTCTTATTTCACCCTTATAGGATGGATAATTGCCCTTGTAATGCATGGTAGCAATAAAACCTCAATTGGGGCTTATCATATTCGCCAATCGCTTGGTTTAATGCTATTGGCAATTTCTACTATAGTAATTCGTATTCCATTAATGTTCATTCCTTTTTTAGGATGGGGCTTGAACTTAGCAATATCTATTGGCCTTTTGATCTTTTGGATCTTAGGTCTTGTTACCGCAATTAACGGCGAAGAAAAACCATTGCCATTAATTGGTGATGCTTTCCAAAAATGGTTTGCTTCTATTGGTAAATAACGATTTTAACCCTTAATGATCAAACGCCCTTTTCAGTTTTGGAAGGGCGTTTTTTTTGCTACTATTTCGTCCCTACGGGACTTAAATAGCCCTGGTCATAATTTTTATCATATATAGTCCCTACGGGACATTAAGATAAATTAAAATGCTAAGATCCCTTTAGGGATCAAATCTTAGTAGAAAATATAGCATGAAAATTTTATTAGTCCCGTAGGGACGAAATATATACAAATAACAATTCAAAGGCATATAAAAGAAAAATAGAGTTGCTCAATTAGGCCCAAAATCCTTACTTTTGGCATCGCTATGAAAAACACCTTTTTTTTATTTTTAACCATTACTTTACTTTTTGGTTGTAACACATCCGAAGCAACAAAAGAACAAACTAGTGTAAAAAAAGATACTGCAAAAGTAGAGACCCCAAAAGATACCGTTCCTGAAGTTGTTGCAACGCCAACTTTTAATACCAACAACCAATTCAATAATATTACCGCTGTTCTTAGTGGTTATAAAGGCAAAGCAAATAGTTTAAATTATTTATTTGATACCGTAATTTGGGATCAGCATTCAAAATTTATTGATAGTAGCTGGAGTCGCCTGGAGCGCAAACGCTTAAAGGCTATGAAAGATTGGGGCAGAGAAGAATTTAAAAATGCCGGCGAAAAAACAAAGATCATCTTTTATCCTTTTAGCGGACCAGATTATTTAACGGCCAATGCTTTTTTTCCGGAAGCAGATAAATATATTATGCTTGGCTTAGAACCTGTAGGTAAATTACCGGAGTTGGAGAAATTTAAAAAAGGCGAGCCGTCAGAATACTCAAATGATTTTAAGAAGTCACTCGGCGATATTTTTGATAAAAGTTATTTTATTACCCGCAAAATGCAAAGCGATTTCCAGGCACAAAAAGTAAATGGCCTATTGCCAATACTTACTTTTTTTATTAAACGTACCGGTAACGAGATCTTAGATATTAAATATTTAGTGCGTTACGAACAAGACAGCATTGCCGAAGTGGCGTATAATTTTAAAAGCGATGAAAAAAAACCTTTTGGTGTGCGTGTAGATTTTTTGCAGGAAGGCAAACAAAAATCGGTTTATTATTTTAAGTATGATGTAAGTAATAAGAACTTTAACGACACTACCATTTTTCATAAATACATTGCAGATAATACACAAGGCGCTATTACCTATATTAAAAGCGCATCGTATTTGTTACACGCCGGTTTTATGAGTAATATGCGAACATTGATCTTAAAGAACTCTACTAGTATTATACAGGATGACACCGGCATTCCGTTCAAATATTTTGAAGAAGGAAATTTTGAAACAAGTTTGTACGGCCAATACACACGCCCGGTAAGCGACTTCCCATATTTAAATTTACAAAAGCCATTGCAGGAAGCCTTTCATAAAGATAGTTTGAACGTAAAAAAATTACCTTTCCATTTAGGGTACCATTGGGGAAGTAAAAAAGACGTGATCATCTACGCAAGAAAAAAATAACCTTTGGTTCTACGGATTACGAATAGGTAAGAATATACGAATTTGTATGCCTATCTACGAATTACGAATTTACGAATCAGGATAAGCTTTTAGATTCGTATATTCGTAGTTCATTCGCATTCGTAGAAAAATTAAAATATGTTTACAATAGACACCCACACCCACATCATCCCAAAACACATTCCCGATTTTAATAAAAAATTTGGCTATGGCGATTTTATTATGTTGGATCATCATCAAGAAGGTAAAGCCTGGATGATGCAAGGGAATAAAAGGTTTAGAGAGATTACTGAGAATTGTTGGGATGCAGAAACCCGTTTACACGAAATGGATTACCATAAAGCTGATATGCAGGTTATTTGTACCATTCCGGTAATGTTTAGTTACTGGGCAAAACCTAACGATTGTTTAGAGGTAAGTAAATTTTTAAATGATGATATTGCAACTACTGTAAATACATATCCCGATAAATTTATTGGCCTGGCAACAATTCCAATGCAAGATACAAAACTCGCAGTGCAGGAATTAGAACGTGTTATGAAGAACGGTTTTAAGGGTGTGCAAATTGGTAGTAACATAAATAATTTAAATTTACACGAACCACAGTTTGACGAATTTTTTGCAGCCTGCGAAAATTTAAATGCTGCTATACTTGTTCACCCTTGGCAAATGATGGGGCAGGAGCATATGACCAAATATTGGCTGCCCTGGTTAGTTGGTATGCCGGCAGAAATTAGCCGTGCTATTTGCAGCATGATCTTTGGTGGCATTTTTGAAAAATATAAAAAATTAAAAGTGTGTTTTGCACACGGCGGTGGGTCTTTTTTACCAACTATAAGCAGAATAGAGCATGGCTGGGACTGCCGTCCTGACCTTGTTGCAATAGACAATCCAATTAACCCGAAAGAATATTTAGGTAAATTTTGGGTAGATAGCCATGTGTGTGATCATAAAATGTTACAATACGTAATTGATTTGGTTGGCGCCGATAAAGTAATGCAAGGCAGTGATTATCCTTTTCCTTTAGGAGAGGCAGTGCCGGGCGAATTGGTAAGAACAGCGCCACTTTCTGAAAAAGAAAAAGAAATTATTTTAGGAGGCAGCGCGAAGAATTGGTTGGGGATTTGATTTTTATTTAAACTGAAATCCCTGTCAGGGATAATGCGGAAAATTTTGTTATAACCCTGACAGTGTTAACCCAAAGGCATTATTTTAGGAAGCTCTGCTAAGAGTTGGTTGGGGATTTAGTAACCTAAAGGCTCTCTACTTGTATGTCGGATTCTTAGAATTCTAATCTCTAAATTTTCAGATTTTATTTGATAAGTTATTCTATAGCTGTAAATAACAAATGCCCTGAAATCTTTATCTGAATTATCTTTTAATTTATCTCGTTCGCAAATAAGCGCATTTGTACTTATGACATTTAATCGAGATAAGATTCCATCCTTTACAATTTTTGGAGCTAAAGTACTTTGTTTGGAAAGAAAAGTAAGAATTTCTTTGAAATCATCAAGAGCATTTCTGTCCCAGATAATTTTAAATGATTTTTTCTTTACCATTTCGATAATTCCTTAATGGCATCTTTATGCGACACAAAATTTCCTTTTTCAATACGGGCAATAGCTTCATTGATTTCTTTGTTATATTGTTTTCTGGAGATTCGTTTCGTGTCTTTGTCAACATTTAAAAAACTTTTTACCATTTCTAAAAGCAATGTTTGTTGCTTAGCAGATAATAATGGCAAATAGCTATCAAATTGTTTTTTTATGGCTGTAGCAGTCATTTATGTAATTTTTGTTACTCAAATTTACAAAAAAAGGAATTAAATTCAAAACTGTGGGTTACGTCATTCCAGAGAATTGCTTTTTAGAATGAGTTTTCGCTTTATGTGTTAATAAATTTTGCAAGTTAAATATCACCAATTTTTAGCCTCAGGATATTTTTTATACATTCCTCGAATATTAAGAATAGCAATAGAATCTCCTTTTTCAGCCGATTTTTTATAATCATCAAATGTTCCCTTAATATCGGATAATCCGTATTTTATTTCCGCTCTATAATTATATATTTTTGAAGATGGCTGCTTATTTATAATATAGGTTAAATCGTTAATAGATTCTTGATGCATTTTTAAATCTGTATTTGCAATGGCTCTTCCTAATCGAAGGAGCAAAGAGATATCAACTTTTGCTATTAATGCATTATAAATAATAAGAGCTTCCTTCGATTTGTCTTGATCTGCATAAATAGAAGCTTTTAATGATAATAATTCAACAGATGTATTTGTACTTTCAATTATATCTATTATTTTTAAGGCCTCTTTATCTTTTTTGATGTAAATAATTACATCCTGCAATTAAGCTTTTTGATTAAAATGTTTATTTGATATTTCTAATCGTATATATTTTAATAAGCTATCATCATTACCTTTATTCATATAGAATAATATTTCTTTGTTATATATTTTTTGTTGATTTTCGCAGCTTACGAGAAATATTAAGTTAAAACACAGCGTTAAAAATAGAATGTTTTTAAGGAAAGAAGTAACTATTATTATATGTATTGTGGAATAACCTCTGTGTTAAGCTACAGCTTCGTCACCAAAGCAAAATTACCTTCAATTTTAAAGTGCCAGCCTTTTTCGAAGATCTTTGGCAGGAAACGGCGGTATAATACCATGCGGCCATTCTCAATAGAATCTTCTTCGTTATCGCGGCCAACAGCATTAAATTCATATACATTTACTTTAGGGTGTTCTTTCATGTAATTCTTTACTATTTCAACAATAGTGTTCATTACCTGGTAAACTTCACCTTTGTTGGTGGCAACATATTCTTCGCCTTCAAACTCATCGTTTACAACGCCAAATACAATGTTAGAATGTAAGATATTATCCTGTAAACGGCCAAACCTTACTTCATACCTAAGCGCGCTTTTAGTATTAAAATAATACACGCCCGCACTTGGAATGTTAGGGTATTCAATAGGAAGGGTATTTTTATAAACTTCGCTCAATTTTTTTACGCTAACTCAGCTACTTTTTTTTTAAATCTGTCAGCCAGCACTAATTCTTTAGATCCGCCGCTGTAATCGTAAAAACCTTTTCCTGATTTTACACCAAGATGGCCTGCAGTAACCATATTAACTAATAAAGGACAAGGAGCATATTTTTGGTTGCCAAAACCATCTTGCAACACGCGTAAAATATTTAAACAAACATCCAGTCCAATAAAATCGGCTAACTGCAATGGGCCCATTGGGTGCGCCATTCCTAATTTCATTACCGTATCAATTTCTTCAACGCCGGCAACACCTTCTTGTAAAGTAATGATGGCTTCGTTTATCATTGGCATTAAAATTTTGTTAGCAACAAATCCCGGAAAATCATTTACCTCTACCGGAACTTTATTTAATTTTTTTGACATTGACATGATGGTCTCTGTTACCTCATCAGAAGTACTGTAACCACGAATGATCTCAACCAGTTTCATAATTGGTACTGGGTTCATAAAGTGCATTCCAATTACTTTATCGGCACGTTTTGTAACTGCCGCAATTTGAGTGATGGAGATAGAGGAGGTATTACTTGCTAAAATTGTATTAGGCGAGCAAATCTCATCCAGTTGTTTAAAGATCTTTAATTTAATATCCAGATTCTCACTTGCAGCTTCAACTACCAGGTCGGCATTTTTTGCTCCGGTGGCAACATCCGTATAAGTAGTTATATTTTTAAGCGTCGTATTTTTTGCCTCTTCGGTAATAGTTCCTTTTTGAACCTGACGGTCTAAATTTTTTGTAATGGTAGCTAATGCTTTTTGAAGAGCAGCTTCACTAATATCTACTAAATTTACTTTATAATCGCATTGTGCAAAAGCATGGGCAATTCCATTTCCCATTGTGCCACTTCCTATTACTGTTATATTCTTCATTGTAAATTATTTTTGTTGTTGTTATTCTTTCTTTTATGCCTCTAAATGTATTTAGGCAATTTAATGTTCCTTTTGGTTTTTTGAAGACTAAATCTAACTTACAAATCTGATTTAAACAAAGAAAATTTTAAACATTTGCCTTTACAAAATAAAAACCTCAAACTTAGGGTTTGAGGTTTTTAAATGTTCAATAGAATTAGTTGCTAATGCTTATCTTCTTTTCAAGTTCTTCGATATAAGCTTTAAAACGCTTATCGGTATCCATTAAATTATTTACAGTACGGCAAGCGTGTAAAACTGTAGCGTGATCTTTGCCTCCGCAATGCATACCAATTGTAGCTAAAGAAGATTTGGTCATGCTTTTTGCAAAGTACATGGCAATTTGACGGGCCTGAACTACTTCGCGCTTGCGGGTCTTAGACTTCATTGTGTCTATTGCCAAATCAAAATAATCGCAAACCACTTTTTGGATATAATCAATAGATACCTCTCTTGCTGTGCTCTTCACAAATTTGTCGATCATTGTTTTGGCTAATTCCAAAGTGATCGTTTTTTTGTTTAAGCTAGATTGGGCTAATAATGAAATTAAAGCACCTTCCAGTTCGCGAACGTTTGAGGTAATGCTGTAAGCTAAATATTCAATAACCTCTTTTGGAAGCTGAATGCCTTCGTTGTAAACTTTTTTCTCAAGGATAGCAATTCTGGTCTCTAAACCCGGAGCTTGAAGATCGGCACTAAGCCCCCATTTGAAACGAGATAACAAACGTTGTTCAATTCCTTGTATATCAACCGGTGGGCGATCAGATGTTAGAACGATCTGTTTACCTAATTGGTGTAAGTGATTAAAAATATGGAAGAACACATCCTGTGTTTTTTCTTTACCTGCAAAATACTGTACATCATCAATGATCAAGACATCTATCATTTGGTAAAAATGAACGAAATCGTTTTGGTTGTTATTTTTTATCGACTCAATAAATTGAGTGATGAATTTTTCTGACTGAACGTATAGAACGGTTTTGTTAGGGAAATTCTTTTTTACTTCAATACCAATAGCTTGTGCTAAGTGAGTTTTACCTAAACCAACACCTCCGTAAAGTAATAATGGGTTAAAAGCGTTTCCGCCCGGTTTTTGTGCAACTGCAAAACCGGCACTGCGTGCTAAACGGTTACAATCACCTTCTACCGAATTATCAAAACTGTAGTTAGGATTTAATTGCGATTCAACTTGTACCTTTTTTAAACCCGGAATTACAAATGGATTTTTAATTGGGTTTGAACCAATATCAATTGGCATTGATACCGAAGGATTTTTTAAATTAGTATTAATGTTTGGTAATTTAAAAGTAATTGGTGTTTCAGTTTTACCTGAAGCATTATCCATGATGATATTGTATTCTAATCTTCCTTCAGCGCCTAATTCTTTTTTAATTACTTTTTTAATTAAGGTAATATAATGTTCTTCAATCCATTCATAAAAAAACTGAGATGGAACTTGAATGGTTAAAACGTTATTTATTAATTTAATTGGCTTAATCGGGTCAAACCATGTTTTAAAATTTTGAGGGCTAACATTGTCCTTTATTATTTCGAGACATCCATTCCAAATCTGTTCTGCAGTTTTCTCCTTCATCATTATAAAAAAATTTAAATATTATGTAGTGTATAAAAGTAATTAACTTATTCGTGTTTGTAAATATAATGGGATTATTTGTCTTTGCAACAAAAAAACCGAAAAAAAAACTTAAGAAAATTTTCGTCTAAAACTTGCAGGATTAGTTTTTTTTTACATGGGCTTCTAAATCCTGATATTTTTGTTGTTTTGTAAGCTTTTTTTGTTATATGAAGAGAAGAGTATTTCTATCTTGCCCAGCCAAATACCTGCCCAGCCAACCTGCGTAATTTGAACTTCTTTGCCATTGCTATTTAAAACAATTTGTGGCGCCTCTAAAAACGTATGTGTATGACCACCAATTATCAGATCAATATTTTCAGAACGTCCGGCTAAAACCATATCTGAAACTTTAGTTGTATCGTATTTATAACCCAGGTGCGACAAGCATATCACGTAATCGCACTTTTCTTCATTCTTTAAAATAGAAGCAATTTTATTGGCATTTACAATTGGATCTTTGTAAATAATTCCTTTAGTGTATTTTATATCTACCAAATTTTCAAGGTCAATTCCTACTCCCAAAACTCCAATTTTTAAAGGACCTTTTTTATATATTTTATAAGGAGATATTTTTTTATTTTTTACCAGCGCAGTATCTTCAAAACCATAATTACAATTTATAAAATCAAAGTTTGCGTGAGGCATTTGCGTCACTATATTTTCACATCCAAGGTCAAAATCATGATTGCCAAAAGTTACAGCATCATACTGCATCAGGCTCATTAACTTGTATTCTATTTCGCCATGATAATAATTAAAATAGGGTGTGCCCTGAAAAATATCGCCGGCATCTAAAAGTAAAACATTTTTATCTTCCGCTCTTATTTTTTCGATGAGCGAAGCCCTTTTTGCAAAACCGCCTTCGCCGGCATATTTAGCATCGTTGTCAGGAAAAGGTTCTATTCTGCTGTGTTGATCGTTAGTATATAAAATAGTCAGTTTTGTAAAACCTTTTTCAAATAATAAATTATTTTGTGCATGACTGTTTAAGCCATAAATAGCTGCTGCCGAACCCAAAGTGAATTTTAAAAATTCGCGTCTATTTTGAAATTTGAAGTCGCCCATCTGTATAGGGTATAATTTGTTTTTTATTTTCGGTTAAATAATTACAGTAATTAATAAGTGCATCTCTGATCTTTAAACTACTTTTTTCTATGGCAACGGGAGCTTTTAAAAAGAGAAAATTATCGCCGCCATTGGCTAAATAATCACTTGTAACCACCGTATAAATTTTTGTTTTATCAATAAAACTACCATTAATAGTAGTTTCCACAAGGGTGTTATTTTGAGCTTTTATTTTTAATCCCAAAAACGGATGTCTTTTTTCGAGAAGCGTTTGTAAAGCTTCAGTTAATTTTTCACCGGAAATTTTTACAAGAATAAGCTCATTCTCAAATGGCATTAGCTCAAAAATGTTGATGATCTTAATATCGCCTTTTGGTAAATTAACACGCAATCCTCCACGATTAAATAATACAATATCTATAGGTAAATTTTTAAATTCTTTTTCGCCATTGTATTTTAAGGCATCACAAACAAAGTTCCCGAGTGGAGATTCTTCGGCATCTTTTATGAGAATATCGTATGAAGACGCAATTACTTTTTTGGTCTCCGCATCTACTTTTATTTTATATTCCGCAATTGTGATCTTGGCATTTTCACTTTCGGGATCTTGTTTTAAAGAATAATGTGTAAAATCTGCTTTTTGTTTTAAATAGTTTTTTGAACAGGAAGAAATTATCAGAATGGATAAAAAAAGATATATAACTCTGGCTTTCATTAAAAAACTTATTTTTGTAAAAATAATGTTTTAAACCAGCTGTGTTTTATTATATTTAGATCACTATAAAAATTTAACATTGAGATGATAAAAGCAGAAACCAAAATACGCGTGCGTTATGGCGAAACAGACCAAATGGGCTATGTTTATTACGGTGTTTATGCGCAATATTATGAAGTTGGCAGGGTAGAAGCCATGCGTAAATTAGGCTTTAGTTACAAGCAGGTTGAAGAAAGAGGCATCTTAATGCCGGTTATAGATTTTTCTATTTCTTACAAAAAACCGGCTTTTTACGATGATGAAATTACGGTAGTTACATATATGCGCGAACGTCCAACAGGCCTGCGGCTTAACTTCGAATACGAGTGTTTTAATGCCTCCGGCGAGCTTTTAAATACAGGTAAGGTTACCCTTGTTTTGTTAGATAAAGCAACTAACAAAATGTGTAAGATACCTGATTGGTTTCAAAAAGGCTTCGACCCCTTTTTTTGAGCATTTTGTAAGCGAAAATTGCGTAAATTCGCTCTTCATAAAAACAAAGCATGATCTCTACTAAAAAAATTCAAATGGTTGACCTGAAAGGGCAATACGAGAAAATTAAAAGTGAAGTTGATAAAGGAATCCAGGAAGTATTAAATTCAACAGCATTTATAAACGGACCAGCCGTAAAAGAATTTCAGGCAGATTTTGAATCTTATTTAAAGGTTAAGCATGTTATACCTTGTGCCAATGGCACTGATGCTTTACAAATAGCCATGATGGCTTTAGATCTTAAGCCCGGTGATGAAGTAATTACCGCTAGTTTTACTTATGTTGCCACCGCCGAGGTAATTGGTCTTTTAGGTTTAACGCCTATTCTAGTAGATGTTTACCCTGATACGTTTGATATAGATGTTGAAGCAATTGAACGTAACATTACACCTAAAACCAAAGCTATTGTGCCGGTACATTTATTTGGTCAGTGTGCCGATATGGAAAGAATAATGGCTCTTGCCAACAAACATAATTTATATGTTATAGAAGATGTTGCGCAAGCCATTGGTGCCGATTATACATTTACAGACGGAAAAAAAGCAAAGGCCGGAACCATTGGTACCATTGGTTGTACTTCTTTCTTCCCGAGTAAGAATTTAGGTTGTTATGGTGATGGCGGCGCTATGTATACGAATAATGATGAGTTGGCAAAAAAAATGAAAATGATCTCGCATCACGGTCAAAGTGTGCAATATGTGCATGATGTTTTAGGAGTAAATTCAAGATTAGATACTATACAAGCTGCAATATTGAAAGTAAAATTAAAGCACCTGGATGAGTATGCTGATGCAAGAAATGAAGTAGCAGATCATTACGACAAAGCATTTGCAAATAATACAAAACTAAAAATTCCGGTGCGTACAAAAAATTCAAACCATGTTTTTCATCAATATACTTTACAATTAAATGGTGTTGACAGAACAAAATTACGTGAACAATTAGCGGAAAAAGGAATTCCGGCCATGATCTATTATCCAATTCCATTACATATGCAAAATGCATTTAAAAGCGATAGGTTTAAAAAAGGCGATTTTCCGGTAACGGAAAAATTATGTGCAAATGTTCTTTCGTTGCCAATTCATACGGAGTTGGATAATGACACTTTAAAATATATTACAGATACAGTTCTTCAATTAGTTAATTAGACATTTAGTTAATTGACAATTAAAAATGGAACAAAAAGAAAACGCCATTAAATAAAAAAATTATGAAAACAGTAGTTATTGGAACAGGATATGTTGGTTTAGTTACGGGAACCTGTTTTGCTGAGGTAGGAGTTGATGTTACTTGTGTTGACATTGATATAAAGAAAATAGAAAATCTTAAAAAAGGCATTCTTCCTATTTACGAACCGGGACTGGAAGAAATGGTTTTGCGTAACACACAAAAACAACGCTTGCATTTTTCTACTTCTTTAACAGAAAGTATTAAAGACGTTGAGGTAGCATTTATAGCGGTTGGCACTCCTCCCGATGAAGATGGTTCTGCCGATCTTAAATATGTTTTAGCGGTTGCTGCATCTATTGGTCAGCATATGGAAAAACCTTTGGTAGTGGTTACAAAATCTACCGTGCCGGTAACTACCGCAGAAAAAGTAAGAAAAGCAGTACAAACAGAATTAGATAAACGTCATGCAAAAATTGATTTTTATGTAGCTTCCAATCCTGAATTTTTAAAAGAAGGTGCCGCGATTGAAGATTTTATGAAGCCGGATAGAATCGTTGTTGGAACAGACAGGCCGGAAGCGGAAGAAATAATGCGCAAATTATATAAACCATTTTTAATGAATGGCCATCCGATTATTTTTATGGATATTCCTTCTGCAGAAATGACCAAGTATGCTGCAAATGCAATGCTTGCAACTAAGATCAGCTTTATGAACGATGTTGCTAATCTTTGCGAGATAATGGGAGCCGATGTAAATATGGTGCGTAAAGGTATTGGCAGTGATGGACGTATAGGAACTAAATTTATTTATCCCGGCGTTGGTTATGGTGGCAGTTGTTTTCCGAAAGATGTAAAAGCTTTAATAAAAACAGCGAAAGAAAAAAATTACAACATGCGTATTTTGAACGCGGTTGAAGAAGTAAATGAGAGCCAAAAAGAAGTTTTATTTAATAAAGTAAAAACACATTTTAAAGGCGATCTTAAAGGAAAGAAATTTGCTTTGTGGGGTTTATCGTTTAAACCAAAAACCGATGATATGCGTGAAGCACCATCGTTGGTGATTATCGAAAAATTATTAAGTGCTGGCGCCAGTGTGATCGCCTATGACCCCGTAGCCATGCATGAAGCAGAGCGTATGATCGGAAAAACAATTTCTTATAGCACGGATATGTATGACTGCTTAAATGATGCTGATGCTTTATTAGTGGTAACCGAATGGCCTGAATTTAGGGTGCCAAAATTTGAAGAATTGGGCAGACGTTTAAAGCAAAAAGTAATGTTCGATGGCAGAAATATTTTTGATCCTCAGGATATGAAAAAATTAGGCTATAGTTATTATTGTATCGGAATAAAAACAAATTAATTTATGCAAAAAAGAATTTTAATAACAGGTGCCGCAGGTTTTTTAGGATCGCATTTATGCGACCGTTTTATAAAAGAGGGCATGAATGTGGTAGCCATGGATAACCTGATAACAGGGGATCTTAAGAACATTGAGCATCTTTTTAAATTACCGCAGTTTGAATTTTATCATCACGATGTAAGTAAATTCATTCATGTGCCGGGCAACATTGATTACATTTTGCATTTTGCTTCACCGGCCAGCCCGATAGATTATTTAAAAATTCCTATTCAAACTTTAAAGGTTTCTTCTTTAGGTACTCATAATGTTTTAGGATTAGCGCGCGTAAAAAACGCAAGAGTTTTAGTTGCTTCTACCAGCGAAGTATATGGCGATCCGCACGTTCATCCACAAACAGAAGAATATTGGGGTAATGTAAACCCTGTTGGACCACGCGGTTGTTACGACGAAGCAAAACGTTTTATGGAAGCCTTAACTATGGCTTATCATGATACGCATGGTTTAGAGACACGCATTATCAGAATATTTAATACCTATGGCCCACGTATGCGCCTAAATGACGGGCGTGTATTACCCGCTTTTATTGGTCAGGCATTACGAGGCGAAGACCTTACCATGTTTGGTGATGGCAGCCAAACCCGTAGTTTTTGTTATGTAGATGATCTTGTTGAAGGTATTTACCGTTTATTAATGAGTGATTATTTTATGCCTGTTAATGTTGGTAATCCAAGTGAGATAACCATAAAAGAATTTGGCGAAGAGATCTTAAAGCTTACTGGTGCAAAACAAAAATTAATTTCGTTACCTCTTCCAAAGGATGATCCAAAACAAAGGCGACCGGATATTACAAAGGCACAAACAATTTTAGGCTGGGAACCAAAGGTGAACAGGGCAGACGGCTTAAAGATTACGTTTGATTATTTTAAATCATTAAGCAAAGACGAATTAAATAAAACCGAACACCGGAATTTAGAAACACTGAATAAGTAATAAACTAAACCACTAAGTCACTTAGTACAAAGAAACACGAAGGAAATTTAATATAAGTATTTAAGCTTTGCGAAACCTAGTGACCTTAGTGTCTCGGTGGTAAAAGATTAATCCTTAATTATTATCCTGCTTCCTACCCAAGTAAAATTTTATTACAACTCCGGCAATTGATACAGTTATCAATATTGCTCCCAGAATGGGCTTATTGGCCATTATCTGCAAAATGCCCGCCAACAGTACTAAAAATGAGCCTAAATAGCCTAACCAGGGTTTGTTCATAGTATACAAATAAAAAAACCTCCGTTAAATGCGGAGGTTTTTTTAGTGTTTAATTTTTATTTCTTTTTATCAAAATCTACAACTATTGGTGTAGAGATACATAATGATGAGTAAGTACCAATGATACGGCCAATTAATAAGGCGAAGATAAATCCGCGGATACTGTCGCCACCAAAAATGAAGATCACTAATAATACGAAGAACACAGTTAACGATGTTAAGATCGTACGACTTAACGTACTGTTCAATGCAAAATTAATAAGCTTGTTCCTCTCTTCACCAAATACATCGGCTTTTCCGCTGTCAGCTAGTTTCTCACGGATCCTGTCAAACACAACAACAGTTTCTGTCATCGTATAACCCATTACCGTTAAAATGGCAGCAATAAAATCCTGACCAATCTCTAAGTTTAATAATGAAGGGAATAGGCCATGAAAAATAGTGTAGCACGATAATACAATTAACACATCATGGAATAAAGCCACAACCGAGCCTAAACCATATTGCCATTTACGGAAACGTACAACAATGTATAAGAACATCATTAAGCAAGAGAATAATACAGCGCCATATGCACCGTAAACAATGTCTGTTGCAATGGTTGGTCCAACTTTTTGCTGCGATACGATATTATCGTTAGTAGCACCAAATTGTTTTAAGCCGGCCAATAATTTTTCTTCAACTTGTTGATCAGCATTTGGATCATTATCACTTACACGGTAAGTAGTAGTGATTTTTACTTTACTAGAGTTGCCACCAATTGTTTTTACTTCCGGCGCTCCTTCAAATAATGGCGCTAAAGATTTTTTAACGTCTTCGGTATTCACTTCCTTCTCAAACTGGATCTGGTAAGTACGACCACCTTTAAAATCAACACCTAAATTTAAACCACCATTTTTAAAGTAGAATACAATACCTAATACAATGATCACGGATGAAATAGCGTAGTATAATTTTCTTCTTCCAACAAAATCAAATGAGATGTTTTTAAAGGCATTACGAGTAGCAGTCGTGTCAAACGGAATTTCCATTTTACGATCTAACATCCATTCAAAAATAACACGTGTAATTAATATTGCAGAGAATAATGAAGTACATATACCAATAAATAAAGTAGTGGCAAAACCTTGAACAGGACCTGAACCAAATACATATAAGATAACTGCAAGAATAGCTAAAGTAACGTTAGAGTCAATGATAGATGACATGGCATGTTTAAAACCTTCTTTAATAGCCTGGCTGGAAGCTTTACCTAATGCCAGTTCTTCACGTACACGCTCAAATATTAAGATGTTGGCATCTACCGCCAAACCAATAGTTAAAACTATACCCGCAATACCGGGTAAGGTTAATACAGCACCTAGGGAAGTTAAGATCCCCATAATAAAGAACATATTAGCAACTAAGGCAATGTTTGCAACCAAACCAGCTTTGTTATAATACATAAACATAAAAACCAAGATCACTAATAAAGCAATACCAAAGCTCGTTAAACCCGAATCAATGGCTTCTTGTCCTAATGATGGACCAACAATACTTTCTTCAACTATGTGTGCCGGTGCCGGCAACTTACCCGCGCTTAAGATCGCCGCTAAGGCATCTGCTTCAGCGTCAGTAAAGTTTCCTGTGATTTGAGATTGGCCACCTGTAATGGCACCGTTTACACGTGGTGCAGAATACACCATGTTATCCATAACAACAGCAACACATTTACCTTTATTTGCGCCTGTAATGGTTGCCCATTTTTGAGAAGCTTCAGAGTTCATGCTCATGCTTATTAATGGAACACCACCCTGGCGTTGATCGTAATCTTTACGCGCATCGGTAATAATATCGCCACTTAAAGCGGCTTTGCCTTTACTGTCTGTTTGTTTAATAGCAAATAATTCAAAATACGTAGCAACTACTTTTCCTTCTTCATTTTTTTGTTCAACTTCTTTTGATCCCCACATGAATTTTAATTTTGAAGGGAAAATGCTTTTCGCTTTAGCAATCTTTAAATACTGGTTAACCAAGGCAGTATCTGCTTTTGAATAACAACGACCAACAACAGGGCCTTCGCCATAGTTTTTTGGTTGACCTTTTTCATCCATTACCACATTTGGTTTTAATGGAGAGTACATAGAATATAAAGGATAACGCTTAACGAAATTCTTTAAGGCAGTATCCTGGGGATTTACTGAAGCTGTTGAAGCAGTTTTAGTGGTGTCAACTTTTTTATTTGCATTATTTGTTGAATCGATCTTAGCAGCTAATGCAGGATTTGCAGCTCTTGCAGAATCTGAAATTGTAATTAAAGTTGAATCTGTACCTGAGGTAATCGTTTCAGGACTAATTGTACTTCTAACCAAATAATTTACTTTATCAAATAATTGAGCGATCTCGCCATTCTCATAAGTTTCCCAGAACTCAAGATTGGCAGTACCTTGTAATAATTCACGTACACGTGCTTTATCTTTAACGCCCGGTAATTCAACTAAGATACGTCCGGTTGCTTCTAATTTTTGAATATTTGGTTGTGATACACCAAAACGGTCAATACGACTACGGAATGTTTTTTCTGCATTTCCAATAGCTTCGTAAACACGGGCTTTTATAAAGGTAATTACTTCTTCGTTGGTTGAATTGTATGAAAGTTTACTTTTATTTTCGATAGTTTGAAATAATGGCGCTAAACGGCCTTGCGGCGCAGTACGTTTGTATGTTTTTTCAAACAAAGTAATAAAGTCATCATTATTATTTACACCAAGATTTTTTTGAGTTTCATTTAAGGCAGCGTTAAATTGAGCATCAGCGCTATTATTACTTAAATTCTTAATGATATCAATAACCGAAACCTCGAGGGTTACGTTCATACCACCACGTAAGTCAAGACCCAAATTGATAGCGTTCTTTTTACATTCTTCGTAGGTGTATTCTGCAATAAGTATATCATATACCGTTTGCTTTTTCATTGAATCCAGGTAACGGTCAGAAACATAAAGCTTCACAGAATCGATGTAGCCTTTTGATTTTGCCTCACTTCCCTTTGAATACTCCTTTGCAGCCATTTTTACTTTGGCAGATTCAATAATGTTGTTGGCGTACTCTTCAGCATCCTTTTCAACTCCATTAGTTATCCACGTAAACGATAAATAAAATATACACGCCAAGCCTAATAAAACGGCAAATAATTTAACAGCACCTTTGTTTTGCATAATCTAAAATTCTACTAAGTATTTTTTTAATTTAAGGGTGCAAATATATCATTTTACGCCATCTTTCCCAATTTTTGGCGAAAATAATTGTTTGCCAATGGGTTAATTTTGAGTGAATTATATTGAAACCGCAACAAGAAATAAGAAACCGACTTTTAATTAACGAATTAATAGCTTTTAAAGTCTTTATTTTCACATTGTTTTAGCCCACATAAACCCAACATCTTTGCCATAATTTTATATGTTAGCGAAATGGATATTTAAAGTGGGCATTTAAAAGCAGAAATCTGTTAACAAATCAAAATTAAGTACCCTCGAACTCTTAAATTTTGCTACCTTTATTGGCTTAAAATTTATAAATACATGTTCGATTTTCTAAAAAAGCTTTTAGGTACTAAAAGCGAAAAAGATGTTAAAGGCCTTGAATCAAAAGTTGAAGAAATAAATACCATCTATAACTCCTTAAATTCTATTTCACACGATGAGCTCAGAGCAAAGTCTGCGGCCTTAAAAGCAAAAATTCAAACGGCTGTTAAACCACAAAATGATGAGATCGCAGCTATTAAAACGCAAGTAGAGTCTAATCCTGATATTGATGTAAATACCAAAGAGGATTTATACAAAAAAATTGATGAGATCGATAAAGAGGTCACTAAAAAAATAGAAGAAGTTTTAAATGAGATCCTTCCCGAGGCTTTTGCCATCTTAAAAGAAACAGCTCGCCGTTTTAAAGAAAATGAGAGCATGGAAGTTACCGCAACAGATGTGGACAGAGAGCTTTCTAAAGAGCATGCAAACATTCAAATAAATGGATCAAAAGCATCTTACAAAAATAAGTGGTTAGCCGCCGGTAACGAAATTACCTGGGATATGGTGCATTACAACGTTCAGTTAATTGGCGGTATGGTATTACACTCCGGAAAAATTTCTGAGATGACAACCGGTGAGGGTAAAACCTTAGTATCTACATTGCCTGTGTTCTTAAACGCTTTGTCAGGTAGAGGTGTTCACGTTGTAACTGTGAATAATTATTTGGCAAAACGTGACAGCGAATGGAATGCGCCATTATTTTATTTTCATGGCTTAATTGTTGATTGTATTGATAAGCATGAACCGAATACAGACGAACGCCGCAAAGCCTATAACTCAGATATTACATATGGTACCAATAACGAATTTGGTTTTGATTACCTGCGCGATAACATGGCTCGCAGCGTGGATGAACTGGTTCAACGTAAACATAATTTTGCTATTGTAGATGAGGTCGATTCAGTTTTAATTGATGATGCGCGAACGCCATTGATCATTAGCGGACCAACACCACAAGGCGATAAGCACGAGTTTTTAGATTACAAACCAAGGATCGAAAAACTAGTTAATATACAAAAACAATATTTAAATACTTGTATTACCGAAGCAAAAAAATTATTTGCCGAAGGGAAGGAAAAAGAAGCAGGCATTCCATTATTAAGAGCGTTTAGAGGTTTGCCAAAAAATACTGCTTTAATTAAATTCTTAAGTGAGAATGGTGTAAGGGCTTTATTACAAAAGACTGAAAATCATTATATGCAGGATCAAAATAAAGAGATGCATAAAATTGATGTAGAACTTTATTTTACCATCGACGAAAAAAATAACCACGTTGAATTATCTGAAAAGGGAATTGATTTTATTACAGGTAATACAGATGATACTAAGTTCTTCGTTATTCCAAATGTGGGCGATGAGGTAGCGGATATCGAAAAAACAATTCTTGACCCTAAAGAAAAATTATTGGCTAAAGAAGCGGTGATGCGTGAGTTCAGTATTAAAAGCGAACGCATTCATACCATGAACCAATTATTAAAAGCATACACTGTTTTTGAAAAAGATACGGAATATGTAATTGATGGCGGGCAGGTAAAAATTGTTGATGAGCAAACCGGCCGTATCATGGAAGGCCGTAGATACAGCGATGGACTGCACCAGGCCATTGAAGCGAAAGAAAATGTAAAGATCGAAGCAGCTACTCAAACTTATGCGACTATTACATTACAGAATTATTTCCGTATGTATAATAAGCTGGCGGGTATGACGGGTACTGCAACTACAGAAGCACAAGAGTTTTGGAGCATTTATAAATTAGATGTGGTGGAAATTCCAACCAACCGTCCAATGACGCGTAAGGATGAACAGGATTTTGTTTACAAAACCAAACGCGAAAAATATAACGCGGTTATTGAAGAGGTTGTAAAATTAGTTGCCGCAGGAAGGCCGGTACTTATAGGTACTACAACCGTTGAGATCTCTGAATTATTAAGCCGCATGTTGAAATTGCGCGGTATTAAACACAATGTGTTAAATGCGAAATTGCATGCAAAAGAGGCAGACATTGTTGCCGAAGCCGGCAAGGCAGGAACCGTTACCATTGCTACCAATATGGCCGGTCGTGGAACGGATATTAAATTAGGGCCGGGTGTTAAAGAAGCGGGCGGTTTAGCAATTATAGGTACAGAGCGTCATGAGTCTCGCCGTGTAGACAGGCAGTTGCGTGGTCGTGCTGGTAGGCAGGGAGATCCCGGAAGTTCGCAATTCTTTGTTTCTTTGGAAGATAATTTAATGCGTTTATTTGGTAGCGAGCGTATTGCTTCGTTAATGGATCGCATGGGATTAAAAGAAGGTGAAGTGATCCAGCACAGCATGATCAGCAAGAGTATTGAGCGTGCCCAAAAGAAAGTAGAAGAAAATAACTTTGGTACCCGTAAACGTTTGATCGAGTATGATGATGTAATGAATGCGCAACGTGACGTTATTTACAAACGTCGTCGTAATGCATTATATGGTGATAAATTAAGTATTGATATTGCCAACATGATCTACGAAGTGGCAGCCAGTTTGATTGAAGAACATCAGGTATCAAAAGATGCAGAAGGGTTTAACTTAGAATGTATTAAGAATTTCGGTATCGAAAGTCCGTTTACCGAACAACAATTTAATTCGGGTAAAGAAGATGAATTAGCAGAGCAGTTATTTGCTGCCGTTCAAACATATTATACTCAAAAATCAGCGGTGGTGGCCGAGCAGGCTTTCCCGGTTGTTAAAGATGTTTATACCAATCCAAACAATACCTTCGAAAATATTGTTACGCCCTTTACTGATGGTATCAGGGGCGTACAGGTTGTGGTTAATTTAAAGAAAGCTTTTGAGACCAAAGGCCGCGCTTTAGTTTTAGGCTTCGAGAAATCGGTTGTGCTTGCCATGATAGATGATTCCTGGAAAGAACATTTACGTGAATTGGATGATCTAAAGCAAGCTGTTCAAAACGCTTCGTTAGAGCAAAAAGATCCTTTGGTTATTTATAAGTTAGAATCGTTTAATTTATTTAAAGAGATGATAATTAAGAGTAACAAAGAAGTTATTTCGTTCTTAATGAAAGGTGGTTTGCCGGTTGAAAATGATCAGCAACAAATTCAACAAGCTAAATTTACTCAAGAGCAACCAAAGCAAAAGAAAGAAAAACTGGTTGAGAGCCGCGATGAAAATATCGTCGAAGAACAAAATGCACAACAACAAAAACCAAAAATTCAACCTATCCGTGTTGACGCAAAAATTGGACGTAACGATCCTTGCCCTTGCGGTAGCGGTAAAAAATACAAGAGTTGTCACGGACAAGGATTGTAATAAAATAGAATTTATTTAAACAGAAAGAGCCACTTTATCGAGTGGCTCTTTCTGTTTAAAATACTTTGTTTTCACTTCGGGCGCACTTACTGTTCAAAAGGAATTCATGAAAAGGTTAATTTATTAGCTATAATTCACTACTTTTGTTTAATATTTATGCGTTTTTGTTAAACAAAAAAAACAATGTTATTTCCGACCAAAACAGTTCAATTAATCAAAAGTGACGAAAAAAAGGGTTATAACTTTATCGTTTCGCCTAAAACCATGCCGCTATTAACTTGACAATTTGGACTTGAAATTTTAAATAAATGATAACACAGAATTGTATCGAAAAAGAAGTTTTATTGATATTGAAAAAGAAGTAACCACTACAGGTAGTGGTTGGATAGTTATACTAATGGAAAAAGAATGACTCGACCGCTGCATACAAAACATAATATCACATAAAAGAAAAAAATATTGAAACAAAAAATAAATATAGTTTGGTTTAAGCGTGATTTGAGGTTTACAGATCACGAACCTTTATACCTGGCACAACAAGAAAGTTTGCCGTTATTGCTTGTTTATTTTTTTGAGCCTTCTTTAATGGGTTACGCTGATAGCGATGTTAGGCATTGGCGTTTTGTTTACGAATCGTTAAAAGAAATGCAAGAAAAGCTAAAAATAATAAACGCTCAACTATTTGTTTTTCATAATGAGGCAATACCATTATTTACAGCTATTTCCGAATGCTATGATATTCAAACCATTTTTTCTCATCAGGAAGTTGGAAATAAATTAAGTTACGATAGAGATATTACGGTTAAACAATTTTGTAAACAGAACAACATTATTTGGAAAGAATCGCAGTTACATGGTGTTATCCGTAAATTAAAAACACGTCAAAATTGGGAACAACGCTGGCATCAAACAATGTCTCAAGCTCCAAAATTGATAAACGAAATCGATTGGAATATTTTAAATTTAGACGATGGATTCTATAAAAAATTAAAGGGGAATGATCTGCCAACGGCAATTACAACTTCTCATAAGAACTTTCAGCCTGGCGGAGAGTCTTTTGCTTGGAAATACTTAAGTAGCTTTATTCAAAAGCGCTATATTAATTATAGCAAACATATTTCGAAGCCATCTCTTAGCCGTAAAGGTTGCAGTCGCTTGTCACCTTATTTAACTTATGGCAATATAAGTATGCGCATGGTGTATTTATATATACAACAACATTACGATAATGCTGAAAACAAACGAGCGCTTGCAAATTTTAAATCTCGTTTATTATGGCACTGCCATTTTATGCAGAAGTTTGAAGATGAATGTGAAATGGAATTTGAGAATGTAAATAGAGCTTATGATAAATTAATTAAACCTAAAAACGAAACTTATATTAAAGCCTGGCAAAATGGTAATACCGGTGTTCCATTAGTTGATGCGTGTATGAAATGTTTAATAGCTACAGGTTATATCAATTTTAGAATGCGAGCCATGGTGGTTTCTTTTTTTGTATTTAATTTATGGCAAGACTGGCGCGATCTACATTTTTTAGCGCGTCAGTTTTTAGATTATGAACCCGGCATCCACTATCCTCAACTCCAAATGCAGAGCGGCGTTACAGGTATTAATACTATTCGCATTTACAATCCTATAAAAAATTCACAAGAGCACGACCCTGAAGGTTTATTTATTAAACAATGGCTCCCTGAGTTGATAAATGTCCCCGCCAATTTAGTTCATGAGCCCTGGAAATTATCTTTAATAGAACAACAGCTCTATAAATGCAAAATAGGTACTGACTATCCCTCGCCAATAGTAGATATTGAAGAAAGTAGAAAACGAGCAAGTGATATTGTTTGGTCATATCGCAAAAAAGATGATGTAAAAACAGAAGGGCAACGCATTTTAAAAAAGCATGTCAGTAATCCAAAATCACACTTAACAAAAAGATAACTAAAACCCCAACTTAATTATAAATACTTTTAAATTAATATATAAGACTAATGACTAATTTTTTACAGGCAAAGTGGGAAAATATTATTATGGCTAATTATGCAGTACCGGTAAACGTGCTTGCGCCTTATTTGCCCAAGGGATTAGAAATAGATACTTACCAAGGCAATGCATATGTGAGTTTAGTAGGTTTCTTGTTTAAAGATACACGGATATTTAAAATACCCATTCCAAAATTAGGGACGTTTGAAGAAGTTAACTTACGTTTTTACGTGTGCCGAAAAGAAGGAGGCGAACTAAAACGAGGCGTGGTATTTATTAATGAAACTGTACCTTACAAGGCGGTGGCTTGGTTGGCTAATAAATTGTATAAAGAACACTATACTGCTGTTAAAACTAAACATCGTTGGCAAATAAATGACAGTATAAAACAAATTACCTACCAATGGTTATTGAATAATAAGTGGAATACAATTAGTGTTGAGGCGCAACAACCAACTTTAGAAATGTTTAAAAATAGTTTTGAAGAATTTATTTTTGAACACTATTATGGCTATACTAAAGTAAATGCAACGACGACTGAAGAATACAAAATTAATCACCCACGTTGGAAAATCAACACCATTAAAAGCAGCACGATTGATTGTGATTTTGAGGCAAATTATGGCAGCGATTTTGCTTTTTTAAATAGCATTAAACCAACATCTGTATTTATTGCAGAAGGATCTGCTATTGAAGTAAAGTGGAAACGAAAAAAAATATAATATGAATTGGATTTACCCAAAATGCGAACGAATACTACTAAGCCCAAAGCAATGGAATAATTGTGTAAAGTGAATACAGATAGTTTATTCGAAGGAAATCAAACGAATTAATTTTAGTATTTGATACATTATTATAAATTGAAAAACCCCCATGACTTTTACGCACTTGATATTAGGAGATCGTAGAAGTTTAAAAAATGAATAATGAAAGGCGTTAAAAAACAACATTTACCCTCTAAGATCTGCTTAATATGCCGCAAACCTTTTACTTGGAGAAAGAAATGGGAAAAAAATTGGGACGAAGTGAAATATTGCAGCGAAAGATGCAGAAAGACAAAACCAAATTAAAATGGCAATAAAAAAAACAATGAGGCTAATATTAGGAGATCAACTTAATAGTCAGCACTTCTGGTATCAGAAGGTTGACGAAGGGGTTACTTATGTAATGATGGAAATTAGGGCCGAGACAGATTATACAACACATCATATTCAAAAAATTTTGGGTTTTTTTGCAGCAATGCGTCAGTTTTCTAACGAGCTGAAAGGAAAAAAGCATAATGTTATTTATTTTAAATTAAATGATAAAAATAATTTACAGTCATTTGAAGAAAACATTTCTGTATTGATAGTAAAGGAAAAATTTACACATTTTGAATATCAACTACCCGATGAATATCGTGTAAATAAGCAGTTGATTGATTTTTGCAAAACACTAAAAATAGAGAGCAACGCTTTTGATAGTGAGCATTTTTTTAGTAAACGTAACGAGCTAGGTGAATTTTTTACAGGAAAAAAAACCTTTCTGATGGAAAGTTTTTACCGTGCAATGCGGAAAAAACATAATATACTAATGAACGGGGATCAACCATTAACAGGGCAATGGAACTATGATAAAGATAACCGTAAAAAATTACCTGCAAATCATACATTTACATCCCCATTGGTGTTTGATAATGATGTAACCGGAATTAACGACATGCTAAACCAAACAGATATTAAAACAATTGGTACCGTTGATGCAAAAAGATTTATTTGGCCTATTAACAGAAAACAGTCTTTGGAGCTGCTAAATTTCTTTGTAGAAGAATGTCTGCCGTTATTTGGCACTTATGAAGATGCGATGACTCCTAATGATTGGTCATTGTATCACTCAAGATTATCATTTTCGCTCAACATAAAATTACTGTCACCGAAAGAAGTTATTGAGAGAGCAGTTTCTGAATGGCAACGTCGACCTGAGTCTATAGCGATTAATCAGCTCGAAGGTTTTGTAAGGCAAATATTAGGTTGGCGGGAATACATGCGTGGTATTTATTGGTTAAAAATGCCCGAGTTTGCAAAAATGAATTTCTTTAATCATACCCAAAAATTGCCAAAGTGGTACTGGACGGGTGATACTAAAATGAAATGTTTGAGTAACTCTATTAAACAATCTTTAAATTACGCTTATGCTCACCACATACAAAGATTAATGGTAACAGGTAATTTTGCGCTGTTAGCTGGTGTGCATCCCGATGAGGTAGATGCTTGGTATTTGGGTATTTATATTGATGCCATCGAATGGGTTGAAATTACGAATACGCGTGGTATGAGTCAGTTTGCAGATGGCGGAATAATTGGTACAAAACCTTATGTAAGCTCGGCTACGTATATTGATAAAATGAGTCATTATTGTAATACCTGTTACTATAAAAAAGATATAAAAACGGGCGATAAAGCTTGCCCATTTAATAGTTTGTACTGGAACTTTTATGATAAACACGAAAAAATATTATCAAAAAATCCAAGGATAGGGATGATGTATAAAGTTTGGCAGCGTATGGCTCCAAAAGCGAAAGCTGATTTGTTAGAACAGGCTGATTTTTATTTGAATAATATTAATACATTATAAATGAGGAGATCTATAATTTGGTTCAAAACAGATCTGCGTTTACATGATAATGAAACGCTGATAGAAGCCATTAACCATAGCGACGAAATACTACCGGTGTATTGTTTTGACAATAGTCATTTTAATATTACCGAATTTGGATTAAAAAAAACCGGCAATTTTAGAGCCCAGTTTATATTAGAATCACTTCTGGACTTAGATAGTAAATTAAGAAAAATAGGCTCAGGACTTCTAATTTTAAATGGCCATCCAAAAGATGAACTATTAAGAATAGCATCTCAATATGGTGCCAGCAAAGTTTATGCAAAAAAAGAAGTTGCCTTTGAAGAAAAGAGAACTGAAGCGGAGGTTGAAAAAGAATTATGGAAGATAAACTGTACACTTGAAACATTTAGCACAAGCACTCTTTACCATGCGGTTGATTTACCTTTTTCTATTAAAGATATACCTGATGTTTTTACAATATTTAGACGAAAGGTAGAAAAAGAGTCGGCTATTCGTACAATTTTTGACACTCCGGCGCAAATCAAATCTCCTAAAATAAATCACCTTGTCTTACCAACTTTAGAAGAATTAGGATTAACAAAACCTATTAACGATAAACGAAAAGCGTTTAATTTTAAAGGTGGAGAAACGGAAGGTTATGCTCGACTGCATTATTATTTTTCGCAAAGTAAAGCTGTTTCTAATTATAAAGAAACACGCAATGGTTTAGTTGGAGCAGATTATTCTACAAAATTTTCGGCCTGGTTAGCTCAGGGTTGTTTATCGCCACGAGAGATCTATTACGAGCTAAAAAAATATGAATCTGTGTATGGAGAAAATGATTCAACCTACTGGTTGGTGTTTGAATTATTTTGGCGTGATTATTTTCGTTTTATGATGAAGAAATATCGCCAAAAATTATTTTTGCAATCTGGAATTAAAACATGGGAGACAAATCTAAAAGTTCATAATCAAGAAGTGTTTGAGAAATGGATTAATGGCAAAACAGGAATAGATTTTGTTGACGCTAATATGCAGGAATTAAAATTGACAGGTTTTATAAGTAATCGTGGCAGGCAAATTGTAGCCAGTTATTTGGTGAACGACTTAAAACTAGACTGGCGTTATGGAGCAGCTTATTTTGAACAGCAACTAATTGATTATGATGTTTGCAGCAATTGGGGTAATTGGGCATACTTAGCTGGTGTTGGAAACGACCCGCGAGGTAACAGATACTTCAATATTGAGAAACAAGCACTTGAGTACGATGCTAAAAAATTGTACAGAAATTTGTGGTTAAATAAACGAATAAATTAATCGTCGGCTTTAATTTTTTGTTCCTTAACTCATTGTATGTTACGCGTAGCTTAGCTAAATCTGTTGATGAATAATTAAATCCCATATTTGAACACGTGATAATATTTTCAAAATCAATAACAAGATCTATCTTTTCTATAGACTTTAAAACCTTATTATTAGTGGATCTGTTTCCGGTTTGGAAAAAGGTTGCGATTTCTTTAACACAAATGTTTATGCGTCGCTTCAATGTTGATTAAACATAGAGCCCTCTGTGGGACAATTAATTTCCACGTTTGTCAAACCGCTTTTAGCTTTAGTTATTTTTTATGAATATCAATTTTCCGTATTTCTCCTTTAGCATTTCGAATTTTTAAAGTTGCAATTTTTACATCTAATAATGGTGAGTTTAAAAGAAATTCACATTCAGAAATATTTAGCATTTCTTTTTCGTTAATAGAAAGGATTTCATCACCAATTGATATTTTCTTTAGTGAGACAGTAAATTCTCTAAATTTCCGACCTCTTCTCCCAGTCTTTTAATAATATTTTGTTGAAGAATATCTATCATTTCTTTTTTAAAACATTTTCTGTTCCCCAATTGCACATGGCTTTCATTACAGGTTTTAATGATTTTCCTTTTTCACTCAGTTCATACACAACACGTGGTGGAATTTCTTTATACTCGGTTCTTGTAATAAGGCCATCAGCTTCTAACTCCTTTAATTGTTCAGTTAATATTTTACGACTAATGCCAGTTATAATAGCATCTAATTGGCCAAAACGTTTACTTCCGTTTGATAATGTCCAGATAATAATCGGCTTCCATCTGCCTCCAATAACACTTAACGTAGCTGTTACCGGACATTGATACACTTCTTTTTTCATTAGTTACCTTTTTGTTACCACTTTATTTTTTACTTTAGTTACTATATGTAACTATTATTAGTTCCTTTACAAAACTAACTAAATTAAGTTAAACCACAAAAACAAAAAAACATGATCGTAGTAACAGGCGCAACCGGACATATCGGTTCTAAAACAGTAGCTAATTTATTAGCTAAAGGAAAACAAGTAAAAGCAATTGGTCGTAATGACGAAAAGTTGCAAGCATTAAAAAAACTAGGAGCAAGCATTGAAAAAGGTGATTTACATGATGCCTCTTTTTTAAGCAATGCATTTAAAGGAGCGGAAGCTGTATTTCTTATTATCCCTCCAAATTTACAATCTAACAATATTGGTAAGTACCAAGATGAAGTTGGAGAAGCACAAGTAATAGCTATTAAAAATTCAGGTGTTAAAAACGTAGTTTTTATTTCATCACAAGGCGCACAGGATATTGAAAATACAGGCATTGTAGCCGGTTTAGGCAGACAAGAACTTCGTTTAAATAAATTAGCTGAAGACGTAAACGTCATAAGTTTAAGGGCTAGTTATTTTATGGAGAACTTATTCAATCAAATTGGAATTATAAAAGGCATGGGAATTATTGGTTCACCGGTTAAAGCAAATTTAAGTATGGGTATGATTGCCACGAAAGACATTGCAGAAGTAGCAGCCAATAAATTGTCTTCCTTAAATTTTAAAGGAAAATCATTTTTAGATTTATTAGGTGACAGACACTATAATCATACTGAAGTTGCGGCTATCGTTGGAAAGGCCATTAACAAACCGGAATTACCTTACATTGAATTTCCGTTTGAAGATAATAAAAAAGCATTATTAGAATATGGTATTTCAGAAAGTGTAGCGGATGCATTTAACGGAATGTATGTTGGTATTAATGCAGGATTATTTAATATATCTTCTCGCACCGCAGAAACCACTACACCAACAACTTTAGAAGATTTCACCAATAATGTATTTAAATTTGCTTTACAATAAATTTTAAAAAAAAGAAAACACTATGCAACGTAAATCAAGTGCCGTATGGCAAGGAACAGGAATGGAGGGTAAAGGTAGCCTAACATCAACCAGTAACGTATTAAATAATACGCCTTATTCTTTTCAAACACGTTTTAAAAGTGAAGATGGAAAGGCGGGCACAAATCCTGAAGAATTAATAGCTGCGGCACATGCCGGTTGTTATAGTATGGCATTAAGTTTTCAATTAGGTGGCGCAGGCTTTCCTCCCACTGAATTAAAAACGGATGCTATTTTGACGATGGAAAATGAAGGTGGTCATTTTGTAATTAAAGGAATTCATTTAGAATTACTAGGTGTTGTTCCAAATATTACTGAGGAAAAATTTATTGAAATTGCTAATAATGCAAAATCAACCTGCCCGGTAAGTAAAGCATTATCCTCACTAGAAATTACATTAACCGCAACATTAAAGAAATAACTATGAGTTGGAATCATTCAATTAACTGGTTTGAAATACCGGCACTAAATTTAGAGCGGGCATTTAATTTTTATAATATTGTTTTGGGAGGGCATGTTCGAAAAGGCACTTTTGGAAATGGTGACTTAGTATTATTCGACGTGCCTTTTTCTACAGGTGAAGCCGTTGGAGGAGCCATCGTAGTTAGACCGGATTTAAAACCTACAACTGAAGGGCCGGTGATATACATTAACACGTTTGATAACATTGATGAATGTATTAATCGTGTAAGCGTAGCAGGCGGTAAAGTAATTGTTGATAAAATAGATTTAGGCAAATTTGGCTATAGTGCAATAATAATCGACTCTGAAGGAAATAAAATAGGCTTACATCAAAACACAAAATAAAAATGAATATTGCAATAATAGGATCAGGAAATGTAGGTGGCGCCTTGGCAAAAAGATTTGCCGATGTTGGCCATCAAATTATACTCGGTGTTAGAAACATCAGTGAATTTAAAGGAAAAGAATTGCTTTCATATTCTAAAAATATTTCGGCAAATACTATTCCTGAAGCGGTAAAAGCGGCAGAGATAATTATAATTTCTGTTCCTGCCCAATTAACATCTGAGGTAGCGAAATCTTTAGGAGATGTTTCAGGCAAAATTATTATTGATACAATGAATGCTGTATCATTAAAACCCGAAGGATTTACAAATACCGGCGATGCAATTATAGCTAATTGTAATACAAGCGAAATTGTAAAATGCTTTAATACAACAGGGTTTGAGAATATTTTAAATCCCATTTATGAAGGAAAAGGAATTGATATGTTTACCGCCGGCTCTAGCGAGAAAGCAAGGCAAGTAGCTCAACAATTAGCAAAAGAAATTGGTTTTGAAAATGTGTATCATTTTGGAGGAAACGATAAATTTACACTCATCGAACAATTTGCTTTTAGTTGGATTAATCTCGCTATTCTTCAAAAACAAGGAAGAGATATGGCATTTAGGATTGTAAGACGATGAAAATTGCTTTAGTAACAGGCGCTTACAAAGGTTTAGGATTAGAATGGTGTAAGCAATTATCAAATATTGGTTATACCGTAATTCTAACTGCACGTGATATTGAGAAGGCAAAAGAAGCTGCTTTAATAATGGATCCAACTTTAACTAAAGTAATTCCAAAAGCGTTGGAAGTAACTGACGAGCATCAAATCAGAGAACTTGTTGATTGGGTAAATCTAACATTTGGAAAGTTGGATGTTCTGATCAATAACGCTGGTATTAACTCAGGTACAAGGGCTAAAGGAGATAAGGAATTAGCACAAAAGAATTTGTCGTTAGAAATTTTAGACGCTACTGAGGTTTTAAATATGTTTCATATTAATGCTATTGCTCCTGTATTAGTTGCCAAGTATTTTAAAGGAGTATTAGCTAAAGCAGAAATACCAAAAATTATAAATATTGGAAGTTGGTTGGGAAGCATTTCTATTAAAACCACGGGAGGCAATTACAGTTATGCTGTCAGTAAATCAGCGCTTAATATGATGACACGAGCATTGGCTTTTGATTTAGTAAAAGAAAATATCATAACTGTTGTTGTTAATCCGGGCTGGGTGCAAACCGATATGGGTGGGGGAAAAGCCGCACTTACAACTGAGCAATCTGTTAAGGGATTATTAGAAAACGTCTTACATAAAATTACGTTACAGGATAATGGTAAGTTTCTGCAGTGGGATGGAAGTGAACATACTTGGTAAATAAACTATTTATTGAATTTTACGAAGGGTTTTCATTCAATCTGAGAGCTCATAAATTAGATCCGCAGAAAACTTAAGCATTGAAATCAATACCATTTAATTTATAAGTTAGCTTAAATTAGTTGTACAACATAAAGATACAACGGCATCCCAATCGTAATATTTAAAGGAAATGTTATCGCTAATGCCATTGGTAAATAAAGCCCTGGGTTTGCTTTTGGTATGGCAATTTTCATAGCAGCAGGAACAGCGATGTAAGATGCGCTGGCCGCTAAAACCGCAAAAATAAATCTGTTGGCAATGTCGTTTGTAACTATTGAACTCACGAATGCTACTGCGCATCCATTAAAAAGAGGTATTATAATTGCAAATATCAAGGGGAACAAACTATTACCAACAAAGGAACTTAATTTACGACCACTTGTTATGCCCATATCCAGTAAAAAAATTGCTAAGAATCCTTTGAAAATATCATTTGTAAAGGGCTTAATACCTTCAGCTTGTTTAGCATTAGCTAATAATCCTATAATTAAACTACCTAAAATTAAAAGAACACTGCCATTTGTGAATGAATGTTTGATAATAGATAATTTACTAACCTCACTATTTCCTTCTTTGTTGTAAATAGACATCAAAATTAAACCAGCAATTATTGCAGGGGATTCCATCAATGCCATAATTGCAACCATATGACCATGGAGTTGTAGTTTTTGAATATCCAAATAGGACACTGCTGTAACAAACGTAACAGCGCTAACAGAGCCATAAGCCGCAGCAATAGCACCGGCATCATAAATATTCATTCTCCGCTTTAGTATAAAAAAAGTGTAAAGTGGAATTATTAACGAAATTCCAATTCCGAAAAGCATTGACAATAATATTTCAGCGCTAAATGTTTCATGTGATAGCTCTTGTCCGCCTTTAAATCCGATGGAAAAAAGTAAATAAATAGAAATGAACTTGGAAGAGTTAGGTGGGATTTCTAAATCACTTTTTAGTTTAACTGCTATTACGCCTAAAATAAAGAATAGGAATGCTGGATTTGTAATATTTGAAATTAATAAATCTAAATTCATAATTGTTGTTTTTTTACAATCTGTTTTATTTGATATGATCTTCTTTTATTAAAATTTATACCTTATCTCAAGTCGTATTAAAAAAAATCGTTTTAGTAAAGATGTAAACCATTGGCAAATGTTTTTCACTACTTTATATTTAATATTGACAATCGGTAAATGTCAACCTACGCATTTATACAAGATTGTATTTGAGTCACAATTCAATCTTTAAGGATTACAAATATCACAGTACATAGGATCTTCAAATTTTTTTCCATTTGGGTATAATTTTTCTGAGCTAAAATCGCAGGATTGACAATTTAAAACGTGAAGCAATGTCGATCTTGTTGGCGCCCCACAGTTTTCGCATAATAGACCGGCTTTTCCGCCGGTAATAGAAAACCCCGGCATTTTACATTTAGGGCATTGTGATTTTAGTTTTTCTATTAGTTTTTTTGTTGCCTTTTCAATCACTTTCATTCTTGTTGGATTATACATTGCTCTCATGTCGGTTTCCACATAAGTCTCTCCGAACTTATCCATTAAAGTGTAGTAAGCTTCTTTTAGTTTTGCAGCTGTTGTAATACCTTTAAAAATATCTTCCTTATTTTCCTTTGATTTTCTAAGGATTAAACCATGAGATGGGAATTGAATAGATTTTGCAAACTCATATAATTCTTTATAAGATCTTATTTCAGTGCCATTAAAATTAGTTTGTGTACTAATTTCTCTAGATATAAATTCTAAATTATTTTTTTTATCAACTAGCATAATTATCTCAGAATCGGCATTAACAAAAAATAGAGTTGGATGCGATCCAAAAGAGCCTTCACTTGAAACAGCCATATCACATCCCGATAATTCTATAGCCTTTAAACATTTTTGTCGAGCTGTTTCTATTGGATCATTCAATCTTTCTATTTCACCAGTAAATGTTCCAAATATATCCCTATCAATATCAGGCGAAACAAAACACTTCACGCCTAATTCTATTTCAAGCAAAGGAGCTATGACTTTTTCTTTTTGATGCTTTGTGGCAATAATTAAGCGTCTACCGTTAAACATTTTAATTTTTAATTAATTCTAGATAATTTTCCGGTAAAAACTCTACTATACCCGATGATAAATTATATACTGCTCCAACAACTTTTAAATTCCCGTTTTTAATTGCTTTTGTTAAAATAGGTTCAAGGCTTTTTAATTGTTTAACTTGTAAGGCAACATTTACCTTTACCGCATTATCAATAGTATCACCTTTCATTTTTACAGCAATGTCAGCGGCTGGTTTAATAGCGTTTATTAGTGTGATTATATGGCCTGGAACATCCGGCAATTTACAAGCTGCTGATACGGCGCCACATTTTGTGTGGCCCAACACAACAATTAATTTAGAACCTAAAACAGCGTTTGCAAATTCAATACTACCCCAAGAAGCATACGAGGAAACTTGTCCTGCTGTTCTTATAATAAACAAATCTCCTAAGCCTTGATCAAAAATTATTTCGCTTGGTACCCGAGAGTCAGAACATCCTACAATTATTGCAAAAGGCTTTTGCCCTGTTTCAACTTCCTTTAATCTAGCTATATCTTGATTTGGGTGACTGCTTTTTTGGTTCACAAATCTTATGTTGCCTTCTTTTAAACTTTTCAATGCACTATCTGCGCTAATTTGCCCATAAGCAGAAAGTGATGTTACTAAAAGAAAAATTGTTGTGATATAAACAAAAATATGTCTTTTTGCGTATGTTTTATTTTTCAATTCAAAATTTATTAGTAGCTGTGTTTCTTTTATTTCTATTGTATCCATGAATTTGTTTTTAAAATGTATCTTTTATTAATTAATTTTCTGATTTTTTTGTTTCACTTTGTTTTTCTACTAAAATCGATATCAAGTATATCAGCGTAGTTGCGACAACTACAATAGTCAGAATTGACAGTATTTCTAAAGGTGTTTTGTAACTTCTGTCATCAACTCCATTTGAAGGAGAAATTAACCCGGCTACGATTAAAAGAATAGAAACGAAGAGCGATTTTAAGTTATTTACTGTTTCCATTTTTATATTTTTTGAGGGTTAGTGCTTTGACCGGTTTCTTGTTGACTTTCATTAATATGTCTATTTAACATCATACTTAACTTTTGATATAATGCAAAAGGAGTTAAGAAAATTAGTAGTAAAATTTCTTCCGCAAAAGTGAGTAGAAGGATGACTATTAGAGTGTCATTTCCAAACTCAAGGAACTTGTTAGAGAAACTGTGGTACAGCTTTAAATGAAGCAGTCCAGCTATTGTTAGGGACGCTGAAATCGGCATTAAAATTTTCTGTTTTGTCATATTTAAATATTTTATGTCGCAAAAATAGGCACCTAAATACATATATTTTTATTTATATTTGTTATTAAATGCATAAACAAAAATTATGAATTATACACTTCATCAATTAAAAATTTTTGCCAAGGTGGCTCAAACTAAAAGTATCACAAAAGCGGCTGAGGAGCTTTATATGAGCCAACCGGCAGTTTCTATTCAATTAAAGCATTTGCAAGATCAGTTTGAGATTCCGTTAACTGAAGTCGTAGGTCGGCAATTATATGTAACAGATTTTGGCAAAGAGATATATTCCATGGCTGAACGCATAATTAACGAAGTGTATGCAATTAATTATAAGACGATGTCATATAAAGGGTATTTAGCCGGAAGGCTAATTATATCAGTTGTCTCTACAGGAAAATATGTTATGCCATATTTTTTAACTGAGTTTTTAAAAGAGAATAAAGGAATTGATTTGGTAATGGATGTAACCAATAAATCCAAAGTAATTAATAGTTTACAGAATAATGAAGTTGATTTTGCATTAGTATCAGTACTACCAGATGATATGAAGGTACACAAGGAAACTTTAATGGAAAATCAGTTGTATGTTGTTGGCGGCAGAAATGAACAATTACCTAAACATATAATTAGTAAAGATGAATTAAAGAAAATGCCCCTTATTTTCAGAGAGGAAGGGTCAGGAACACGATATGTTATGGAAAATTATTTCGATAAACATAAAATCAATGTTCGAAAAAAAATGGAGCTCACCTCCAATGAAGCTGTAAAACAAGCATTGATTGCAGGATTAGGTAATTCCATTATGCCATTAATTGGATTAAGAAATGATATTTTATCAGGCGATCTAAAAATTCTACCAACTGCTGGTTTTCCTATCAAATCACAATGGCAATTAATTTGGTTACAAGGAAAAAAAATGTCACCTGTTGCTCAAGCATATATTGATTATATAAAAAAGAATAAAACAAGTATATTGAGAGATAAGTTTTCTTGGATAGATGAAATTCCTTTAATTAGTTTAACAAAAGATAAAAAAATAAAATAATCACTAAACACATATAAATGTTATTTAACTTTAATCTGCACACTAGTATAAATTATCTTTTAATCTAAAATATAATAAAGTACTAAATAGCTTTTTTTTTATTTAGTTTTGTTACACTAAAAAATTAAACTGAAATACCTTACCGCTAACATGTCTATAGTAATCAGCACAAATAATTTACAACATACGGTTGTTACACTTTATGCTAATACTATTTGTGAAGTAGAGTTGAATGATGATTATTTTTATACAATAAAAGAAGCCATAGAAATTAGTAAAACCTTAGGCGAATTTTCTAAAAAAAGTAAACTAAGAGCCGTATTAGTTGCAGGTCAATATTCTGATTGCGATGCAGAAACAAGAAAGTTTATTGCCTCTGAAGAGATCTGCAACAATATTGTTGCAATGGCAATATTAACCAAATCAATGGCACAAGACCTATTAGGTAATTTTATACTTGTTTATGATAAACCATCTAAACCGGCAAAAGTATTTCGTTCAAAAGAAAAAGCATGGGAGTGGATTTTAAGTAAATAAGTTACTTTAATTAATGATAAAAAAAATCTCATCATTTCAACAACATTATTGGATTTATTGTTTACTGTTTTTTTTGTATATTTATTTTATGAAAAAGCCAAAAGAGATAAAAGTGATATTTTTTTTGACTTTTTTGTTTTCTGGATATTGTATTTTTGCCGGTACATTTTTAAAGGATGACTCCTTAAATGTAAAACTTAATCGAAGCCCATGGTTAATTAAATATGGCGTAAATTATTTAACGCAGGGAAGTAATTTTTTCTATAATGACGGTCACCCAAGTAATTCTATGAGTTACAATGGGTCTGGAATACATGCGTATGATCAACATTTTTTAGATGGTGTCGGACCCTATATAGCCTTAGGCAAAGTACACGAACGCAGTAAACATTTTTCTATTTACTCTGGTTTTTATTACTCACAGACCAGGTTTGAATTTACATATGGACGTACAGCGTTAACTAAAACTGATACTCCCTTTTATTACAACCAAAAAACATATATAGCGGAAGGTTATATTTTGAGGCACATTATAGGTGCGGAAATAAATTTTAATATTGATATAAATAGATCCCGTATTATTATAAGTCCGATCAACCCAGCATTTGTATTCTCGAGTTATATCATACAGAAAAAACACACAGAGGAATTCAACGCTATTATTACCTATGGAAGTTCAGGTACCCATGAAATTCCAATTTCAGATACGAAAATTGGAAATGAAAACTTTAATGTTAAGTATCCTGGAATTTCACTTCGGATGATATTTCCTGTTCAGATAGGTTTTGAGCAAAGAATAAAATTGAGAAAACGTGTAATAGTTGCAGGAATTAAAAGTACAGTTCAATTAAAGAGCCTTCCTTTTAATTATGGAGGTTTGTTGTATAGTGGCTTCGAATTTTAGTATTGTTATAAATTACAACTTCTTCAATAAACTTTGTAAACTTGTTCTTTCTGTAAGGATGGTATGTAATTTATCGATAGCAACACGTTCCTGTTTCATGGTATCTCTATCACGAATAGTTACTGTTTTATCTTCTAAACTTTGATGATCTACGGTAATACAAAATGGCGTTCCAATGGCATCTTGTCGTCTGTAACGTTTTCCCACTGTATCTTTTTCATCGTAAGCCATCATAAAATCAAACTTAAGATCTTTCATAATGCTTTCTGCCAACTCGGGCAAACCATCTTTTTTTACTAAAGGAAAAACAGCTGCTTTATAGGGCGCAAGTGCAGGGGGTAAGCTTAATACAGTTCTTGTATCGCCGCCTTCTAACGATTCCTCTTTTAGGGCAGAAGCAAGAACAGATAAGAACAAACGGTCTAAGCCAACCGAAGTTTCTACAACATAAGGTACGTAACTTGCGTTTAATTCCGGATCAAAATATTGTAATTTTTTCCCGGAGAATTCTTCGTGTTGTTTTAAGTCAAAATCTGTTCTGCTATGAATGCCTTCTAATTCTTTAAAACCAAAAGGGAATTGATGTTCAATATCTGCAGCTGCATTGGCGTAATGCGCTAATTTTAAATGATCGTGAAAACGGTATTTTTCTGCACCCAAGCCAAGAGATAAATGCCAGTTCAAACGCGTTTTTTTCCAATACTCATACCATTCCATTTCTGTACCTGGCTTTACAAAAAATTGCATTTCCATTTGTTCAAATTCACGCATCCGGAAAATAAACTGACGCGCTACGATCTCATTTCTAAATGCTTTACCGGTTTGTGCAATACCAAATGGTATTTTCATACGTCCGGTTTTTTGTACGTTCAAATAATTTACAAAAATACCTTGTGCAGTCTCAGGTCTTAAATAAATAATGTTTGTTTCATCAGTAACTGCGCCGGTAGAAGTATTGAACATTAGGTTAAACTGACGGACATCCGTCCAGTTTTTAGTTCCGCTTATAGGACAAACAATTTCAAGATCAATAATTATCTGTTTTACCTCATCTAAATTAGTTGCATTTAAAGCTGTTTTAAAACGCTCATTTATCGCATCAATTTTATCCTGATATTCTTTTACACGCGCGTTTGTACTTTTAAACATTGCTGCGTCAAAATTTTCAAAACGTTTTGCGGCTTTTTCAACTTCCTTATTTATTTTATCTTCAATTTTTGCAACATGTTCTTCAATTAAAACATCGGCACGGTAACGTTTCTTGCTATCTTTATTGTCTATTAAAGGATCGTTAAATGCATCTACATGTCCGCTGGCTTTCCAGGTGGTTGGGTGCATAAATATTGCTGTATCAATACCAACAATATTCTCGTTCATTTGCACCATGGCTTTCCACCAGTAATCGCGAATGTTCTTTTTCAATTCAGTACCCAATTGTCCGTAATCATAAACGGCACTTAGGCCATCATAAATTTCGCTGCTCGGAAAAATAAAGCCGTACTCTTTACTGTGCGAAATAATATTCTTAAAAAAATCTTCGGGTTTTATGTTGCTCATTATCGAATGTAAAATTTAAAGTTTAACGGCTCAAAAATAATCTTTTTATATTTCTTAATTCAATGGAAGATTATCTATTAATCTTATTTTGCCAACAAAAACAGCTATTAAGGCAATGGCATTTTTAGGAACATTATTATCTGTAATGGTTTTTAAAGTATCCGCATTGCAGATCTCAAAATACTCTAATTTCATTAAGGACACTTTTTCTACCTCATTATCTACAAATTGTTTTGCTTCGTTAATGCCTTTATTTAATGCCAGTTGTTTTGCCTCTATCATTATTTTGGGAACCTTAGTGGCAATTTCTCTTTCTTCTTTACTTAGTAAAGTATTTCGCGAGCTCATGGCCAAGCCATCGCTTTCTCGTAATATAGGACAGCTAACTATCTCTATGTGTGAATGCATTTGTTTTACAAGGGCTTTTATGATCATAACCTGTTGGTAGTCTTTGCTCCCAAAAAAAGCTTTATCAGGTTCAACAATTTCAAACAGGCGCTTTACTACCTGCGCTACACCATTAAAATGTCCGGGCCTGAATTTGCCCTCCAAAACGGTGTTTAAATAGTCGAAATCATAAGCCTCTTTTTTCTCGGTTGGATAAACTTCTTCTACCGATGGCATAAATAATACATCGCAGCCGGCATTTTCCAAAAAAGCAGCGTCTTTTTCAGGCATTCTGGGGTATCTTTTAAGATCCGCCTTATCATTAAACTGTGTAGGATTCACAAAAATGCTGCAAACCGTTATATTACAGGTCTTTTTCGAAATAGAAATAAGGGAGATATGACCGTTGTGCAGGGCACCCATGGTTGGCACAAAGCCCACAGATTGACCTAAGCTTTTTATTTCCTTTAAAAAGCCTCTTAAATCTGCTATTTTCGTGAAAATTAACATGATAAACGAGGCAAATGTACATTTTACTTTGAAATATGGATTTTTTTTTATTACTTTTGTATAATTATTTAGGAAACTAAATTCAATTCAGAGGAAACTAAAACTAAAGTATGAAGAAAGCCAAAGTTCTTTTTGTTTCGCAAGACATTACCCCTTATTTAGACGAAACTTATGTTGGAAAAATTGCCAGGAAGCTACCGCAGGGTATTCAGGAGCGTGGTAAAGAAATTCGTACTTTTATGCCAAAATACGGCTGTATTAACGAAAGAAGACATCAATTACACGAAGTTATTCGCCTTTCGGGGATGAATATGGTGATAAACGATGTAGATCACCCATTAATTATTAAAGTTGCCAGCATACCAAGTGCGCGTATGCAGGTTTATTTTATTGATAACGAAGAATATTTTAGCCGTAAAGCTGTTTTAACAGACAAAACAAGTGGTAAATATTTTGAGGATAATGACGAGCGTGCTATGTTTTTTGCACGCGGCGTTGCCGAAACAGTTAAAAAATTAGGCTGGCAGCCGGATATTATCCATTGCCACGGCTGGTTCACATCATTAATGCCATTGTATATTAAAAAGTATTATTCGGAAGACCCTTTATTTGCTGATACAAAAGTAGTTGTATCGTTATATGAAGATGAATATCCAAAAACTTTAAATAAAAAATTCATCGATAAATTAACTTTTGATGGATTTAATAAAAAAGACCTTAAACATATTGCTGAAGAATCAAGTCACATTAACATGTTGAAACAATCTTTGGAATATGCTGATGGTATTATACAAGGAACCGAGAATTTAAATCCGGATCTTGAAAAATTCATTAAAAAATCGGGTAAACCATTCTTATCTTATAAGAACGAATTAGAATATATGGATTCGTTTAATGAGTTTTATGATGTTATGCTTGAAGAAGCAAACGTTCTAAGCTAAACTTTGTTCGCTATTTACTTAATACCCCGGCGCTTGTCGGGGTATTTTTTTTGATTTTTTAGTAAATAATAAAAAATCTTGTTTAAATAAATCCCTATTTTTATCGCTTATAACAGTAATTTGAAAATTTTAAAAAATACAGCGCTATTATTCGTTTTTTTAAGCGTTTTTTTTTCCTGTAAAAAAGATCATAGTATTTTAGGAGTGGATGTGCAGCCTGAGAGAGATGATATTAATGCTACTTTTTGCGATACGGCAACAATTACAGCTTATACTGTTAAAGTAGATACCATTGCCTCTTTTAACGATCAATATAAATTTTTAGGAAGTAATCAGGACCCTACTTTTGGCCGCATGGATGTGGGGTTATATTTAAATGCCAATATTCAGAATGGTGTAACCGGTACTTCTTTTGGCGATGATGCTAATTTAGTTTCTGCCGAAATAATTTTGGCAATAACCAGTTTAAATTTTATTGGCGATCAAAGCACACCTTTAACTTATTCTGTTTTTGCATTAGATTCAGCTCTACATAATAATAAACTTTATTACTCAAATAAAGATAGTTTACATAACCGTAATTCTCTTTTGGGTGTTTTTACCGGCACATATAGTGTTTTAGATGGTAAATTGGTTTTACGCATTCCAATTGATAATAATTATGCCAAGTCTATCTTAAATAATCCTCAGTACTTAACAGATAATAGTACTTTTATAAATACCTATAAAGGTTTTTACATTACATCTGAGGGTAGCAATTTAAGTCCGGGAACCTCACCCAGCACGCAAGGCGTTATTGGCAGGTTTAATTTGGCCGATGCATTAAGCGGATTTTATTTGCGTTATCAAAAAGGTACACCATCTGCAAGCAAAGATGAATTGAGTTATAAATTTAATTTTTCGGGAACAAGTGCAGTACGATTTAATACCGTTAAGTACCAACCGAGCCAGGGCGGCAATTATTTGCTTTACCAGCAAATATTGGGTAACAAAACTTTAGGTAAGCAAGATCTTTTTTTAAAGGGATTGGCGGGCGCAAGGGTTAATATTCAATTACCTTTTTTAGATTATTTAAAAAGCTATGCCGACTCTTTTCCAATTGCAATTAACCGCGCTGAATTTATTTTTAATCTTGACCCTTCTTTTGCTGCTTTTATTGGCACAGCGCTTTATTACACGCCGCCAAAATTAGCTTTATTGCCCTTAGATTCCGTAGGCAAAGAGATATATGCGGTAGATCAGTTGTCTTCTACAGATTACCTGCGTTATGGCGGAAGTTTTGATCCCACAAATAACAGATATGTATTTAATCTTGCCCGTCATGTACAAGCTATCATAAACAAAAAGAAGAAGAACTATGGGTTTCATCTTGTTGTTGCAGATCCCGATCCAACTATTGTTGTACGACGCGATAATTATGGTGAAAGAGTTATTCTTTGCGGAAACAATAATGCAACATTAAAGCCTACCTTTAATTTAAGTTTTATTAAATACACACACGATAAGTAAGATCTCTGCGTTAATTAATGAGGTGTTATCTTTAATTAAATTCATAATTTGATCTGGTGGATAGAGTAGGGTTACATAAATTACTTAACCTTGAGGTAGATCAAAGATCGCCCGGCTTTATTCTGTATTCCGAAAAAATTAGTCCGCGATTAAATTATACAGCGCAATTTATTTTTGAGCATGTTTTAAAAACAAAATTAATTATTGCCAATACAATTTCGGAGTTTGAAAGTTCCGGGTATTTTAAAATTAATTATTCTTCAAAAATAATTCCCGGCGCCTTTCAAATTGTGCCACATCCATTTTTATTTGAAAGCGGCGTTTCAGAAAATAAACCACCTGCCACTTTAAAGAACGATCTTGTTTATTTTTTTGTAAACGATACCGGTAATTTTAATTACGATATTTTTTCTTCTGTTTTTTATTTTATTTCACGCTACGAAGAATGGCAAAGCTTTACACCCGATGCCCATGGCCGTTTTGAAGCAAACAACAGTATTTTATTTAAACAAAAATTGCATTTAAAGCCCATTGTTGATATTTGGATACTAGAGCTTAAGAACGAGTTAAATAATTTTTTTAATGGAATTAATTTTCCTACAAATAAATTTAAAATAATAAGTACCATTGATGTAGATAATTTATACGCTTATAAAGAAAAAGGTTTTTTACGAACTGCCGGCGCTATTTGTAAGGACATTTTAAAATTTGATCTTGCTAATTTAAAAGAAAGAAAAAATGTTCTGTCAGGAAAAGCTGCAGATCCTTTTGATATTTATACTTCTGTTTCTGACTATTGTTCAAACAATAAAATGCCACTTATTTATTTTTTTCTTTTCAGATCGGGTACAAAATACGATAGGACCATTGATCCAACTTCTAATGCCTTTGTTGAGGTGTTTAAGCGGATAAAAGAACGCGCTGCATTTATTGGGTTGCACCCCTCTTACCATTCTTCCGAAACTAAAACTATTTTACAGCATGAAATAAAAGATATTTCAAATAAACTGGGCAAGCAGGTTCAACTATCGCGCCAGCATTATTTAAAATTTAACATTAAAACAACACCCGCTTGGTTACTGCAAAATAATATCCTGGCCGATTTTACGATGGGCTTTGCATCCGAAGTAGGGTTTAGGGCTGGTACTTCTTTCCCGTTCTATTATTACGATCTTGCTAACGAAACGCAAACTGATCTTTTATTTGTGCCTTTTTGCGCTATGGATGGCGCCTATTTTGTTTACGATAAAATACATCCGGATCAAATGCTAAGCTCATTGCTTAATTTGGCAAAAGAAGTTAAAAATGTGAATGGTTTGTTTATATCTGTGTTTCACGAACGCACCTTTTCTAACCATTTATACCCCGGTTACGACCGTATTTATAAAAACCTGCACCAAAAAATAAATGAGCTGTAAGGTGATTAAAAAATAGTGTATCTTTAAACCATGAAATTTTTGAATTTTTCATATTTGTTAGCGGTTGCATGTATCCTTCTCTTTTCTACATGTAAGAATGATCTTAATATCAATGCCCCTTATAAGGAAGTGCCAACAATTTATGCGATTTTAAATCCGCAGGAAGTTATACAAATGGTGCGGGTTAATAAAGTTTTTTTGGGTGAAGGCAATGCTGCGGATATGGCAAAAATATCAGACTCAATCAACTACCAGCCCGATGAGATCACTGTTACTTTAGAGCGTTATATTAATGGTGTAAAAAATGCTGCAACACCTACCGGCAATAAACAAATAATTACCTTTCGTGATTCTGTTATACAAGCAAATCCGGGCGCATTTAACACTACACAAAGGGTGTATGTTACTTCAGACAGGTTGTATGTTAACGGACAATATGTTTTAAAAGTTACCAATACCCGCACCAATAAAGTATTTACTGCCAGGGCAAATGCAATAGACAGCATTAAACCTAGTGGCTTTACTCCTTTTACTGCGCCGTATTACCCGGTTCCGGCAAACTCTAACCCTAGTAATCCGGATATTTATCCTGATTACAGTACCATGAACCAAACGTATTCTCCAAAATTCTATCCAAATGAAGGAGCACTGTATTCAATGAAATTGAGATTTCATTTCTTCGATTCATTATTTGATAACAGCAAAGTTTACCGTTATGTGGATTATGATTTTGGTAACCAATATATAAAAGATCTTAGAACCATTCAGAGTTATAAATTATTTGCTTTCGATTTTAAAGGTGTTGATCTTTTTTCTTCGATAGGATATTCTTTATCAAAAATGGGCCTTGATAATAATATCCGTGGCCGTAAAATGTATAAAATGCAGGTATTTGCCTATACAACCACACAGGAATATATTGATTATTTACAATTTACAGCTCCCTCTTTAAGCATTGCCCAATCTAAACCTATTTACTCGAACTTTGACAATCGGGATGCCATGGGTATTTTTACGTTTAGAACACGGCACTCAGTTTACAAAGAAATGTCAAGTACTTTTATTTCGACCTTTTCTTTTAACCCAAGCACCTGTATGTATAAGTTTTATACGTCAGCCCTTGTCCTGCAGGGTTGTCCCTGACCTTTAGGCAAATCGGGTCTCTTTTTTACGTCATTTTGTTAGCCTTTTTTATACTTTTTGTGACAGGTTGTCGCTAATTTCCCTTATAAAGCTTTTGGCATATTTATTGAGATTAATCCACTAAATAATACATTAAATTAATATAGAAATGGGAAAAATTATAGGAATAGATCTAGGAACCACCAATAGCTGTGTTTCGGTTATGGAAGGTAATGAAGCTGTGGTTATACCAAATAACGAGGGCAAACGCACAACCCCGTCTGTTGTTGCATTTGTAGAAGGTGGCGAACGTAAAGTGGGAGACCCGGCAAAACGCCAGGCAATTACAAACCCACGTAAAACCGTTTATTCAATTAAGCGTTTTATGGGCCATACTTTTGACGAGATAACAAGTGAGGCAGCCCGTATGCCATATAAAGTAATAAAAGGCGACAATAATACACCACGTGTAGAAATTGATGACCGTAAATATACACCTCAGGAAATTTCAGCAATCATTTTGCAAAAAATGAAAAAAACTGCCGAAGATTTTTTAGGTACAGAAGTAACAGAAGCAGTAATTACAGTACCCGCATACTTTAACGATGCGCAACGCCAGGCTACAAAAGAAGCCGGTGAAATTGCAGGTTTAAAAGTAAAACGTATCATTAACGAACCTACCGCTGCTGCTTTAGCTTACGGTATGGATAAAAAAGGAAAAGACATTAAATTAGTGGTGTTTGATTGTGGTGGAGGAACGCATGACGTGTCTGTTTTAGAATTAGGCGATGGTGTGTTTGAAGTAAAATCTACTGATGGTGATACACACTTAGGTGGTGACGATTTTGATCAAGTAATTATTGATTGGTTAGCTGACGAATTTAAGAAAGATGAAGGCTTAGACTTACGTCAGGATCCAATGGCTTTGCAACGTTTAAAAGAAGCTGCAGAAAAAGCAAAAATAGAATTATCAAGTTCAACCAGCACCGAAATTAATTTGCCATACATTATGCCGGTTAATGGTATACCAAAACATTTGGTAAAAAACTTAACCCGTGCAAAATTCGAATCTTTAGCAGATAGTTTAATTCAACGTACTATTGAACCTTGCAGATCAGCATTAAAAAATGCTGGCCTATCAACTTCAGAAGTAGATGAAATTATTTTAGTAGGAGGTTCAACACGTATACCTGCTGTGCAAGCTGCTGTAGAAAAATTCTTCGGCAAATCGCCAAACAAAGGTGTTAACCCTGATGAAGTGGTTGCTTTAGGTGCAGCAATACAAGGTGGTGTTTTAACCGGCGAAGTAAAAGATGTGTTGTTGTTAGATGTTACACCTTTATCATTAGGTATCGAAACAATGGGTGGTGTATTCACAAAATTAATTGAGTCGAACACAACCATACCAACAAAAAAATCGCAGGATTTTAGTACTGCTGCAGATAACCAACCTTCTGTACAGATTGTGGTGTATCAAGGTGAGCGCCCGATGGCACGTGATAACCGTAAGTTAGGTGAATTTAACTTAGATGGTTTACCACCTGCACAACGCGGTGTACCGCAAATTGAAGTTACTTTTGATATTGACGCCAATGGTATCTTAAATGTTAGCGCAAAAGATAAAGCAACCGGTAAATCGCATAACATCCGTATTGAAGCTAAGAGTGGTTTAAGTCAGGAAGAGATAGAAAAAATGAAACGCGAAGCAGAAGCAAACGCCGATTCAGATAAAAAAGCGAAAGAAGAAGTGGATAAATTGAACGAAGCAGATGCAATGATCTTTCAAACAGAAAAACAATTAAAAGAGTTTGGCGATAAAATTCCTGCAGAGAAAAAAGCACCGATCGAAAATGCCTTAACAGAATTAAAAGCGGCACATGCATCAAAAGATGTAGAAAAAGTAACTACTGCTTTAGCTAGTATAAATACATTATGGGCTGCCGCCAGCGAAGATATGTACAAAGCGCAGCAAAACGCAGGTGCAAACCAACAAAACAATACAGATCCAAATAACAATGGTGCACAAACAGACGCTAATAAAAGTAGCGGCGAAAATGTAACCGATGTTGATTTTGAAGAAGTAAAATAAATTAAAAAAACTAATTATGATTTTATCAATTGCATTAATACTATTTTGTTCGTTGCTGGTTGTTGCAGTTTTGGCGCAAAATTCAAAAGGTGAATTTCAAAGCAAAACAGTAAAACAAGTTGTGAGTATTCAAAAAGCAAATAGCTTTATTGAAAAAACAACATGGACCTTAGCATTATTAGTTATGGTATTTGCGATCTTAATTAAATAAGTTTAAAGTTTAATACAAAAAAGATCCCTTTGGCGAAAGCTGAGGGGATTTTTGTTTAGTTTAACTTCAAGAATTATTTTCTATATTTGAATAGATAAATGAAAAAGATCCACCCCAGTACTACCTTAGCCGTTGTTTTTAATATTGGCTCCATTATATGCCTGGCTTTGGGTTATACTTTACCGGCTTCCATACTATCCTTGTTGGCCTATTTTGCTTCCATTAAAGAGGTCTCAAAATATACCAGCTGGTATCAATTTATTACTGTTTTTGTTTCTGCACTTTTAATTGGGACTTCTTTAGATCTACCATATAACCATTTTCCTTTCTTAACAATTGCACTATTAATTGCCGGCTTTGGTTCTATTTTACGGATCGTGTTCTTTACCACTTTTTCTTATACCGGTTATTCCTGGTTCGAGCCTTTAATGGTTGTATTAGGTTCTTGTGTTTACATTCTTGGTAATATATTTGTTTCATACGGTTGGCAGGGTTACGCATTTCCGCTACCCATATTATTATTTGGTGCATTATTAGGTTGGGGAATTATAAAAGATAAAAAACAATTAAAGATCCATTCGGGTGGTTACCGCGTACAAATTGGCAAGCCGGCAAATGAGTTTGCTTTGCCCGATCAAAATGGAGAATTAGTAAAGCTCTCTGACTTTAAAGATAAACGACATTTATTATTGATCTTTGTGAGGGGCGATTGGTGCCCGGGTTGCCACATGATGTTGCGCACCTACGAAAAGAACAATGCTAAATTTCAGGAAAAGAATATTTTGGTAATGGCTATTGGCCCCGATCCGGTTGGTGTTAATCGCGGTATGGTAGAGAAATTAGGCTTGGATTTTAAAGTGCTTGCTGATGAAGGGCAACGTACTGCTATGGTATATGGCGTTCAGTTAAAAGAATATGATAATGATTTTGCTGAAAAATACGAAGAAGGCATTCCATTACCCGCTTCTTTTTTAATTGATAAGACCGGTGTTGTGCGCTATGTTTCACGTCCGGATAAAGTAGGGGAGTTCTTAAATCCTTCTTTAATTTTCCCGATCATTGAAGAGTTAGACGGAAAGTATAAAACGTCTAAAGATATATTAAAGGAAAATGAGGCGTTAAAAGACACTTCTTTTAAAAAAACATCTACAAGCGAAGAGTCAAAAAATCAAGAAGAGACTATTGATTCATTAAAAAAACAATTAAGTAATTACGAAAGTATTATCGACCAGGCTAATGATGCTATGATGGTAATTGATATTGTGGATGGAAAGATCCACCAAAGCAATCCCAGCGCAGGTAAATTATTAGAATATAACAAAGAAGAATTAGAAAAACTTTCGTTATTTGATCTTCATCCAAAAGAGTTTCTCGAAAAAAGCTCAAGTATTGTAGCTGATGTATGGGAAAAAGGTGGTTTAATTTATAAAGACATTCCTTTTAAAACCAAATCAGGAAATTTAATTCCTGTTGAGTGCTCTGCTAAAGTTGCGCCTTTTGCGGGTCGTCCGGCAATTGTAATTTACGCGCGTGATATAACAGAACGGTTACGATTAGAAAAGGAGATCAATGAACAACGAAAAGAGATAGATGAAAAGAATAAAGATATTTCTGATAGTATCGAATATTCAAAACGTATTCAGCAATCTATTTTTATTGAAAAAGATAAATTAAAACAATATGCGCCTGATTCTTTCATATTTTTTAAACCACGCGATGTAGTAAGCGGTGATTTTTATTGGTTCACGAATTACGATATAAAAGAAGATCTTCATTCTACCGACGGTTACCATTATAAGGCCGGAACAAATATTTTAGTAATAGCTGCTGTAGATTGCACGGGGCATGGCGTTCCGGGCGCCTTTATGAGTATCATTGGCAATACCTTATTAAATCAAACCTTAAATAATCTGGCTGTTGATTCGGCGGGCAAAGCTTTGGATTATGTGAATTGGGAATTGAAGAAAAGTTTAAATAAAAATAATAACGAAACGCCATTGCGCGACGGAATGGATATGGCGCTTTGCTGTATTGATATTAAAGGTATGCGTTTGGAATATGCTGGTGCAAATAACCCTGTATACATTGTAAGAAATAAAGAGTTGATTGAGTTTAAAGCAGATAAACAACCCATCACAGCGTCTATGGATTCGGTAGCAAAACCTTTTACCAATAAATTATTCGACCTTCAAAAAGGCGATATCATTTATTTATTTACCGATGGTTATGCTGATCAGTTTGGTGGTTCAAATATTGAAAATGGCGGAAAGAAATTTTTATACAAACGCTTTAAAGAAACTTTGATAGATATGCACGACCAAACAATGGAAGAACAAAAAACCACTTTGTATAATACTTTCGAAAAATGGCGTGGTTCTCTATCGCAGGTAGATGATGTGCTTGTTATTGGCATTAAAATTTAAGATCTCTTGAAAGAAAAACTCCCAATTGGTAAACAAATTGCTTATGCTTTTGGCATGATGGGTTGGAGTATTATGATCAACCTTATAGGCGTAATTTTAATTTATTTATATATCCCGCCGGATAATAGTGGTTTACCTAAATTTATTACGCAGGTTGCTATATTAGGTGTATTTAATGTTATAGCTATTGTTACCTCAAGCACAAGATTGATAGATGCTGTGTATGACCCTTTAATTGCACAATTCAGCGATAGTAGCAAAAACCCTAAAGGTAGAAGGATCCCCTTAATGAAACTGGCCATTATTCCGTCTCTTATTTTTTGTTGCCTGGTTTTTTACCCCTTGCGTGACGAAGAATGTACTTTAAATATTGTTTGGTTGGTTTTTATGCTAATAGGCTTTTATGTTTCTTCTACAACTTATATTATTCCTTACAATGCTTTATTGCCTGAATTGGCGCCTACCTCAGAAGATAAAGTACGTTTGGCTACCTGGCAATCTGTTGGTTATGTATTTGGAATAGGAATTGCTTCTAATGCATTTAATTTAACGGAAGTTATGCAACATAGTTTTGGTGTAGATTCAAAAATTCATGCTTTGCAAATAACAATTTTTTTATTCGCTGTGTTAGCAGCAATTTTTATGTTAATAACAGTTTTAACGATTGATGAAAAAAAATACTGCACCTCTGTTCCAAGTTCTGTTCCTTTAAAGCAAGCTTTGATCCAAACATTAAGCAATAAGAACTTTCTGTTCTTTATTGTGGCAGATTTCTCTTATTTTATCTCTATCACACTTATCACTTCGGGGTTAATGTTTTTTGTAAAAGTTCTTTTGCAGTTACCGGAAAGTATTGGGAATAAATTAATGATCACAATGGTTTTGGTGTCTTTTATTTTTTATCCTGTTACAAACTGGGCGGCAAAAAAAGTGGGTAAGAAAAAAATAGTTATTGGTTCTTTAATACTGCTTAGCTGTATTTTTCTTGGGATCTTTATGTTGGGAAAATTTGCCGTAAATGCTGAAGTTCAGATCTTTTCCTTGATCGCTTTGGCAGCAATTCCACTAGCATCACTTAATATTTTACCGGTTGCTATTTTGGCCGAAGTTATTGAAAAAGATAGCCGGGAAACAAAACAAAACAAAGAAGCTATTTACTTTGCAGTACGTTATTTTTTTGTAAAGATCTCGCAAACAGTGGGCATTGCCTTATTTTCAATGTCGCTGTTATATGGTAAAGATGTTGGAAATGATTTAGGGATCCGTTTAAATGGAATTCTTGGTTTTGTATTATGCCTTTTAGCAGCAATAATTTTTACGAAGTTTAAGGAAAATAAAACTATTTAAGGTCTAAAAGCTAATATTTCGTACCATAAGTACGATATATTTCAGATTAATTTACCGTCCCGTATTATTCGGTCTTGTATAAACCAATTGCATCACATTAATGTTGCGCATAGCAAAAGCTGCTTCGCAATAACACAAATAATAATTCCATTTACGGATAAAATAATCGTCAAATTCTAGTGCTTTAACTTTATCAATATTTTTATTGAATTCCTGGTGCCAGATCTTTAAGGTGTGCGCGTAATCTAAACCAATATCTTTTAGATCAACTAAGGTGAGATCGCAGGTCTCGTTAATAGACTTGTTTATAGCCGCTACCGAAGGCAATAAAGAGCCCGGGAAAATATGTTTCTGGATCCAATCTACGCCATTCTTTAAACTTTCAAAACGTGAATCAGGACAAGTAATTACCTGGATCGCAAAAATGCCGTTCTTCTTTAAAAGATCGCTACATTTTTTAAAGTAGGTATTATAAAATTCAGCGCCCACAGCTTCCAACATTTCAATAGATACGATCTTATCAAATTTACCAGTCATTTGCCTGTAATCCTTTATTAATACAGTTATTTTGTCGGACAGATTTTCTTTTTCAATGCTTTCTTTTGCCAGTTTATATTGTTCTTCAGATATGGTTAATGTAGTTACATTACAACCATAGGTCTTTGCCATGTAAATAGCGTTGCCGCCCCAGCCGCTGCCAATTTCAAGCACATGATCGTGTGGTTGTAAATTTAATTGTTTGCACAAACGATCGTATTTTGCTAACTGCGCTTCTTTTAAGGTCATGCCTTCTTTTTTAAAATAAGCAGAAGAGTAAGTCATGGTATCATCTAAAAATAACGCAAAAAACTCATTGTTGAGGTCGTAATGTGCTGAGATGTTTTTTTTAGAACCTGTAAGACTATTTGCTCTTTTTAAATGATATAATTTATTGGCAATTTTAAAAACGTTTAGAGTAAGGCTTTTTGTGTTACTGCCGGAAGCGGTAGGTGCTTTATCTACATTTAGTAAGAACCATTTGATGACATTAGTAATATTATCAGTATCCCATTCACCATCGGTATAAGATTCTCCAAAACCAATGTCGCCATATAAAACACAGCGTTTAAAAAAATTAGGGTCATTAATTTCTATATTTGCCTGTAATTTATTTTCTCCATTACCGATCTTAATTAAATGGCCGTTAGGCAAAGTAAGGTTAAGCGTGCCCAATTGCATTTTAGAAAGTAAATCTAAAATTACTTTCTCGTAAAATCCTTGTTTTGTTATAGTGCTAGCAGCAGTTGACATTTTTCTTATTACGAATTTAAGAATATTAACCTAAAAATAGACGAATTTTCTCAGTAATCCTTACATTTTTTTAATCGTTTTTATATTTACGAAAAACTTCCTTTTGCAGATGTGATTTTTCGGATTTTTTGTGATAGGGTACCTTTTTAAACCACAATAGCATGGCATTCCAATGAATTAAGGTAATTATTTTAAGCGTAATGAAGGGGAAACGGATACTATACCAAAGTAAATTTAGGTTAGTTATTGGTTTTTGAACCCCGGTTAACGTGCTTATAAAAATACGTTCACCTTCTTTAAAAGTATCTATTCTGTTATTTAATTTTTTACCCGGAACACTAAGAGTAAAATCAAAATTGGCATCATGGTCCATAAATGGCGAAACATAAAAATATTTTTCTGTATTTAAATGAAAGATGTCGATGTTTAAATTTTCGTTCGTTAATAAATAAGGCTTCATTTCTTTAAAGGTATTGCTCACTTCGGCAATGCAGCAGATCGGTTCATTTTTTTTATCAAAACAATAATAAAAAGAGACGGGGTTAAAATTATATCCCAATACATTTAAATTGGTAAGTAACATTATTTTTGTAGGAACAGTTTTAATGTCGTTTTGTTCAAGATAGTTTAAAATATGTTGTTTTGTTGTTTTACTTTTGTCAGGATTCTCAATTGGCAATTGTAAATGTTCATTATCTCTGAAACTAAAAAAATTGAATTTATTATGACTAAAAAAGAATAATTTCTTGCTAAGGCTTTCAATTTCATCCAGATCGATATAGAACATAAATACATTGTAGTTGAACCTGTGGGATGTAGGTTTCATGCGATTGTGCATAACAAGAGATCTATATAAACAGCTATTCACTACGAAATACTAATTAGTACGAATATACGAATCGAACCGCGAAGTTTTACGAATCTTAATGCTAATCTGCGAAAAGTAATTATTACGAATATACGAATCGAACCGCCAAGCTTTACGCTATTCACTATGAATTACGAATATGTATGAATTTACGAATTGAACCGCTAAAGCTATAAGGGTTTTTCGCGAAATTCAATATTATTTTTGTTCAATATTGACAAGTCTTTTGCTTATAATTCCTTTTGCAGAGAAATTAATTAGCAATGCCAGTTGTAATTTGCTTGATAAAAAATATTGGTTTACCTGGTCAATATTAGATTTTGCAAAACGGTCGTTCTTTTTTAGCTCAATAATTATTTTGTCTTCAACTAAAAAGCCGAGATATAGCTTTCCAACAAGTTCACTTTGAAATTTAAGAGGCGCATAAAACTATTCTTTAAAATTCAAACCTGCGTTTTTGAGAGCTATTGCCATAGCTTTTTGATAATACTTTTCGGCATGACCAAAACCTAATTCAGTGAATACCTAAAATACAAAGCCTATTATTTATAACTTAATTCAGGATAAACCAGATCATCTCTTTTAAGTTTGATTTCCATAACACTAAGATAACTGTTTAATTTTATTCTCTGCTGCTATGATTTGTAGTTTCGTGTTAATTCGTAAACCCAGTTTCGCTCATTCGTAATTAATTCACATATCGTAAAACCAGATTTGTGGATTGTATTTAATTCGTATTTCTTAACAAGTGTTCACATAATACTACAGCGCTTGCGTAGGCGTCTTCATGAAAGCCGTATTTAAAATAACTTCCACAATAATATAATGGGCCTTTTTCATTTAATGTTTGTAATTCTTTTTGCGCGTTAATGGCTGGTACATCAAATAAAGGATGCTCGTAATTTATTTCTTTTAAAATTTTTGCTTTAGCCACAGTTCCGGGAATGGCGTTGATGGAAACAAAATAATTTTTCTTTTTAGAAACTCCCTGTAATCGGTTCATCCAGTATATAGTGGTTGGGATCTGTTCACCATTTCTTTCTTCGATTCTGTAATTCCAACTGCTCCAGATTGCCTTGTTCTTTGGCATTGTGGATTCATCTGTATGAACTGTTGCACTATTTTTTTGGTATTTAAACGTACCTAATAATCTTTTTTCTTCAGCACTTGGTTGGTCTAACAACGTTAAGGTCTCATCTGCATGCGAGGCAAAAATAACTTTATCAAATTCTTTTGATGTACCATCTTTTAAAAATACAATTGCTTTACCAGTATTAGTACGACTTACTTTTACTGCACCATTATTAATATGGACCTTGTCTTTAAATGGTTTAATTAAAATTTCACGATAGGCTTGACTACCATTTGCCAGAGTGTACCATTGATGTTGTGTATTTAAACCTAAAAAGCCATGGTTCTTAAAAAAACGAATAAGTGCAACGGCAGGAAAATCCAACATCTTGTCCATTGGCGTGCTCCATACTGCAGAGCTCATTGGTACCAAATATTTCCACAGCACTTCTTCGCTGAAATTAAATTCTTTTATGTACTGTGCCAGCGAATGGTTCTCGTATTTTGGATTATCTAGGATCTCAACACTTATTTTGTTAAAGCGTGTGATCTCCATTAACATCTTGATGTATTTAATATTGAATAAATTTTTTCGTTGTGCAAATAAACCGTTAATGCCTGAGCCGCAATATTCCAGGCTACTGGGCCTATGTTGCACGCTAAACGACATTTCTGTTTTTTTGATCGGCGCTTTTATTTCATCAAATAATTGGCAGAGCTTAGGGTAGGTTTCAAAGTTAAATACCATAAAACCGGTATCCATAAAAACCTGTTCGCCATCTTCGTCAGTAGAAAAAGTATTGGTATGTCCTCCAATATAATCGTTCTGCTCATACAAAGTGATATCATATTGCGTGTGTAACAAATGCCCACAACCCATTCCTGCAATACCTGTTCCTATGATCGCTACTGTTTGCATTAACGTGTTACTGAGTTTAAAAAACGTTCTATTGCAAAAGTGCTTATCTGGCCGCTTGGCCCGTTAATATTATAATCGCAGCCATGTGTAGCCCATGGCAGGTTTAAAAAATAATGCGGCACTTTATTATCTTCTAATTTCTTATCTAAGCGTATGCTGTGTTCATATGCAACCATTGCATCATGCTCTCCATGAATGATCAGCGTTGGTGTGGAGTTTTCGGTAACATGATCCACCGCACCGGCTTCATTATATTTTTGCGGAACTTCATCAATAAGTCCACCTAAATAATCTTTAAACACTTTGTCTGTATTTAATACTAACGGGTTTCCTTTTATTCTTGCACCCCAAACCATATCGGCGGGAGCGTAAAAAGAAATTACACCTTTAATATTTGGTGTATTTAAAGTATAAGCAGCACATAAAGCAATTTGCCCCCCTGCAGAACGGCCTAATAAAACAAAGTTTGAAGTATCGATCTTGAATTTCTCTGAATTAGCTATAAGATAGTTTATAACATCGGTAACATCTTCAACCGGTGCAGGTGATTTATATTTTGGCGCTAAACGATAATTAATCGCTGCAACATGATAACCTTTGGCTGCTAAATAACTATTCAGGTCAGGTAATTGTTTACTGTCACCTTCGGCCCAGGACCCGCCATGTATAACAATTACACAGGGCGATACAGAGTTTTTTTGTGAAGGGAAAAGATCAATATTAAGATCTCTTTCAGGTAATTTTTTATAGGCCAAAATTTGTGGTGTAATTTTTTTCGGATTAATGCCGGAAAACATTTTAAAAAAAGAGTAGGGTTGATGTAATTGTTGCTCGTCTTCTTTAAAAGGGAATTTTTTTTTGAGATCTTCCGCCAAATTATTTCCGCGCAAATATACCTGGATAATAGGCAGTATATAAATTAAAGTACTAAGACTACTTAATGATAAAACTGCAGTTTTGTATTTATTTGCTTTTAAGCACACAAAGAAAAAGAAGAGCGAAGCAAGTACAAAAATGTAAGGAAATTCAGTGATGGCTACTGATACGCGCCACAAAAAATTGGTTGGCGCTCTAAAGAAGACCATTAATGATAATAAAAAAAGGAGAACGGCTACAATCAAACGCCACATAGTTTTTACTTCTTAATAAATAAATAATGACTAACTATCCATTCTTCGCCATTGTTATAATTCCATAATTCTGCGCAGGCCATATAAAATATGCGCCAGTACACCCACCATTTTATAGCATTTTCTTTGCCATAGGTTTGTTCGAACAAAGGAATTATTTTGGCTCTGTGTGTATCCATATTTTGCAGCCAGGCCTCTGAGGTCTTGCTATAATGATTACCACTTAAGTGCCAGTGTTTTTGAATATTTAAATGCTCATTAAAATAAAGTAAAAGATCATCGCTTGGCATAATGCCGCCTGTAAAAAAATATTTACTCATCCAATCGCTATCGTCTTTCACTTCAAACTTATATGCAAATTCTTTATGCGTAAAAATATGTACGAATAATTTTCCATTAGGTTTTAAAAGTGTTGCTACTTTGTGCATGAGTTTTTGATAATTACGCATGTGCTCAAACATTTCTACAGAAACTACTCTGTCAAAAGTTTTATCTAAAGTAAAATCGTTTATATTAATAGTAATAACTGTAAGATTATTAATGTTTCTTTGTTTGGCCTGCTCATCAATATAAATCTTTTGCGTTCGGGAATTAGAAACAACCGTAAAATTACTTTTTGGAAATTTTGCTGCCATAAACAATGAAAGCGATCCCCAGCCGCAACCCAACTCTAATACATCCTGCCCGTCTTGTAATTCTGCACGTTGGCATGTCAATTCCAACATGTCTTTTTCAGATGTGTCGATATCCGTTACACCTTCATTCCAGTAGCCACTGCTATATTTTAAATTTTTCCCTAAACAATATTGGTAAAATTGAGTAGGAACTTCGTAATGCTGTTCGTTTGCTTCTTGTGTATTAACTGCAATTGGCGATGCTTTTAATTCTGCTATCAATTCCATTAAATGCGCTTGCTGTGCTTCCGTATTTCCTTTGTCCTCATCCTGTAAACGCTGCTTTAATAATTTACGGATACCAATACGTATAAGAGAATCGGGAAGTTTATCTTTTTCGAGTAATTTATCGTAAAACATATTTTATTTCTTTTTGAACCACGGAACAAATACGCTTGTGGTGCGCTGGTATTCTTTGTATGCTTCGCCTCTGCTTCTAACAGCCTGTTCTTCGGTCATAGGAATGCCTGTTACCTTAAAAAGTAAATAACCTATTGATAAAGGACATATTGCCGAGATCCAGCCATAAGGACTTGGTAAAGCGAAAATTAAAACTGAGATCCAGAGAGAAAATTGAAAAAAGTAATTTGGGTGACGGGAATAATTCCACAATCCAAACTCACACACTTTGCCTTTTAAAGTATTGTGTTTTTTAAAATATTGTAATTGCCAGTCCGAAACGCCTTCGCCAACGATACATATAAACCATAAACCGGCGCCAATGTATTCGATCATGGAGATTTCAGTTGCAGGATTAAGTGCAATGATAAAAAACGGCAATGCTAACATCACATTCGAAAACGCCTGCATTTGAAAAAAGAAAAAGAACTTAGTATCATTCCACTCTAAACGTAATTGTTTGTAACGGCCTTCCTCTTCTTTAATATGTCCACCAACACGTATCAATAAATAAATACCCAATCGTAAACTCCATAACCCTGCTAACGCGCAAACTAAATTTTTTCTTTCAGAATTACCGTCCGCTAAATACAATATAATACCTGCAATAACAGTAAAGTTAAATGCCCAAAAAATATCTACAATACCATTGTTCTTGATCTTTAATGCCCAGAACCAAATAATGACCATGATAACAGCCACTACTACCCAGGAAATTAAAGGAATTGAAAGGTAATTGCTCATAATTGTATGTTGTTTTGATCTATCGTTTTTAAATATACGTTTATCTAAGTTAAAAGTTTTTTTATATGCAGGTTTATTTATTTTTCCGCGTAATAAATTGCCGCAACCCCAAAGCTTAAACTTTTAAAATGAGTGTTCTTATATTTTAGTTTGTTTAAAATAGCAGTAAAGTTCTCGTTATTCGGAAATGCCTTTACACTTTCTGTTAAATAGCTATAAGCACGGTTATCTTTTGAAAATATTTTCCCGATTGAAGGTGTAATATAAGAGAAATAAAAATTGTACAAACCTTTAATGAACCAATTCTTTGGATACGCAAATTCCAAAATAACTAATTGTCCGCCGGGTTTTAAAACACGGTATAAGTTATCAAGACCTTTTTCAAGATTTTGAAAATTGCGAACGCCAAAACCAACCACTATCGCGTCAAACATATTGTCGGGAAACGAAACGGTTTCCGCATTGCCATTTTCAAGTGTAATTAAGGCGTCTAATTTTAATTTTTTAATTTTTTCCCGGCCAAATTGCATCATGCCGTCGCTGATATCAATGCCAATAATTTTTGTTGGAGCCAGTTTTGCACATTCGATGGCAAAATCGCCGGTACCTGTAGCAACATCCAATATTATTTTAGGATCTTTTGGCCTTAAAAGGTTAACACATTTTTTGCGCCAACCTTTATGAGTGCCCAATGATAAGAGCCCATTTAAAAAATCATAACGGTTGGCAATGTTATCAAACATTTGCGCAACCTGTTCTTTTTTAGGATCGTTGTTCTTATAAGGGGTAACATTATCGTGCAGCATTATTTATTTTACAAAATCAAGTTTTAAAGCTTCTTCAAATAATTGTGATTTGTCTATAGGCACCACACCAACCTGCTCACACACCAGGCCGCCTGCAAGATTTGCTAAGGCTGCAGTTACAATGTCATTACATTCAAGCGCCCGGCATAAAGAGGCAACGCTAATAACTGTATCACCGGCGCCGCTTACATCGGCAATACTTCTAACGTGTGCAGTTAAATGCTCCTTTACTTTTCGTGAATTGGTAATAACACCTTTATCGGCAAGTGTAACTAAAATAGTTTCTGCTTTTTGTTTAACTCTAAAACTGCTAACGGCTCTTTGCAGCTCATTAATATTATCACCATTAAGATCCAGTTTTATTCCTTCGCGTAGTTCTTTTAAATTTGGTTTAAATAAACTTACTCCTTTGTATGTATTAAAATTTTTCTTTTTTGGATCAACGCAGGTTGGAATATTTTTACTTTTAGCTAATTCTACTACTTTGCTTACCAGTTTTGTAGTAATCAATCCTTTGTTGTAATCTTCAAATATGATCACATCAATTTTATCGTGGTTAATAATGTAAGAGATCAAAGTAAGAAGCTGCTGTGTTTCAGACGGATCGATATCTTCTTCTACCTCTTCATCTACTCTTAATAATTGTGCGTTATTACCAATAACTCTGGTTTTTACTGTGGTAATTCTATCGCGACATTTTAAAATACCTTTTTGGCTTAATTTTTGGGCCCTTAACAAATCTAAAAAAGCAAGGCCTTCATAATCAACACCCACTACCGAACATAATATGGGGTTAGCGCCAAGGGCCTGAATATTTAAGGCTACGTTTGCCGCGCCTCCAAGCCTTCTTTCTTTTTTGCTAACTGCTACAATGGGTACAGGTGCCTCAGGAGAAATGCGACTAACTTTTCCCCATAAATAACTGTCGATCATTACATCACCAATAATAAGGACATTTAAATTATTGAAGGATTTGAAAATTTCGCGAATATGATCTTTTTTTATTGAAAATTTTTTCATTGGTAAACAAAAAATTATTGAAGTTTTGACAAAGCTTCTTTCATTCTTTTTAAAGCTTCTTTTAAATTCTCTTCACTGGTAGCGTATGAAAAACGAATATAAATATCGTCGCCAAACGCAGCACCTGGAACTAATGCCAGGTGACCCTCGTCTAATAAATAAAGCGAAAGGTCGGTGGCGTTATTGATCACATGATCTTTATATTTTTTTCCGAAATAATAAGATACTTCGGGATATACATAAAAGGCACCCTGCGGAACGTTAGTTTTTAAACCCGGAATTTCTTTCATTAAACTTAAAACAAGATCCCTTCTTTTTAAGAAAGCATCGCGCATAGGTTTTATATAGGTTGCGTAATCCAGCTCCATGGCTTTGTGCATAGCTTTTTGTGTAATGCTGCAGGTAGCCGATGTAAACTGCCCTTGCATTTTATCACAAGCCTGTGCCAGCCATTTTGGTGCGGCCATAATTCCTCCGCGCCAGCCTGTCATCGCAAAACCTTTTGAAACGCCATTGATAGTAATAACCCTTTCTTTTATAAAATCAAACTGGGCAAAACTTTCGTGGCCGCTAACAAAATTAATGTGTTCATAGATCTCATCGCTGAGAACATAAAGCTCGTCGTGTTTTGCAATAACTTCAGCCAAAGCTTTTAACTCTGCCTTTGTATACACACTGCCTGTTGGGTTGCAAGGTGTACTAAGCATGATCAAACGCGACTTTGGTGTAATGGCTTTTTCTAACTGCTCGGGCGAGATCTTAAAATCCGCTTCGATCTTTGTATCAACAATTACCGGAGTTCCTTCTGCAAGTTTTAATATTTCTAAATAGCTTACCCAAAATGGTGCCGGTATAATTACTTCATCTCCCGGGTTAACAAGGCACAACACCGCGTTTGCAATACTTTGTTTGGCGCCCGTTGAAACTACAATTTGATCGGCAGTATATACTAAATTATTATCGCGTTTAAATTTACCACAAATGGCTTCTCTTAATTCCAAATAACCCGAAACGTGTGTGTAATAACTATAATTATCATCTATCGCTTTTTTGGCGGCATCTTTAATTATTTGCGGTGTAGAAAAATCAGGTTCGCCAAGACTTAAACTTATAATATCAATTCCTGCAGCTTTTAACTCACGACTTTTTCTTGCCATCGCAATTGTTTGCGATTCAGATATTTTATTTACTCTATTTGATAAATGTGTCATAATGTATAAGCACTAAATTTAATAACAATTTTAATGAGAATGCCGGGTTTTAAAAAATAAAAGTAAAGGTATTTGTATTGTTATTTTTCGACATTTTCAATATTAGGACAGTGTTTAAGGTTTTAATATTAAAAATAATGATAAAGATCTTACTTTTCCTTATCGAAATACCCTAAATGAGTAAAAAATGAACGATTATACCTTCTTTCCAAGAATGATAAGGTCTCTCATGGTCCCATCCATATCGGCAATTGATGGTAAATGGGCCCATTTTTCAAACTTGAACTGGTAAAATAGTTTTAAGCTGGGTTTGTTATGGCCAAAAATAAAACCTAAAAGTGAGTGAATATTGAGCAATGGGCAAACGGCTATAGCTTTTTGCAAACAAATTTTACCCAGCCCTTTTCCACGCATTTTTTCTTCCAGGTAAATGCTTACTTCAACTGTACCGTTATAAGCTGGGCGGCCATAAAATGAATTAAAACTCATCCAACCGGCATATTCGTTATCAACATTTACTAACCAAAGCGGCCTTTTATCTGCCGAATGTGCATTGAACCATTGGATCTTGCTTTCAACCGTTACAGGTTCAAGATCGGCAGTAACAAGGCGTGAAGCTACCGTGGAATTATAGGTTGCTACAATTTTTGGCAGGTCGTTAACAGATGCAAATATAAATTCAACCTCCATTAATATAATAAATTATGGTACGGATATCTTTTAATGTGCATTTCCTTTACAAGATCATATACCGTTCTTTTAAATTCCTCTATATTTTCTTTTGTTTGTGCGCTTATAAATAAACAGGGATTGTTGAGACTTTTCATCCAGGTGTTTTTTATATCCTCCAGCGATAAATTTTCGCGGGTAGAGGGCGTTAGGTCATCATCATCTTTTTTAATATAAGTAAACGCATCAATTTTATTGAAGACCAAAATAACCGGTTTATCACCGGCGCCAATATCCTGTAAGGTTTGTTTCACCACATTTAAATGATCTTCAAAATTTTTATGCGAGATATCAACAATATGTATCAAGATGTCTGCTTCGCGCACTTCATCTAATGTAGATTTAAAACTTTCAACTAGTTCAGTTGGTAATTTTCTAATAAATCCAACCGTATCGCTTAAAAGAAAAAAAACATTATCAATGGTCACTTTTCTAACAGTAGTATCTAATGTGGCAAACAATTTATTTTCTGCAAAAACGGTGCTTTTGCTTAATAAATTCATAATGGTGCTTTTGCCAACATTTGTATAACCCACTAACGCAACCCTGATTAATTCGCCGCGGTTCTTGCGCTGAGTGGCCATTTGTTTATCTATCTCTTTTAATCTTTCTTTTAATAAAGCGATCTTATCTCTTACGGTCCGCCTGTCTGTTTCAATTTCCTTTTCACCGGCACCACCGCGTGTTCCGGTGCCCCCGCGCTGCCGTTCAAGATGCGTCCACATACCTGTTAGGCGTGGAAGCATATATTGATATTGCGCTAATTGCACCTGCGTTTTTGCATGCGCGGTTTGTGCACGTTGTTCAAATATCTCAAGGATCAAAGTAGTGCGATCCAATATTTTTTTACCAAGTTCTTTCTCTAAATTTCGTTGTTGTGAAGGCGATAGTTCATCATCAAATATCACCACATCAATTTTATTCTCTAGTATAAAACTTTTAATTTCTGCTACTTTGCCTTTACCAATAAAAGTGGCCTTGTCAGGCTTCTCTAATTTTTGCGTGAAGATCTTTTTGGTTTCAAGGCCATAAGTTTCGGCTAAAAAGGCAAGTTCATCCAGATATTCTTTTGCGGCACCATCATCCTGTAGCTTATTTATAAGGCCCATTAATACACAGGTATGGGTAGGTATGGAGGTAGAGGTTGTTTCTTTCATTAATTTTTTAGTGCCCTTTTATTTGAGTATTAACGTATTCTGCAATTGCTCCGGCTTCTTCCGTATTCACCTGTGCGGCTGGCATAGCACCTTTTCCATGACTAATTATGTCTTTAATAGCTGCCACATCCATAGTTGTTGCAGTAAGGTCTTTAGCGCCCGACATGCCCAGTTTTCCATTCGGGCCGTGACATAAATTACAATTGGCTTCGTATAAGGCTTTGCCATCATTAGCTGCTATATTCTCAGTTTGTTTTGCGATCCCTTTCTTTTTATGATACACTTCGCCTAAACCAAAACTACCCGTGATCATTAAAAGGCTTAAAGCAGCAAGGGTTTTGTTAAACCTTCTAAAACCTATTACAGCAATTGGAATTGAGCTAACGATCATTATCAGTTTTATCCAGAGCATATAATCGTATTTACTTCCATACGGCAACTGAGTCATTAAATAAATACCGGTAAGTAAGAACATGAAGCTGATAACAATTTCAAAGACCCTTGTTTTTTTTGAGAAGGTTTTAAGAAGATCAGTTTTGTTACTAAGTAATAGAACAGTTTTTATTACATATAGCAATAGAAAAAGACTTACTACTAAATAATGGGTGTGCAAAAAACCTTTATACATATTGTGGATATTTACCGTAAAAATAGCAATAAATGACAGAATAAAGTGCAAATAAGAGTTAGTAATTTTCGTAAATCTGTTTAAATTTGAGGGTTGTTGAAATAAAGGCTTTATTGGTATTAACCACCTTTAAAGTGAGAGCAAATAATTATTAAATAAATTAACCCTTTAATGAAAAGAATAAGCTCACTTATAGTAGTTTTAAGTTTTTTAAATTTTAATTTTTTTGGGCAATCTACTTTCCCCACAAATGGTGCGCCATTTAATACACATAGTATTTATGCTTTTGTAAACGCCACAATTTATGTAGACTTTGAAACGGTTATTAAAAAAGGAACTCTTTTAATACAGGATGGGAAAGTTTTAAATGCTGCCGAAAAATTAGAGATTCCCAAAAATGCTATTGTTTACGACTTGAATGGTAAATTTATTTATCCTTCGTTCATTGATCTGTATTCTGATTATGGTATGCAGGAAGTAAAAACATTTATTTCCGGAGTGGGTCACCGCCCGGTTGGCACACCACAAACTGAAAGCAATGTTAAAGGTGCATACGGCTGGAACCAGGCAATAAAAGCCGATAACGAAGCTGTTAAAATTTTTATTTCCAATAAAGATAAAGCTGAAGAGTTAAAGAAAACCGGTTTTGGTGTAGTGCTTTCTTGCCAAAAAGATGGTATTGTAAGAGGAAGCGGGGTATTAGTAAATTTAGGTAATAAGAATGAGAACGAAAGTATCATTCTTGATAAAGCTGCCGGATTCTATTCATTTTCAAAAGGCACTTCAGCACAGGAGTATCCAAGTTCTTTAACAGGAAGTATTGCTTTGCTGAGACAAACTTATTACGATGCTTTATGGTATTCGCAAAATAAAAATAAAACCGAATATAATATTTCACTGGAAGGATTTAATAAAATAAAAGATTTACCTTCTATTTTTGAAGCTAATGATAAATACAATGCCTTAAGAGCTGCAAAGATAGGAAGCGAGTTTAATATTAAATATATTATTAAGGCCGGTGGTAACGAGTATCAGAGAATTAACGATATTCAAAACACGCATTTAAAATATATTGTGCCCTTAAATTTTCCAATCGCTTACGACGTAGAAGATCCATTTGATGCCGAAGCAGTTTCGTTGGCAGATCTAAAACACTGGGAACTTGCGCCTACAAATCCTGCAGCTTTTGAAAAAAATGACATCCAGTTTTGTTTAACCTCTGCCGATCTTAAAGATAAAGGCCAATTTTTAACTAACCTCAGAAAGGCTGTAAAATATGGCCTTTCAGAAAAAATGGCTTTAAAAGCGTTAACTGTTAACCCGGCCAAATTTATTAATGAGCAGGATAAAATGGGTGCGTTAAAGAAAGATTTTGCCGCGAATTTTTTTATCAGTAATAGATCAATTTTTGATAATGATGCAAGTATCATGCAAAATTGGGTAGCAGGCGAACCAACTGTTTTTTCAGATATTAATACGCCGGATATTCGGGGTAATTACGTTTTAAATACGCCTGATAAGAACTTTAAAGTTAAATTCTCAGGCGATGTAAATGTGCCGCAGGCGAAGATTACTATTGATACGACCCGCAAAAATTTAAATTATTCCTTCTCTAATAATCTATTGGCTTTTAGTTTTTCTTACGATTCAACCAAAGCAATACGTGGTACAGGAAATTATAACCTCGAAAATAAATTTTTTGAAGGTAAAGCTCAAGCTGCTAATGGCGAATGGTTTGATTTTAAATTAGTGTTTGAATCAACAGTAGATACAGCAACTAAAGCAAAACCGGCAGAAAAAAAAGCTGAGTTAGGAAAGGTGATCTATCCCTTTAACGCTTACGGTGAGCCATTGCCCGAAGAGCAAGGTTTGTTCAAAGATCAATGGAATAAATTCAAGAATCGTTACTCTGCAATTTTAATAAAAAACGCAACTGTTTGGACGAATAGTGGCGATAGCGTTTTAGAAGATCACGATGTATATATAGTAGAAGGAAAAATTGTTCGCATTGCAAAAAATATTGACGCACCAAAAATGGCATTTGCTAAAATTATTGATGCTAAAGGAAAGCATTTAACACCGGGAATTATTGATGAGCACAGTCATATTGCTTTAACGGCTGGAGTTAATGAAGGAACACAAGCAAGTAGCGCTGAAGTTAGAATGGGAGATGTTTTAAATCCTGAGGACATTAATATTTACCGTCAACTTTCAGGAGGTGTTACAACTGCACAGCTATTGCATGGCTCGGCCAACCCTATTGGCGGGCAAAGTGCTATAATTAAATTAAGATGGGGCCATACCGCCGAAGATCTTAAATATGAAAAATCAGACGGCTTTATAAAATTTGCTTTGGGCGAAAATGTAAAGCAAAGTAATTGGGGTGATTTCAACTCTACTCGTTTTCCTCAAACAAGAATGGGCGTAGAGCAAGTGTACAATGATTATTTTACCCGCGCTAAAGAATACCATCTACAATGGCAAACTTTCTCAAAATTAAATCCAAAAGATATTGAGAAAAATAAAATCGTAACTCCTCGGAGAGACCTGGAGTTGGATGCAATGGCAGAGATCTTAAATAAAAAACGTTTTATAACCTGTCATAGTTATGTGCAAAGCGAAATTAATATGTTGATGCACGTAGCAGATAGTTTCGGATTTAAAGTAAATACATTCACACATATTTTGGAGGGCTACAAAGTAGCTGATAAAATGAAAGCACATGGTGTAAGTGCCTCTACTTTTTCAGACTGGTGGGCATATAAAAATGAGGTTGTTGAAGCAATCCCTTACAACGCAGCAATTCTAACAAGAATGGGAGTTAACACTTCTATGAATAGCGATGATGCCGAAATGGCCCGTCGCCTAAATCAGGAGGCTGCTAAGGCGATTAAGTATGGCGGATTAACAGAAGCGGAGGCGCTGAAACTGGTAACCTTAAATCCTGCAAAAATGCTTCATATTGATGATAAGGTAGGCAGTATTAAAGTAGGTAAAGTGGCAGATGTTGTGTTGTGGTCAGATAATCCACTTAGCGTTTATGCAATTGCAGACAAAACAATTATTGACGGGCAAATTTATTTTGACAGGGAAGAAGACGCGAAACTAAAACAATATATTAAAACAGAACGTGCCAGGATAATTGCAAAATTATTATTAGAGAAACAAAAAGGTGGTAAAGTTGAAAAATTAAAAAGTAAGCATGAACGTTTGTATCACTGTAATACACTCGAAGGTATTGATGAGGAATTAACGGGACAAAGATAAAAAGTTCTATTCCCCCTTTATAAAAGGGGGCTAGGGGGATTAAATGGAAACAAAAAGTCACTATAATAAATCGCTTAAATATTTAGCGAGGGATAAAAGGAATGATTCATCTTTTGGAGAAGTTCTTTTGTGGAAGAATTTATTAAGTAAATCGAGATTAGGATTTCAGTTTAATAGACAATTTCCTTTTGAAAATTATATTTTAGATTTTATTTGTAGCAAATTAAAATTGGTTATTGAGGTTGACGGTTATTCTCATAGTTTTAAACAAGATGAAGATAATTTAAGGGATGAGAATTTGAATCATTTAGGGTATGAAGTACTTAGATTTTCAGGGCATGATATTAAATATAATTTTGAAAATGTTACAAGAGCTGTAGTTGCAAAAGTTGATAAGTTGAAAATTAAATATTCTTATGAATAAAACGATGGAAAAAATTAGTAAGATGGTCAATCCCCCTAACCCCCTTCGCCCAGGGGGAATTGCGGTATATTATAACTTTGTTTTAATTTTATTTATTTTAACATGCAAAGATGTCAACGCTCAAAGAACATATTCGCATATTGCATTAATTAATGCTACCGCTCATATTGGAAACGGAAAAGTAATTGAGAATAGTTTAGTTGTGATCAATAAAAACAAACTGGAAATTGTTAGCAGCATTACAGGTATCCGTTTAAATCCTTCTTCTTACGATACCATTATTGATCTTTCTGGAAAACACATTTATCCCGGCTTAATTAATACTGATAATATTCTTGGCCTGCATGATGCAGAAGCTGTAAGGGCTACCAAAGATTTTGCAGAGGTTGGAAATATCAACCCGCACATTAGAGCATTAATTGCTTACAATACGGATAATATAATTGTGCCAACCGTAAAAACAAACGGCATTTTGTATACGCAAGTAACGCCACGCGAAGGCTTGATCAGCGGGTCATCTTCAATAATGGCTTTAGAAGGATGGAATTGGGAAGATGCAGTTTTTAAAGCCGATGACGGTATTCATTTAAATTTTCCAAAAGCCATTAAACGCAAATTTACCGAAGAAGAAGGGTTGTCGGTAGCAACAAATAAAAACTATACTACCGAGATTAATTATTTGTATAAATTTTTTGCTGATGCACAGGCCTATTGTTTAATGCCAACTCCTGCCGAAAAAAATATCCGATTTGAAGCTATGCGCGGTGTTTTTAATGGTACCGCTAATTTATACCTGCATACGGAAAAAGCAAAGGATATTTTAAGCGCAATTAATTTCGCAATAAAATACGCTATTAAAAAACCGGTAATTGTAGGGGGCAAAGAATCATACAAGATCACTTCTGTTTTAAAGAAAAATAATATTCCGGTTATGCTAAATCGTGTGAACGACCTTCCGGATAATGCTGACGATGATGTGGACATTGTTTTTCGTACACCTTATTTATTGCAAAAAGACAGTATTTTGTTTTGTCTTGAGTTGGAAGGGGATATGGAAGCCATGCAAAGCCGAAATCTGCCTTTTAATGCCGGGGCGGCCGCTGCTTATGGTCTCACAAAAGAACAAGCCTTGGCAAGTATAACCTATAATGCCGCAAAAATTTTAGGCGTTGATAAAGAATTAGGAACTTTGGAAGAAGGAAAACTAGCTTCGCTGGTTGTAAGTGAAGGTGATATTTTAGATATGAAAACCAACAATATTATTTTGGCATATATTGCCGGAAAAAAAGTTAATCTTATAAATAAACAAACAGAATTGTATTTAAAATACAAAACCAAATACGGAATTAAATAAACTATGATCGATAATAAAGTAATTGTTGGCATCTCCCAGGGAGATATAAATGGTATAGGATTAGAGGTTGTATTAAAAACCTTATTAGAACCGGGTATTGCAGATATATGTGTACCTGTTCTATTCAGTTCACAAAAAACAGTTTCGTATTACCGAAAAGTTCTTGGATTGGAAGAATTTAGTTTTAATCCTATGCGCGAATTCTCGCAGATAAATTCAAAAAAGGTCAACGTTTTTATTTGCTACGAAGAAGAAATAAATATCGAAATGGGAAAATCCACAGATGTTGGTGGAAAATATGCATTCATTTCTCTTGAAAAAGCCGCAATGGCCTTATTCGATAAAGATATTGACGTGCTTGTTACCGCGCCCATTAATAAAAGTAATATTCAAAGCGATAATTTTAATTTTATTGGTCATACCGAGTATTTAGGCTCAAAATTTTCCGGCGACCCCTTAATGTTAATGTGTTGTGACAATGGCTTGCGAATTGCAGTTGTTACGGGTCATATGCCATTAAAAGACGTGGCTTCCAAATTGACTATTGAGGGCATTTCTGCCAAAATAAACCAACTGCACGAATCCTTAATTAAAGATTTTGCCGTTCGCAAACCAAAGATCGCGGTTTTGGGATTAAATCCACATGCCGGCGAGGATGGGGCAATTGGCAAAGAAGATAAAGAGATCATTATTCCTGCCATCGAAAAAACAAAAACTAATGGTTTGGTTTACGGACCTTATTCAGCAGATGGCTTTTTTGGAAACGGCACTTACAAACAATTTGATGCTGTTTTAGCAATGTACCACGACCAGGGTTTGATCCCTTTTAAAACAATTGCTTTTAACGAAGGTGTAAATTTTACTGCCGGCTTAAACGTAGTAAGAACAAGCCCTGACCACGGCACAGGCTATGATATTGCAGGGAGGAATAAAGCTAACGAACAGTCTTTTAAAAAGGCTTTATATGCGGCAATAGATATTTTTAAGAACCGCAAATTGTACGCGGAAATAACCGAAAACCCGTTGCATATTGGAACAATTAAGAAGGAACGTTAAACCAAAAAAATAAATTTCTTCACCTTTTTTATTTTATTTTTTTTAAGATTCTAGTTAACATATTTTAACTACAATAGAATCTGTGTAAACCCTTACCAATGTTATCTTTACCCGTTATTCTAATAAAATAGATTTATGGTAGATATTAAAGAAATTAACGAACGAATTCAACAGGAAAGTGCTTTTGTCGACATCCTTACTGTTGAAATGGACAAAGTTATTATTGGTCAAAAAAGTATGGTCGAGCGATTATTGATCGGCTTGTTAAGTAACGGACATATACTACTAGAAGGTGTTCCGGGACTTGCAAAAACTTTAGCTATTAATACCCTGGCAAAGTGCGTGGATGGGCAGTTTAGCCGTATTCAGTTCACGCCGGATCTTTTGCCTGCCGACGTTATTGGTACTCAGATCTACAATCAAAAACAAGAAGCTTTCTCAATTCGTAAAGGACCAATTTTCGCCAATTTTGTTTTGGCAGATGAGATCAATCGTGCCCCGGCAAAAGTTCAGTCGGCACTTTTAGAAGCCATGCAGGAAAAACAAGTTACAATTGGTGACCAAACATTTAAATTACCAAACCCTTTCTTAGTGTTGGCAACGCAAAATCCAATTGAACAAGAAGGAACGTATCCTTTGCCTGAAGCGCAAATGGACCGCTTTATGCTAAAAGTGGTAATTGGTTATCCTACTAAAGAAGATGAACGTAAAATTATTACATCTAATATTCAACCCGGCGGTATGCCACAAGTAAACTCTGTTCTTTCTCCGGAAGCCATTGTTAAAGCACGCGCAGTAGTTAAAGATGTTTACATGGATGAAAAGATCGAAAGATATATTGTTGATATTGTTTTTGCATCGCGTTACCCGAAAGATTATAAGCTTCAAAAATTTGAAGGCTTAATTTCTTATGGCGGATCGCCACGTGCCAGCATAAATTTAGCATTAGCTGCAAAAGCCTATGCGTTTATTAAGCGTCGCGGTTATGTTATTCCTGAAGACGTTCGCGCTATCTGCACAGATGTCATGCGTCACCGTATTGGTTTAACTTACGAAGCCGAAGCAGAGAACATTACTTCAGAAAACATTATCACTGAAATTCTAAACACAGTTGAAGTACCTTAAAAAGATTTACGATTTGGAAATTGACAATTGACGATTTTAAAAGTTGAAATAGTCCAAATTGTAAATTATAAATAAAATAAATTGTAAATCTTAGTCAAGTGGAAACCTCAGAACTTTTAAAAAAAGTACGCAAAATTGAAATTAAGACCCGTGGTTTGAGTAATCAAATCTTTTCGGGAGAATATCATAGTGCATTTAAAGGTCGAGGTATGGCTTTTTCTGAAGTTCGTGAATATACACCCGGCGATGATGTAAGAACAATTGACTGGAATGTTACGGCAAGATTCAGCACGCCTTTTGTGAAAGTTTTTGAGGAAGAAAGAGAATTAAGTGTTGTATTAATGGTTGACGTAAGTGCAAGCGGTGCATTTGGAACCAATAAACAATTTAAACAAGAATTGATTACTGAGCTTTGTGCCGTAGTTGCATTTTCTGCAGCACAAAATAATGATAAGATTGGTGTGATATTTTTTAGTGATAAGATCGAAAAATTCATTCCGCCTAAAAAAGGAAAATCACACGTTTTAAGAATTATAAGGGAACTTCTTGAGTTTAAACCTCAGAACAAGAAAACAAATTTAGAAGTAGCACTTAAATATTTAACCAATGTAATTAAGAAAAAAAGCATTGTGTTTTTGATCAGCGATTTTTTTGCGGATTCAGATTATAAAGACGCTTTAAAGATTGCCAATAAAAAACACGACATGGTGGCCTTACGTATTGTTGATAAAACAGAAACCGAGATACCAAATGTTGGTTTAATAAAATTAAAGGATAATGAAAGCGGAAAGGTTATTTGGGTAAACACAAGTGATAAAGCATTCAGAAAACAATTTGCTGTTAATCACTTAAAATTTGAAGACGACCTTAAAGATATCTTTAATAGGAGCGGGGTAGATGCCACCAATATTTTTACGCATGAGAATTATGTTAAACCATTAATGAATTTATTTAAGAATAGATAAACTCTCATCCTGACCTTGTCAAAGGCAGGAAAGGGTAAAATAGAACCAATAAAACATTGAAAAACATAAAACACATATTATTCATTGCGATCTTAATTTTTTGTTCTAATATTTTTCTTGGACAGATAAGGGTTAGCGCTGTTTTAGATTCCTCCAAGATCAGGATAGGTGAACAGGTTAAGCTGGACCTGTATGTGAATTACGATGCCTCGCAACGCGATCTTCGCATCGAGTGGCCTTCTATTGGCGATACCATTACGGGCAAAGTAGAAGTTGTTTCCATTACACCAATCGATACCACTATTCCCGATAAAAATAATCCTACTATTTACCAGCAACATCAGCAAATAATAATAAGTGCATACGATAGCGGTTATTTTGCAATGCCGGGTTTTAAATTTGTGGTGAATGGCGATACCACGCAACCATTTTTTACTCAAACACTTTTGTTGGAAGTACATACAATTCCAACCGATACCAGTAGTACAAAATTGAAGGATATAAAACCACCATTTAAGGAAGTCTTTAATTGGAAATGGTATCTCGATTATATTTATTGGGGAATTGGGATCATTGTTTTTATTACTGCAATTATTTTATTGACACTTTATTTTGCAAGGAAGAAAAAACAGGTTGTTATTGAACCTGAAAAGCCTAAGGTCCCCGCTCATATAACCGCTCTTGCAACTTTAGAAAAAATAAAAGCTGAACAGGTTTGGAAAGAAGGCCTTACAAAAGAATATTATTCATCTATTTCGGATGCGGTGCGTTTATATATCGAAGAGCGTTTTGATGTGTATGCTTTAGAAAGCACAACAGATGAGATCATGAAAGCTTTCCGCACACAGGTTGTGGATAAAACCAGTAAAGAAAAATTAGAACAGATCTTAACCTTGAGCGATTTTGTGAAGTTCGCAAAAATGTCACCAATTGAAGATGAGAATCGTTTTACTCTACAAAATGCTTTTGATTTTGTGAACGGAACCAAACGCGAAGAAGAAATTACAATACCCGAACCTCAAACAAATAATCAGCCAACGCAGTGATAAATTATTTTAACGATATTCAGTTTGCAGAAAAGCATTGGTTTTGGCTACTGGCGCTTATACCATTAATGGTCATTTGGTATTTGATCCGTTTGAAAAAGAACGAAGGCGAATTAAATTATTCTTCATTTACCTTACTTCATAAAATAAAATCTTCGGGCAAAGCAAAATTCCGTCACTCATTATTTGCGCTACGTTTGATAGCCTTTGCTTTGTTGATCGCTGCATTGGCAAGACCGCAATCACGTAGCAGTTGGAAAAATAGTAAAACTGAGGGTATTGATATTGTGATCTCCTTGGACGTTTCTTTATCTATGTTAGCTAAAGACTTTAAGCCAAACCGGATGGATGTGGCCAAAGATGTTATTGTTGATTTTGTGGATGCACGACCAAATGATAGAATAGGTTTGGTGATCTTTGGAGGAGTTGCTTTTACGCAATGCCCATTAACAAGCGATCACAAAGTTTTAAAAAACATGTTTGCGCAGGTTAAAGCCGGTTCTTTAGACCAGGGAACTGCTATTGGGTTGGGCTTGGCAACTGCGGTTGCACGTATCAAAGAAAGCAAAGCAAAAAGTAAAGTAATTGTTTTTGTAAGTGATGGTGTGAATAATGTGGGCGAGGTAGCCCCGCTTACTGCCGGTGAATTAGCTAAAACTTATGGCATCCGTGTTTATTGCATTGGTGTTGGTTCAAAAGGAAAAGCGCTTCAACCCGTTGCTATTTATGCGCCCGGCGAATATGAATACGATTATGTGGATGTGGATGTGGATGAAAAAGTGATGACAGAAATTTCTGACATGACCGGTGGAAAATATTTTAGAGCAACTAATAAAGAAAGTTTAGTAGAGATCTACAGGGAAATCGATAAAATGGAAAAAACAATTGTAAGCGAGAAAAGCTTTACAAACAAAGCCGAACACTTTTTGCCGTTGGCATTAGGTGCGGCAATTTTATTATTATTAGAATTTATATTACGTTTTACATTATTCAGAGCAGTACCATAAATGTTTAAGTTCGAACATACCATATATTTTTACGCGTTTGCTGCATTGCCGGTAATGCTGGTACTTGTGATATTGTATTTTATTTCACGCCGTAAAAAATTAAAACGTTTGGGCGAAGCAAATTTGATCAGCGAATTAATTCCATACTCCAGCAAACGCAAACGCGTTATAAAAATTATTTTATTTATGTTAGGATTTAGTAGCCTTGTAATTGCATTATGTAATTTACAAACAGGTAGCAAACTAACAGAAGTAAAACGCGAAGGCGCAGATATTATCGTGTGTATAGATGTTAGTAATAGTATGCTGGCACAGGATCTTAGTCCTGATCGTTTAACGCGTGCTAAATACGCACTCGAAAAAATGATCGACGGTTTAGAAGGAGACAGGTTAGGTTTGGTGATCTTTGCCGGCGAAGCTTATGTTCAGTTACCGATCACGACAGATTATAGTGCTGCAAAATTATTTTTAGAATCCATTAGCCCGGGAATGGTTCCGGTGCAGGGCACAAATATTTCGGATGCTATTATTAAAGCTTCAGAATCATTTAGTAATGATGAAGGAAAGAACAGGGCAATTATTTTAATTACCGATGGAGAGAATCATGATTCGGAAGCAATAAAAGCAGCCGAGGATGCCAACAAAAAAGGGATTATGATCAGTACTATTGGAATTGGCTCTGAAAAAGGGGTGCCAATTCCTTTGATCGAAAATGGTGTGATGAAAGGGTATAGAAAAGATAAGGATGGGCAAACCGTGATCACAAAATTAAATTCAAACCTTTTAAAAACAATTGCCTCAAAAGCTAACGGTGTCTTTGTACAGGCCAGTCAGGCAGACGTTGGCTTAGGAGCTGTTTTGGATAAAATTGGTGAATTGGATAAAGCGCAAATTGAAAATAAAATGTATACCGATTACGAAGATCAGTTCCAATGGTTTTTGGGATTAGCTTTGATCTTATTTTTTATAGAATTTTTAATAAGTGAAAGAGTAAGTGAGTGGTTTAAAAAAATTAATTTGTTTGAAAATGCAGTTAAATAGCGCCAGATATTTTTGTGTTATGTTTTTGTTGTCTGTAACAGGCTATATGTTCGCGCAAAAAGATGCTATGAATGTTTATGACGGCAATAAAATGTATTATGAAGGCAAAACCATAGATGCAACAAGTAGATATAGAGAAGCATTAAAGATCAATCCTAATAATCAAAAAGCTAATTTTAATTTAGGAAATTCTTTATATAAAAATGCTTTGCAAATAAAAGCCAGCAAAGAAAATTTCATTCAGGGTGGAAAAAAAGTGACACCTGATTCATTAGCCGGTTTGGTTTTTGATGAAGCGGCCCAAAGTTTTGCACAAGTAGCCAATACGATCTCAAATAAAGATACCTTACACCAGGCTTGGCACAATATTGGCAACTGTTACTTACAAAAAAAGGATTACCAACAGGCCGTTGATGCTTACAAGAAATCATTAAAGTATAACCCGAAAGATGAAGAAACGCGTTACAACCTTGCCTACGCTTTAAAACATATGCCTAAGGATAAAAAGGGTGGAGGAGGCGGTAGTCCAAAAGAAGAGGATAAAAAAGATAAAAATAAGAATGCGGCCCCACAACAAAATCAAATGAACAAAGATCAGGCGGAGCAGTTATTAAAAGCTTTAATGAACCAGGAGAAAAAATTGCAGGATAAACGCAAACAAAAACAAGAAGACGCTAGTAAGTCCTCGGTAGATAAGGATTGGTAGTTATAAATAAAAATTATAAAATGATAATGAACAAAATAAAAAATAAATGGATACTCATGTTAGTGTCTTGCTTTTTTATTTTTACGGCAAAGTCACAAAGTTTTTATTCGCAGGTAAGTTCTAAGCGTGTTCAGGTGGGTGTTCCTTTCGAATTTGCAGTTGTATTAACCGTTAGTGGTACAAATTATGTTCCGCCAAGCTTTAAAGAGTTTGATGTGGTTAGTGGACCAAATCAAAGTAATAGCGTGCAGTATACAAATGGTGTTATGAGCCAACAAATAGTTATCTCTTATGGTCTGGTAGCAAAAAAAGAAGGTAAAGTAACAATTGGTGCTGCAAGTGTTGTAGCCGGTGGACAAAAGTTAGAAACCTCACCGATAGTGCTTGAAGTTGTGAAAGGAGCTGCAGCCAACCAAACTAATAATAATACCACCGAGGATCCAAAATTTAGTAATAAGGTAAGCGGGGGGGATGTTTTTATAAGAACAGGTGTAAGTAAGACCAAATGTTTTGTTGGCGAGCAGGTAACTATTACACAAAAAGTATATTCACGTTTGCAAATGATCGGTTTCCAAAAATTTGCACAACCAACCTACGAAGGGTTTTATTCACAAGCACAGGAATCTACCAGCAAAGGACAAGCTATTGTTGAAAATGTTGATGGTGTAAATTATTATACTTACGAATTATTTCGTAGTTCGGCAATTGCGAATAAAACGGGGAAGATCAGCTTAAGCCCGATTGAAGGCGATGTGGTTGTTAGAAAGCAGACCAGCGCCAAACCAAAAAACATTTTCGAGCAATTCTTTGGAGCGGCTGGTTACGAAGATGTTCCTGTTACTGTAAAAAGTAAAGCGTTAGTAGTTGAAGTTTTAGATGTGCCACAGGAAGGGCGCCCGGCAAGTTATTATGGCGCTGTTGGCGATTTTTCATATAAAGTAACAACCACTCGCAACGAATTAAAAGCTAACGACGCCTTTAATTTAAAAATGACTATTAGTGGTAAAGGAAATATAAAATTAATAGATGCCCCAAAATTAAATTTACCCGAGAGTTTTGAAACATATGATCCTAAAATTACTGAATCCGGAAATTCAAAAACATTTGATTATTTGATCATTGCAAGAAGCGAAGGAGAATATAAATTAGAGAACCTTGATTTTTCTTATTTTAGCCTTGAGCAAAAAAAATATATTACTATTCCTGCCCCCGAAATTAAGATCAAGGTATTGCCCGCTGACCCTAACAGCAAGGGTGCGCAGGTATATATCCAGCAAAGCCAGGTAAAAGAAACAGAGAACGATATCCGTTATATTAAAAAAGGTGATTTCGTTCTGTTAAAGTCCGAAACAGAGTTTTTTAATTCATCTAAGCACATTTTATTACTGATCTTGCCTTTATTGGCGTTAGGAACCGGTTTATTCTTAAGAAGAAATTATATTAAGAATAACAGTAACATGGTTTTGGTCAAAGAACGCAAAGCTGCTAAAATGGCCAAAAAACAATTAACCAATGCCGAAAAATTAATGCAGCAAAATAAAAAAGATGAATTTTATACCGAGATCTTAATGGCCTTAAATAGTTATATAGGTAATAAATTAAATATTCCGGTTGCTGATCTTTCGCGTGAGAAAATTACTGAAGTATTAAATAAAAAACAGGTAGATGCGCAAAGCACAGCTAAATTAGTATCAACTTTAGAAACAAGTGAGTATGCCAAATATGCACCTGGAGCGGTGAGTGGCGACCTGCAGCAGGTTTATAAAAATACGGTTGAATTAATTGCAGACCTGGAGGAACAGCTAAATAAAAAAGTGTAAGCAAATGAAAAATAATAATTACATATTAATTTTATTGGTTTGCCTTCTATCTTTTGCAACAAAAGGTTTTAGTAACGATCTCTTACAAAAAGCCGAAAAGGCTTATGATTCTAAAAATTATAAAGAAGCAATCGTTAATTATGAAAAGTTAGTGAATGATGGTTTTAGATCTTACCAATTGTATTTTAATCTTGGAAATGCCTATTACAGGAATAATGAATTAGGGAAAGCAATTTATTATTACGAATTAGCTAGGAAAGTAGATCCCAATGATGAAGACGTTAGAATTAATTTGGGTATTGCAGCCGCAAAAACCATTGATAAGATCGATTCGAAAGAAAATTTCTTTATTAGTGCGGTTAAAACCAATCTTTTATCTTCTTTCACAACCAATGCCTGGGCCTGGCTTTCTATCGGATCTATTGCATTAGCAAGTATTCTCTTTTTTATTTTCGTTAATTCTTCAATATTAATTATTAAACGTATTTCGTTCCTACTAAGTTGTATTTTGCTTATATCATTTTTTATAACTTATTTTTTAGGTTATTCAGCCCTTCAGTCAAAAGTTGAAAATAAATTTGCTATTATAACGGCTAAAGAAGTTAAGATCATGAATGAGCCAACCGCCACGGCAAGTTCAAAATTTAGCCTGCACGAAGGAACTAAGATTCGCGTGGTTGAAAATAAAGGCAACTGGCTGCTTATTAAACTTGATAATGGTAACGAAGGCTGGCTTAAGGTTAGCGATGTTGGAATTATTTAATCTCTTTTTTTATTTTATTTTTCTTAAAGTGCTTTGCAAGATCGGTAGATATGGAAAGTAATACCGGCGAATAGAATTTAATACCATAGGCAGATGGTGGTAAGGGATTTAGCCAGGGATTATACATGATACTAATATCAATTTTTTTTATATTTAGAATGACGCCAAGGCCGGAGTTAAAATATCCTTGGTTAAAGTCCAAAACATTGGCTCCGCTCGAATAGGAGGCCATCAATATTATTCTATCAGTAATATTAAAATCAAGTTCAATCGAAACAGATTGTAATAATGAATCGGCATTATTCATGATTGAATAACCTCCAATCACATCAAAATATTTATTAAAATCATATCTTAATCGTGTAGAGAATAAATTATAAATAGAAGAATTGTATCCAAAATAATCGGTTAGAGTGTCTCTTTTATTAATATAAGTGTATGCGTCAAAAATAAATAATAATTTTTTTGAAAATGCTTTTGAGAAAAATACATCTACACCGTTTGAATACAAACCTGAACCAAGAAGATCGGAGCCTGTAAAATTAAAACAGCCAAATGCACCAAACGTAGTATTGTTTTTATTGTACCAGGTGGATATTATCTGTAGCGAGGGATAATAGCCATAATTATCCCCTGTCCAGTTATTAAAATTTGCCGCGAAAACTTCCAAAGAATAATCTGTCGAATCCTGAGTTTGCATGTATTGTTTATTGCCAACTAATTTAGCCCTGTGCAATATATTTCTTCTCGCATGACCGCCTGATCGTTGCGCTAATATACTAGTACAAGAGCAAAACAATAAAAGAAAAAATATGGTCAGGTTTTTCAGCATTGTGAAAAAAAATGTGTCTTTAATATAAAATAATATTAATTTTTCCGTATAAAATTTCCTAATACACTTAAATAAGTTGTAAAACCCATTTTTGCCGGAACCTCGCTATGATCAGCACCGTCAACTAAAAATTTTTCTTTGTAGCTGCCGCTGTAATTGTTGTAAACTATCTGGCCATGTGTTTTATAATTTAAGAAATTATCATTGGTGCCATGTATCCATAAAAAAGGTTGAGTTACTTTTTTGATTTCTTCAGCATTATCAATTTTTAGGTTAGTAAAATAATCTGCAGGCATGTTAAGTTGTGAAGCATCCTGTACCATTACTGCTGCGCTCCCAAAGGGCGCTTCTAAAATTATTTTTGAAGGCGTTAATGTTCGTGGATTAGCAGTTAATTCAGTGGCAGAAGCTGTGCCTAAACTAAAACCATAAATAATTAATCTTGTATTTGTTACTCCTTTTTCTTTTAACCATTTCATACAGGCATCTACATCCGCATACATACCTTCCTCTGTGGGCTTACCTTCGCTCAGGCCGTATCCGCGGTAATCCATCATTAAAACGCCATACCTGTTTTTTCCATTTACATGTGCTAATAGTTTTGCGCGTTGCCAATAAAAATCCATGTGCCCTTTGTTACCGTGACAGTATAATATAATGGTATCAGTTATTATTTTTAATGGATCGCCAATATAAATTGCTTTAATAGCGGTTGCGCTGGTTTCACCACTTGCTTGTGATGACAGCGAAAGCATGTTTATAAAAGCTGTAGGAATAGCATACGAGGCATCTAAAATAAAATCCTGCTCTCCGGTATAATCATCCAATTGATAATCTTTTATTTTATTAGTGTTGTTATACAAATTGCTATCCAACTTTAAGCAGGAAGAAATAAAAATGGATAACAATATTAATAATGTGAACCTCATTTTAAAATTTTCGTATTAAACAATAATAAAAACCCAAAGTACCTTTCCCCGAAATACCTATATAATCTACAACTCCTGGTTTATTTGGAATACCAAGTCCTAAATAACTTAATTCAAACTGATGCTGCCATTTTGGTTTTACGATCATATATCCTAAGTGTAAATTAGGTATTACATGACGTTGCTGAATCTCATTATGCGCCTTATATTTTGAGAATTCAAACCACGAATTAGCTCCGGCATATATGTATGAAGGTTTTTCCATGATATGGAAATAAGTATTTACATCTGCCGAAGGCCATACTCTAAAACCGGTAGTGTTTCTAATATTATAAGCTATCTGAAGTGCAGGCGATGCACTGAGCCCAAATTTATTTTCTATTTCAAATAATTTTAGTGTTGTACCAATATCACTTTGTAAATTTCCAAATAATAAACTGGTTGTGTGTAAACTTCCAAATCCTGTAACCTTATTTGTTAATCCATAACCATAAGCTAATGTGGTAAAAGGGATGGGAATTGGCGCTCCTGCAAATTGTATCATAGGTCCGCCAAACGAAAAAGAAGCGGCCTGTTGTTTTTTTTCTAAAGGTTTTATAAAGCGGGAAGGAGCACAATTTTGAAAAAAATAAATACAAACAATAATAAATGTAGATTTTATTATTGCAGTCATTTTAAAAAATATGTTTTTCTGCGTGGTAAGAAGAGCGTACCAAAGGGCCACTTTCTACAAATCTAAAGCCTTTATTTAAAGCGTAATCTTTATATTTTTTGAAATCATCGGGGTGCACAAAACGCGCTACGGGTAAGTGTTTTGGGGTTGGCTGTAGATATTGACCAATTGTAACAACATCGCATTTTACATTGGCAAGATCGTCAATAGTTGCATAAACCTCTTCGTCTGTTTCTCCCAAGCCAACCATGATGCCGCTTTTTGTTTTAACACCCGCTTCATCCAAACGTTTTAATACTTCCATGCTGCGGTCGTATTTGGCTTGTATCCGAACCTGCGCAGTTAAACGTCTAACTGTTTCAATGTTGTGCGACACAATATCGGGTTGTGCATCAATAATGCGTTGTAAATTTTCCCATTTACCTGCAAAGTCAGGAATTAAACATTCAAATTTTGTTTCAGGACTAATAACACGAATTTCTTTAATGGTCTCTGCCCAGATAATTGATCCACCATCTTTCAGGTCATCCCTGTCAACACTTGTAATTACACAATGTTTAACGCCCATTAATTTTACAGAATCTGCAATACGTTTTGGTTCATCCCAATCTGCTGGTTTTGGTTTACCTGTTGCAACAGCACAGAAACCGCAACTGCGTGTACAGATATTCCCTAAGATCATAAATGTAGCAGTGCCTGCGCCCCAGCATTCGCCCATATTAGGACAATTTCCACTTTCGCAGATGGTGTGTAATTTGTGTTTACTTACAATGCCGCGTACTTTTACATACTCTTCGCCGGTAGGTAATTTTACGCGTAACCAATCAGGTTTTTTGATCTTTTGAATTTCTTGAGTGGGTTCCATCTAATACCATTTTGAGCCAAACACAAAACCTACGTGAAAGGTTACAATTAAGTTTTCGGCCGGATTTCTTGCCATGATTGGCACTGCTTTCGGGAAAAAATCTAAAGAGATGCCCGTTTCTATAGCACGAATAAGATTCGTATATGGTGAGTATTCAAAACTTAAATTAAATTTTGCGCTAGCCCCCGGATAAATTTTTGTTTCTGCCAGGCCGTCTGCAAATGCTCCACGGCCAACAACACTATCCTGTGTAAAGCTTTCTGAATCAAATTTTACAACATCCGGACTGGTTTGCCCTGTTGTACTAGTTTGTGACCTATAAACCTGAACATAGTATGGCTTTGCAAATGCAAGAGTAGGACCAATCGAGTAACTGTATCTTACTTCAACAGCTTTGTTATCTGCCTTCGAAAATAAAACCTTTTGCATACCTACAGCACCGCGTAATAAAAAAACCTGATTTAATTTACCATACACAAATCTTTTTTTATCCTGCGCAGAACCACTAACTTTTACTTCTTTAGGATGTTTTAAAGATTGAAGATCGATCTCGTAATAAGAACGGGTTTTAGCAGTAATATGTTTGCCACGGCGATATAAAAAACCAAAACCTCTTGTGTTGGCATATATTTTACCCGAACCTTCATTCCTATACAATACATTAAGGGTAGTACCATCATCAGTATTTAATGCCGGCTTGGGTTGCGAATAAGTAAATTCGCAAAAAAAGAAGCAAATAATAAGGATATAAACAGTTCTAAACATTATAACAAATTTAAAGAATTACGAGGTATTATCCTATTTTTGTATAAACAAAAGTTATGGCAACAAGTTTAGTAAAATATGTTGGGCAATTAAGGACTGAAGCCACACACCTTCAATCGGGTACTGTTATCAATACCGATGCCCCAAAGGATAATCACGGTAAAGGCGAGGCCTTTTCTCCCACTGATCTTGTGGCAACAGCCTTGGCCAGTTGTATGATATCAATTATGGGCATAGTAGCCATGAAAGAAGGCTTTACCAGTATTGACGGGACAACCGGGGAAGTTGTAAAAGTAATGTACCCCGATCCTCGCAGAATAGGTGAGATCCACATAAAGATCACGTTCCCTAAAAATAATTTTACAGATAAAGAAAAAAGCATGTACGAACATGCAGCAAATACCTGTCCGGTTGCTAAAAGCATACACCCTGATATAAAACAGCTAATAGAATTTATATGGTAATTTTTAACTTATTTTCACGTTAATAATAAGCGGGCTTATATGTTTAAAAATATAATACACAGTTTATTTACCAAAGGGCTTGTTGCGGTTATTAATTTTTTTATCCTAATTATTTCCTCAAGGTATTTAGGGGTTAGCTCGCGTGGCGAAATAAGTATTTTTATTTTAAATATTGCTATTATTCAAATTGTGAATGAAGTTTATACCGGCTACAGCCTGGTTTATTTTATTCCAAAATTCGACCTTAAAAAAATGTATGTTTTTGGATTGGTGTACACGCTTATTTTTTGTTCTTTAAGTAATGTGGTTGTGATTTTTTTTAATAAACAGGTGCCAGGTTATGGCTGGTTGGGTTATATAGTTTCCTTACTCATAATTATAAATACATTTAATTGCGTTTTAATTTTAGGAAAAGAAAAAGTTAAGGTTTATAATTTTTTAAACCTTATTCAACCTTTACTGTTATTGATGGGCCTGGGTTTTGCGCTTTTGTTCTTAAAAGAGTTTACATTTAATGCATACATTTTTCCCTTATTAATTTCGTTTGTAGTTGCATTTATTTTTTCAACTGCAGTTGTATTAAAATTTGACCTTAAATTATCAGCGGGAAAAACCTTTGATATTAAACCAATAATCATTAATGGTTTAATTTGTCAGATGGCTGTGTTGATGCATATATTTTGCAACCGTTACAGTTATTATTTATTACCAAGTTCCGCAAAAGTAGGCCTATATTCTTCCGCTTCTTCTTTAATAGAATCTGTTCTCATTATTGCTAATGGTATATCACCGGTTTTATTGGCGAGAGTAGCAAATACAGGCAACACGCTTAGGTCTTCGGAAATGACATTAAGTTTAAGTAAAGCCAGCTTAATTTTTAGTTTTATAGCTGTGTTGGTTATTTTTTTATTACCTGAAGATTTTTTTATTTACCTGTTGGGAGATGGTTATGTGGGCATCAAACGTTTAATGATGTTGTACTCTCCGGGAATTTTAATGGTTAGTTTTTTTGGAATTATCAGCAATTATTTTTCGGCACTTGGAAAATTAAAACTGACCTTGGTTTGCAACAGTTTTGGTTTTATAATTTCGTTGTTGCTGGCACCAATATTAATTAAAAAGTACGATGTGGATGGCGCTGCCTATACCGTTAACATTGCTTATCTGGCGGTAGCATTGGCCATTGGCGCTGCTTTTTTTATTAATAATAAAATGAAATTACAGCGCTTGTTCAGTGTTAAAAATGATCTTCAGAATTTAAAGGATCTTGTTGCATCAAAGAATTGATCTATCTGTAGATCAATTTTATCATCTGCTCATCTTTCTTGTAAATATCAATGAATAAATTAAATTTCTTATCCTCGCTTTGCGGATTTTTTTTCGTTTTACCTTTCTTATCCTTCGCGATTTCAACATTTGCTGTATAATACCGCACGTAAATTGGTAAAGGCTTTCTAAGGTTGATCTGCTTCTGTTCAGGTCGCGCAAAATAGGCCCTCAAGGTATCGTAAGGTAATTTTAAGGTATCGTCGCGAATTAAAAAACGGGCCAGCTCCACAAATTTTTCTAATCGCATGCAACCATGACTTTGATAACGGTAAAAAGTTTTAAAATAACGTTTGCTGTTTGTATCGTGCAAATAAACTCCGTATTTATTATTGAAGTTGAATTTACAAATACCCAAACTATTATCATCGCCAATACGCTGCCTGAATTTTACCGGTAAATATTCTTTACTAAAGCGTTTCCAATTTAATTTACTTGGTGGAACTACTTCGCCTTTATAATTAATGCACTCAAAATTATGTTTGTGTAAATAATTGGTATCGTGTTTTACCATTGGCAAGATCTCTTTCCAGGCAATGGTGTAGGGCACGCTCCAGTATGGGTAAACAAGCATGTAGGTTATTTTACTTTTTAAAGTAGGTGTTTGTGTTTCGGGTTTACCAACAACAATGCGGCTATTTAAAACGAGTGTATCTTCTTTGTGTTTCTTATCCCATTCATAAACATTAATTTCGGCAGAAGGAATATTTACAATCGCATATCTTTCCGGATATTTGGTTGGTTCCCAACGCCAGCGTTCCAAGGCCATTTCCATTTGGCGAATGGTTTGTTCTTTTGATAAACTTAAGGTCTGACGGGTTAACTTTCCTAATTTTCCATCAGTTTCAAGATTGAATTTTTTCTGATAGTTTTTAATGGCTGTTGCTAATTTTAAACTATCATTCAAATTTAAAGTATCGTTATAATCTCCGGTTTTAATTAATTTTTGTTTAAGATCTTCTTTAAATTTTATTGTGTCAGTAATATTTTTAAAAGAAATTGTATCCCAGTTCAGTTTTTCATTTTCAATAACATAATTTCTTATCGCTTGTTTTAAAAAGTGATAACCCGCATGTTTTGGCTCTAATGAATCAAACGCTAGGCGCATTTTACCGGGCTCCAAGCCCATCTTTAAGATCTCTACCCAATTGGTATCCAGTTTTTTTGGTTTCCATTCCAATAAAATTGTATCGGTGCTAAAACGACCTTTATTTAAATGGGCGCCAAATTTTAAATAGGCATCTGTAAATAATACTTCGGCTTCGGCAACTGCTGTAACATTATAGGCATCTTCTTTTTTATCATAAAATTCTGAACTAAGTTGTTCTAGTTTTTTAAAATGATAGTCGTTGGGGTACAAACCGTACATACGTGCATTTTTTATGATCGTATAAACAGAATCTCCTAATTTTGTGAGTTTTCCTTTATCAGAAAAAATAAGTTGTTTAGTATCTCTTAATCTTTTAAAGAAAGAAAAAGTAATAACTGTGTCTTTATTTATTGCAAGAAGTGTGTCTCCGATAGAGTTATTATAAAATCCCTCAATGATCTTTAATGTTTCTGCATTTACATTTTGCGGTTGTTTTACTTCAACTTTTTGAGTGGTATCGTTCGATCCATTTTTGCAAGCCGTAAAATAAAGTAGTGTGAATATTAAAGAGATTTTTTTCAAGGATTAAAGGTATAAAAAATAGAATTGTATGGTAAAATTAATAATAAAACTTTTATTTCATTTTAAATGATCAAAGGCACAGAACTATTGAGTGTAGGGCATTTCTAAGGGGTTAAAAAATTTTTTCAATTGCTAAGAAAATTATATCTTTGGTAAAATCTTATAATTGTCCCAAATGCCCGTAAAGATCATCGATTTTCCTAAAATACTCGATCCGAGAGGGAACTTAACGTTTATCCAAAATCCTACTCACATTCCTTTCGAGATAAAACGTGTTTTTTGGTTATACGATGTGCCGGGCGGCGAAATAAGGGGCGGACATGCCTACAAAAAGCAAGATGAAGTAATAATTGCACTTAGTGGAAGCTTTGATGTGGTTATAACCGAAGCTGATGGTACTACCAAAAAGTTCTCTCTAAACCGCTCGTACTATGGGTTATATGTTCCGGCTCAAACATGGCGACATATCGAGAACTTCTCTACCAATTCGGTTGGTTTTCACTTGTCAAGTCTTGAATACAATGCCAACGACTACATTCGCAGTTTTGAAACTTTTAAGAACGGGGGCAAATAATGGCTATTAAAGCTACTGTAAACGATTGCACACTTATTAATTTGCCTCAAATAGGCGATAGAAGTGGCCATATAACTGCCTTAAATAACAATTCTGAGATACCTTTTGCAGTTAAAAGGATCTTTTATTTATACGATATTCCGGGTGGCGAATCGCGTGGAGCCCACGCCCATAAGGAATGTCACCAATTTTTGGTAGCTGTTAGCGGATCTTTCGAGATATTGTTGGATGATGGCAAAACACAACGAACCGTTATGTTAAGAAGCCCAAATGTTGGTCTGCACATTGCCCCGGGCATCTGGGCCTCCGAAATAAATTTTTCATCCGGTTCAATATGTCTTGTGTTGGCTTCGCAGGAATACCGGGAAGAGGATTATATCCGCAATTACAAGGATTATTTAGCCTATAATAGCTAAAGATTTATAGTTATATTTAAATAAAGAAAATTGTATAATGAGTTCGAATAAAGAATTAAATTTTGATGATTTTAAGAAAATGGCTTCCGATAAAAGCCTTTCCGCTTCGGAAAAGATCGGTTTTCCCGATTCTTACCGTAAAGGATTTTCTACAAGAATATTAAACGATATAAATTTAAAATTACCTATTTATAACACCACCAATAAAGTAATTATAGATATTGGTTGTGGTTGCGATGAACTTACTTTTGAATTAATTGAAGTGTGCAAAAAAAATAACCACACTTTGATTTTGATCGATTCTGAAGAAATGATCCAGGATCTGCCATCAAGCGATAAAATAATTAAGCTGGCAGGTAAATTTCCTTTTAATGATACGCGGTTAGATAAATACATTGGAAAAACTGATTATATCTTGTGTTATAGTGTAATTTTTTATGTGTTTGCTAATGATAATCTGTACGATTTTATTCATCAATCGGTTAATCTTGTAAAAGCCAACGGACGTTTATTGATCGGCGATATTCCTAACATTGATAAGCGAGATAGATTTCTTGCATCAGAAGAAGGACAACAATTTTTAAAGAACAGCAACCAGGTAAAAGGTTCAACAGCGCACGAGAATCGTGATCAGAAAATGGATGACAGCATTGTCTTGGCAATGGTTACACGTTTACGTCGTTTCGGTTGCGAAGCTTATGTAATGCCGCAATCTGACGATCTGCCAATGGCTAATCGTCGCGAAGATATTTTAGTTATAAGGAGATAATTGGTTATGAATAAAACAAAAAAATTAATTTTATTTGGCGACAGTGCTTTTGCGGAAGTGGCTTTCGAACTTTTTTCACATGATTCTGAATATGAAGTTGTGGCTTTTACCGTTAATAAAGAGTTCCTTAAAAAAGATAAATTATTTGGATTACCGGTTGTGCCTTACGAAGAAATTGAAAAATTGTATCCGCCTAAACAATACGACATGCATATTGCTTTAGTGTATAACACTTTGAACCGTACACGTGAGAAATTTTATTCAGATGCAAAACAAAAAGGATATAGACTTGCCAATTATGTTAGCTCACGCGCTTTTGTGTGGCGGAATGTAACGATGGGCGATAACGTTTTTATTTTTGAAGATAACACGGTGCAACCATTTGTAAAAATGGGATCTAATATTGTTTTATGGAGCGGTAATCACATCGGGCACCATTCTGTTTTAGGGGATCATTTATTTATTTCGTCACATGTTGTTATTAGCGGCTTTTGTACCGTTGGCGATTATACATTTATGGGTGTTAACTCAACGGTTGGCAATAATATTAATATTGGCAAAGATTGTTTGATAGGCTCTGGTTGTTTGATAGTAAAGGATACGGGCGAAGGAAAACTATTTAAAGGCTATGCATCGAAGCCAGACGAATTAAGTATTTATGATAAGTTCGGAATAAAATAAATTTAAAAAAAGAACCCATGAGTCAGATACAACACTACGGTGTAAACGAATTTACAAAGACTGATACCGATACTGCGCTTCACGCAGAGAATATTATAATAAGAGGTTATACGGTGATACCAAATGTTCTTTCGGCTGAAGAAGTTGAGATTGCTAAAACTAAAATGAACGAGGTTTATGCAAAACAATTAAAAGAATTAGACAATGGTGTTATTGAAAAAATAAATGATACAGATATTGCCCGTGCATTATTGGTGTACGACGATTTCTTTTTACATAAAGTGGCACTAAATAAAAAAGTGACAGATGTAATTAATGTAGTTCTTGGAAAATATTTTATCATCCGCGAACAAAACGGAATTATCAACCGCGCTAACTCGCCTAATTACCAGTTAAAATGGCACCGCGACCTTTTATTCCAGCATTTTACATCATCAAGGCCATTTGCTATAAGCGCATTATTTTGTTTGCAGGATTTTAATGAAATAAATGGCGGTACTTATCTTTTACCCGCCAGTCAAAAAATAGAGGCTTTTCCTTCAGAAGAATATATTTTGCAGAACGAAATTTGCGCGAATGCACCAATTGGTTCGGCAATTGTATTTGATTCGATGTTATACCATCGTGCAGGGCATAACAAATCGCAGAACGATAGAATTGGAATAAATAATATGTACGTGCAACCATACATTAAACAAGCTATCAGTTTTCCAAGTATGTTAAAGGGTAAATATAGCGATGATCCTTATTTAAATTTATTCCTTGGTTACGATAGCGAAACAGATTCGGATGTAAAATCTTGGAGAATGAAACGCTTCAACCGTAAAAAATAATTCCCAACAGTGGAGATCAAACGAAAAAAAAGAATTTTTGTACCCGACGGAACCCTTTGGTGGGCTAAGACACACGCCATGACACCAACCATTGATGTGATGGAAGATCGCATCCGGGTTTATTTCTCGTCATTAGATGAAAAAAATATTGGGAGAATAGGGTATGTTGATCTTGATAAAAACGATCCTGAAAAGATAATTCACGTTTCAAAAGAGCCGGTGCTGGATCTTGGTATGGATGGTACTTTTGACGATAACGGTTTGATCCCGTCGAGCATCATCAACCACAACAACAAAAAATATTTATACTATCACGGTTTCCAGATCCAAAAAAAAGTTAGGTTCTCTTTGTTTACCGGTGTTGCAATAAGCAGTGATAACGGTAAAACTTTTAAACGCCATTCTAAAGCGCCTTTGCTCGATCGTTGCGATGAAGATATTTTTATCCGTTCTTTATCTTGTGTGATGAAAGAAAATAATTTATTCAAGATCTGGTATAATGGGGTAAATGAGTGGACAGATGTAAAAGGCAAACAACTTCCTGTGGGAAATATCCGTTACATAGAATCTGCTTCTGAAATTAATTTTTCTGAAAGTAAAATTCACCATTGTTTCGCGCCGCAAGCTCATGAATTTTCTTTATCACGGCCGTTTGTTTTTAAGCACGATAACCTCTATAAAATGTTGTTTTCAATAAGGTTAAGGGAAACTGACAGCTATATCCAGGGTTATGCCGAGTCAAAAGATGGCAAAGAATGGCTAAGGAACGATAAAATGTTAAAGATCTCTGAAAGCCAAGAGGAGTGGGACAAAGATATGATCTGTTACACCAGTTTAGTGACCATAAACGACAAAAATTACCTGTTTTATAATGGTAATGGCTTTGGCGCCACGGGATTTGGCTATGCTGAAATTAATTTTTAAATTTGAGAAACGTATAAAAAACAATAAAGATAGATTATGGCACAAATTGAATGGACGAGAGCATCGCAGGACCAGTTAGAAGCACGTAAAGCATTTAGAGAAATGTATGTACACAGCCCAATTCCTATTGAGGATATATTTGTAAATTTTGGCTTATACATGCGCAGCTCATACTTAGCAAACGTATTGTGCATGGACGAGATCTATAAAAAAATATTACCTATACCGGGAGTTATTATGGAGTTTGGTACATGGTGGGGCAGTAACCTAACAATTTTCAATAACCTTCGCGGTGTTTATGAGCCGTATAACTATAGCCGTAAAGTAATTGGCTTTGATACTTTTACAGGTTATCCGGATATCTTAAAAGAAGAAGACAAAGGGTCTCCATGGTTAAAGCAAGGTAATTATGCTGTTCCTAAAGATTACAAAACATATTTAGAGCAAGTGTTAGGTTATCACGAAAAAGAAAACCCGCTTCCTCACAAAAAGAAATTTGACCTGGTACAAGGCGATGTAACAAAAACATTACCTCAGTATTTTATTGATCATCCTGAAACTATTGTTTCTATGGCATTTTTAGATCTAGGTATTTACGAAGCAACTAAAAAAACATTAGAAGCTTTAAAACCACGTTTAGTAAAAGGATCTGTTTTAGTATTTGACGAAATTAATTGTCCTGAAATGCCGGGCGAAACTACTGCTTTAATGGAAGTGTTTGGCTTGAGTAAATACAAGATCGAACGTTCGCAATACACTCCTGACAGAAATTTTCTTATCATTGAATAAGAACTAAATTTTATGAAATGGATAAAAAAGGGACAGCTTTTTAACCCCGACGGAAGTCTATGGTGGAGCAAAAAGTACGCACTTTATCCAAGTCCATATTATATTCCTGAAAAAAATATCATCCGCGTGTTCTACGGAACGGTGGATGATAATTTTTATGGACGTACCGCTTATCTTGATCTTGATGCGGACGATCCAATGAAAATAAAACACGATCCGAAAGAATTTGTAATTGATCTTGGCATTAAAGGCACCTTTGATGATTGCGGCGCAACACCTGCCTGTGCCATTAAAATTAACGGAAAAGATTTTTTGTATTACAGTGGTTTTTGCCGCTCGCATCAATCGCCTTATCATATTTTTTCAGGACTTTCTATTTTGAACGATAAAGGTGTTTATGAAAAATATTCTAAAGTACCTGTGTTAGAGAGGACAGACCTTGAGTATTTTGACAGGGCGGGTCAAAGTGTTATTGAAGATAAAGGTATTTACAAAAGCTGGTACGTTTCGGGTGTAACATGGGAAACCTTGAACACAAAATTATTTAACAATAAACAAATGCCGGTGCATACTATTCGTTATGCCACTTCAATAGATGGGATTAATTGGCAGGCATTTGAAAAACCAAGTATTGAATTTGAGGGAGACGAAGAATTTGGATTTGGAAGACCCTGGGTGTATTATGATGGAAAGCTATACCGCATGTGGTATTCTATCCGTAAAAAGAATTTACCATACAGTATGGGATATGCCGAATCGACAGATGGTGTAAACTGGACAAGGAAAGATAATGAAGTTGGTATTTATGTTTCAGAAAGCGGTTGGGATAGTGAAATGGTTTGTTATGGTGCTGTTTTAAAAGTAAAAGACAAGACCTTTATGTTTTATAATGGCAATAACCAGGGTGCAACCGGCTTTGGTTTAGCCGAACTAGAAAATTAATTGTGATAGAAATAATACCATATAGCGCAGAACAAAAAGACAAGTGGAACGACTTTGTAAAGAACGCAGACAATAGTAATTTTTTGTTCGACCGTAATTTTATGGAGTACCATAGCGATCGTTTTACAGATGGGTCAGTCATATTAATGGATGAGAATGTGATATGTGGTGTTTTTCCGGCAAACAAAAAAGGAAATAACATCTACTCGCATCAGGGTTTAACTTATGGTGGATTGATACTGAACGAACGGAAAAATGTAAAAAAGTTGATAAACTATTTTCATTCTTTATTTGCCTACTTTCAAACGCAAGGAATTGCTGAAGTTTTTTACAAACCAATACCTTCTTACGTATCAAAAACGGTTAATGATATAGAGCATTTTGTGTTTGCAGAATTAAAAGCGGAGCTTGTTAAAGTAGATACATCCTTTGTTGTTGACCTGAAGCAAGAATTAAAATTCCAGGAAAGAAGAAGAAGGAGCATTAAAAAAGGAGAAAAAGTTAATACACGCGTTGAGATCGATAATAATTTTGAAAAATTCTGGAACTCGGTTCTTATTCCTAACTTAAGAGATAAATTCGGTACAAAACCGGTGCATTCTTTGGAAGAAATAAATTTATTGCACTCGCGCTTTCCAACTCAAATATTACAAGCCAATGCTTATGTGAACGATGAGATCGCAGCCGGCGTAACGTTAATGGATTTTGACGGTGCTATTCATTGTCAGTACATTTCATCTACCGATCATGGCCGGGATTGCGGAGCAATTGATTTCCTTTTTAATAATGTAATCAATCTATATCAACCGGTTAAAAAATATTTCAGCCTTGGCACAGCCAATAATGAAGGAAATGATATTAACTTTGGTTTAACGGAGTGGAAAGAAGGTTGGGGCGGAAAGATACACGCGCATTTTTATTATAAAGTCAAAACAGAAAATAGTAGTAACTTAGTAAGATTTATTCAGTAAGATGCCGAAGATAAGTATCATAACACCATGCTATTTTAACGGAGATAATATTCCGGTAACTTTTCCTGTATTGTTAGAGAACGAAAAAAACTTCCCGGTAGGCACACAAATAGAATATATTTTTGTAGACGATGGATCGAAAGATAATACCTTCGAACAATTAAAAAAAGTTCAGAAAGCGTATCCCGATAAAGTAAAAGTAATTAAGTTGTCGCGTAATTTTGGTGCCAACAACGCCAGCTATGCCGGTATTTGTAATGCAACCGGAGATTGCTGCGTTATTTTATCTGCCGATCTGCAAGATCCGCCGGAGTTGATCCCGCAATTATATTCGCATTGGCAAAAGGGTTATAAATTAGTGTTAGCGCAAAAAACAAATCGCGAAGATTCTTTCATCACCAAAATGTTCTCGAATACTTATCACAATCTTGTTCGTAAAATCATCTTAAAAAATTCACCAAAAGGCGGTTTCGATCTTTGGCTTTTTGATAGATCGTTGCGCGATGAGATCGTAAAAATGAATGAAAAGAATTTTCATTTACCAACTTTGTTTATGTGGCTTGGTCCTGAATATGTAAGTATTCCTTACACTCGCCGCAAAAGAGAAATTGGTAAATCGGGTTGGACGTTCTCAAAAAAATTAAAGACCTTCATAGATAGTTTTGTGGCCTTTACTTATTTGCCATTACGTATGATAAGTGTAATGGGAATTACATTAGGTTTTTTATCCATTATTTATGCCATCAGCATTTTAATAAATAAATTTTATTCTGGTGTGCAGGTAGAAGGTTGGTCATCTTTAATGATCGTATTATTATTTACCTCATCCTTTATTATGATCTCTTTAGGAATAATTGGCGAATACTTGTACCGTACATTAGATGCGGCACGCAACCGACCTAATTATGTCATCGATCAAAAGATAGATGAGACGCTAGGAAGTAAAAATCAATAATTAGTTTTAAATCTTAAAACGGCGGCTCAAAATCTTCAATATCGTTTCGTTTTACGATGTCGGTAGTGTTCTCATCCGTTTTATCCCAATTTTTTGAAGCAACGGTTTTAGTTCCTGAGCTCAAAAAATCTGTGTTTTGTTGTAAAGGCCCCGGGTTATTTTGATTGTAAATAATATCCTGCCCTTCGCTATAATCCAGGTCGGCAAACTTGGCGTATTGCCCAATAAAACGCAGTTTAACGGTCTCTAAAGCACCATGCCTGTTCTTGGCTATAATAACTTCAGCGCGGCCGCGTGTAGGCTCATTATTCTCATCTACTTCCAAACCATAATATTCGGGCCTGTAAATAAACATTACCATGTCCGCATCTTGCTCAATAGCTCCCGATTCGCGTAGATCGCTTAACTGAGGGCGTTTACTGCCACCAGGTCTGTTCTCTACCTGCCTGCTTAATTGAGAAAGTGCTATGATCGGAATTTCAAGCTCTTTTGCAAGACTTTTTAAACCCCGCGAAATATAACTGATCTCTTGTTCACGGTTTCCTTTTCCATCCGGCCCACCACTCATTAATTGCAAATAATCAATAATGATCAATTCTACTTTTTGGTTCTCTTTTAAACGACGTGCTTTGGCGCGCAATTCAAAGATAGAAAGGGCAGGCGTATCATCAATGTACAATGGCGCAACTGCTAATTTTTTGATGCGTTCATTTAACTGAACAAATTCGTGGTTATCTAAATTTCCTTTTAAGATCTTATCTTGTGGTATTTCTGTTTCGCTTGAGATCAAACGTTTTACTAATTGTAAACTACTCATCTCTAAAGAAAAAATAGCAACCGGTTTATTAAAATCAACCGCTGCATTCTTAGCCATAGAAACTACGAAAGCCGTTTTACCCATACCCGGTCTTGCAGCTAAAATTAAAAGATCCGATTTTTGCCAGCCACCGGTAATCCTGTCCATAGCACTAAAGCCACTTGGCACACCGGAGAGGCCGTCTGTTTGGTTGGCTGCAGCTTCAATTTCAGTAATAGCTTTTGCAATTAACGTGCTCATTTTATCGTGCTGTTTACGCACATTTGAATCTAAGATCTCAAAAATATTTTTGGTGGTCTCGTCCAATAATTCAAAAACATCGGTACTGTCTTCGTAAGCCACTTTAATAGTTTCTGTACTTAGGCGAATTAATTCGCGCTGTAAATATTTTTGCGCAACAATACGTGCGTGAAATTCGATGTTTGCAGACGAAGCAATACGATTAGTTAAAGCAGAAACATAATAAGCGCCGCCCACTACTTCCAATTCACCGGTACGTTTTAATTCTTGTGTTACAGTTAAAATATCAACCGGTTCAGAGCGGTTAAACAAAGACATCATAGCTGCAAATACACGGCCATTTTGTTCTTTATAAAAAGCTTCGGGACTTAAAATATCAATAACGGTGCTTAATGCTTCTCTCTCTAAAAGCATAGCGCCAAGCACAGCCTCTTCTAATTCTACAGCCTGGGGCGGAAGTTTTCCTATCTCGCTCGCACCGGTAGTAGGGTTTGTAAATATTCGTTTACGGGTTTTATTTTGATTATCTTGATTCATAAAAGTAACTTGTTTTAACACCCATATGCTATAACTTTATGCCTTTGCGGTTCTTTTAAAGAAACAAAGCTAAAGTATATGGGGGAGGCAAATGTGCGAATAATTGCCTCATAATAAATTTACAAAACCAGCAACAATATTCATAACTTGTGTATAAATTTAGTTTCCATGTGTGAGCCCAATAAAATCAATACTTTCAGCCCATCAACTTTGTTCATAATTCCAAAAATCAATTCTTAACAAGGGTTATGTTAGAGAATTGTTAATTGTTTAATAGGGTTCATCTTCAATTAATTAAACTTTTTTAGAAAAATTTTGTTTGATTTTTGATTAATTTTAGTATTTAAATATGAAAATTTTATTGGCGGATTCAAATCATGCTATCCTTCACGAAACGCTTGTCAATTCAGGTTTTGAATGTGATCTGTTCTGGAATAAAAGTTCCAAAGAATTGATCTCTATTTTGCCAAATTACGATGCGCTTGTCATAAGAAGTAAGTTTAAGGTCACTAAAGAAATAATTGATAACTGCCCTAAATTAAAATGTATTGGCAGGGTAGGGGCAGGTATGGAAAATATTGATGTGGAATATGCCAGTTCAAAAAAAATAAAATGCCTTAATGCCCCCGAGGGTAATAGAGATGCGCTTGGCGAGCATACGCTTGCTATGTTGCTGATGTTATTTACGAATTTAAAAAAAGCCGATGCGGAAGTTAGAAAAGGAATTTGGTTACGTGCCGAGAATAGAGGCTTTGAAATAAAGGACAAAACAATTGGCATAATTGGTTTCGGTAATATGGGTAGTAGTTTTGCAAAAAAAATAAGTGGATTTGATTGTACTGTTTTAGTATACGATAAATACAAAACAGGTTTCGGTAATAAATATGTTATTGAAACCGCCATGGAAAGGATCTTTGAAGAGTGTGATATCATTAGTCTTCACGTACCGTTAACTAAGGAAACGGAGTTTATGATAAACACGGCCTTTATAAATAAATTTAAAAAAGGGATATATATTATTAATACGGCTCGTGGTAACTGTTTAAGAACGGCAGACCTTGTTTCTGCAATTGAAAGCGGAAAAGTGAAAGGCGCCTGCCTGGATGTTTTGGAATATGAAAGTGTATCGTTCGAGCAAATTGATAACAAAGAGATTCCTGAACCCTTAAACTATTTAATTCATTCTGATAAAGTTGTCTTAAGTCCGCATATTGGAGGCTGGACGCACGAAAGCAATTATAAAATGAGTAAGATAATTGCCGAGAAAATGATTGCTGTATTGAGGTCTTAGTAATTAACAGTAAATTGAGGCGTAGTAAGTATGTTAGAGTTATGGCCGGCCTCATCAACTGCAAAAACAACGTACTTAAATATTTTGATCGAATCGGCAGGTCTAAACTCATTCATTGGTATATAGATATTGCCTTGAATTGATTTTCCTTTAAAACCATCACCGGGTTGCAGTATCATTTTGGCAATATTAAACGTATCAGAAATGTTGGTATCAAAAAAACCGGTGAATTTGTGGGTACCATTATTGTAATAATAAAATTTCATGATGAGGTTAGGAGAGGGCGGTGTAGTTTTTTCTCTGAAAATATCTCCGTCACCATCCTCATATCCTAATATCATTGAACCTGCATCAATACCATTTGGTTTGGAAGAAGTAAAATCGATGAATTCAATTGTTGGTACCGGCGATTTAGTTGGCCTTTTAACGCAAGCAAAGCCAACTATACAGATTAAAAATATTATAACAATAAAACGCATCTTTCTAAAATCTATCCATAAATTTACAAAATTATTACCTTTCAACCAAACGGCTTGTTTAATAACGAAGAAGAAATATTTAATATTGCCTCGCAAAGCCGGTTTTTAGAACTTTGTTTAAGTATTTTTAACTTTCAGGTGACAAATAACTTAGTGTATGTCCAATGGGTAAAGCTTTTAGGGCTAAACCCTGCCAACGTTAAAACTATTGAACAAATACCATTTTTACCAATAGAATTCTTTAAAACGCATCAGGTGGTTGCTTCACCAATAAGCCAAAATACCATTCAGTTTACTAGTAGTTCTACTACATCACAAATTCCAGCCACACATTTTGTGAATGATATTTTAATTTATGAGAAAAGTTTTTTGCAAGGCTTCAAATTATTTTATGGTAAACCTTCAGACTATTGTGTTTTGGCATTACTGCCAAATTATTTGAAGCGCAAAGGTTCGTCACTGGTTTATATGTGCGATAGATTAATAAAAGAATCGACACATCCTTTTAGTGGATTTTTTTTAGATAACATCCATGAACTTATTTTAAAGATTTTGGAATTGAAACAAACCAAACAAAAAACAATTTTAATTGGTGTTTCGTATGCTTTAATCGACCTCTGTGATAAAATTGAATTAAGCGAAAATTTTATTGTAATGGAAACCGGCGGTATGAAAGGAACCCGTCGAGAGATGTTGAAATCGGAGCTACACACTTATTTAAAAAATGGTTTTAAGATAAACAACATTCACAGCGAGTATGGTATGACAGAATTATTAAGCCAAGCTTATAGTTTAGGCAATGAAGAATTTTCTTCGCCACCCTGGATGAAATTTTTAATAAGAGAAATTGAAGATCCCTTAAAAATCAGAACAGATCATAAAACCGGCGGCATAAATGTAATCGATCTTGCTAATGTAAACTCCTGTTCGTTCATTGCCACAAAAGATCTTGGTAAAATAAATAGCAATGGAAAACTAGAATTAATGGGGCGCTATGATAACAGTGATGTGCGAGGTTGTAATTTGATGTTTGGAAATTTTTAATGCAAAAAGGTCATTAAGATTAATCTTTAATGACCTTTTTGGTAGTTAAGATCATATTTTTATTCTTAATTTTTACAATATAAAAACCTTTAGCAAATTCATGAATATTTATTTTTTGTAATTGCGTTTCAATTTTAGTGTATTTTATTAATTGATTTACGGAATTGAAAATTTCAACACTACCTCCAACAGAATTTTGTGGCAGGTCAATATAAAACTCTCCATTATTTGGATTGGGATAAATCTCTATTGTCGAAAAGAGTGAGTTTTTTTCAATATCAACACAAACTGTCACATTTTGTAAATAATTTGCATAATTTATACATCCATTATTGTCTACGCCGGTGAGATTATAGATCCAGTTCATTGTTGGCGAGACCGTGATCTGTGAATTGTAAGATCCTGTACTCCATGTGTAATTTACAGCTCCACTCGCTGTTAATACTGCATTGCTTCCAATGCAAATAAGACTGTTTGAACTCGTAATTGAAATAGTAGGTAAAGGAATGGTTGTTATTACCTGGGTCGTGTTGCTTATACAACCACTTAAGGATGTGCCAATAAGAGTATATGTCGTATTTACTAATGGATTAACTATTATTTGGGAATTATTTGATCCTGTACTCCAGGTATAGTTTGCAGCACCAGTGGCATTTAATGTGACATTATTTCCAGAACAAATTGTGTTACTTGAACTAATAATTGAAATAGTTGGAGATGTTCCAACACTTATTAGCTGAGGTATGGTTGTATTACAGCCAATTGTAGAAGTGCCTGTTACAGAATATGTGGAAGTAAGAGTAGGAGTTAGAATAACAGATGAATTGTTAGATCCATTGCTCCAGGTGTAAGTGACTGCACCCTGCGCTGTTAAAGTTACATTTTGACCTGCGCAGATAAAATTACTTGAGGTATTAATTGTTACCAGTGGTCCGGGATTGATGATGACCGAAAAAGTTGAAGTGGCAGAAGAACAGTTATTAGCATCTATCAAAATTAATGAATATATACCGGTTGCACTTGCAGGCACGTTTGCAATGGTTGGGCTTTGTAAGCTACTGTAAAAAGAATTAGCACCATTCCACGAAAAATATAAATTACTGTTTCCATTACTGTTTAAAATTAAATTACTTCCGACACACAGCGGGCCGTTATAATTTATAGTAGGAGCTGATGGAGCATTATTAACTGATATATTTGTGGTTGCGGTAGCTATACATGCGCCGAGATTTGCAATAAGTGTATAGGTTCCCGATATATTCGTTGTAGCGGCATTGATAATAGGGTTTTGTAAATTACTTGTAAAACTTAAGGGTCCTGTCCAGCTATATCCCATAGCAGTGTACGTATTCAATTGTATATTATTTCCAACGCAATACGGTCCGGCGTTAGTAGCTGCAATTGTTGGTGTAGTTAAAACAATGTTTACTGTAGAAGAGTTTGTGCAAGAATTTTGTGATACTGATAGCGTATAAATGCCTGCATTTAATGCAGCAACGGAATTTATAGTTGGATTTTGAACCGATGCGCTAAAACTATTTGGGCCAATCCAATTGAATTGTGTTGCAATATTTGAATTTCCATTTAAAATTAAATTCTGTCCAACACACACGGGTGTATTATTTGTAAGGGAAACAGTAGGAATTGGATTTATTGTAAGTGTTGACTCGTTTGAAATAGAACTTAATGAAGAAATAGCGCATGTTGTTTTTAAAACAAAATAATAATTTCCAGTGTTTAGCAATCCAGTGGTATAACTGGAGGTTGTTGCTCCCTGGCCACCAGAAACGTTCGTATATGGCCCACCCGGACTTGTAGAAACCTGCCACTGGTAAACAATTCCATTTCCAGCACCACCGGTTGCACTAAGAGCTGCGGTTTGTCCATTACATAAATTGTATGCAGTAATATTTTGTGTAGCACTTACAACCGAACTACAAGCGAAATTAAAAAACTCATCGGCCCCTATATCAGGTGTTGTAATACTCCTTGGTTGATTATCAATGTCAGTAATAACACTGGTAGATGGCGTTCCTGAATTATCAAGTGAAGGGTTACTTGTTGCTACAAGATGAAGATCAACCGAAGAGGTAAAAACGGGAAGAACATTTTTTGAGTTTAAATTACTACCAAAACTACTTTGAAATGCACTTAAATTTGTTTGATTTGCAGAATTGATATAACCTAAAACTAAAGTACTTGTTGGGCCTCCAACATAATAGTTGTTATTATCTATCGCTGTAAAGCAGGTTGCAGGGGCGTCCGAATAAATTGAATAAGCAACATCCAGCGGAGAGTTATTATTATCATAGGTGTTTGATAAAATATTATTTCTAAGTCGAATATTAGTTGTATTCGCATTTATATATAAAGCACTTGATTCCATAGGGCCTACATAACCGTAATAAGTACTTGCAAGATTTATCGTATTATTATCAATATCATAACCGTAACAATTTTCAATACCCATGCCCGCAGGCATTAATTGTCCGCCAAGACCGCCACCTGAAAATATATTTGAAATAAAATTATTCTTTATTCTATTTCCTGTGCCACCTCCGTCAATAGTAATGCCTCTTGCGCTGTAATCTCCAAATGTAGAATTGTTAGATATTCCAGTAATATTATTCTTTTCTATAAGAACATTATTATTTGTGCCTTCTAATTTTATTCCCGCAATTGATTGAATTCCTGAAGACATTGCAGATGATGAAATAGAAGAAATCGTATTATTAATAACAGATAAGTTATTACCTGTTGAAAAATAAATTGCATACACATCTGCTAAGGTTGTGTGAATATTTCTGATATTATTTTTGCTTATTGTAAAATTTGAGAATCCGGCTATGAAAATTGCATGGCCCCCTATATCGTTAGGCCCGCTAAATGCTGGGCCTATTGTATTTTCGGATATAGACCATTCCTTTAAAGAAATCCCGTTGCCTTGTGCACGAATCGCATTAAAAGCTTTTTCCAAAGTATTATTTTGTATCGTTATACTATCCTGAAAAGCAGGATAGAAAAAATTTTCAGATGAAAAAATGCAATAATTATTCGTAGTGCTGCTAGCACTTTCAACACGGCAATTTTTAATAGCAATTCTCTTGCAGCCAACTGTAAGAGAACTTGTATTCGCAAGCCATATGCCCATAGATATATTGAAATAGCTATTAATTATATTTAATGAACTACCATTTACATTTAAACCATCCAAATCAATGTAATTGGCATCTAAAAATTTTAAGGTTGCGGTAGTTGTTGAAGTAACAATAGTAACGTTATTTCCTGTGCTTGGTTTTATGAGCAATGAATTTGTATTACTCGCGTCAGGATTTTTTTTGAAAGTAACAGGAAATGTTTCACTGGTTGAATAATTAGCATCAGTAAGTATAAAAGTTGCCGGCCCTGTAATGCACCATGTATTGTATGCCTGTGCAGCATCAGTTAATGTAGTAAAATTGCCGGCAGCTCCTACAAGATAAGTACCATTAAGAACACCGGTTATATTTAAGGTATATTCTGACGCAGGCGCTGTTATTACCGAATTTACATTTGCCGCAGTAAAACTAACTGAGGGAGAAGCGCCAACATTTTGTAATAAAGAAATATCCTGTGCAACAAAATAATAAGTTAATAGATCTCCAGGATTTGCTGTGTATGAAATTAAAAATTGCCAATTACCATTATTGCCGGTTCCGGAAATCAAAGTTCCAGGGTTACTTAAATATGGTCCCGAATTTATTTTATAATAACAGCGAGGGCTAACACTGCCACTTGCCACTCCGGAAGCGTCAATAATATTTGCAGTTAAAGTAATGCTGCTTAAATTACATGAACCGCTTGTAATATTAATGTTAGAAATGCTTGGTGCAACAGAATCGGCCAATGGATAATTTCCTTCCCAGGCACCAATATCAGGTGTTGAAGTATTTCTTATTGTACCGCCATGATCATCTGTTACCCAAGGTATAACTGCACCACCGCTTTCCGCTTGTGTAGGAATAGAATTACTTAGCTGTAAAAAAGCAGGATGTAAGCCATTTAAATTCGCAAATGTAGGAAGCTCTTCTGCTGATGATGATTCTCTTGGCCATAATGCGTTTTGCGCAGCAGCTAATGTAGCAAAGCCATTCATTATTTCATTATTAGTGCTTGTTAGACCCGCGTATAAAAGATTATTATTGGATAAAACACCTGTATTGGATGAAGAAAAAGGAGTGGTATCTTCAAGCCCCAAATTTTTTTGAAATGGCCCGGGTACTGTAGAATTATTTACAACTATATTATTATGTAATTTTATAAGAGGTGCATTAGGATTGCTAATAGGCGTTGATGCATATTTTATGCCTGTAGCGCTAAAATTAGAGCTAGTAGAAATTGCATTAAGATAAATTGTATTATAACATGCGGTTAAAGTTGAGCTGAAAAAAGCTGTGCCAAGCACAAAGCCACATACTCCACCTCCTGTAGCTGAAGGTGTTCTAAGATCTGCCACTAGATTATTGTGTACATTTGTTACACCGGTTCCGGATGAAACCGATAAACCATAAACAAAACCATTATTTCCTGCTTCAAGATCAAAAATCCTGTTTTTATAAACATTTACATCTTTAGCATATAGTATTACAATGCCTTGTGCCTGATTGGTTTGTTTAAAAGCATGTATTGTATTAGAATGAACAGATATATTCGTACCATTAAATCCAAGCACAATACCTTGAGAACTACAACCAGTGAAATTAAAAATGTGATTATCGTGTATTGAAGATCCTGCACCTGAAACACTGCCATTTATTCCAACTGAACTACTAATTGTATCACCAGTTATATTGTTTATATTATTCCCATTAATGATATATTTTCTCGAATTAATAGTACTTGCATTCCCATTTAAAACCTGTATAGCATTAAAAATTGTATTGTTTTTTGTATGCACACCACTAATAGTGTTATTAGAAACTGTTACTATTCCCGGTGCATTCGGGCTTAATGCATAAATCCCATATAAATAATTCCCGGCAACAGCTTTTGAGAAATTAGAAATAATATTTCCATTGACAGTTACCGTTGCACCAGTCCCGTTAATATACATACAATTAACAAGGCTGTTTGTGTGCACGGTTACATTAGAACAATTATTATTATTAAAAAAAGAAACCGTTGGTGAACAGTTCGTGTGAATAAAATGAAATTCTCCTGAGCCTGTTCCTGAATAGTTAACAGAGTGGAGGGAATTTCCACTAATGCTTAACGTGGAAAGTGTTCCTGTTTGATTTGAGATAGCTTGAAAATCAGATGAAGTTACACTGGCTGTTAAATTTATGTTAGAAATAGTGTTATTATTTATATTTAAATTATTTGAAATATTACCTGTATTAATTATCATGGCATTACCTATACTATAATTAGAAGCCATACTTATATTATTAAAAAGGTTATTGTTTATAGTTAGATTACTTGCAGAACCCAAATTTGCTACTCCTCTAAAAAGGTTTGAATTAGTATTGGATTGCGTGCAGTTAATTATACTGTTACCATTTATTATAATTGAGCCAGCACCATTAAAAGTAGAGCCTTGAGCATTTTCAATAGCTGTGGGAGCGGAAAAAAAGTTGCCATTATCTTTTAGCGAAACGGTGTTGCTGTTAATAGAAGTATTTGCATCACTGTAATTAAAAGAATAAATGCCCCTTAAAACCGCAGGGTGATCAGCCCCTGAGCCATTGTTATTATTAATAATATTGTTGGATATATTTGTTTCCCAGATATTTTCTACACGTATACCTACAGCTTCCGTTGTTGCAGTTGTAACCCCGCCAAAATTTATTATTGTATTTCCTGTTGCGGTGGTAAGCCCACCAATATCATTAAACTGGCAGGCGTTTGAAATCGTATTTGTCCATGCACCTTTAAAAGAAATACCAACGTTACAGTTTTCTATAATATTATTATAAAATTTATTATAAGAATGTGTTTCAGAGAATGTGCTTGGATTCGAACTCCATAAATGACTATTATACCAGGCATTGGTTATTTCGATCCCACGTGATCCATCTCCGGCCATGCCGGACCCTAATACATTATTGATCGTTTTTAAATTAATATGACAATTTTTTATCGTGTTATACTGGCAACCACTTGGTGCGTTAAAAAATCCAAATCCAAACTCCATAGTGGCAGGATTTGTTGTATTCTGATCTACAAGATCTATACCATCAATAGTTACATAATCACAACCCATTAGTCGCCAAATACCATCCTGGGTCATTGTTGTTGGCGTACCAATGCCTGTTGTATGAGAGGTTATAATTGGATTATTACCAATACCACTTTTTTGAATAATAACAGGAGTAACACTTGTTCCTGATACGTATAATTGAAATCCTCCGGGAGGTGCAGTTTCAGTGTATCCTGCTGCTATGTTTACAGTTACCGGACCGCTTACTCCTAAATTATTAAGGTCAATAATAGCATTTAAAATTGAGGGGTATGAGCCGGGAATATTATATACACCTGACATTTGAGCCTTTCCAAAATTAAGAAGGCATAAAAAAAAGCTTAATAAAGTTATTCGAAGTAATTTATGTGCGAACATTATCTAGTAAAGATAAGTAAAATAATTGTTCTTACCCTTGTCTTCCTGCCAATAAGAACATTACCGCCATTCTTACTGCAACACCATTCTCAACCTGTTCTAAAATAATAGATTGTTTGCTATCGGCCACATCGCTGGTTATTTCTACCCCACGATTGATAGGGCCCGGATGCATAATAAGTATTTTTTTAGAAACGCTGTCTAACAATTCTTTATCTAAACCATACATCATCGAGTATTCTCTAAGTGATGGAAAATATTTTATGTCCTGGCGTTCTAGTTGTATGCGCAACATATTGGCTACATCGCACCACTCTAAAGCTTTTTTAAGATCTAACTCTACTTCAACGCCTAAGGATCTGATGTGTTTTGGAATAAGGGTTAACGGGCCGCATACTTTAACAATGGCGCCTAATTTTTGAAGACAAAAAATGTTTGAGAGTGCAACACGCGAATGTAAAATATCTCCAACTATCACAATTTTTTTGCCTTTAAGATCGCCTAACTTTTCTTTTATCGAGAAAGCATCAAGCAAAGCTTGTGTTGGATGTTCGTGTGCGCCATCGCCGGCATTTATAATTTTTGCGTTTACTTTTTTAGATAAGAACACAGCAGCCCCTGCACTGGCATGGCGCATAACGATCATGTCCACTTTCATAGCCAGGATATTATTTACCGTATCAACCAGGGTCTCTCCTTTTTTTACCGAAGAGTTAGAAGCTGAAAAATTAATGGTGTCGGCGCTTAATCTTTTTTGAGCCAGCTCAAAGGATAAGCGGGTGCGGGTAGAGTTCTCGAAAAATAAGTTGGCAATGGTAATGTCGCGAAGTGATGGAACTTTTTTGATGGGACGATTAATAACTTCTTTAAAATTTTGAGCGGTGGTTAAAATAAGGTCAATGTCGTTTTTTGTGAGGTTTTTTATGCCGAGAAGATGGTTGACGCTTAAGTGGCTCATTTATTTTTGAAAATGTATTTTCAAAAGCTAAAGTTAGCTTTTATTTTTTAATAGAGAAATTATTTTTTTATAGTTTGTAAATAACGCTCTTTTATAATACCAAGATGATGCACCGTATGCCCGCAAATAGTGAATCCTATTGCATTAACAGCAGCCGGTCCTGAAGGCGTTTGCCCCGATATATTTAAAACTTCAGTAGAGAATGATCGGTATAAGCAAATCACCCCTATTCTAACCGCTTCAAATTCTTCAAGTATATCTTTTAAGGTACGTGAAGCCGCGTGGCTATTGGTACCATAAATATTCTCGTCGTAAGAATGTGGTATTTGTTTATCGCCTCTGGCAAAACTCAATGCCCGTGTGCTAAAGATACGTTCAGTATCTATACAATGGATCAAAACTTCTTTAACGGTCCATTTTTTATCCGCATACGCATAGTTTTCAAGAGCTGACGGAATACTTTTAATAAAATCTAAAGTTTCTTTTTTGGTTTCGGTTAAAGCGCTCACAACATCTTGTTGCTTGATAAGCCCGATATAATAATTATAATATTCGGGACAATCTTCTTTTTTTGGCCTCATGTTATTTGCTTAAAAGTGTGATGCGATCTTTACCATCGGTCTCAAACCATTCTACTTTTACATTTTGTGTTTCAATAGAATCAATGGTGATGCCAATATATTTTGCCTGAATAGGCACATGGCGCGCCAATCTTCTATCTACCAACACCAAAAGTTCAACATCTTTTGGGCGGCCAAAATCAAGCATGGCATCTAAGCCGGCTCTTATAGTTCTGCCGGTAAACAATACATCATCAACCAAAATAACATTTTTATCTTCTATCGTAAAATTAATATTGGTTGGATTTGGAATTAGTTCTTTTTTTCTAAAATCATCGCGGTGAAATGTAATATCTAACTCACCACAATTAATTTTTTTACTCTTAAGGATGCTCTGAAGTTCTTTTTGAATGCGTTTGGCCAGAAATATGCCGCGTGGCTGTAAACCAATTATAACCGTCTCTGCAAAATCATTATGTACTTCGATTAACTCATGGCACAAACGTTTTATCTTAACATCGAACTGATCTTTTTCTAATAAAATTTTTGGCTGCACGGTTAATTTTTTGCTGTAGTAAAAATAGGGTTAACAAAGTTTAAAAGCAAATACGTGGATATTTTTATTTAGGGAAATAATTTGTTACGCGCGCAAGATTATCTTATTCCTTGTTCTTGCTATCCAGTAGAATAGTTACGGGGCCGTCGTTAATTAATTCAATTTGCATATCGGCGCCAAACTGCCCTGTTTTAACTGGTTTACCAAGTAGTTTTTCGATCACGGAAATAAATTGCTCATACAATGGTATAGCAACTTCCGGTTGCGCAGCTTTAATAAATGAGGGGCGGTTGCCTTTTTTTGTAGAAGCGTATAATGTAAACTGGCTCACAATTAACAGCTCGCCGTTTATTTGTTTTATATCAAGGTTTAATTTTCCTTCAGCATCGGCAAAAACACGCATGTTGCAAACTTTAGAGCAAAGCCATTCTATGTCGTTGTTAGTATCGTCACTCTCAATTCCAACAAGGATCAAAAAACCCGCATTAATAGAGGAGTATAACGCATCATGAATAGAAACATTTGCTTTTTTAACTCTTTGTAAAACCAAACGCATAATTTTTTATCTTTAACACAAAAATAAACTAAAATGAAGAATGTTTTAATTGCCTCCTTATTTTTATTGCTATTTATTTCCTGTAAAAAGAAAGAGACTGTAACAGAAGACCCTACACCAGAGCCTACACCTGTGGTTAGTTGCCCTACCTGTAATTTTCCGGATACTATATGGACCAGCGCTGCCACTGGCCCAAAACTTATTTTTAAATTTAAATTCGACAGTACACAAGTAAGGTTAAATAACTTTGGCTTACCAAGTACTATTCCTGTTGCGAATGCAGGACAATCGCCCGTTTTTAATGGTATGAGTGCTCATTATATCGAAATGGCGAAATATGATACAACGCAAGTTGGACACGGTGTTATTTTATACCGAGCAGAAGAAACTAATTGTAGTGGTAATAATGCCATCGTATTTTGTAAATCTGTTGTAGCTAAAGAAGGCGATGTATTTTTTTCTGTGCCTATCAACAATATTGCACCAGGCAGTTACAAATGGTTAAGGGTTTCTCTGGCCTATCAAAATTATGATATAAAAGTAAGGGTTAACACCAATAATTTAACCGGTACGGTAGCTTCGTTTGTTGGGTTTAATACTTATGTTTCGAAATTTAAAATGCATAACGCAGTAATGACCCCAACAATAAATGGAGCGGGCAACAAATTACAAGGTTATTGGGGCTTTTACACAAACTATTTAAGTACAGATGTGCGGATAGAAGGCCAGGCAGCCCAAACCACCGTGGTTAACCCAAACAGCACCAATTCGCCAATACCCGCCGGTAGTTGTTTGGTTACCGGGCAATTTTATAGTAACAGTGCTTCTTCAGTTCAACCTTTAGTAATTACAGGCACTGAAACAAACGATATTATTATAACGGTTTCACTTTCTACCAATAAAAGTTTTGAATGGAAAGAAACTACCTTTGATGGTCGTTACCAACCGGATGCTAACGAAACGGTTGTAGACATGGGCTTAAGAGGAATGATACCAAAGTTTAATTAATTTTAATTAAAGCCGGTTTAAGTTTTTTGTTTAAATTTATTTATTGCGTTAACAGTAAAATCGCTTAACACCAATTTGCCACTCATTCCGGCACGCTCTATTAATAATGTATCCCAGTTCTCTGTACCTTCCCACATTATTTTTTTAAGCATTAACATGGCTTCGGGATTACTTGTTGCTAATTTTGCCGCAAGTGTTTCAACACCTTTATCCATTTCTTCTGTTGAAGAAAATAATTCTGCATACAAACCTTTTTCTTTTGCCCATTGCGCAGTTTGCCATTCAGTTGCGTTAATTGTTAACTGACAAAAAGCAGAAGTGCCAATTTTGCGTTCTACCGCAGGGCCAACCACAAAGGGACCAATGCCAACAGCCAATTCGCTTAATTTTATAGCAGCGGCATCAGTTGCAAAAGTATAATCGGCACTGGAGGCAATGCCAACACCACCACCAACAGCTTTGGCCTGTACGCGTGCAATTATAAATTTAGGAGCTTTTCGCATAGCATTAATAACTGCCGCAAAACCCGAGAAAAATTTTAAACCTGTATCAATATCTTTTATTGCAATTAATTCGTCAAAACTGGCACCGGCACAAAAAGCTTTATCGCCTTCGCTTTTAAGAACAATAACTTTTGCGTTGCCATCTTTACCAAGCTTTTCTATTTCGGCAGCAAGGCTTCGTAATTGAGTACCCGGCATAGAATTACTTTGAGGGTGAAAAAAAGTAATTGTTCCAATTCCGTTCTTAATGTCTGATCTTACGAATGCTTCCATAGTTAAATATTTGGATACAAATTTATGTAAATAACTAACTTAAAAAAATCCCCGACTTTTTAGCCGGGGATTTTTTTAAGAATAGTAGTCTAGAAACTATAAAATAGTCTTGTTTCTCTCTAACTCGTTAGTTCTTAACAATACGCACTGTTTTTACAACACCATTACTCTCTGCTTTTAAAATGTATAAGCCATTATTAAAGTTGCTTAAGTTAATAGTATGTTTACCATCTGCTAAATTTTGTATGTAAATTACTTTACCTAAAACATCTACAATAGTAATATCTGTAGTTCCTACTAAATCAAGCGTAAATAAGCCAGTTGAAGGATTAGGATAAACACTAATTGCAGAAACAGAGTTGTTGTTAGCTTGTAAGCCTGTACAAGGCGAAACCGCTTGCGAAATAGTAGTTGTGCCAACACAACCATTAGTAGTACCGGTTACAGTATAAGTAGTGCTTAGGGTTGGCGATACTGCAATAGCTGTTGTTGTTGCACTTGTATTCCAAAGATAAGAAGCTGCTCCGTTTGCAGTTAATGTTGCAGTTTGACCTGCACAAATTAAAGTTGAGTTACTTACAGCAGATACAGTTGGCGTTGTATTTACGGTTACGTTTGAAATTGCACTATTGCTACAAGTTGTAATAGTATTAGTACCACTTAAAGTATAAGTATTACTTGCGGTAGGAGTAAATGCAGTTCCGTTTGTAATACCACCTGTCCAAGTGTAAGTATTTGCACCAGTTCCAGTTAACGAAAGTGAATTGGTAGAACAAACTGCAAGCGAAGGGTTAGCATTAACTGTTAATGATACTGGTGCTAAGGCTGTTGTAAAACCCGAAACAACGCCGCCTGGAGAAACCCAGTTTGAAGTAGCGCCGGCTAAAGCAAAGGTATTTAAAGTGCCATTAAAAGCATTGCTAGTAGCATCATTTAAAGTTGTTACTGCCGCATTACTTCCAGCCGAAATTCCTTGATTAAAATGATAATTTGCAACCAAATTTGTAGCATTTGCTGGGATTTCACAATTCATAAATGTGTTAATCTCACATTTAGATCTGTTTGTATTCCAAATTCTAATTTCATCAATGTCTCCATTATAGTTTTCATTTATTCCATTTGCTCCTATAATAATTGAATTAGTGGTTGTTGCAAAGGTGTAATTTGATATTGCATTTACACTGGCTGAAAACGCTCCATTAATATATACCGAAATAACCGTGCCGTCAAATACCCCAGCTACATGCTGCCATACATTGATTGTAGCCGTAGCAACAGCCGTAGTAACCGCATTGTATAATGCAGTAACCCCTGTGCCAACACCAAATGAATAAGCATTGTTATCCCTTCTTAATAAAAATTGCAATTGATTGGTTGGTGTATTATAGTTCCCCACAATTACACCTAAACCTGTTAATGAAGTGGGTCTTACCCATGCTTCAACTGTTACTTTAGTTTTACCTACTAATGAGTTGGTACTAATTGCTTGTGGTAAAACAACATTGTCGGCCGGTCCTGCATTCGAGAGGTTAAGTGCTGCACCATTGCAACTTACACCTGAGGTTACACCTCCCGGAGAAACCCAGTTAGATGTTGCTCCCGTTAAAGCCATAGTAGTAAGTGTTCCGGTGTTACTATTTCCAGAATCATCTATTGCACTTGTAACAGATGTGTTAACTCCAGCAGCAATGCCTTGGTTAAAATGGTAGTTGGCAAGCAAATTGGGAGCTGAACCATTAATTTCACAATTCCTAGTATTTTGTATATCTGCTTGACTTCTCGCAACATTCCAAATACGTACCTCATCAATATCACCTGCAAAAAACTCTGATGCTGATTCTCCACCAATCATTAGAGAGTTTGTTGCTGTGGCAAACGTATTAGAAGTAACGGCTGTAGCAGAAGCGACACCATTAATATACAAAGTCATAACTGTACCATTAAATACGCCTGCAACGTGTTGCCAAACATTTATTGTAGCCGAACCAGCTGTTAGTGGTGTGTTAGAATAAGTAGTATTATTGCCTGGGCCAGCCCAAAATACCCAAGAGTCGTTTTGGCGTCGAATCATAAATTGCATACTATTACCTGGACTGTTATAGTTACCAACTACCATACCTAAACCAACGGTACTTGTTGGCCTAACCCATGCCTCAACTGTAACTTTGTTGTTTCCAACTAAACTACTTGTAGCAGATGTTCCAATAACAACCTTGTCATTAACGCCATCAAAATTAAGAGCTGCGCCGGTTTGTGCCTCTACGCTAACTCCAAAGCCTAATGCTAAAGTAAGGCATAGTGTTTTAATCATTTGTTTTGTTTTTTTCATAATTATTAGTTGAGATTTATATTAGTAATTGTTGATTTTAAGTGCGATCATGTTAATATTACAATGTTAATAAAATGAAGCAAACAAAAATTATCATTAAAGACAAAAATATTTTAATTTTAAAATATATCTACACTTACATTTATAGTTGAATAAATTGCAATATTACCTTTTTATGAAATTTACAATAAACAATTTTTTGAGCAAAATAAACAAGTACTCTTTTAAAATTAAAGACGGTGTGTGTGTATTACCTTTTTTGGCAAACTCACCCAAGTTAATTTTTGACAGTATGATCGGCTTGCCTTTTACTAAGTATAATGATAGTATGAAATGCCATTCGGTTAAAAACATATTTGTAACCGGAGACTCTTATTTTTATGAATTAGAAGAAGGGCTTTGGGTTTATTATGCAAAACTAAATAACAAAGTAAGTTTTGAACATAAGTTGTTTTATGATGATAAGCTGCCTGCTGAGTATTATGTGCTGAGTTATAACATTGTTACACGCGAGGATAATAAAAATTTTGCCTTAGTAAATGGCATTTCATTTAATAATTATTCGTGGAATGTATTAAAGCCAAAAAGTGTATCGAGTGTTATTTATTTTAAAGGAACTAAAATTAAAACCATGGGGCTTTATATTAGCGAAACATGGATTAAAAAGAAACTTGTGCGTCAAAATGGCTATGCTAACAGTTATTTTGAAACGTTTATTAATGGTTTAGTTAAAAAAAATATTTGGCAAGAGTACCAGCATGGAGCTCATCAAATAAATAAGGATATTGAAAAAATAGTACAATTGCAGGAACTGAATGAACGTAAACTAGCATTGCATGAGTGGGCCAATAATTTTATAAATTTATTGATTACGAACTACCCTACCAATCATCATTTGCAAGAGGCTTCTAACTATGATGCCGATGTACATCGTAAAATGGCAAAGGTAGAAAATAGTTTAATGAAAAATTTATTAGGTGTTTTTCCGGGTATTGATGTATTAGCTGAAGATGTAAGCATATCACCAACAAAATTAAAAACCGATTTTAAAAATTTTTATGGCGAGCCTGTTTATCAATACTACCTAAACAAAAAACTCGATTATGCCACTACCTTACTTAAAGCCAAGCAATTTAAAATAAAAGAAATAGCTATAATTTTGAATTATGGAAATGAAGGAAATTTTACAAGAGCCTTTAAAACACGTTTTAACAAATTGCCATCGGATGTTAGAGAACATAAAAGTTCTTAAAATTTTTAAGAGTATTAGAACCTAACCTAAATAAAAAAACTACCTTTTTTATGGGTATTTTTTTCCTTGTAACCTAGATGAACATCATTAAGGGGTTCTCAATAAATGTTTTTAAGGTTTGCAAAAACGCTGCTCCTGTTGCGCCATCTACTGTTCTATGATCGCAGGCAAGTGTTAGCATCATTGTATTTCCGGGCACAACCAAATTATTTTTTACAACAGGCACTTGCCTGATGGCGCCAACAGAAAGTATACACGATTCAGGTGTGTTGATAATGGATGTAAATGATTCTATACCAAACATACCTAAATTAGAAACTGTAAATGTATTTCCTTCCCAATCGGATGGTTGTAATTTTTTATCTTTTGCACGTTTACCAAGATCTTTTACTTCCGAAGAAATTTGTGATAAAGATTTTTGATCGGCAAAACGAACTACCGGAACCAACAAGCCATCTTCTACTGCAACTGCCACACCAATATGAATGTGAGAGTAGGTGCGGATCTTATCGCCCAACCAGGAAGTGTTTACTTTTGGATGTTTGCGTAACGCTGCAGCGCATGCTTTTATAACAAGATCGTTAAAAGATATTTTTGTATCGGGAACAGCATTGATAGAATTACGGGCAGCAATGGCATTATCCATATCCACTTCAATATTTAAAACAAAAGATGGCGCGCCATTTGTACTTTCTAATAAACGCTTAGCGATAACCTTGCGCATTTGAGAAGCAGGCTCATCTGTAAAACTTTCAGTTCCTAATTGAACAGAAGATGATTTTCCACCACCAACAGTAGCACCGCCTCCGCCGCCTTTATAATTTTCAATATCTGCTTTGGTAATTCTGCCATTATCTGCGGTACCTTTTACTTTGCTTAGGTCAATCCCTTTTTCTTTAGCTAAAACTTTTGCAAGGGGAGATGCTTTTATTCTTCCGCCATCGGCAGTTATATTGTTAGATGTTTCTTGTTTTGTGTTTGTTGTTTCTTGTTTATTCCCGGTTTCTTGTTTCTTGTTCTCTGTTTCTTGTTTAGTGTTTCCTGAAGACTGTTGACTAACAGAAGCAATTACAGCTTTCATATCTTCATCGCCTTTACCAAGAATAGCTAAAACACTATCAACCGGTACACTTTTTCCTTCTTCAACACCAATGTGCATTAATACACCATCCTGAAAGGATTCAAATTCCATAGTCGCTTTATCGGTTTCAATATCTGCTAAAAGATCGCCGCTCTTTACTTTATCACCAACTTTTTTATGCCATTTAGCAACAACACCATCTGTCATTGTATCGCTTAGTTTTGGCATGCGCACAACTTGTATGGTTGTGGGTAAAGCTGTTTCTTGTTTTTTTGTTTCGGGTTTCGAGTTGGCAGAACTGTCTTGTGTTTTGTTTTCTTGTTTTTTTTCTTCCACTTTTCCGCCGGAACTTCCGTTCAATAAACCGCTAATATCTTCTCCTTCTTTACCAAGAATAGCAATAACGCTATCAACAGGTACGGGTTGTTTTTCCTGAACCCCTATGTGTAATAACACACCATCCTGGAAAGATTCAAATTCCATTGTAGCTTTATCGGTTTCAATATCAGCTAATAGCTCACCGCTTTTAACTTTATCGCCAACTTTTTTATGCCATTTTGCAATTACACCATCTGTCATGGTATCACTCAATTTGGGCATCCTAACAACTTCTGCCATACTTTATGAAATTAAAATTTTTAGATTCTATATTTTATTATAAAAATTTATTTATTATTCAATGATAAACGGATAGTTTGGTTCCGCATATACATCTTTAAAAAGCTCTTCCGGTTCAGGATATGGACTATCTTCTGCAAATTGAACGGACTCATCCACTAAAGCTTTTACTTTTGCATCAATAGCTTCAATGGCTGCATCATCTATCCATTTATTTTCCTTTAAAGTAGCAAGTACTTTTAAAATAGGATCTTGTTGCTGGTACTCTTTTACTTCGTCTTTTGTGCGGTAAGATTGCGCATCGCTCATGCTATGACCTTTGTAGCGATATGTTTTCATCTCTAAAAAGGTTGGTCCGTCACCCCTGCGGGCACGCGCCACAGCTTCTTCCATGGCTTCATGTACCGCTTCAACCGTTAAACCGTCAACCGGTTTTGCAGGCATATCATAAGCTAAACCTAATTTCCATAACTCGTGAACGTTGCTGGTGCGCTCTACAGATGTACCCATGGCGTATTGATTATTTTCAACTATAAAAACTACGGGTAATTTCCAGGTCATTGCCATATTAAATGCCTCGTGTAAGGCACCTTGTCTAACAGCGCCGTCACCCATTGAGCATACGCAAACGTTATCGGTACCTAAATATTTTTCAGCAAATGCAATTCCTGCTCCAAGAGGTATCTGTCCGCCAACAATACCGTGGCCGCCAACAAAACCATGTTCTTTACTAAAAATATGCATACTACCACCTTTGCCTTTACTGCAACCGGTTATTTTGGCATACATCTCCGCCATTACATACTTGGGGTGTAAGCCAAGGCCAATTGGGTGCGCGTGATCGCGGTAGGCCGTAATATGTTTATCTCCTTTTTTTGTAGCGCTTACTGTACCCGCCACTATGGCTTCCTGGCCAATGTAGAGGTGACAAAAACCTTTTATCTTTTGTTGCACGTAAACCTGTCCGGTTTTTTCTTCGAACTTGCGCATTAACAACATTGATTCGTACCAGGTTAAATAATGTTCTTTGGTGAACTTCAATTTTTTTTCAGTCAACGTTTTAGCCATATGCCAGAATTTGTATGTCACAAAAATAGCAGAAAAATGCACAAAAAGCACTTAAAATTCACAATCGTTCAAATAGATTGGGCAAAGTTTTATTCTTTGTATATTTTTACAGGATTTGCCATTAAAAACAGATGATTTTAACCTACAAAACCTATGTTTTAGAATATAAACACCCCTTTGGAGTTTCCTCAAATACAAGAAGTTCTACCACTTCGGTATTTATTAAACTCGAATATGAGGGAAAAATGGGCTATGGCGAAGCTTGTTTACCCGCTTATTTAGGCGAAACGGTGGAGGGAACAATTGCTTTTTTTGAAAAGGCAAAACCTGTTTTAATTAAACATAAATTCCCTTTTTCTGCCACACAGATCGTTGAGGAAATTGATAAACTTTCTAACGCAAATAATCCTGCAAAGGCGGCAATTAATATTGCATTACATGATCTTTTAGGAAAGTTAGCCGGAAAACCTTTTTATGAGGTAATGGGTTTTAGCAGATCAGAGCCAATGGCAACTTCTTATACGATTGGCATTGATCATGAAAATGTGATCGAACAAAAGATAAACGAAGCAGCAGAGTTTTCTATTTTAAAAATAAAAGCGGGAACAAAAGATGATAAGGCTTTAATAAATTTAATTCGAAAATATACAGATAAACCTTTATACGTTGATGTGAATCAGGGCTGGAAAAATAAAGAAGAAGTTTTAGACATGTTGTTTTGGTTAAAAGAAAAAAATGTGATCTTAATTGAACAGCCAATGTCAACAAACATGTTAAACGAGATGGCCTGGGTTACTGAACGAAGCCCAATACCAACCATTGCCGACGAAAGTGTGAAACGTTTAAAAGATCTTGACCAAATAAAAAATTGTTTTTCGGGAATAAATATTAAGCTGATGAAAAGTAGCGGTTTAACCGAAGCATTGGAAATGATCAATTATGCAAAGAAAAATAATTTAAAAATATTATTAGGTTGTATGGCTGAAAGCTCCTGTGCTACCTCTGCCATGGCGCAATTAATGAAATTTGCAGATTATATAGATCTTGATGCGCCTCAATTATTAAAGAACGATCCATTCAAAGGTATTGAATATAAAAACGGAAATGTGTATTTAAATGATCTGGCGGGAATAGGAGTAGAGCCGATTGATACACTCTTTTAATCGACTAAGAATTGCTTTAGTTTTTTAGCCACGAATTTCACAAATGTCACTAATTATTTTAGTATAATACAAAGTTTGTTTAGTGGAATTAATTTTCATAGCAATGAATCGCTATGAAAATCTGAATTACACAAATAATGCTTATAGATTTTAACCAAACGAAAATTTGAGAAATTAGTGCAATTAGTGGCTACATCTCAATTAATATATATTGATTGATTTTTTAATCTTCAGCTAAGGCATCGCCAACCACAAAAGTACTTCCGCAAATTAAGATGAGATCATTTTTCTTTGCTGCTTTTTTTGCAGCATCAATGGCGGTTTTTACAGTGCTATATGTTTTACCTTTTAATTTTATTTTTTGTGCTTGTTCAAACAATTCATTTTCATCCAAGGCCCGCGGAATATTTGCTTTTGTAAAATAATAAATAGCTTCTTTTGGAAGCAAGGCTAATATTTTTGAGACATCTTTATCGTTCACAGTTCCAAAAACAAAATGCAATTGTGTGTGGCTAATTGTTTTTAAATTGGCAATTACATTTTTAATACCATCTTCATTATGTCCTGTATCGGCTATTATTAAAGGCTTTTCGCTGATCGTTTGCCAGCGGCCTTCAAGTCCGGTTGTTTTTACAACTTGTTTTAAACCCTTTACAATATCATTCTGCTCAATAATAAAACCTGCTTTTTCAATTTCATTTATTGTATTTAAAACACCCAAAACATTTTTTAACTGGTAAACCCCTGTCAGATCGAGGTCTAAATTTAAAGTGCTGTTTGTTATTTTATTTAAGATGGTTGTATTTAAAAATCCATTCGCAATTTTATGATCAATTATTTTATAATTTTTGTCGGCAAATTGTATGGGCGATCTTAATTCTTTTGCAATGGCATTAAATAAAGGGCCTGTTTCGCTTTGGTATTGACTAACCACTACAGGCACGCGGGCTTTAATGATACCTGCTTTTTCAGCGCCTATCTTTTCCAATGTATCTCCCAAAATATTCATGTGATCAAAACTAATGTTGGTAATAAGCGATACTTTGGGCGTAATAACATTGGTAGAATCTAATCTGCCACCAAGCCCAACTTCAATGATAGCAACATCCACTTCTTCTTTTGCAAAATAATCAAAAGCCAATCCAACTGTCCATTCAAAAAAACTAGGTTCAATTTTTTCAAATTCTTCTTTATATTTTTCTACAAATTCAATAATGTAATTTTTCGGGATCATTTTTCCGTTAATTTTTATCCGTTCCCTAAAATCAATTAAATGTGGCGAAGTATAAAGACCTGTTTTATAGCCGGCATGCTGCAAAACAGAAGCGATCATGTGGCTGCTGGAACCCTTACCATTAGTGCCTGCTACATGTACAAATTTTATTTTTTGATGCGGCTTGCCAAGCAACTCGATGATCTTATTTGTATTATCTAAATTGGCTTTGTAAGCGGCGGCGCCAATACGCTGAAACATGGGTAAACGCGCGAATAAATAATCAAGCGTTTGTTGATAGGTCATTTTAATTGAATGAAAAAATAATGGTTATTGTTCCGCGTTGCTCTTCGAACTTACCCTCTACATTAAATTTGGTAGCTAATGCAGCTTGCTTTGCTTTTGCCTTTAATAATGCGCTGCTTGTTGTCGTGCCGCGACCGTTAGGACTTGCTTCTATCACATTTCCTTCGCTATCTACCGTAATTTCAACTACCACCTTTCCTTCTTCTTTTGTATCGCTCGGTAATTTTGGCGGTTTTACAACCGCTCTTCCTTTAAGATCAATGCCATATTTACTACCGGGGCCATTACCATTAGGCCCACCATCACCGGGACCTTTGTTATCCCCATTGCCGCCATTACTGCCGTTTCCGTGTCCACCATTTCCGTTTTTATTTGGATCGCCATCCGGATTGCCATTTTCTCCCGGGGTACCGGTATTACCATGTCCATCGCCATTTTTACCGGTATTCTTTTTAAATTTTTCTGCTAATTTTTCTGCTGCGGTTTTTTCTTTAACTACTACAACTACTTTTTCTTTTACCGGGGTAATAACTGTTGTGTTGTTTTTTATTTCAGGTTTGGTTTCGTTTAACTGAACATTCTCACCGTTTTCATCCGTCACAATATTTTCTTTTGGCGTTTCTTTTTCTACAACCACATCTGTAACATTTCCAATCGAACCGTAATCAATATCACCGTTGCCAACACTCATCATACCTAACGCAAACTCTTGTCCGCCGCCACCGCCCAATTCAGGGAACGCGGGGTTAGGCGTGATAAGATTATATAAAATTAAGAACAACAGCAATAATCCAAAAATAGTTGCAGTAATTATTCCTGAAATTGCCCTGTTTTTATTTTCTTCTTGTTTTGTTAATTCCATTTTATTTATTTGTAGCAGCAGTTGCCAGAACTGTTTTACATTTTAATTTGTAGCAAATGGTCATTATATCTATTTCATCTTGTATAGACAGTTCTTTATCCAGATGCATAATAACCGTAGGCTCTAATCTGGTGCTTGATAGGGCGGAAATTTCTGACTCAAGCGTTGGGAAAGAAACCTCTTTACTATTCACGAAATATTTTTTATCTTTTGTAATGGCTAAATGGATAGGCTTAACATCGTTGTTAACTGTCGTTTTTACATCCGATTTTGGTAAAGCCACTTTAATAGCATTCGGACTTACCATGGTCGATAAGATCAAAAAGAAAAGCATTAAAAAGAACATGATATCACTCAAAGAATCTGTACTAACTTCTGCTTCTCTATGTTTTTTGCGTAAAGCCATTTTTAATTATTTAGTTGGTTCGTTAAGCATGTCTAAAAATTTGATCTGCGTATCTTCCATTCTATGTGCTAATTTATCGACACGCGCATTTAACCAATAATAGAAAATAAATGCAATAACACCAACAACCAAACCGCCGGCAGAAGAAACCATTTTTTGATATAGACCATCGGATATTTGCACAATTTCAACAGTACCACTTTGGCTTATTTTTCTAAAAATGGTAATAACACCAATAATAGTACCAACGAAACCGAACATTGGAGCAATACGGCCAATAATGCTTAATACATTTAAATTCTTTTCGAGTTTTGCAATTTCGTTTGAGCCGCTTTTATTCATCGCTTCTCTTATTTCTTCAACAGGCTGACCGATACGCGAAACACCTTGTTCGATCATTGAGCTTTCCGGTGTATTCATGTTTTTGCACATGCTGCGTGCATTTGAAATGTTGCCGCTATGGATCATTTCTTTTAAACTTAAAACCAGATTTTCATTTTTCTTTGAAGCTTTCGCAATTACTAATAAACGCTCTACGACAATGTATATGCTTATTAATAATAATAAAGCAATTGGATACATAATAAACCCGCCTTTAGCGATCATTTCAAGTAAAGAAATTTTCGTTTCAGTAATTTCGGGTGTTGCGGCTGCTGTTTGAATGCCGGTAATTACTTTTGAGGAATCTGTTGAAGCTGCAAGTGTTGCCACGGATGCGCCGGTTTGTAAAATGAAATTTAACATTGCTAAATAGTTTAGGTATAAAAATAAGTTTAATAGAAACAAGTAATTATGCCCAAATAAATGATTTTAAACAGTGTTATGTTTATTATAACAGTAAACGGAAGAAAGGATACAGGGAATTAGGGCCTTTTGTTAAGTGTTAGAGTAACATGCTTCTCTAATTCGGACCTTAGAATATTTACCTGAGATGTTTTTATGCCAAACAGGCTTATCTTTGCTACTTCATCATCGTTATAAGAAATAAAAAGACTACCTTTTTTAACGTTACCAACCTTTTTAACATCTGCAAAAAACAACATTTTATTACTGAAAAGTGTGCGTTTTATCTCTAATTTATCATCAAAAAGCATGGCGTAAGGTGTTAAAAGTAGCCAAATTGTCTGAAACGACAGAAAAACAGCTGGTATCAATAAAACAAACCCCCATGGAATAAGGTCTAAAATAAAGCTGTACGCTAAATAATCTAAAAGCGTACTCAGTCCAATGGAAAGTATTAATACCAGAGGATTACGGTCTATATTAATAAGTGCTATTTCTTCTTTTTCTTTGTTTCTCACAGCGCAAAGTTAAAAATTAAAAAACCTTTAACGTCTATTAATTTTAAATAATAATTATACTTGTATAGATTAGAATATTGCTTTTTTAAAATATTAATTTTAAATTGTAACGTTTTTAAGAATTTACCGTTTAATAATTATATATAAGCTTTTAATTACTACAAACATGGTTTCACTAAAAAAATATTATGTTTTAGCATTCCTTTTAATCAGCGCTTTTACAAAAGCGCAAACATTTGGTGTGGATGATCCTATTGCAGCTATGCTGGATAGTTTAGCATCTCAAAAAATGTTTGAGACTGCATTTTCAAAGCCCGTTTTTCCTAAGAACAATAAATACAAATTTGGAGTAGATAGTGTACCTAAATATGACGATTATACTTACCAGGCGCGTTTAGCCAAGTTGGATGCTAATTCGCCATTCGATCTTGTATATAACGAACATGTAAAAGGCTTCATTAATATGTATGCTTTTCGTAAACGCGAAAGTGTTAGCCGTATGATGGGCGTTGCACAATTGTATTACCCCATGTTTGAAGAAGTTTTTGACCGCTATAATATTCCTTTAGAATTAAAACATTTAGCGGTAATTGAAAGTGCTTTGATCCCTTATGCCAAATCAAGAGCAGGCGCTACAGGTCTTTGGCAATTCATGTACCCAACGGGTAAAATGTATGGTTTAAATGTTACCTCTTATATCGATCAGCGTTGCGACCCATACAAGGCAACAGTTGCAGCCGCAGAATATTTAAAATCGCTTTATGGTATGTTTGGCGATTGGCAAATGGTGCTGGCAGCATATAACGCCGGACCCGGAACGATAAGCAAAGCTATTAGAAGAAGTGGCGGTAAAAAAACATATTGGGAGATACGCCCATATTTACCTACAGAAACGCAAGGATATGTACCTGCATTTATTGCGGCTAATTATGTAATGAGTTATGGACCTGAGCATAATATCTATCCTGCAGTGCCACGCAAAACTTATTTTGAAGTGGATACAGTTGTGGTAAAAGAACAAATGAATTTTGAACAGCTTTCACAGGCTTTGGATATTACAACTGAAGAGATCTTGTACTTTAATCCTCAATACCGAAAAAATATTATTCCTGCAGGTGGTAACGCTATGTGTTTACCAAAAAATAAAATAGGGATCTTTTTAAATAACGAACAGGATATTTATGCTGCTATTCACGCACAGCAAAAAGAAGGCTTGATTGTTGAATCGTTAGTTGAAGTAAAAAAAGTACATACAGTTAGATCTGGAGAAAAATTAAGCACCATTGCCAGAAAATATGGCGTTACAGTTTCAGATTTAAGAAGTTGGAATTATGTTGGAAAAAAAGGTGTAAAACCCGGAAAGAAAATAATTGTGTATGTAAGAGAACAACCAAAGTCTAAAGAACTTGAAATTAAAGTTGATGGAAAGAACGACCAGAACTTAGCAGCAAATAAAGACAAAGACGGAAAACTTGTTGCTGAAAATGCTTCCTCTAAGAGTGAATTCATTTGGCATAAAGTAAAAAAGGGCGAATCGTTGTTTAGTATTGCTCAAAAACATGGCGTTGAAGTTGCAGATATTAAATCAATGAACAATTTAAAATCAAACAGTCTTACCTTCGGACAATTACTGAAAGTTAAAAGTAAATAATCTCTATAAATTACCTTATTGTATAAAATGCCCGTAAACCGGGCATTTTTCGTTTATGAAAAGAATGGACTGTGTAAATTTTTATTTCTTTTTGCGATAAATGCGAAAAAATATATTTTATTTACATTTTATACTACAAACCTTTAAAGCTAAAAAAATACTTTTGATAAAAATTATTAACCAGCTATGAAAATTAAACTATTAGTATTAAGCTTTATTTGTTTATCGAATGTTATTTTTTCGCAGATGACACAAACCGTAAAAGGTAAAGTAGTAGATAAGGTTACGGGTATTGGTTTGCCGGGTGCTATTGTTCAATTAAGATCTTCTGCACTTAATTTAGTTGTAACTGCCAATAACGACGGTTACTTTAAACTACAAAATGTTCCTGTTGGCCGTCAATCATTTTTATTTTCTTACACAGGATACAAACCGGTGCCGGTGAGTGATGTGATCATTACTTCCGGAAAAGAAATGGTATTAAATATAGAGTTGGAAGAAAGTACCATTAATATTTCAGAAGTAGAAGTAAAAGCATCAAATGATACGGATGTTGTAAATAATATGCAATCGGTCAACATGAAATCTTTTAGTATAGAAGAAACCGAGCGTTATGCCGGATCACGCCAGGATCCTGCGCGTATGGCAGCAAATTTTGCAGGCGTGCAGGGTACAAATGACTCAAGAAATGATATTGTGGTACGCGGTAACAGTCCTGCAGGTTTGCTTTGGCGTTTAGAGGACATTGATATTCCAAACCCAAATCACTTTGCAGTAGCAGGTTCTGCCGGCGGGCCGCAAAGTATCATCAATAATAAATATTTATCTAACAGCGAATTTTATACAGGCGCATTTCCCGCCAATTATGGTAATGCGCTTGGAGGTGTTTTCGATCTTAAAATGCGAAACGGTAATAACGAAAAACACGAACGCACTTTTCAGTTTGGTGTTTTGGGTACCGAACTTACAATGGAAGGCCCAATAAATAAAAAAACAGGCGCCAGTTATTTGGTAACCTACCGTTATTCTACCTTAGCCATATTTAGCAGTGTAAATTTTAAAATAGGAACTAGTGCTGTGCCAAGTTACCAGGATATGGGCGTAAGGCTTAGTTTTCCTACAAAAAAAGCAGGCGTGTTTACGTTTAATAGCATTGGCGGCTTAAGTAATATTAAAATAATTTTAAGTAAAACTTACGAAAGACCAAAAGAACTTTATGGCGATCTGAATCGCGATCAGTATTTTGCTTCTAATATGGGCGTTGGAATTTTAAATAATGTGTACGCGTTAAATAGTCGCACCGTTATGAAAACCAGCCTGGCATATGGTGTGCAGACATTAGACGTAAATCATTACTTGATCTTAAGAGACGATAATTTTAAGCCTAACGATACATTGCCACATATTTTAGGATACAATTTTTACGAAGGTAAAACAACATTGGCCTGGTATGTAAAAAGTAAATTAAACCCTAAGAACAGTATTAAAGCGGGTTTCTTTGCCAATCGTATTGATGTAAATTTTCACGATGAGGTAAAAATAAATTCTTTGTATGATACAATTGCACAAACAATAAATAATAAACCATTTAAAACAAGAATAGATACCAAGACCAATTTTTATTTATTGCAACCGTATGTAAGTTTTGTACACAAGTTCAACGAAAAATTAAGTTTAAACACAGGAGTGTTCACACAATACCTAACGCTTAATAATAAATATAGTGTAGAACCCCGCGCGAGTTTGCGTTACCAGTTCAAACCTAATCAGGTATTTAGTTTGGCATATGGCTTACATAGTCAAATGCAATCAACCTACTTGTACTTTGCAGTACCGGATAGTATTGTAAATCCGGGTACAAGCCCAAACACCGGTGTTTTAGTGGCGAATAAAGACCGTGTATTGAGTAACAAAGATCTTGGTTTTACAAAAAGTCAGCATTTTGTTTTAGGGTATGATTATTTTGTAACGAAGCATTTAAAATTTAAAACCGAAGTGTATTACCAATATATCTGGAATGCCCCGGTATATGTTGTTCCTTCTAGTGTTTCAACGCTTAATAGTGGCGCTACATTTAACCGCTTCTTTCCAATTTACACGATGGTTAATAACGGAAGCGGTTATAATTATGGTTTAGAATTTACTGTAGAAAAATTATTCCACAAACATTATTTTTTTATGTTTAGTGGTAGTTTATTCGAAAGTAAGTATACACCAAGCAATGGTAAAACTTCCAACACCAATTTTAACGGTAATTATATGACCAATTTATTAGGCGGTTATGAATTTAATGTAGGAAAAAATAAAAAAGATATTTTAAGCCTGGGTGGTAAAATAACTTATGGTGGAGGTAAGCGTTATTCGCCCGTTAATATTGCCGCCAGCAATGCCGTAATGGATGTTGTGGCGCAGGATGATAAAGTAAATACTTTACAGTTTCCGGCATATAACAGACTTGACCTTAGAGTCTCTTATAAAATAAACGGTAAAAAAGTAGCTACCGAAATAGCTTTAGACCTTGTAAATGTTTTAAGTACCAAAAATATTTTAGCTTTAAGTTATGCGCCCGATCCGTCTAATATCAATGCCAACCCGCTGGTGCAAAATTATCAATTGGGCTTTTTGCCATTGTTTTATGTAAAGTTTGATTTTTAGAAAACCATATTTTTTAGCCGTTATTTTCACGAATTAACGCTAAATCGCGATTTACACTAATACTATATGAATTCAATTGGCTTTAAAATTTTTGTTAGTGAAAATTCGTGTAATTAGTGGCTATTATCTTTTCTAAAATTGTAATTTTGTGCCTGTATGACAAAAATTTTAATAATCGGGGCCGGGCGCTCTACTGTTTCATTGATAGATTATTTGCTAAAGAACTCTTTGGTTTATGATTGGAAAATAACTGTAGCAGACGTTGATATAAAATTAGCACAAGAAAAAATTGCCAATCACCCAAATGGAAAAGCCATTAGTTTTGATATTAAGAACGAAGAAAAACGCCGTTTAATTATTATTGAACATGATTTTATAATATCCATGTTACCTGCCTTTATGCATGCCGATGTTGCAAGGGATTGTGTGGAGTTTGGCAAACATATGGCCACAGCCAGTTATGTGAGTGCCGATATGAAAGCCTTGGATAATGAAGCAAAGAAAAAAAATACCATCTTATTAAATGAGTGCGGCCTTGATCCGGGAATTGATCATGCCAGCGCTATGAAATTAATTGATGAGATAAAACACCAGGGAGGTGAAGTATTGTCTTTCAAATCGTACTGCGGTGGTTTAGTAGCGCCGGAAAGTAACGATAATCCCTGGGGATATAAATTTAGCTGGAACCCGCGCAACGTTGTTTTAGCAGGGCAAGGCACCGCACAATATTTGCACGAAGGCCAATTAAAATTCATTCCTTACAATCGTTTATATACACAAAGCGATATTGTTGAAATGGATGGATATGGAAAATTTGATGCGTATGCTAACCGCGATAGTATAAGTTATATAGAGGCGTACGGTTTGGAGAATATTAAAACAATGGTAAGAGGCACACTGCGTCAGTATGGTTATTGTAAAGCATGGAATGTATTTGTGAAGTTGGGATTAACAGATGATTCTTCAAAAATAACACATGCCAATAAATTAACATATACATCATTACTTGGTTCATTTCTTCCTCCCGCAAGTGGGAACTTAAAAGAGCGACTAAAAAATTTTATGGGCGATGCCTGGGATGCGGAGATCGAAAAACAAATGGAGTATTTGGAATTATTCTCTGATAAAAAGATAAAGATGCAGGAAGGAACACCCGCACAATTATTACAGGCTTTGCTGGAAGAAAAATGGAAATTAATGCCGAATGATAAAGATATGATTGTCATGCAACATCAATTTGAATACACGTTGCCGGGTAAGAGTATTCAAAAATTAAATTCATCTTTAGTAGTGATAGGAAAGGATGAGCAACACACAGGCATGGCCTTAACAGTGGGCTTACCTCTGGCTATTACTGTAAAGAATTTTTTAACCAAACAATTTAACTTAACCGGTGTTCAGATTCCAACTAAAAAAGAAATTTATTTGCCGTTGTTAAAAGAATTGGAAGAATATAAAATAATATTTACCGAAAAAGTAATTCAATAAAAAAAGCCCTTCAGAAATGAGGGGCTTTTTGTTTTTAATAAGATCATTAATTATTTTTCGGCTTGTGCCGCTTTCATTTTATCGTTCCACTCTTTGTAAGTAAGCATTTTGTAACCATCTGTGCTAACATTAAAAATAGCATCGTCTATTGGTGTGGTTAAAACCTCGGTGGTGGTAATTAATATTTTCATATCCATTCCTTGTTGGCTTTGATTAATTTCAAACTCTAACGGATAACCTTTCAGATCTCCAAAATCCATCATCATACCTCTGCCACCTGATTTTTTACCCTGCGCAACTGTAGATTTAATTTTATCAGTCACCCAAAGATTCATTTTGTTTTCTTTTTTATCTTTCTCAATAACAGTTACAATAGCTTTTGTGCACTCGTAACCGGCAATCATTTTTTTATCGGTAGTGTATTCGATCTTTGGTTTTGGTTCGGCTTTTTCGCTTTTGCTTGCTGCATCTAGCTCTTCTTTAGTAGCTGTATACCCACTCTTATTTCCCATTTGTTCAGAGATCGATGTTAATTTTTTGCCATCAAAAGAACTTACAGAAGTGATCATCATACTACTAATTTCGTTCCTGTATTTATCGCCTTTTACGTAGTTAACCATATCCTGTTCGCCAAAACCGGCATACTCAGGAGGTAAGCCTTCTATTTTCATACTCATTTTAACGGTATAATTATCTTGGGCAATTGCACAAGCTGTAATAAATAATAATGCAGCCGACGTGATTATTTTTTTCATTTTATTGTTTTTAAAGTTTGTTATATTACTATTCAAATATAGCGCCAAATTAAAAATAAATTGGTGTTAAATTTACGTAAAAGTACAAAAGGAAATTATTATTGAAGATTGGCAAAAAACTTAGCCATTTCTTCTTTTGAAACGATTTTCATGGATGCGGGAATCTCAAAAGTGTTTTCAGGCACTTCCACTTTTTTTAATGATTTGGCTACAAAATGCATTTCAAGACCCATTTTTTTAACCCTGTAATCTAATAAAACACCTTTAACCTGCGAGTAGGGATTTAAAGCATTGCATTCTTCCATACCCAGGTCTTTTGTATACCAGGCATCAAAAGTAATGGTTGGGTTATTAACCATTGTTATTTTAATTTTATAGGCTTTTAAACCGATGATCTTTTTTGTTTCTTTTGTTTCTTCAATCTTTATAGCAAAATCAAGATTATCGGTAATAATATCTTTTTCATTCTCGATACATGCTTGTTTAATATCCATGAACTTAACGGTTTGTGCAACCGTTTTAGCTTTAGTATCGCCAATAATAGCGGTATTAAACATTCCCATGGTGCTCATCTCAATAGCAAACTTATCTTTTTTATATTTTAGAGTGGCCGAGCTTGGCGCTAAACCATAAAGCGGATGTTGCTCATCAATAGCCTTTGTGTCAAATTCAATAATGCCTTCTTCGCTGCCGCCTGTTTTATCAAGCGAACATGAGTTACAACCGAAAAGCATAAAAGCTGCGATTATAAAAACGTACTTAGATATAGATTTAAAAATTGTCAAAATTATAGTCGGCTAATGTATAAAATTAAATTAAGATTAAAAATAAAAGCTTTTTCTTTTAAGAATAGTTTAAAACTAAAATAGGTAGGGGATTTTTGATGACCGGAAAGAAGCTACAAATTAACCGATGAGAATAGGTTTAATTAGAGAAAACCTTTGCCAGTTCTTCTTTACAAACGATCTTCATAGAGGATGGGATCTCAAAAGTAGATTCAGAAACCTCTACCTGGCTCCTTGATTTTGCAATAAAATGCATTTCCATACCCATTTTTTTTACCCTATAATCCAGTAAAACACCTTTTATTTGTGCATATGGGTTTAAACTGTTACAATCCGACATTCCCAATTCCTTTGTGTACCAGGCATCAAACTTAACGCTTGGATCGTTAGCCATGGTTACCTTGATTTTATGACTTTTAAGGCCAATGATTTTTTTTGTTTCGTTGGTTTCTTCAATTTTTAAAACAAAATTAAGGTTATCGGCTAAAATATCTTTTTCACTCTCTATGCAGGCTTCTTTGATATCAAGAAACTTAACGGTTTGAGTAACTGTTTTTGCTTTTAGGTCGCCAATAATAGACGTGTTGAACATGCCCATAGAGGTCATTTCAAGGGCAAATTTCTCTTTTTTGTATTTTAATGTGGCCGAAGTGGGCGCCATACCATATAATGGGTGCTTTTCGTCAACTGCCGCAGCCGAAAATTCAATGATCCCTTCTTCATCAGCATTAGTAGTAGCTTCGCCTTGTTTGCACGAATACAATACTATTGCCAACAAAACAAAAACAGATCTAATTATAAAGTCTTTAATAATATTCACAATATATAATAGACAATATATGCATTAAAATTTAATATAAAAAACAAAAAGCTATCCTTTTTCGGATAGCTTTTATAAAAGTCTTTAAAATTATAAATGATCTATTTTAATGTCACCGTCTTAGTTGCGCCTTTACCTTCTTCCAATTTTATAATGCCTGTACCAATAAGGGTTCTTGTGCTTGGGGAAGTTAATATTACAGTAGCCCTGATATCATAAATAGCCGGTAATTTAAAGGTAAATTTAACCTCGCCACCTGCATCAGTAGTACCGTTTGCTTTTACATCGGCTGTTACAGTTCCGCCACTTGATGTTTTAATGGTAGCGTACAATAAAACCGTTGCATTATTAACCGGAATGCCTAACGAATCTACACAGTTTATAGTAGCCTTACAATCTGTATTTTTAACACAGGAAGTATTAGTCAGAGCGAATGTTGAGATCAAAAATCCAGCAAGAATTATTGCAATTGGTTTCATATTAAAATAATATTGATATTAGCTTAACAAATATAAGCAAAGTATTTTAAATGAGAAAGATAATTAACCTAATTTTTAGCTTAAATGTGGTTTTAGTGACTGTAAATGCTCAAACTTTGAGTGAAGAAACCATTATTATAGATACGAATTACGGTAAAATGAAAATTAAATTATTTGAAGAAACTCCTTTGCATAAAGCCAATTTTTTAAAATTAGTGCAGGCAAAAGCTTTCGATTCTCTTTTGTTTCATCGCGTAATAAATAGTTTTATGATCCAGGGTGGCGACCCTCTTAGTAAAAATGCCAAACCCGGTGATTCTCTTGGGCATGGAGATATGGGCTATACGCTGCCGGCCGAGTTTAACACGAAGCTTATTCATAAAAAAGGCAGTTTAGCAGCCGCCCGCGAAAGTGATGATATTAACCCAAAGTTTGAGTCTAGTGCCTCACAGTTCTATCTTGTAATGGGTAAGAAGAGAACAATGGATGACCTGAAAAAATATGAAGACAGAATTAATAAAACCCGGTATGTTAATTGTGCCAGAACCTTTATGAAAACCGATGACGGCAAAAAACTAAAACGAACTTACGATAGATGTAAAGCGGAAAATAAAGTAGATAGCGCTAAAATTATAAATGCGCAAATAGAAGCTTTTATTATGACCGAGAACCTAAAGACCCCCGAATATAAATTTAATAAAGAACAAATTGAAGCGTATACAACCGTTGGCGGAACACCACATTTGGATGGCACTTACACTGTTTTTGGCGAGGTTGTTGAAGGAATGGAAGTAATAGATAAAATTGCCGCTGTTAAAACCGATAAGCGCGATAGGCCTTTGGAGGACATTAGAATTAAAGTATGGTTAACAAAATAAATTAGCAATATTAATTAAACCTTTATATCTTAGATACGTCAAAAAGAAAAACCAAAAACAATTTAATATGAAAAAGATAATTTTATCGCTTGCATTAGTTACGGGTTTAACTACTTTAAGCAAAGCGCAAGAAGCTGCTCAAACAGCCCCGGTATCAAAAAAAGAAAGTAAAAAAGAGCAAACGCCGGAAGAACGTTCGAAAAGCGCTGCTAATTGGGCGGAAAAAAAATTAGGGCTTAATGCTGAGCAAAAATCACAATGGGAAGTTGCCGCGCTAAAACGCTCTATGGTAAACCAACGATTGCACGATAGATTAAAAGGAACTACAACACCTGATGAAAGAAAGATCATTCATGAAGAAATAAAAGGAAATGTAGATGCATTTGATGGAACTGTAAATGCTTTTTTAACACCTGAACAAAAAACAAAGTTTGAGGCGATCAAAAAACAAAAGCATGAAGCGCACCAGGCAAAAATTAAATCGGGTAAAGCAACTGCAGACTCAGTAGATGATAATATTGAAGGATAAAATTTAAAATAAATAAAACCCCCATTCGGTAACCGAATGGGGGTTTTTGTTATAATGCTTTTTTCGCTTCGGTGATGGTGCTTTTTGAATTGCCCACAAATATTTTATCTTTAATAATTATGACCGGCCTTTTTAGAAAAGTGTATTCGCCTAAGATTAATTTTTTAATGTCTGCTTCTGTCAGTTTTTTCTCATTCAATTTTAATGCTCTATACTTGCGGGCTATCTTACTAAATAAAGCTTCGTACGAGCCAACTTTTACTTTTAATTCTTCTAATTGAGGTGCAGTAATGTTTTCGGTTTTAATATCCTGAAACTGGAAACCTTTTTCTTTAAGCCCTAATTCATCAATGATGCGTTTGCAGGTATCACAGGTAGATAGATAAAATATTTTTTTCATAAAAGTTTGGTTAAATTTGAAATGTGAAGTTACACTTAAAAATAATTATCATAAGTTTTCTTTTTAATTCTTTAACGGCCCAAAATTACGAAAAGGATTGGAGTGTTATTAATAAAAAACTTGAGGCAGGAATTCCTGTTTCAATAAACGAAGCAGAAGCATTTGCTTCAAAATATAAGAACAAGCTGGTGCAATACGCCGATAATTCAACTCAGCTTTATAGTTTGCTAGCCAACAATTATTACAACCTTTCTAAATTTGAAAAAGCGGAAGAAAATTATTTAAAAGCATACGGTTATGCCAAAATAGCAATTGATACAACTTTAAAGCACATCGTTGAATTAAGCCTGGCTATTTATAATTACAATTCCAATAATTTACTGGAAGCCGAAAAATATTATCTTAAATGCATGGCTGGCATGGCAGCTATATATGGACAATCCAGCCGCGAATACACGGGTATTTTTTACGATTACACACGTTTATTGATAGATCTTGAAAGATACAAAGATGCCAAGCCTTATGTTGACGCGCTGCTTTTTTATTACAAAACAATGGATGGTGAAAATAACAAACGTTACATTGGTTTATTAAACTGCGACGCCATCATTTATCAAAATACAGGTAATTATGCAAAAGCCATTGAGATCTATTCAAGCATTATAACCGATAATAGGTTGCTTAATATTGGCGATACACTTGGACATATTATTACGATCTCAAACCTTGGAGATGTGTATAGAGAAGCTGGTGAATACAACCTTGGCATCAGTAATTTAAAAAATGCAAAAGCCCTGCATTATAAATACAACGTGCGCGATAGGGATATTTTATCTACCATCGAAAATAATTTAGCCTTATGTTATAAGAATAGTTCGCAACCAAAATTAGCCGAAGAGTGTTATAATAATTCTATCGAAATTCGTAAAGCAAGCAATGAAACCAATACAGAATCGTATTGCAGTACCTTAAGTAACAAGGCCGACCTGTTAAGGATGCTTGGAAGATTTGGCGAAGCATCTGAATTATTATTAACCGCGCTTGAAATTCGTAAACAACGTTTTGGTACTAAAACAGAGAATTACGCCAACGCTGTTTCTAATCTTGCCAATGTTTATTTTGATGCCGGTTATTATAAAGAAGCACTTGAAAGGAATTTGCAGGCAAAAGAAATTTACCAGGAAGTTGTGGGTGAAGAACACCAGAGCTATGGAAATTGTTTAAATAGTTTATCGCTTTGTTATTTGTATTTTAAGAATTATGCCAAAGCAGAAGAATGTAAATTAAAAGCACTCCAAATTATTGAGGCGAGTGTGGGCAAGAACCACTATAGGTATTCTGCTTATTTAATTTCTACTTACGGTTTGTACCGTAAAACAAATCAATTGCAAAAAGCGGAAATAAATTTAAAAGAAGCGCTTGCTTTAATTGAACGTAATTTTGGTCGAAAGCATGAACTGTTTGCAGAAGCACAATTATCTTTGGCTGAGGTATACGCCTTGCAGCGTCGTTTTGAAGATGCAACACTTTTGTATTTTGAATGCCTTGATTATTACTCAGGACAAATAAACGCTTATTTTAATTCTATGAGTGAGGGCGATCAGGCAGCGTACCTCTCATTTATTACACCGGTTTTTGAGAGCTATAATATTTATTTGATCAATTATAAATTAAACAAGCCTACCAAAGATTTTAGCGAACATTTAAAGCGTGCATTGCGGTACCAATTGCAGTTAAAATCTTTATTGGCCAACCGTTCGGCAAAATTAAAAAAAGAGGTAGAAGCCAGCAATGATGCTGATCTGAAAAAGATCTATCAGGATTGGCTATTGGTAAAGAACGAGCTATTAAATAATTATAAATCTACCGAACCCGCATTTGATAATAATGAACTATATAAAAAATCATCTGAATTAGAAACGCGTTTAAAATCCAAACTAAAGAATTTTGCAAGTACCGGGGCCGTTTCGTTTGATCAGTTAAAACAAAATTTAAATGATAACGAGGCGGCCATAGAGCTCTTTAAAGTAAACGAAGCGCTAAACGATACACAAAGTGTTATAAAATATGGCGCTCTGGTAATAAAAAATAAATTAACTGCGCCTGAGTTGGTGATCTATAAAGATGGAAATGAACTGGAAGGAAAAAAATTCAATAACTATAGTAATGGTATTGATGATCAGTTAAAGGACAGTTTAAGTTATGGTGCATTTATTAAACCTTTAGAGAATGCCATTAAAGGCGTGAGCCGCATTTATGTTAGCTCTGACGGCATTTTTCATAAATTAAGTTTTTTAAGTTTATACGATCCCTTCACAAAAAAATACTTAATTGATAAGTATGAAATTTACCAGATCTCTAACCTTGGTTCAATCTCAAAAAATGCTAAGAATGATCTTAATCCAAACCTAACTGCAAATTTATTTGGCTACCCTGATTATGAATATGATTTTAAAAAGAACAAAACAAAAGAGACCATTGAATCAACCCAAATAGTAGTAAAGCGTTTTGGGTTGACTAATCTTGCTAAATTACCGGGCACAAAAACAGAAGTGGAAGAGATAGCCAAAAGCCTTGCTGCAAAAGATTGGAAGACCACTAGCTATATTGAACAGTTTGCGAGTGAACAAAATCTAAGAAAAGTAAACTCGCCTAAAATTTTGCACATTGCCACACACGGTTTTTATTTAAAGAATATTGAGAGTGACGATAAATTATTTTTAGGGTTTGAGAATTCTGCCATAAAAGAGAATTCGCTTTTGCGCTCAGGAATAATATTAGCTGGTGCCGGCCCATCCACTGCCGATTCATTAAATAGAGATTCAGAAAATGATGGAATTGTAACGGCTTACGAAGCATCGTTATTAAATCTTTCAAACACAGATCTCGTAGTTCTGTCGGCTTGCCAAACCGGTTTGGGCGATGAAATGGGAAGTGAAGGAGTAGCAGGATTACAACGTTCTTTTACTATTGCAGGCGCAAAAAATATAATTATGAGTTTATGGCCGGTAGATGATTATGCAACACAAATGTTAATGACAGAGTTTTATAAAAATTATGCCGTATCTCAAAATTCTGAGAATGCTTTTAAGATGGCGCAATTAGAGGTAAAGAAAAAATATCCGCAGCCATATTACTGGGCTGCATTTGTATTATTAAAAACATTTAATTAAGCTAACAATTTACTTGCGAGCGGCTCTCAGGAATTTATCTTTGGTAATAATTACTAAACCGGTTAGTACTATAGAAGATAACATGAACATTAAAACAAGCACTGTTCTGTGTGGCGAGTTCTTCTTGTCGGGGAGATCAGGATAGGATACAATTGTAGTATAACTTAAGTTCCCATTAAAATCTGTAATGTTCTTATCGTAGGTTTGTTTTAGCATTTTATAGTTCTCAAGCTCCAGGAAAAATTGATTATTTAAAATAGCAAATTCGCCACCATGTTCTTTTAAATTATTTAGTAATGCCTTATCCGATTCGTTCAGGTCTTTTTTTCCTAATTTTTTACTAACTATTTTTGATTGTGTACCAATATCCAATAAACCATAATTTAAACGCATAAATTTTAATTTATTTTCAAGAGAGTCAATTTCATTTTTTTTGGAATTTAATTGCTTGGTATATAATTCTACATATTCAGTATATTTTTCTTTTTTACGCTTACGAATCAGGTTGTTTACTTCTTCAATCATTCCATTTCCAAGCTTTTGAGCAAATTCAGGCGATTGATCAATAACACTTACTTCTATAGATTGGTAGCGCGTAAATTTTATCTGAATATTTGAATTATAGAGCTTATTGAATTTTGACTGCGCTTTTTCTTCCGTAGCATCGATCTCATAATGTTTAAATAGGTCAAAACGTTTTGTAAGATCGATCTTGATCTCTTCACTGCTTAAGAACTGAAACAATTGCTCGGCCCCCGATTCTTTACTAAAAGGCACAATATTGGTAGGGTACAGTACGAAAGTAGATCTATAATCGGGAGGCATAATAAAAGGCGATGAAATTACAATTGAAAACACAACAGCAATAGCTGAAACAATTGCCAGTTTTTTCCAATTCTTAAGCAGAAGTTCTATTGTAGTTATCGTGTCAAAGCTTTCCATACCGATCGTATATTTTCTTATACTGACATAAATGTATAAATAAAATTGAATGATTAAGCATCGCTTAATTTCAAAAAAACGAAGTATAGAACTTAAAATTCCTTAAAAGACGTTCTTTTGTGTATGAGCGGTAGATATCTTTAAGGGATTATAACTATTTTTAGGCGTGATTAAATTAGATCAACTTCGTAAATCTTACCAGCTTGCCGATGCCTCTTTCGAAGTTCTAAAAGGCATTGATCTGCATATTAAAGAAGGTGAATTTGTTTCTATTATGGGCTCCTCGGGTTCGGGTAAATCAACGCTCTTAAATATATTAGGCATTTTAGATAATTATGATTCGGGAACTTACCATTTAAACGGGACTTTGGTCAAAGATCTTTCTCAAAAAAAAGCAGCCCAACTCCGAAATCAATTTCTTGGTTTTGTATTTCAATCTTTTAATTTATTATCCTTTAAAAACGCCATGGAAAATGTGGCTTTGCCATTATATTACCAAAAGATATCGAGAAAAGAAAGAAATAAAAAAGCGTTGGAGTATTTAGACAGGATGGGTTTACGTGATTGGGCTAATCATTTACCTAGCGAGTTAAGTGGTGGACAAAAACAGCGTGTTGCCATTGCACGGGCTTTAATTGGTAACCCCAAAGTTATTTTTGCCGATGAGCCAACAGGCGCACTCGATTCGCAAACATCTATTGAAGTAATGGACATTTTTAAGGATATTCATTTACAAGGAAAAACAATTGTTTTGGTGACACACGAAAATGATATTGCAGCCTTAACAGATAGAACTATAAGATTGAAAGACGGATTAATTATTAATGATTGACAATTTTTAGATTGACGATTCACAATTAAAGGTGCAATTGTAAATTTAGATTGTCAATTATAAATTAAGCATATATGTTTGACCTCGATAAGTGGCAGGAAATATTAGGAACAATTAAGAAGAATAAACTTCGCACCATACTCACAGCGTTTAGCGTGGCATGGGGTATTTTTATTCTTATTATTTTATTGGCTGCCGGTCAGGGCTTGCGCAATGGCGCGCAGGAACAATTTGGCAACGATGCCGCAAACAGTATTTGGGTAGATGGCGGGATGACGAGCATGGCCTATGAAGGTTATAAGCCGGGAAGAATGATACAATTAAATAATGCTGATTTTTTTCATATTAAGAAAGACATTGCCGGTATTGATCATACAAGCGCAGTTTATAACGGACATCAAAGCAAAATACTTTCATACAAGAACGAGCATGCCGGTTTTATTGTGCGTGCCTGTGCTCCCGATCATAACTTACTTGAAAAAGCAAAAATAATAAGCGGACGTTTTATAAACGAAATAGATTTTAATGAATTCAGAAAAGTTTGCATTATTGGTATCCCGGTTCGCAAAGCATTGTTTAAAGACGAAGACCCAATTAATAAATTTATTGATGCCGGTGGAACAAAATACAAAGTGGTAGGTGTTTTTAACGACCCCGGTAAAGGCGATAACGACAGGATCTATATTCCATTATTTACCGCACAACGTGTAAATAATGGTAAAGATAAAGTAGAAACCATTTGGGCAAGTACCGGAACCGTTAGTATTGATGGAAGTAAGCAAATTGCAAAAGAAATCAGGCAGACCCTGGCAAAAAAATATCATTTTAATCCAATGGATATAAATGCGCTAAATGTTTCAAATAATAATATTGAGTATGCACGCATTATGTCGATGCTGGATGGCATTAAAATATTTATTTTAATTATTGGTATTTTTACATTAATTGCCGGCGTAGTAGGTGTAAGTAATATTATGATGATCATTGTAAAAGAACGTACAAAAGAAATTGGCGTGCGAAAAGCATTAGGCGCAACTCCATTTTCGATCGTAGCTCTAATTATCCAGGAATCGGTTTTTATTACATCTATTGCAGGTTATGTTGGCTTACTTGCAGGTATTGGAGTTGTAGAGGGGTTAAAGGCCGCAGGTTTAGAAGGAGATTTTTTTAAGAACCCAACAGTTGATATCAACATAGCGATATTAGCGGTTGGATTAATAGTTTTGGCAGGCGCATTGGCGGGTTTTTTCCCGGCAATAAAAGCAGCAAGAGTACAACCTATAACAGCATTAAGAGAAGATTAAATGATCTTTGAACGCGATAACTGGCAAGAGATTTTTGCAACCATCCGTAAAAATAAATTACGGACCTTCTTAACGATGCTTGGCGTATTTTGGGGAATTTTTATGCTCGTTATTATGCTCGGCTCTGGTAACGGTTTGCGCAATGGCATCTTAAAAGAATTTGCCGGCACCGCTACAAATAGTTTTTTTATATGGACCCAGCAAACTACAAAAGCATACAAAGGCATGAAGCCCGGTAGGAATTTTAATTTTAACCTGGCCGATGTAGAAGCTATAAAACAAATGCCTGATCTGGATGTAGTTTCGCCGTTAAATCAATTAGGTGGATACGAAGGTGCCAATAATGTTGTGCGTGGATTAAAGACCGCGCCATGCGAGATACAAGCCTGTTTTCCAAACTCAACCGAAATTGCGCAGGTAAGAATAAGCAAAGGCCGTTTTATAAATGAATTGGATGTAAAAGAAAAAAGAAAGATCTGTGTGATCGGTCCGCGCGTTGCCGAAATGTTATTTAAGAAAGATGAAACTGTTATTGGAGAGTATATTCGTGTAAACGGTGTCTATTTTAAAGTAGTAGGCTTAACAATTCCTGCTGCCGGTGGCGATGAAGGAAGGCAACAATCACAAAGAATAAATATTCCTTTCAGTACTTTTCAAAACGCATTTAATATGGGCGACATAGTTGGATGGTTTGCTATTAAATCAAAAGATAATGTGCCGGCAGAAATTTCAGAAGAAAAAGTACTTTCTGTTTTGCGCGAACGCCATAAGATTGCGCCGGATGATCAAAAAGCAATAGGGCATTGGAACATGGCTGTTGAATATAATAAGCTCAACGGTTTATTTATTGGTATCGAAATTTTAATTTGGATAGTGGGCATTGGCACTTTGTTGGCAGGTGTTATTGGGATCAGTAACATTATGCTGATAGTTGTAAAAGAGCGTACCAAAGAAATTGGTGTTAAACGTGCTTTAGGCGCTGTGCCATTGCAAATTGTAGGGCAAATTTTAATTGAAGCCGTTTTTTTAACGGCCATCTCGGGGTATTTTGGATTGGTAACAGCTATTGGGTTATTAGAACTACTAAATGCAGCCATAGGTGAATCGGGAGAGATGTTCACCAACCCAACTGTTGATCTTTCGGTGGCATTAAAAGCTTTAACAGTATTAATAGTAAGTGGAGCAATAGCCGGTTTAATTCCTGCACGTAAAGCGGTATCAATTAAACCGGTTGAAGCATTGCGGGCAGAATAAACAATTAATTTAAAATTATTAAGTAATAAAAATTGTATGGTAAAGAAAATAAGAAATATCATTTTAATTGTTGGCTTTTTAAGCCTCATCATCTGGACATTTTATTTTTTGTTCGAAAAATCACAAACCCCACCCGAGATTTTTAAAACCGTAATGCCTTTTGATACAACTGTTATTAAAAAAACAGTGGCTACAGGTTCGGTAACGCCGCGTAGGGAAGTAAACATGAAATCACAAGTAAGTGGTATCATCGAAAAACTATACATCATTGCCGGTCAACAAATAAAACAAGGTGATGTAATTGCTAAAATAAAGATCATTCCAAACATGCTTAACCTGGCCAATGCCGAGAACAGGATAAGCTCCGCGCAAATAAATTACGATAATTCTAAACTGGAATACGACCGCAATAAAATTTTATTTGATCAGAATGTTATTTCAAAAGCTGATTTCCAGGTATATGAATTAAGAATAAAATCCAATCAAACGGAATTAGAGGCCGCGCAAAATCAATTACAAATTATTAAAGAAGGCGTTTCTAAAACATCGGGTGCTACTTCCAATACTTTTGTAAAAGCAACCATTACCGGTATGGTGTTGGATGTGCCCGTAAAAGAAGGCGGGCAGGTAATTGAAAGTAATACCTTTAACGAGGGCACAACTATTTGTTCTGTGGCTAATATGGGAGAAATGATCTTTGAAGGAAAATTAGACGAGAGTGAAGTAGGGAAGGTGCAAGCCAATATGGATATTGTTTTAACCATTGGCGCTATTGATAAAGAAAGCTTTAAGGCCAAGCTGGAATACATTGCGCCAAAAGGTGTCACCGAAAATGGGGCAATACAATTTTTGATCCGCGCTTCTATTAATAAAGATAACTCTGCTTTTTTACGCGCCGGTTACAGCGCTAATGCAGATATTATTCTAGCAAAAAAAGAAAATGTAATGGCTATACCTGAAAGCGTATTGCAATTTGAAAAAGAAAAAGCCTTTGTAGAAGTAGAAACCGGTAATCAAAAATTCGAAAAACGTTTTATAAAGACAGGCCTCTCAGATGGTATTAACATTGAAGTTTTAGAAGGTGTAAAAAAAGGCGATAAAATTAAGCTACCGCAATTGGCAACAATTAAGAATTAAAATCGACAAGCTACTTTTAAATCGCGCTAGTATTTGATAAGTATTATTCCTTCACCTTCTCCTTCAATAAAGCCATTTTCAATACTTCTTCCATTTGTGTTACATAATGAAAGCTAAGGCCTTTTAAATAATCGGCTTTAATATCATCAACATCCTTTTTATTTTCGGTGCATAAAATAATTTCTTTAATGCCTGCGCGTTTAGCTGCTAATATTTTTTCTTTTATGCCGCCAACGGGTAACACTTTGCCGCGTAGGGTAATTTCGCCGGTCATAGCTAAAGCTTTTTTAACTTTACGTTTGGTAAAGGCGCTTGCTAAAGAGGTTAGCATGGCAATACCCGCGCTTGGCCCATCTTTTGGGGTGCCGCCTTCGGGTACATGAATGTGTATATTGTGGTTCTCGAAAGTAGTTTCATCTGCATCTATTAAATGCGGATGTGCTTTTAAATATTCTAAAGCAAGTGTAGCACTTTCTTTCATTACATCTCCTAAATTTCCTGTAAGGGTTAATTTTCCGGCCTTGCTTTTACTTAAGCTGGTCTCAATAAATAAAATATCACCACCAACTTGTGTCCAGGCCAAACCTGTTACCACACCGGCAATATCGTTGCCCTGGTACTTATCTTTTATGTGGGAAGGGCCTAATATTTTTGTTACACTTTCTTCGGTAATTTTTGGAAGCTCTTCTTCTCTGGCAATATGCACAGCTGTGTTACGTGCAATTTTAGAGATCTTTTTTTCTAAGTTACGCACACCACTTTCTGCTGTATACGTTTCAATTAAAAACTCTAAAACTTTATCGCTTATTTTCAATTGCGATTTTTTTAAACCACTTTCTTCAATTTGTTTTGGCATTAAATGGCGTTTGGCTATCTCTAATTTTTCTTCAACCGTATAACCGTTCACTTCAATGATCTCCATCCTGTCGCGCAAAGCGGGTTGAATGGTGGAAAGGTTATTACAAGTTGCAATAAACATCACTTTGCTTAGATCATAATCCAACTCCAAAAAATTATCATAAAAATTAGAATTCTGTTCCGGATCTAATACTTCTAATAAAGCCGATGAAGGATCACCATGATAATCACTTCCAACCTTATCTATTTCATCTAAAATAAAAACAGGATTGGATGATTGTGTTTTTTTTAAGTTCTGTAAGATCCTCCCTGGCATAGCGCCAATGTATGTTTTGCGATGACCGCGAATTTCGCTCTCATCTTTTAAGCCGCCTAAACTCATGCGCACATATTTACGGTTCAAAGCTTTAGCAATACTTTTTCCTAAAGAGGTTTTACCAACTCCCGGAGGGCCATATAAACAAATAATAGGCGATTTTAAATTGCCTTTTAATTTAAGTACTGCTAAATGTTCAATAATGCGTTCTTTTACTTTTTCCAAACCAAAATGATCTTCTTCTAAAATGGCTTCGGCATGTTTAAGGTCAAAATTATCAAGCGTAACTTCGTTCCAAGGTAACTCTAACAATAACTCTATGTAATTTGTCTGAATGCCATATTCTGCCGCATTCGGATTCATGCGTTGTAGCTTGGCAATTTGTTTTTCAAATACTTCTTTTATCTCGTCACTCCATTTTTTTGTTTCGGCTTTTTCTAAATAACCGTTTATTTCCTGCTCAAAATTATTTCCACCTAATTCTTCCTGGATGGTTTTAATTTGCGCATTTAAAAAATATTCGCGTTGTTGTTTGTCCAGGTCCATTTTGGTTTTATTCTGGATCTGGTTGCGTAATTCCAGAATCTGGAATTCTTTATTTAAATTTTCGAGCACCAATAAACTACGGTCTTTTAAATTAGCCACCTCTAACATTTTTTGTTTGTCTGCAGTATTTGCATTCATGTTAGATGAAATAAAATTCACCAAAAATGTTGGGCTATCAATATTATTGATGGCAAAGCCTGCATCACTTGGAATGTTTGGCGAGATCTTTACAATTTGTACGGAGGTTTCTTTTAAGTTAGAAATGATCGCAGAAAATTCTTTATCTGTTTTTGGCGGCTTTACTTCATCAAAGGGCGAAACTTTAGCTTTATGGTATGGCTCGCTTTGTATGAACTCATCAATTTTAAATCTTCTTTTGCCCTGGATGATAATGGTTGTATTGCCATCGGGCATACGCAGCATTTTTATTATTTGCGCTACCGTGCCAACACTATATAGATCTAATTCTGTTGGTTCTTCAACAAGATCACTTTTTTGTGCAACAACGCCAATGGTTTTATCGCCTTTATTATAATCTTTAATGAGCTGTATTGATTTATCTCTGCCAACGGTAATTGGAATAACTACGCCGGGAAACAGAACAGTATTACGAAGCGGTAATATTGGCAGAATGTCGGGAATTTTCTCATTTTGCATAGTATCTTCGTCCTCGCTGCTTAACAAGGGAATAAAATCCGAGTCATCATCAATGCCCTGTTTAAAGGCTAGTTCATCCATATCTCCAAAATTCATAAGCAATTATTATTAATTATTAAAGGGTATAAATCATATTTTGTGCCAATAAATAAAATAGACTATTTGACAGGCATTTTCACGAAAAAGCAGAAACCATTTTTACTATAAAGCTCTTTTAATTCAGGGTTTAACCTCAATTCTGCTTCGTATTCGCTTCTTGTAACAATATAAGCTGGCTTATCTACCGGGTAATTTTCCATCCAATACGAATTAGCTAATGGAAAACTTACCAGGCGCGACATACCTTGCTTTTCCCATATGTCAAGCATGTCGTGCGTTATTCTTATTTGCTCTTTATTACTGTAGTCTTTTGGCGTTCTGTTAGAATAAAATAAATAAGCATAACTTTTAAAGCCATGTGTTTCAATATAGCAATCGTGTTTACTGCAGGCTTTATAAAATTCAATGGCTGCATGCTGGGTATATTGTTCCACTTTTGGAACAATAACATTTATTGTTAAACAAATAAATAACAAATTAAAGAGCAGTCCATATATCAACAATTTAATTTTGTGTTTGTTTATAGCGATGTAAATAAAAATGGCACCCAACAAAAACATGAAAGCTATTAACGATTCAAAACCCGACCAATTTACATTGGCATTTAAATTCTGAACCGCAAAATTATCTTTAATTATACCACTGCTTAAAAGCGTTGGTTTTAAAACATTCATAAAGCCAATAAGCGTAAAGGCTAAAGTAAATGCGCCGGCAATTATCCAATACAACACTTTTAAAACGGTATTAAATTTTAGGTTCTCAAAATTTTGCACAATGCCAATAGTCGCCACAAAGGTTAAAGGATAATAACAAAGCGAGGAATAATGTACAATTTTTGTTTGTGCGAACGAGAAAAGCAAAAGCACTACCCAAAACAAACAAATAAAGATTTTGCGTAATTGTTTTTGATAGGGTGTTAGGTTCTTATAATTTAAATAAGATGCAATAAAAATAAGTGAGGCAGGAAAGCAACCAAGAAGTAGCACAACAAAATGATACACGAAGGGTCCGCTGTGGCCGCTATCTTCGGTGGTAATTAAACGCACCTGGTAATCTATAAATTCGCGGATCACCTCTTTATTGCCTTTTAGCCATTCAACTAAGAACCAACTTCCGGAAACAAATAAAGTGGTAATTGCAAAAATTAAAAAAGGTTTTGCTAATAAAAGTTTTAATTGTTTGGTCCAAATAAAATAGGAAAGCAATGTTAAGCCAACAATAACAATAGCCGCAGGGCCTTTTGTTAATACAGCGCCGCCAAGGAACAAGCCGGCAAATAAAGCGTTAAAGGTCTCTTTTTTACCATTGGGGTTGTTAATGAATTGAAGACAATTGTACACCGCTAAAAAAATAAATAAATTAAACCAGGGATCAATTATTCCCGATTTAAAATAAAGGTGCGGCAATAAAGTGGCAGCATATAATAAGCTCCATATAATACCAAATTTTTGCGAGTAGAATTTTTTTCCAATAAAATAAATGGTGATCAACGAAACAATACTGCAAATTGCATTTGGTAAACGCGCAGCAAATTCAGTTACACCAAAAACATTCATGCTTGCCGCCTGCAGCCAAATAAAGAAAGGAGGTTTTTCCCAAAATGGCCTGAAGTTTAATTGAACACGTGAGTAGTTGCCTGAAACCAACATTTCGCGCGCGCACTCTGCAAAATTAATTTCGTCCCAATCAAATAAAGGGCAATTGCCAATAAATGGAATAAAAATAATTGCCGAAATAAGGGCAATTAAAAAAATAATTAGCGTGTTGTTCTTTAAAGAGAGGGTCAAGTGGTTTTAAAATTAAAAAGTGGTTTATTTAATTTTTGAAATTTAGTAGTGTGCATAAAAACAAAATAAAATAAAGTGGCAGTAATTACACCTATCGCGCTGCCCATAGTAATATCCACCAACCAGTGTTGTGATAAGTACGTTCGGCTAAAGGCACATACTACAGCAAGAACAAAAAAAAGCATTTTAAAAAAAATATTATTTGATAATAAGGCAAGGCAAGTAAAAACAGCAAATGCGGAAGTGGAGTGCCCGCTTGGGAAGCTGTTTTGCCCAACCATATCAACACCTTCAACATATTTTATTTTAGCATTCTGAACAAAATAGCCAAATACAAAATGAGGCCGATTGATATGGTCGTAAAAATAATTCTTTAAAAAAGAAGTGAAAAGTCCGGAAACAATATAGCTGCATAAAATGTAGATTCCTTTGCGTAAATTAATTATTAACACAACAACTCCTAAAAGTATGGCAAATATACCGTCACCAACATGGGTAAAGTATTTAAAGAACGTATCGATTGCAGGATTGCCAACAAGCTTGTTTATTTTTAAATGAAGAGTTACTTTATCAAATTGAAGTAAATAATACACAGCCCAGCTTACGATAATAAGGTAAAGCAAATAATACAGCCAGTTATTTTTTATGAATTGATTCAAACTATAATTTTTTTGCTTCGTTCCAATAGCTTTCTAATTCTTCCAATTTACAATCGGCAATTTGTTTACCTTTTTCTTTCACCTTTGTTTCCATGTAACCAAAGCGCTTTATGAATTTTTTATTAGTCTGTTCTAAGGCATCTTCAGGATTAATATTTAAAAAGCGACCATAATTAATTAAGGAAAATAAAACGTCTCCAAATTCTTTTTCAGCGGCCTTTTGATCTTTATTTTTTAGTTCAACCTCAAACTCATCCAATTCTTCTTTTACTTTTTCGTAAACCTGTTCCGGTTTATCCCAATCAAAACCAACAGCACGTGCTTTTTCCTGTATGCGGTAAGCTTTTAATAAAGCCGGCATACTATTTGGAACACCGGAGAGTACGGAGGTATTTCCGCCTTTTTCTTTTTGTTTTAATTGTTCCCAGTTTTGTTTTACCTGCTCTTCGGTTTCAGCTTTTACATCACCGTAAATGTGCGGATGCCTGAAAACAAGTTTCTCGCATAAGCTTTCAATTACATCTTTTATATCAAAAGTTTTTGTTTCGCTGGCAATTCGCGCGTAAAAAACAATGTGTAATAAAATATCGCCCAATTCTTTTTTAATTTCAGGCATATTTTCTTTTAAAATAGCATCGCTAAGTTCATATGTTTCTTCAATCGTTAAATGCCTGATACTTTCAATGGTTTGTTTTTTATCCCAAGGGCATTGTTCCCTTAGTTCATCCATTATTTTTAAAAGCTTTAAAAAAGAGCTTGCGCGTTCGTCCATATGAGGCAAATTTAACAATTTAAAAAAAGTAAAGTAAATGTTAAAATGTATTGATGGTTTATTTAACTTTATTTTAGCCTTTACCCTCAGGATTTACTCGTTTAGTATAATTTTTTAGTCTTTTAGTGCATTTTTTGTACTTTTAATGTGGAAAAATATGAAGTTGTTTCTAATAAGTCTATTTGAATTATAGTTACCGAAATGTAACTCAAGTTGACCGAATTGTAATTTTACAAATACTAACTGCTTCTTTTTAGTACATTTAAGTCTTAATAAACCTTTAAATATTTACTATTTTATATATCTAAGCATGAAAAAAATTAATTACGCATTTTTATTTATTTTAAGTGTATTTTTTTACACGTCTTCTACCGCTCAGAATTTTGTTTGGGCAAGAAGTTACGGTGGAACCAACTACGATGATGGGAGCGCCGTTACAACAGATCCGAGTGGAAACGTCATTGCTGTTGGAAATTTTTCCGGAACGGTAGATTTTGATCCGGGTCCAGGTGTAGCCAATTTAACTTCGGTTGCAGGTAATACAGATATTTATATTACAAAAATGACTTCCGCAGGTGCTTTTATATGGGCTAAACGTATTGGAAATGCAGGGCAGGAAGCGATATCTGATGTAGATACAGATGCATCGGGAAACATTTATGCTATTGGAAGTTTTACTGGAACGGTTGATTTTGACCCAAATGCAGGTGTAGTTAACCTAATATCTGCAGGTAACCAAGACGCTTTTATGTGGAAATTAGATCCAAACGGAAACTACCTGTTGGCAAAATCCATGGGTGGAACGCTGAATGATTGGGCCACTGGGCTTGATCTTGATGCAGCAAATAATATTTATGTGATTGGTACTTTTAATGGTAATTGTGATTTTAATCCTTCAGCAGTTACAAATACTGCAACTGTGTATGGTGGTGCGGATATTTTTCTTGCAAAATATGATGTAAATATGAACTATGGTTGGGCTTTTTCAATGGGCGGAACCTTAGGCGATTATGGTATTGACATAAAAGTAAATTCTACCGGTACAACGCTTTATAGTATTAGTAGTTTTAGTGGAAATAATGTTGATCTGTCTCCTCAATGCGGTTGCGGAACGGTTAATTCATTAGGGCAAAGCGATATTTGTATCTTAAAACAATCTGCTAGTAGTGGGGGCTTTATGGCCAACGCTATTTTTGCTGGTACCAGTTATGATTCCGGTCAAGCACTTTTTTTAGATGCGGCTGATAATGTATATTCAACAGGAAGTTTTGATGCAGCGTGCGATTTTGATCCGGGACCGTTAGCAGTTAATTTAGGTGCCGCCGGATCAAATGATGGTTTTGTAAGTAAATTAAACTCAAACTTAAATTATGTTTGGGTTAAACAATTTAGTGGTCTAAGTGCTGAAAGCGGAAGTGATATTGTTTTAGATCCTGTAGGAAATATTTATGTTACAGGTAGCTTTAATGGTACTACAGATTTTGATCCAAGTGCTGCAACATATACCGCTAGTTCAATTGGTGGGCCAAACAGTGATTGTTTTGTTTTTAAATATGACCCAAGCGGGAGCCTTGTATGGTTAAGAACATGGGGTAGCAGTAATCTTGGCGATTATTCTTCATCTATTGCCTTAGATGCACCAGGAAATATTTATACAACCGGCGATTACTGGAGTACTTGCGATTTTGATCCGGGAGCAGGCGTTTACAATTTATCGGTTGCCGGTAGCACTGATGCCTTTGTATTAAAATTGAGTTGTACCATGCCATCTACCATTACAACCAGCGCATCAAACTATACCTTTTGTGCAGGTACATCTACATCGGTACCTTTAATAGTTAATGCACCTGAACTTGGTGTTACTTATAATTGGTCGGCAGTAGGTGCAGCAGGTGTTGTTTTTAGTCCAACGTCCGGAACGGCAACTACCATGAGTTTTACGGGTACAAATACGTTTAGTATCACAAGTACGGGCGTTAATGCTTGCGGCACAGTATCAACAACTGTTGGCAAGATCGTAATAAACCCTTCTCCGATAATTGGCGCCAGCGCATCTCCAACAGCAGTTTGTTCGGGTAGTTTGCTTACTTTAAGTGGATCAGGCGCAGTTACGTATACTTGGAGCAATGGTATTACCAATGCAATTCCTTTTACACCAACTGTTTCACAAACGTATACTGTTCAGGGTACTAATGCAAATGGCTGTAAGAACAGCATCACTATTAATGTGCCAATAATAAATAATCCTATTTTAAGTATATCGGGCAAAAATTTAGTATGTTTAAATAAACCAAATACTTTAACGGGTAGCGGTGCCAGCACATTTACATGGTTGCCTGGCTCAATAATCAGTAATACCATTAATGCCCAACCTTCGGCAAATACTGTTTACACCATTAATGCTACGGGAGCAAATGGCTGTAATAATTCAGCTACTTTTGCGGTAAATTTGGTTTTCCCTCAAACGCCGCAAATATGCATGGTTACTGTAGATACTTTAGGTATTAACAACGAGATCTTTTGGGAAAAAACTTTATATAATAATGTAGATAGCTTTATTGTTTATAGAGAAGTAAGTACAAACCTTTATAAACGAATTGCTTCTATCAGCGTTAATGCTTATAGCGGATTTACAGATACAACAAGAAGTATTGGTCCTGCAAACGGAGATCCTAATTCAACTTCTTACAAGTATAAATTACAGATCCGCGATACTTGCGGTAATTACAGCGCATTAAGCTTATGGCATCAAACTATTTTTATTCAAGATCAACAGAACGGTAACTTTAACTGGAATTCTTATGCTATTGAAAGTAGCGGAACCCCTGTAACTGTTTATGATCTTTTTAGGATCAACCTTGCCAATAATAGTTATTCATTGGTAACATCCACTACTGCCGGTTTAGCTACCGATCCGCAATATAGCCTTTGGCAAACTACCGCTAAATGGCGTGTGCAGGCAAATGGTTTTAATTGTAATCCAACGCCAAGGTTCTCATCTGTATTGAACCAAAAAGTTAAAACAAAAAGTAATATTAAGAACGACAGACTTGTTGGTATAAAAAATTATGAGATCTTAAATACTTCCATCAGTACATACCCATCTCCTGCAAAAGATGTTGTTTATATAGATAGCAGAGTATTAGCTAATATTGATTTTACAATTGAATTACAGAACCCACTTGGCCAGATAGTTTATACTAAAAAATACACTTCAAGTTCAAACGAAAAATACCAGATCGATATGAATGCATTTACAAATGGAGTTTATTTTGTAAATATTAAACAGGAAGATAAAACTGTAGCGGTTAAGAAAATTGTTCTAAGCAAATAGTTTAAAGGAAAAAAAGGCCCGGTTATAATTTAACAGGGCCTTTTTATAATTTTTTTATGATCTCAAGCACTTGCTCTTTTTTTCTTCTGGATATTGGTATCTCGCTACCATCCTTCATCAAAATAAAACCGCCGTCTTTTTTTATATAGGATTTAATATGCTTTAAATTCACCAGGTGCGATTGGTGAACCCTTTCAAAGCCATATTCATTTAATAGATCCTCGTATTCTTTAAGTGTTTTGGAAACCATTAAAGGTTTATCTTTAATAAAATAAAAAGTGGTATAGTTATGTTCCGATTCGCAGCGTAAAATATCGTGTACAGAGCAAACCCTCATCTCGTTCAAAGTGGAAAGACAGATCTTTTTTTCGGCATCAGGCATTGAAACATTATCCAACAAAACACGGTATTGATTCGGACTATCCAATGCATTCTTTAAGACTTCCGCTTTCTTTACAGCTTCTTTTAACTCATCGGCAATAATAGGTTTTAAAAGATAATCAATAGCGCTAAACCGAAAGGCTTGTATTGCAAATTGGTTTGATGCTGTTGTAAAAATGATCCGCAAACTATTAAAGGCATTTTTTTCAAGGTCTGTCTCTAAAAAACGTAACAGATCAAAGGCGTTGCCATCAGAAAGTTGTATGTCAAGAAAAACAATATCAGGTTTTAATTCAGTAATAAGCTGCCTGGCCTCTTTTATACTACCACAATCGCCTGAAAGTTTAACTTGAGGGCAAGCCGATGAAATAATGCTTTTAAAGGCAGAAAGGAATTTTTTTTCGTCTTCTATAATAACGGCAGTCAGCAATTTAAAATACTTTTCTTAAAATTAGTAAAAACCAGCCAATTTTAAGGTCATTAATGATAAGTTTTAAATATAATCCATTGGGAAGACCAATTTAACCAGGGTGCCCACTACCACTTGGTTCTCGGCTAAAATATCATTGGTAGATATTTGGATTTTTTCTTTGTTCATGGAATTAATGATCTGCATTCTTTCTTCGGTAATGGTCATTGCTAGTGATCTGTGAGTAGTAGAATTGATCACTTTTCTGTTCAGTGATTCTGTTTTTCCGATGCCATCATCATGCACTTCGCAAATAAGTTCAGTATCATTGAATACATAAAATTTTATTATAATAGTGCCGGTGTCATTTTTAGGAATGATACCATGTAAAATAGAATTTTCAATAAATGGCTGAATGAACATTGGAGGTATGGCAATAGAAGGATCCATATTTTCATCCAGTTCTATTTTAAAACTAAATTTATTATTGTAACGTAATTGCTGTAAAAACAAATAAGACTTCAGCATTTGTGCTTCTTGTATAACAGATACCAATTGTTCTCTTGACTGTTCAAGATTGTGGCGGATCAACCTTGAAAAGATACCAAGGTATTCTAGGGCTTTATCTTTATCATTCTCAGAAATAAAACCGCTAATGGAGCCTAGTGAATTGAAAATAAAATGTGGGTTCATTTGCGCAGATAGAGCATTACGTTCCAACTCAAAATTCTTTTTCTCAAGTAAACTCTTCTTCTTTATTTGCTGGCGATTGTATAAAAGAAAAATAGATAATGAAATTACTACTGCTAAAATAAAACAGCCAAAGATCAATTGTTTTTGCCGGTTGTTTTCCGCTATTTGTAACTGCTTCTCTGTTTTTAATAATTCAATTTCTTTTTCTTTGGTTTGGGTTTCGTATTTAGCCTCAAGCTCTGCAATAGTTTTAGTACTCGATTCGTTATTAATACTATCTTCCATACTTTTATATAATTTGTAATAATCGTAAGCTTCTTTATAATTATGTGCCAACTGAAAATGGTTCGAAAAGAACAGGTAAGCTTTTCTGGCATTAAGTTTATTACCTATCTCATTCGAAATACGCAATTGATTCTTAAAACTTTCTAAAGCTTTTTCAGGCTGTTTTAATGAATCATAAATAACACCTATTTCGCCATACGATTCAGAAATACCTTTTTTGTCGCTTAACTCATTCAATATCGTAAAACCTTTCATTTCTACTTCCAGGGCTTTTTTATAATCGCCAATTATATAATAAATAGAACCTATATTTGTATAAACAATGGCTACACCTTGCATGTCACTAATTTCCGTATCAATTTTTAAGGTGGCATTAAAATAATCCAAGGCCTGAGGGTATTTTTTTAATTGCATGAATGCAAGGCCTGTATTATTAAGCACTTCGGCATAAAAATATTTGTTCAGTTCAACATCTTTTGTTTTTAATACATTTAAATAAAAATTTAGCGCAGTGGTATATTTGCCCTGCAAATAATATATGTTGGCAATAGACATCATTGAGCCTGATGTTCCTCGGCGATCTTTTATTTCTTCGCGGATCTTTAAAGCGGCCATATAATTTTCGAGTGCTTTGGCATACTGACCTTTGTCGGAATACACAATTCCCATATTGCTTATAATATCTGCCTCACCTTTCTTATCTTTTAATTTTTTTGCTACCAGTAATGCCTTCGAAAAAAACGCTAATGCCTTTGAATTATTATTTTGGTTTAAATAGGCGATACCGGCGCGGTTAAGAGAAATATAAATACCTTGCTTGTAATCGATTTTTTCAGATAATTGTTGCGCTTCAAATAAATAATTTAAACCATCCTCGTAATTCCTGTCACCAATATAATAACCGCCAATATCATTTAAGAGTTTTATCCTTGCAGTATCCTGTGTGGTTTTTTTAAGTACATTTTTTAATGAATCAATAATAGGTTGATCAGCGCCAAAATTTTTAAAATGACTTATTAGCAGTAAAAAAGCAGCGAGGATAAAAAGATGTTTTTTATTAGCCATATTAATAAAATGAGATGTTTAACCGACACGGGTGTTTACCGAATTGTAATTTGTGTTTACCAAATTGTAAATCCTTAACATTAAGGGTTTTCTTTAACATATCTTTGAGAAAAACTGGTCTTATATTTTACCCATGAATATACTAATAATTAAACATAAGCCCATTTTTTAACTCATAGTTTTATATCTAACCCAAAAAAGAAGTAAGGAATTATAATTAGAAAAAAAAGATTGCGCCGGGTAATTTTTAGAGCATATAATTTTTAGACGCTAAAATCGCTAGTATGTTTGGTTATTAATTAGCTTTAAAATATTTAATTTTTTTTTATAAATATCAAGGAATTTTCGAAGTTTAACAATTAATTTGGTTAATTTAGATACCTCTTCCAACAACATAAAAATAATACCATGAAAAAAATTTTATTAAGCTTTATTCTAGTGCTTATAACAAGCATTTCTTTTTCTCAATCTATTCCTAACGGTGGTTTTGAGAGTTGGATAGTTAACAGTTATGAAAATCCGCAATTTTTCGAAACCTCTAATTATGGAAAGGACAATGGCGTGCAAAACCTTGTAAATGCAACAAAAACAACCGACGCCTACCAAGGATCCTTTGCCATAAAATTAACTTCGTCGCTGGGTGTTCCAACAGGTACGTCTTTTGCTTATTTTGCAAACGGTAATCCTGGGTCGAATCCAACCGGAGGTATTCCTTATTCGCAGAAACCAACAGGTATTAAGTTTTTTTATAAAAGTAATATCATGCCTACTGATACCGCAATATTTATAACCATATTTAAAAAAGCAGGCGCTGTGGTTGGAAATTATTTTTACAAAATAGCAACAACACATACGGCATATACTGTATTTAATCAAACATTTAACCCTGCTTTACCCATCTTTCCCGATACAGTAATTGTTGCTTGTGCTTCCAGTAATGCATTTACAGGTAATGCTATTCCGGGAAACAGTATTCAATTAGATAGTATTTCTTTTACCGGTGTTGCGTTTCAGCCGACAAATTTTAACGGTAATTTTGAGTCATGGCAAACCGAAACTGATTATAAATTAAATGGTTGGAATTTAAGCGGCGGTTTTCAACGTACAAATGATTTTCATACCGGAAATTATGCGCTTGAATTGCAAACAAATCCTCCGGCATTTGGTGATAATCAGATACAGGTTGGCAGGGCAACGACCGGCATTCCTACGCAGAATAATACACTTGGCGGCACACCTTACTCCGGCCTAATAGATACCATGTTCTTTTATTATAAATACTTGCCTTCTAACCCTGTTGATAGTGCAAGAATTTATGTAAATTTTAAGAAGAACTTTGTTTATACCAGTAATGTTTATGCACTTTTACCTGTTGCACCGGTTTATACTTTAAAAAAGATACCCTGGAACCTTGGAGTAGCGCCCGATACAATGGTTATTTCCATCGAGTCTTCAAAATGGCCTGTACAGAATTCTTATGTTGGCGCTGATTTTAAAATAGACAATATGTATTTAAAATCACAAATGTATACGGTCTCAAATTATACTATGCCTACAACAGGCTGTGTTGGACAAGCCATTCAGTTAAGTGATAATTCAACCAATATGCCTAGTGCCTGGAATTGGATCATGCCCGGAGGATCTCCGTCCAGTTCTATTTTACAAAGTCCTATAGTTACTTTTAATAGCCCCGGTACAAAAACCATAACTATGAATGCTGGTAACCAATTTGGTAGTGGCGCCTCAATATCAAAAACCATAACCATTTACTCTGTGCCGGGTATTGCGGCAACTTCTATTCTTACCTGTGGAGGCGGCAGCGTTACACTTAATGCAAGTGGCGCAAATACTTATACATGGAGTACCGGCCAAAATAGTCAGAATATAACAGTAAGCGCCTCAAATTCTATCACCACTAATTATACAGTTACCGGTACAACCGGTGGTTGTTCAAATACTGCAATTGGCAGCGTTATTATTCCATTTGTAGAGGTGCCAAGTATTTGTTTGGTAACTGTAGATTCTTTAGGAAACAACAATGTAATTTATTGGGAAAAAACTTTATATGATAACGTAGATAGTTTTATTGTCTATCGTGAAATATACAGTAATGTTTACAAACGTATTGCTGCCGTTAGTAAAAATGCATTTAGCGGTTACACCGATACCGCAAGAAGTATTGGCCCTGCTAATGGCGATCCTAATACAACTTCATATAAATACAAATTACAAATTCGCGATACTTGTGGGCATTATGGGGTATTAAGTAAATGGCATCAAACCCTTTTTATACAGGATCAACAAAATGGAAATTTTAACTGGAATTCTTATGCGGTCGAGAACAGCACATCACCTGTAACGGTATATGACCTTTACCGTATAAATTTAAGTAACAACACTTACACTTTAGTTACTTCAAGTACGGCATTTCTTGCTACAGACCCGCAGTATGGCATATGGCAAACAACAGGCAGATGGCGTATTGAGGCCAACGGTTTTAATTGTAATCCAACCAACCGAATTAATGGTATCTTAAGTCAAAAAGTTAAAACAAAAAGTAATATTAAGAATGACAGATTAGTAGGTTTAAAAAATTATGATCTGATAAATGCATCTATTAATACTTATCCTTCTCCTGCAAAAGATATTCTCTTTATAGATGGAAGAACATTGGCTAACATTGATTTTTCTATTGAATTTAGAAATACTTTAGGACAAGTTTTATATAGCAAAAATTATACTGCCGGTTCAATCGAAAAATATCAAATTGATCTGAGCGCTTTTGCAAACGGTATTTACTTTGTTAATATCAAACAAGAGAATAAAACACTGGCTGCAAAGAAAATTATTGTAAATAAATAGGTCTTTAACAGTCCTGTTAGGCGCTTAATTGCTAACAACTGGCATACCTAACATTTTTTTAATTATTTTCGCATAATGTCGCGGAAATGTATACTTACCGTTTTATTGTTTATTTTGAGTTGTATTATCACAGCTCAAAATGGCGTTACCGGTAATCCCGATTGGCAAATAAAACCAACCATTAACGAAGGTTTTATTCTTATTCACCGCAGCACTATTGGGCACTTGGTTACAGGTTATCCTTCTATTTATGAAGTAGATGTTTCAAAGCCCACGCTTGGAAATAAGCTTTGGCATTTAGAAAATAATAAACCCGATATTGGTGTATCGTTTCAATGTCTAGATTTTAAGAACCCAAAGCAATTAGGCTATGCTCTTATCCTTGCGCCTTATGTAGAAATCCCTTTAAATGTAAACGAAAAACGATCTCGTGTGGTTATGCGCCTATGTTGGGGCGCTACATATGTTACAAAAGCTTTTGATATTCAAAACAACCGCAAGAATATAGCTATTGGCAGTCATTTTAACTCGTTTGTGCAATTTAAATGGTTCTGGCAATTTAAGCTCAGTAAAAATTTACGTTTTGAACCGGGTTTTGCTTTTTCGCACGCGAGCAATGGTAAATCAAGAAACCCTAATTTAGGATTGAATGTGGTAAGCTTAAATGCGGGACTTAATATTTTAATTCCATCCAAAAAACCACGAATAGAAAGTATTAAGGTTGATTCATCAGGCAGGGTAAAGTCTAAGAACGAGATTTTTGTTTTTGCCGCAATCGGGTTTAACCAGCACGAAATTGCAACTCCCGAATTAAAAACTTTTGTGGTATCTGCCGCATATCAGCGCAACATACGTAACACGCATAAATTCAGCGCTGGTATCGATGTTTTTTATGATCAGAATTTTTTATACGATTACGAAGTTGATCTTCAGAAAAAACCTATTGGGTTAGATCAAATGCGTATGAGCGCAAGATTAGGCTACTCTTATAATATTGGCCGTATTAGTTTACCAATAGAAATGGGCTATTATGTTTTCCAGCAAGATAAACCTGATGGATATGTTGTAAGCAGGATAGGAGTGAGGTATTACAGCGCCTGCGGACTAGTTGGACATTTTGGATTACGCACACATTTTGCTGTAGCCTATTGTTTTGAATACGGACTAGGATATAGATTTTTTATAAAATAAAAAAAAGCATCACATATTTAGTTTTGATCGTGTTATTTGCCGGCTGCAAGAGAGAGAACGCCTTGGATTGTTTTAAATCTAATGGCCCTGAAGTTACCGAAGCACGCGATGTAGGAACCTTTTCCATTATTAAATTGTATTCTAAAATAGACCTTAATATTACTAAAGGAACAGGATTTAAAGTAGAAGTTACAGCAGGAAAACATATTATTAAAAACATAAAAACTACAATTGCTGATGATATTTTAACTATTGAGAACGACAACAAATGTAATTTTGTTAGAGGCTACAAAAAAAATATTACAGTAAATATAACCTTGCCTTATATTTTAAAAGTAGAGAATAGAGGTGTTGGTACAATAAGATTTGATGGAAATTATACTCAGGATACTTTACAAGTAAGGGCAGAGAATTCGGGCGATATATATGTGAATGGAACTTATACTGAAATAAGAACGAGCTCACATGGCAATGGCGATATTTATTTACAAGGCAGCTGCAATAATTTATATGCATATACATACGGTACCAATGTTTTAAAAGCAGAAGAACTTACCATTAATAATTATGTTTTTATTGAGACAATAAGTATTGGCGATTGTTTTGTAAAAGCACCAAACGGTGGTAAATTAGAGTATAATATTTGGCGCGATGGCAATATTTATTATTTGGGAAACCCTTCTGTAATAAATAATTTTAAAGGCGACGGAAAAGGTAAACTTATAAAAGAAGACTAATTCTCGATGAACCTGTCTTTAATTTGTTGTTCGGTGTTTATAATATGAACAATAAATTTTATTTGATTCAATAAAAACAATTGCTGGTTACGATGAGAAATTAATTGGTATTTTTCAGTATTAGTTAACTGCAATGACGAAGCAATATTAAAAACCGATAAGTTTGAAACCGTTTCGTAATCCACAAATTTACTTTGCACCGATCCAAAATAATTAACAACTGCATCTTGCAAATTATTTAAAATTATTTTCTGGTTAATTGGCACATATTCAATTAAACCGGCGCCGTACAATTTTGGTGTCAATATTTTAGAATATTCTATTAAATGAAAAAGATTGGTCCCCTCAATTAAAATTTCCAAATCGCCATTTGCAAAGGTCTTTAAAATTCGTTTGATCTTAACCTCGCTGCCATAATCCTTTACCTTTCCTTTCTCAAAATATGGTATTCCAAACGAGGCATCGTTAGCAAGGCATTCTGTTACGAGCTGCTTGTAGCGCTCTTCGTATATATGTAATTTGGATGTTTCGCCCGGCAATAGAACCATGTTTAATGGAAACATCGGTATAGTTATTTGTCGCGTTGTCATATATTATAAGATTATATACAAAAACTGTGCTAAAAATTAATGACAGTTGTTGTGGTTACTTATATATACGTTCTATATGACCGTAGAAGTTGGGTATGTTAACAATAATTCAGAATTGTAAGCTTTGTCCTTGAATAACTGAACATTTAAAAAAAGGCAAAAAAAGAACCCATTTAATGGTTTTTGCTCATTTTTGAGCTAAAAAACCATTAAATGGGCTAAAAATTGTAATTATTGAGTAATTCCTAATTTTTTGGCAATTGCCGGCGGAAGAGCTTTTTTGTGAAGCATAATACTTGTTGTTTTATATAATACATAACTTTCGCTGGCATAAAAATAGCCATCGCACTGGTTATTGTCTTTACCCCAACTGTTCTTCACGTAATAATAAGGTGTATTGTTTTGATCCTTTACCATCCCTACAATGTGCATACCATGGTCATCTTGCGTCTCGTAATCATCAAATGCTTTTTGGCGAATTTCCTGTGTAATATTCAATTGTTTAACAGGTTTAGTTGTTACATTTTGTTTCTCTTCAGTGGTCATTAAAGCAAAAGGTGTTTCGGGTACAATAGCAAGTCCGTCTTTAAACATAAAACCTTTTTCGCTTACATCACCGGCCCATGCAAAAGAATAACCTGAAGTGATGGCGCTGCTCATTATTTCTTTTAATTCGTTTAACGGCACATTGTACATCGATTCCCAATTCCAGTTGTCAGGGATCTCTAAAACAAATTTGCTGTAAAAAGGGTGATGCGTAAAAGAAGTAATAAAAACATAATCATTGGCATTTAAACCGGTTGCTTCTGCATATGTTTTTGGTGTATAGCTTTTACCTTTGTAATCAAATTTTTCAGGAACTTTCCCTAAATATTCATCGCAAATATCATTCACCGAATTATGAATAAAAGTAAAATCTATATCCTGTGTTTCAGGCAATGCTGCCGGACGTAAAATATTAATTAAAGTAGTTTCTAATAATTTATGGTTATGTTGATCGGTAACTGATTTTTTGCCGGTGTAAACATCTTCGGGTACCATACCATAATTTTTTAATACATTTATCGCATCCGGAAACCCACCGCCTTCACCCATATTTGTTTTGCCATGCATGCGCACAAAATTATCGGCCTTTAAAGAATAGGCTTTTCTTGCCACGAACATTTCGCTTAAATTAAATTCTTTGCCTTTACCCAAACGAATAATTTCGCTCTCTAAAAAAGACAAAGAAGAAAATGACCAGCAAGTACCTGTCATGTTTTGATTTTGTACATCGGTAGCTTCTAAGTTCTTTACAAAAGTAAATTTAATTTCACTACCCGGTTTGTTGGTTTTATCCTGAGCAGATAGGAAACACGAAATAAATAGAAAAGCAAAAAATAAATTAGTTTTCATTCTTTTTGGTTTTAATTAGTTGAAGCAAATATCTTATTTCAAACACTGTAAACAAAACATAATGCCCTATAAAATGCAGGGAGAAGCTTAAAAATCCCCCTTTTAGGGTGAAAGAATAAACTAAAAGCAAGATGGATGATAAAAGGAATTTTACAACCCCACTGGATAACAAGATGCCGGTATATGTTTTAGCATCTGTTCTTATAAAATACAGCAGGGTAAAAATAATAAAGAGGATCGCAAAAAATAACATGCTTTGCCACCAAGCAGCTGATTCTTGATGAAAATAAACATTTAAAATAAAGGAATAGATACAGGAAAGCCCTGCTGAAATTAAGAGCGCAGAAATACTTTTTAATTTCATTTATCGGGTTTGATTAAGCCTTTTAAAACTATGTATAAAGCTACGGCAATACCCAAAAGAGAAAGTACAATGGTAAAAACAGCTGTTTGGTTCTTATAATACTCATCGAGTTTAGTACCACCCCATGCCGAAATACCAATAATTGCAGCCATTTGAATACCCAGGTTGCTGTATTTTATAAGCTGGTTAGGCTGTTTTTGAGGAGGCATTACTGCTTTCTATATTTTGATGCATGTTCTTTACTTTAGCACCCATGTTACAGGTACCTGTAAAAATCGCACCCGGCTCAATCGCTAATTTTCCGGTAATAATATCGCCGCTTACTTTAGCGCTTGCTTTTAAAGAAAGCATTTCTGAAACATTTACTTTGCCTTTTATCTCACCACTAATGTCGGCATTGCCGCTGGTTACATTACCATCAACTACACCATTTGGCCCTAAAACAAATTTACCGGTTGTAACAATATTACCGGTTAAAAGCCCATCGATCCTGACATCACCGGCCGATTGAATATCGCCAACGATCTTTGTACCATTACCAATTAAATTTACTGAACTAGCGTCTAAGTTTTGATTTTTAGTTGAACCTATTCCTAACATAACATTCAATTTTAAGTTAATAGTTTTACTTTATTTTATTTTCGCTTAAATTCTTATAGTTATCCAAAAAGAAAATTTTATAAGACCCTATATTTTTCTTTTTATAAAGCAATGGTAAATTATTTCCTAAGATAGGATAAATATCTATCATTTCCTTTTTTACTTCCTCTTTAAAAAGATCAGGATCTTTGATCACGTTCTCGTAATAACTCATTACTTCTTTAGCACTTGGAAATGATTTTAAAACCACTAACTGCTTATTATCACTAAATAAATTACTGGTTAAATTAAATGTTTTAGAACTGTAATAGGTGTTGTTAAATGTATTAAGCCTTACTTTAAAACTATCGGCAATTTTTGGATCATCGGGCACAATAGCAATAATAAAATGTTCTGCATCCAGGTTCACACTAAACGTATCCAATTGAGCCGTTCCGGCATCGGCGGTTTTATAAAGATCAGGATTTTTTTGTTTTTTAATAGAAAGTAAAATATCATTGGCAAGTGGTGTAACCTCATCGTTAGGATGTTTTGCTACCAATAATTTTAAATAATATTCTAAAGAGTCAACACTTTTTAATTTTCCAACACATAAGGCTCTTATAAATTCAAACTTAGATACGTAAACATTTTTGCCAAATTTTGAAAGGCCTTCTTTAGCACCGGTTAAAGCCTGCGAATAATTTTTTTCGAGATAGCTTTGATATACAGTTGTGTAAAAACTTTCTACTTCGCTTTTTGCACTGTTTGCTTCGCTGGCATAACTTGGGTTTTTTATGATCAGTGCAAACTCGCTATCCGGAAACTCGTTTAGGATCTTTTCCTTATAATAGTCTGCCCTTGGTTGATTTTTTTCAGCAAGGTGTGAGCGATACATAATATAATAAGTATTTAATAAATATTTATTTGTAGGGAAGCGCGAATTTAATTCTTCAAATGTGGCAACCGATTTTTTGGTGTTATTTAATTCTTCTTTATAAATAGAACCCATCATGTAATAAGAGTGAATGATCTTTTTATTACTCTTTTTTATAAGCGAATCGCTTACGGGTAAATTGGTACGGTAATATTCGCGGGTTTTATTGGTGCTTTTTGCAACCATTTTTGTACTGGCCGTATCTTTTTGATTAACGGGCTCATCAATAGTTAAAGCTTTATTAGATCTTCGCCAGTTATCCTCTAACTTTCTATTGCCCCATTTTTTTGTAAAATCGGCAATACCAAACGAAATAGTGTTTTGATTATAAAAATAGAAAGATGCTCCAGCACCGGGTGTTCCTATATCCTGTATCTGGCCAGGGCTTCCAATAGTATTGCCCGGTAATTGATTACTGTTCTTAGCTATTTCTTTTTCTTTTCTGGCCTCTTCTTTTTCAAGGTTAGATATGATTTTATCAATAATTTTATTCTGCTCGCTTTCGCTTAATTTTACAAAGCGTTGTAAACTATCTTCCTTGCTAATAGTACGAATATGTCCCACTAATGTCTCAAGCGTTTTTTTACGGGCAACGATCGACGCGTAATCAGGATGATCTTTTGAAATGGTTACCACAGCACTGTCATAATAAGCTTCTGCCGGCTGATAATTGGTAAGGTCGAAATTTATCTCTCCTAATTTTAAATAAGATTGTCCTTTTTGATTAGGATTATTCATGCTTGTTTGAACAGATTTTTTGTAATAATAAAGCGCCTGTGTGGCATTGCGCTCTTTTTCTTCTATTTCGCCAAGGGTGTAATAAATAACATCATAATACTCGTTATTTTTAAACTCTTTTGCCATTTTTAAAAGCTCTTTTTTTGTCTTCTCAGAATTGTTTCGCTTTACATCTAACAATTTGGCCATTTTAATTTTACTGTAAAAAACAAGTTCATAGTTTGGTTTTAAGCGAATGGTTTTTTTGTAATACTCAAGCGCACGTTTATTATTTTTTTGTTGCTCAAATAATTGCGCCACAATAAAACTATACCTGGCTCTTTTTTTTCGCGAGATACCGGTGATAGGATTACTGCTTCTTATAGCGCCCATTAATTTAGTGGCAGCTTCGGTATTTAATCCGCGGCGCATAAAATAATCAGCTTCAAGCACTGGTAATTCAACTTTAATTTTATGCGGTAAAGCTTTTTCGTTCTTTAATAAACTAAGGATCTGTTCTGAACTGCTAACTGCGCCAATCTCATTATTGGTTTTCACCATCCAGGCCATGGCGGTGTATTTATCTTTTGATTTTGTGTAGGTTCTTGCTACATATTCAAAAGCCTCAAGGCCACTAAACAATTCGCGTTTGTATAAATGCGAAACACCAATGTTTATCCAGTTGTTATCAATCCATTTTCCGGAGCTAGGTATTTCGTTGCCCTTTTTATCTTTGATAGCGTGACGCTGAATGCAGGTAGACGATTTTTTTATGGCTTTATCAAATTCCGGAAATGTATTTTTTGCTTTGTCGCCCGGCGGATATATATAAACAGGCAGAATCTGATCAAAATTATCTTTATTGCTTTTGTCAATTTTGTACTGACCTTCTTCGATATTTAAACAAGAATAATAATACCCGTTAAATCGTGCGGTGAGGTTATGATAACCCCTGCTTACAACGGTGTTTTTTTTTGTGCTACAGGCCACAAAAAGAAAGGCAATTGCCAATGAATATATGAAGCGCTTAATTAACACCGTTTATTATAACGTTTTGTAAGTGAATTTAGTATGTATTTCTTTCTTAAAAATTTAAACTAATGAAATGTCAAACTGAACCAAATCAATGAATTCCTGAACTCGCTCGTCTACATCCTTTTGTGAAAGGCCAATTAAGCGTTCGGTGCCAAATTTTTCCACAGTAAAACTGGCCATGGCGCTACCAAAAATAATGGCGCGCTTCATGTTCTCAAAGCTAACATCCTTGGTTTTAGCCAAATAACCTATAAAACCACCTGCAAAGCTGTCGCCGGCACCGGTTGGGTCGTAAACATCCTCTAAAGGAAGAGCGGGTGCAAAAAACACCTCTTCTTTGTTAAATAACAAGGCGCCATGCTCGCCTTTCTTTATTATCAATACTTTTGGACCCATTACCAGTATTTTTTGAGCGGCTTTAACCAACGAGTATTCGCCCGAAAGTTGGCGTGCTTCAGAGTCATTAATGGTTAAAACGTCTATCATCGCAATGGTCTTTTTTAGTTCGTCCATCGCAATATCCATCCAAAAATTCATGGTATCCAATACAATTAACTTCGGGCGTTTTTTGAATTGGTCTATTACGCTGCGTTGCACTGCCGGCACTAAATTCCCAAGCATTAAAAAATCACATTCCTTTGCTGATTCGGGAACAACAGGATTAAAATTCTCAAGCACATTCAGTTGTGTTTCAAGTGTATCGCGGCTGTTGAGGTCGTTATGGTATTTACCGCTCCAAAAAAAAGACTTCTCTCCTTTTTTGATCTGAAGACCTTCTAAATTCACACCTTCTTTTTTTAAGATGTTTAAAAAATCCTGTGGAAAATCGTCGCCAATAACTGAAACCAGCGAAATATCTTTTGTAAAATAAGATGCTGCTAAAGCAATGTATGAAGCGGCCCCGCCTACAATTTTATCGGTTTTCCCGAAAGGTGTTTCTATAGCATCAAAGGCTACTGTTCCAACAACTAATAAACTCATTTACTTAATTTTATTTTTTTTTTGTAAAGATATTGTTTATTTCATAAATCTAGTGTAAATTTGCCACCCTAATCAGAAAAATTCCCTAGTAAATGCTGGGAATTGGACTGGTTTGGAATAACCAGGTAAATTCCTTCTTAGCTCAGCTGGTTAGAGCACATGACTGTTAATCATGGGGTCCCTGGTTCGAGCCCAGGAGAGGGAGCGATGAAGCAGAACAAAGTTCGCTTCACCAATAACAAAAAAACCACGCAGAAATGTCGTGGTTTTTTTGTTATTTAGAACTTGTAATGGCTGCAAAAAAACCGTCTTCCGATAAACCCGAAGATTTCTTAAAAGAAAAGTCGGAATATACTTTGGCTTTATACGATCATTTTATTTCTGAATTTAAAAAGATAGGTAAGATCGAAATTGAATCTACCAAAACCATGATCGGAATTTCTAATTCTAATAAACGCATTGCTTGGGTTACACAATTAGGAAAAAACTTTATTCATGTGGTTTTTCCTTTTAAAAAAGAATATAAAGATAATTTGTGTTTTCAGAAAGTAGGGCAGGTGCCCGGTCAAAAACAATTTAATCACCATTTTAGGATGTTGTATAAAGAAGATATAAATAAAGAAGTGATCAAATTCATGAAACTTGCTTTTGATGAAAAGAGTTAACTTCTTGGAGTAAAAAAACTATCCGGGTTGGCTACACTATAAATTCTTTCCCATATATTACCATCAAGTACTTTCCAGCGATGAGCGGACCCTTCAAATATTCTGAAAAATGACCTGTAAAAAAATGGCATGGTAATCGCATATAATTATACTGAAAAACTTATCCCTCATAAATTTGTGAGCAAATTATTTTTATTTTCAAATGTCATAGATCGCATAGCGAGATCATCTAAAAAAACAATTGGTTTTGTTTTTTTATTGGGATATATTTCTTTTAGCCATGCACAATCCGATACAACAGGGCGGGCGGCTGATGTAAAGGATAGTCTGCAACAATGCGAAAAAGAGAATGCGCAAAGAGACATTGGCGATTTTTACAGGGCGGTAATACACAAAAAAAAGTCAGAAGAAATTTGTGTGCCCGGCAAAAAAGCAGGTAAATTACATGTAGCCGTATTGCCTGCTGCCGGCTATTCGCTTATAACAAGGCTTGCAGTAGTAGTTGCAGCAAACGGCGCATTTTATACCGATAATGAAGGTAAAACCAAATTGTCGGCAATTAATACAAGTATTGCCTATACTCAAAACGAACAAATAATTTTGCCGATCTTATCCAACATCTGGACACCGGGAAATAAATTAAACCTGGTTGGCGACTGGCGATATTACAAATACCCGGAATATACTTATGGCCTTGGAGGCCATAGCTCGGCAACACAAAATGCAGATCTTTTACATTATTATAACATAATTATTCGTGAAGCAGTGCTTAAAGAGGTTTCGCATTCAACCTATTTAGGGTTTGCGTATAATTTAGATTATCATTGGGGTGTGAGTGAATTTGGGCCAGTTGATGGTTCAGAAAGTGATTTCAAAAAATATGGTTTCGCTTCAAAATCTGTGTCTTCAGGTATTTCGGCGGTAGCACTATTCGATAGCCGTAAAAACACAATTAATCCATCAGATGCAAATTATGCCAGCATTAATTTCTGCCCTAATTTTACGTTTTTAGGAAGTGATCATGATTACCGCTCGTTGATAGTTGATATGAGAAAATATATAACTCCGGGCAATTCAGACAATGTATTGGCTTTTTGGAGCTATAATTGGTTTACATTTAATGGCAATGCGCCATATCTTGACTTGCCCAGCACAGGTTGGGATGCTTATGCTAATATGGGAAGAGGCTATATTCAAAGCCGCTTTAGGGGCAAAAACCTTATGTATCTGGAAACAGAATACAGGTTCAACATTACCAGACATGGGTTTTTAGGAGGTGTTGTTTTTGCTAATGCACAATCAGTTACAGACTGGCCGTCAAATAAATTTACAACCATTGCGCCTGCCGCAGGTTTAGGGCTGCGTATAAAAGTAAACAAGCATTCAAATACAAACGTATGTATTGATTATGGTTTTGGCCTGAATGGTTCAAAAGGAATTTTCATTAACCTTGGAGAGGTATTTTAGATGATGTATCGTTTATTTTAGTCAGAGTACGATTAATTTTTACGAGGTGTAAAAAAATCATCCGCATCTGTGTCGGGTACTATATAAATCCTTTCCCATTCATTACCATCAAGTATCTTCCAGCTGTGGCCTTGTCCTTCAAGATCTTTAGCAACAAGCATTATACCTGGCTCAATAATGAACGAAGTGCCATTGGTAACCGTAAACTCTAATTTGCCTTTTAATGTTACAACAAATTGATAACGTGGGGCAGGGTGGGCCGCTAACTGGTAAGGATCAAAATCGGTTTTTACAATAAAATAATTTCCATCAATATGTACAGATTCTGCAATGCTGCCTTCTATAAAAGAACAATCGGTACCGTTAATATTTATAAGTTTAAATGCTTTCATATTATTTTTTATAATGTAATGATACAAATTTATACTGTTTTTTTGTTGTGGTAATTTAACCTTGCTTTTTAATTATTTTATTGTCAGGCTAGGGTAAGGGGCAAATTGTATTGTCGTACTTACCTCGAAAACGAAGCCAAATTTTTGTAGGTGACAAGCTATGCCTGGAAACCTTAATCATTTTCTAAAACATTTAGTTTGATTTTTTCACATTTGATCAAATAAAACTCAAATAATTAGGATTTAGAATTTGATTTTTTTAATTTCAAGCAACTAAAACCATTGCATGAAAAAAATTATATTTGTATTGATAGCTGTTTTGTGTTTAAACAACCTTTTCTCTCAAGAATGGGCGCAAAAAGCACAAGACCAAAATGTTAACTTCTACCAGATCCAAGAAGATTTTTATAGCTATTGGTCTACGCACGATATTAATGAAAAAGGTAAGGGGTATAAGGCTTTTAAACGCTGGGAGAATTTTGTTGAGAGAAGGGTTTATCCATCCGGAAATCTTTCATTATTATCTTTAACAGCTAAAAACTATCAAGAATTTTTAAGTAATTATCAGGCTTCCAACAGCGCAAGTAAGTTAACAAGTACTAACATGATCGCTTCTACTACATGGACAGCCATTGGTCCGATGGGCGCTCTAAGTGGTAGCGCTGGTGGACAGCTTTTAAAATCAGGAAGAATGTGTTTTATTACAATCGACCCAACTAACTCAAACAATTTATGGGTTGGGGCACCTGCCGGAGGTTTATGGAAATCAACTAATGGCGGCACTTCATGGACTACAAATACAGATAATTTACCTGTATTAGGTTGTTCTGACCTTGCAATAGACCCAACCAATACAAACATCATGTATCTTGCAACAGGTGATGGCGATGCCGGTGACACAAGAAGCGTTGGCGTTTTAAAATCTACTGATGGTGGTGTAACATGGAATACTACAGGCTTATCAAATGTAATAACCAATAATTTTGTTATCCGAAGACTGATACTTAACCCTTCAAACACGCAAATTATTTTAGCCGCAACCTCCGGTGGCATTTACAGATCAATAAATGGTGGTACTAACTGGACGCAGGTTGCCACAGGAAGTACTTTCGACCTTGAGTTTAAACCAGGTATGCCTACAACAATATATGCCGGGGGAACAACATTTAGATTATCTACGGATGGTGGAGCCACATTTACAGCACCTACCACCGGCATACCTACCACCGGCATTAACCGAATAGCAGTGGCAGTATCTGCTGCAAACGCAAATTATGTGTATGCGGTCGCTTCACTAAGTTCTAATAGTGGTATGCAGGGATTTTACCAATCTACAAATGGTGGTGCAACTTTTACTCAAATCACAACTGCACTTAATCTTTTAGGTTACGCAAGCGCGGGTAATGATGTTGGCGGGCAAGGTTGGTACGACCTATGTATTACTGCTAATCCTTTAAATGCGAATGAAGTGGTTGTTGGTGGAGTGAATGTATGGCGCACTACAAATGCAGGTACCAGCTGGTCTCTATATGGACACTGGACAGGTAGCGGAGCTCCTTTTACGCACGCCGACCAGCATGATTTAGATTTTGATGCCGCGGGAACACTTTTTAATACGAATGATGGTACCGTTTACAGAAGAACTGCAACATTATGGCAAGAAATTTCGGGTACAATAAATATTTCAGAAATTTACAAGATCGGTTTATCAACTTTAACAGCCAATAAATGGATCACCGGCCATCAGGATAATGGTACAAGTATTTGGAACGGTACAAGCTATAACGCTACTTTGGGTGGCGATGGTATGGATTGTTTCATTGACAGAACAAATGATAATAATATGTTTGGCGAATATTACAATGGTCAGTTAAGAAAATCAACTAATGGCGGTGCATCGTGGTCTACCTGCACAACCGGCATGACCGGTACTGCACCATGGGTTACTCCGTGGAAACAAGATCCGCAAGTAGCAGCAACTTTATATTGTGGTTATACAGATCTTTTTAAATCAACAAACTCCGGTGGTTCATGGACAGCATTGACAGCTTTACCAGGCGCAGGTACAGTTAATGAATTTGCCATAGCGCCATCTAATAACCAGGTTATTTACGTTCTAAAAAATGGAGGGATATATAAAACAACGAATGGTGGTACTTCATGGACAAATGTAACAGGCACTGTACCTATTGGTTCTGGAGCGCCCCAATTTATTTCTATTGATCCATTAGATCCAAATAATGCCTGGGTAGTTTTGAGTGGTTATTCTGCAGGAAATAAGGTTTTTATGACAACCAATGGCGGTACATCCTGGATAAATTTTTCAGCTAATCTTCCTAATATCCCTGCCAATTGCTGTGTTTATCAACCCGGCACTAATGATAGAATTTATGTTGGAATGGATGTTGGCGTTTATTACAGGGATAATATATCTGCTAACTGGACCTTGTATAATACAGCCTTGCCAAATATGCCTATAGGAGATCTTGATATCTCTCCGGCAATGCCAACAAAATTAGTTGCGGCAACATTTGGCAGAGGTGTTTGGGTGGTTGATCTTATTTCAGCACTTCCACCGCCACCACCTGTAAGTAGTTATAGTGTAACAGCGGCTGTAAAATGCGCGGGCGCAATCATCCCATTTACAGATCAATCAACCAATGCACCAAATGCCTGGAGCTGGAGCGTGTTACCGGCCGCAGGGGTTACAATAACAGCAGCTACATCTCAAAATCCTAACATTACTTTTCCTTCTGCAGGTAATTATACAGTGGCACTTCTTGCATCCAATAGTAGTGGCCCCGGTTCAAATTATAACCAGGCAGTGTCTGTTACTGCATTGCCAAACGTGGTGGTTACTAATTCTGTTCAGTCTGTTTGCCCCGGAGGCATAGTTAATTTTTCTGCTTCAGGCGCCGGTTCTTATGCATGGAGCAATGGTGGAGGTTCTGCAGCGACTGCATCATATACACCAGTAAGCACAACGGTATACTCTGTTACGGGAACGACAGGTGGTTGTTCGGCATTACAAACAGCAACTGCAAATTTGCTAACTTTGCCTGCAATAAATGCTACACCAAATAATAATTTTATTTGTATTGGTCAATCGGTAATTATTAATGCAACGGGGGCAACAACTTATTCTTGGCAGCCCGGCAATTTAACCGGAAATTCTGTGACCTATACACCTGCTGTTGCAACCAGTTATACGGTTACCGGAACCGGAGCAAATGGATGTAATAATACGGCTAACGCTTCCGTTAATGTAAACCCTTTGCCAACGATAAATGCGACACCGAATAATTCTGTTATTTGCCAGGGGCAATCTGTAACATTAAATGTAACAGGAGCAACGACATATTCATGGCAACCCGGAAATTTAAGTGGTAGCTCTGTTACATACACTCCGGCAGTTACTACTAATTATTCAGTTACCGGTACAGATGCCAATGGTTGTGTAAATACTTCGAATGTAACGGTGAATGTATCAATTTGTACCGGAGTTAACCTATTAAGTAAAAATTCCGGCTTTTCACTATACCCAAATCCAACGAATGGTATTTTAACTTTAAAAATGAATACAGCGCAAGTAGCGAATGTATTTGTTGAGGTAATTGACGCCACAGGAAAAATAATTTTAAATAACGAATTTATTTTCTCTGATAAAGCAAACACCAAAGAAATTAATTTAGAAAAATTCGCGAATGGTGTTTATTATATAAAACTAGTTACCGGTGAAAAAGCAACTCAAACGATCAGAATTGTAAAAGAATGATAAGCCTCACCCTAAATCCCTATCCAAAGAGAGGGACATTATTCCAATAAAAAAACCCGGATCATGTGATCCGGGTTTTTTTATTGGAATTTTTTTAAATGGTTCTGTTTACATCCCAATTCTCTAAGTAATCTGCCACCCGTCTTAAAAAAGTGCCGCCTAGAGAACCATCAACCACCCTGTGATCATAGCTCAATGATAAGAACATGAATTGGCGGATGCCGATCATATCTCCCTGAGGTGTTTCAATTACGGCAGGTTTCTTTTTAATGGCACCAACAGCTAAAATAGCAACCTGTGGTTGTAAAATAATAGGTGTGCCCATGACGTTTCCAAATCCACCAACGTTAGTTAATGTAAAAGTTCCACCCTGAATCTCATCCGGCAGTAGTTTGTTAGCACGCGCGCGGTTTGCAAGATCATTAACCGCTTTGGTAATACCAATTAAGTTACGCTCATCTGCATTTTTAATTACCGGTACAATTAAATTGCCTGTTGGTAAAGCAGCAGCCATACCAATATTAATATTTTTACGTTTAATTATTTTTGTTCCTGTTTGATCCACAGAAACGTTAATCATTGGAAAATCTTTAATAGCGCGGGTTACAGCTTCAATGAATAATGGTGTGAAAGTTAATTTTTCGCCTTCGCGTTTTTCAAATTCTTTTTTCACTTTATCTCTCCATTGAACAAGATTGGTAACATCTGCTTCAACATACGATGTAACGTGTGGCGCAACGTGTTTACTCATTACCATATTATCGGCAATTATTTTGCGCATGCGGTCCATTTCAATGATCTCATCGCCGGCACCAACCGAAACGGCAGGGCGGTGAACAATCACCGCATTATCGCCAACATTAATTGGTGATGTTTTAGTTGAACTTGTTGTAGTACTTGTTTCAGATTTATTTTCTGAAGCTTGTTTATTTCTGTTTGGTAAATAAGCTAAAATATCTGCTTTGGTAACACGGCCATCTTGTCCGGTACCTTTAATGCCATCTAATTCGTTAATTGAGATGCCTTCTTCTTTAGCAATGCTTTTTACAAGTGGCGAATAAAATTTTGTTGAATCGCCATAATTATTATTGGCAGCGGTTTTTGGCGCACTAACGGTTGATGAAGAAACTGTATCTTCTTTTTTCGTTTCCTGTTTAACTTCCGGTGTAGCAGTTTTTGGAGTTTCAGACACAGAAGCGTTTGCTTCGCTGCTAATAACACCAATAACGGCGCCTACCTGCACAACATCTCCTTCTTTAAACAAACGTTTTACAAGTGTGCCTTCAAACGGGGAGGGAATCTCGCTATCCACTTTATCAGTAGCGATCTCTAAAACTGTTTCATCAATTTTAATTTTATCACCTTCGTTCTTAGTCCACTTTATAATTGTAGCTTCCGCCACACTTTCGCCCATTTTAGGCATTATTAAATCAAAGCTTGCCATTAGTGTTTTTTATAGTGTTACAAAAATAGGTTTCTAAACAAGAAAAGCCAAAAATATTACGCACAACTAGTTAAAATCGGGGTATAAAAGGTATTTAACCCTTATTTTTTTAAAATTTTCAATGTCCTTTTGCCAAGTTCGTCTTATTTCTTCTTCCGAAAGACCATTCTTTAGTTGTTCCTGCAATTCGGTATTGCCTGAATGGTAGTTAAAATTTTTATCGAAAAAATCAGGTTTATTTAGATCGGTGTGTAATTTTTCCATCCAGCTTAAATTTATTTTTAGTGGGTGGTTTTTTAAATAAGGGTCCTTTCTCAAATTCAAACCATAACAACGCTCGTTAAGGTATTTAGGTTCTTTTGATAAAGCTGTTGCTTGTGGGATAAAATAAAATGTAGTATCGCTGTATTTTGGATGGCCAATAACCTGGAAAGGAACGTCAGTACCACGGCCAAGACTCATAATAGTGCCTTCAAACAAACCTAAGCTTGGATATAAAAGAACTGATTCAATATTCGGAATGTTAGGAGAAGGTTTTACAGGTAAAGCATATGTTGCTTTACGATCGTAATTTTTTAATGGAATAACTGTGAGTTTACATTTTACTTTGTTCTTTAACCAACCCTCGGTATTGGCCATGGCGGCATATTCGCCACAGGTCATACCATAAACCAAAGGTACATTATGCAAACCTAAAAAACTTTTAAATTCATCTTTCATGGTTGGCCCGTCAATATAAAAACCGTTAGGGTTTGGCCTGTCTAACACAATAAATTCTTTTTTGTTTTCAGCGCAGGCTTCCATAGCATAACACATTGTAGAAATGTAGGTGTAAAAACGAACGCCAACATCCTGAATGTCATACACCAACACATCAATATCCTTTAGTTGCTCTTTGTTTGGTTTTTTGTTATTGCCATACAAAGAAATTATTGACAAAGCCGTCTTGGGATCTATATTACTGGTTACTTTTTCGCCGGCTTCAGTATTTCCTCTAAAACCATGCTCCGGACCAAATATTTTTTTAACGTTTACCTTTAATTTCAATAAAGTATCCACGATACTTATGCCATTTATAACGCCGGTTATATTAGTTACTACACCTATACGTTTCTTTTTCAAAAGAGGCAGGTATTTATCAAACTGCTGTACGCCAAGGGTTATAGTGGTATATTCTTTTACCGAAAGGTATTTTTGTTCGATACCAGCAAAGTTTTGAGAGAATAAAAACTGGGATAATAGAACTAAAGCGCTGGTAAAGCAAATCAATTTGTTATTTTTGTGAAACGAGTACATTCTTTTTTGAGTATAGAAAAATTTATAGCCGATAGGATCTCCGATCCTAAACTAGACAAAGGTAACATCTCTAAGCCTATTGTAAAAATAGGTATTATTGGCATTGCTTTAGGCGTTTCGGTTATGTTTTTAACCGTGAGTATTGTACTTGGGTTTAAAAAAGAGATCGTTAACCGCATTACCGGCCTTACAACCGATCTGGTAGTGAGCAATATTAATGTAAATGCAAGTAACGAGCCGGAACCAATTCATTTAAATAGCGACTCTCTTAAATTGATTCGTGAATTACCATTTGTAAATTACCTGCAGGGTACTGCTTTTAAAAATGGGATCTTAAAAACTGAAACAGAGAATGAGGGCATTATTTTAAAAGGCGTTACAGGAGATTATAACTTTGATTTCATAAAAAAATATTTAATAGAAGGTCGCTTGCCTTTATTTGCAAAAGAAGAAACCGGTAAAGATGTTTTAATAAGTTCGAGCCTGGCTGATAAATTAAATTTAAAAGTAAATGAAAAAATGCTGGTGTATTTTATTTCGCAGCACCAGGTATATGACAGTACTGCAAAAGAGAACATTACAAAATACGAACAACGCTCGCGCAATTTTACTATTTGCGGCATTTTTAAAACAAGCTTTTCTGACTTTGATAATAGCCTTTCGTTTGTTGACCTAAGGCAGATACAGCGTTTAAATTATTGGAACGAGAACCTAGTGGGCAATTATGAGATAAGGATAAAAGAGTTTAAAGAACTGGACAAGGATTTGGAAATAGTTCAGGAATTACTGGGTTATAATTTTAACGTGAGCAGCGTAAAACAAGTTTATTCTAACATTTTTACCTGGTTAGAGAAATTGGATATTAACGGTATCATTATTGTTGTATTAATGATAATAGTTGCAACCATTAATATGATTACCGCATTATTGATCTTGATCTTAGAAAGAACTAATATGATAGGTCTTGTAAAGGCTTTAGGCATGGGCAACGCCAACGTGCGCAAAATATTTTTGATGATAAGTTTAAAGTTGACAGGCAAAGGTTTGTTGTGGGGCAATGTATTTGGCATTGCAGCCTGTTTGTTGCAATATTATTTTAGGATCGTAAAACTAGACAGCAGTATTTATTATGTAGAATACGTTGCTGTTGATATTAACTGGTTGTATTTTTTAGGATTAAATGTTGGTACTTTTATTGTATGTATTGTAATGTTGTTATTACCAACCCTTATTATTACTAAACTCACACCCATTAAAACGTTAAAGTTTGATTAATTTAAATGGTGACTGAGCTTGTCGAAGTCACCACGTTATTAGTAACCAAAATTTTTCAAGCGGGTATCGTTACTACGCCAGTCTTTATCTACTTTAACAAAGAGTTCTAAGAATATTTGTTTTTTAAAGAAAGTTTCAAGGTCCTTGCGGGCTTGCACGCCAACACGTTTTAATGCAGCACCTTTATCACCAATAATGATGCCTTTCTGGCTATCACGTTCCACTAAAATGTCTACTTGTGTTTTAATTATCTTTTCTTCCTCTTTAAAAGTGTTCACCACAACTTCAACACTATAGGGAATTTCTTTTTTATAGTTCAACAAGATTTTTTCACGAACAATCTCACTTACAAAAAAACGTTCCGATCTATCGGTGAATTCTTCTTTACTGTAATAAGCATTTCCATCGGGCAATTTTTCAATTATGCGCGACATGATCTTGTCAATGTTGAATTTTTCCAGAGCAGAGATGGCAATGATCTCGGCCTGAGGCAGTTTTTCTTTCCAGGCAAGTAGCTTTTCTTCCAGTTGTAGTTGCGTGGCAATATCAATTTTGTTTATTAATAATAGAATAGGGGTGTCTGTTTTTTGAAGCTTGGCCAAATAGGATTCTTCTAACTGAATATCTTCAAAAACATCGGTTATTAAAAGGAAAAGATCGGCATCTGTAAAGGCGGTAATTACAAACTGCATCATTTTTTCTTGTAAGCGGTAAAGCGGCTTAATAATGCCGGGCGTGTCGCTAAAAACGATCTGATAATCCTCCCCACTTACAATACCCATAATGCGGTGTCGGGTAGTTTGGGCTTTAGAGGTAATTATACTTAAACGCTCTCCTACCAGGGCATTCATGAGAGTAGACTTGCCAACGTTTGGGCAACCTATAATATTAACGAAGCCTGATTTATGCTTTTCTGCCATGTTTTGATCCCTTTTGGGAGCAGTAAAATTAAGCATTTAATGGCGATTGCTTAAGCTACAAGTAGTTTTAATTGGATTAGTTTTCCTGATCTGTGGGATTAGCTCGCTAATGCTCTCTGAGCTTGCATTAGGCTTTGTCAAATAAAGAACCCCCAGCGTCTGCTGAGGGTTTTCTTTGGTAGAAGGAAGGCTAACTTTATCGAACTCATATTTAAAAGAAATGGAGTTAATTAATAATCTTAAACACTTAAACCTTTAAAAATCCCTCAAATTTGTAAATTATGAACAAAAACACTCAAAATTGTGCTGAAATTGGCAAAAGATCGTTAAAGGTCTATTCAAAATATTTTACCCGATTTCAGGGCTTTTTTATAGCACCCGAAATAAGATTGTGCGGTAAATGGTTACAAAATTTAGGGTTTAATTGCTCAGATAATGTAAAAGTCATAACGGAAAAAAATCGCATAGTAATAAGAAACTCAAAAAAAATCAAAATAATTCTCTAATTACAAGTTGTTTTTTACTATTTCATTAAAAAGGTTGTTTTCGTTTAGGACTTATCAATATGTCCAACAAAATTAAGCAATCCTAAGGTTACAAGATAGATAGATTCTGCCTCTTGACGAGTGTATTCATCTTTATGCCCTGCGTGATGTGGTTTAGAACCGAGAGTTTGAGATGACTTATTTAGTTCATCAATCCATGTGTAGGTTGATTTTCCAATATTTTCTAGCCATTTAAAGGCGGTCTCAGAAGGAATTTCTTTTTTAATTTTTATCAAATTTCTTGTTAAGGCATCAAGGGTGCTTCTGCAATGAGCTACACATTTATCAAAATCTGAATCATTAAAGTATTTTTCCGCCTTATTAAATTCAAATATGATGTCATCATAGGCTTCCTTTAGTAATTTATGATTGAGCGGAATCTCTACTAATTTTAAATTTTTATGGCCAATATTTGAAAGTAATTCTTCTACCCAAATTGATTTTGGGATATTTAAACTCAAACTTGCCCTTTCTATTGTTTGATTTCGTATGCTTTTCACCAGATGACCACTTATTTTTAACTCGGTTTTAAGAGTTAAGCCAAGACTAAATTCAATACTAAAATTAGCATCACCACTCCTGTATTTTTCGATTGCAAAAAGTGCTTTGTCGTCTAAAACGAAACTGAATTTATCGCTGCTAGTGTATTCTACACTATCAACAGTAATGTGGCTTAAAATGGTTAACTCACTTAAAAGTATTGATGGAGTTTGTAATTTTAACTTTGCGTTAACACTCATGACATCAAAAATGTCATATTCATTTGGTTTACGAAAAGTATAGGATACTATAACCTCCAAAAAAGACCTTAGCCCATCAAACCTCGTCTTAATATTATCAGGCTTGATATAAATTTCTTGGCTTTTTGTAAAAATATTAAATGAAGTAGAGTTAGTCATGTTAGATTTTATTTATAATTCCAGTTAAGGCGAACAATTGGTAAGTAAAAACTGTTTCAATTATTCAACTTGTTTTCTATTGCATACTTAATAAGGCTTTGAACATTATCAGTATTGGTTTTACGCATAATATTACTCATGTGGTAGTTTACTGTATCTAAACTTATATTCAGAGTCTCACCTGTTTTTTTACGGGTATTGCCATTACAAATTGAATTTAAAACTCCTAGTTCCTTTGCAGTAAGGTTTTGGCTAGATGCCTTTTTATTTGAGTTTTGTAATTCTTCCGTCAGTACCTTCGATACTTCTGTGCCCATATAAATGCCTTTTTCATGAACTATGTTTATCACTTCAACAACTTTTTCAATTTCGTCACCCTTTGGTAGAAAGGCTTTTGCTCCCAATTTAAAGCATTCAATTATATAGTCCTTTTGAAAGAAAGCACTTATGATAATGACTTTAACTTTTGGATATTTTAAGCTCATCCGTTCCATAACATCCTGCGCTCTCATTACTGGCATTTCAATATCCAGTAGTATAATTTGAGGTCTAACAACTTTCAACTTTTCTAAAAGTTCTTTTCCATTACCCACGTCAAATAGTACATTAATATGCTTGTGTTGTATCAATGCGGAAACTAGACCAAATCTTAAAAGTGGATGATCTTCGGCAATTCCTATGGTTATTTCTTTTTTCATTGCTTAACTGGTACTATTAACCTAACACTTGATATGCCATCGTCTTTTGAATAAACAAGCTCCGCATTTAACAAAATCATTCTGCTTTTTAATAATTTCAAACCCATTCCTGTATTCGACTCTCTTAACACATTAATTTCTTCATTCGTTACCCCTATTGCTAATTCTGAGTTTTTATTTGCTCCTGGTGTAAAAATCATTGTTAGTGGCGGCGGTGCTTTACAAATGAGAGGAGCACACTTTTATGCTTGCGGTACAGCATTATGGCAAGGTGTAGTTGTGCAGTGTGGGCAAGAAAAAAACAAAACCAAAAACGGTAAAACGTGATAAAGGTAAAAAGCCCAAACAGATCAGATTATAAAAAAAGAATTTAAAGCAATAACACATAAAAAATTAGAGGCCATGAAAAAGCGAATTGAAAATATTAAAAAACAGTCTATCGAAGAAAGTAAAAAAATTCTCTTCGTAGTACTTGGCTTTGCCACAGGAACAGCCATTGCCAAAGGTGCAAAGTTTATTGGAGAAAAATACCCACAGATGCAACCTTATGTGCAATACGCTACACCAATTCTTTTAGCAGGTGGCGGTTGGTTAATAAGTGCTGCAACTGAAAAAGAAGAAATGGAACTAAAACATTTGGGTTATGGCCTTACCACATCAGGCGTTTATGAAGGCGTAAAACTAGTGCCTGTTGTAAAAGATTTTTTAAGTGGCTTGGAAGGCAACTTAGGAAGAACCTATTACATGGAAAATGATAAGCCGATTTTAGAATTAGGAGAATTTGGTATCAACTCTTTACCCATGAAAACAATGGATATGGCAGATGCCCCAATGGTAAAAATAGAATTACCTGAACTAGAAGGTGCAAATACATTAAGTTACAACGCCTCTATAATAGATTTAGGATATAGCAGTTCAATTACCGATGACACGGATTTGAGTGGGATCATATAAAAAATTAAAACCGGGGAAGGACACTCGCTTAAACCATAACAAGTGCCATAGTGCCAAAGAAGAGGCAAGCAAACAAAAAGCCCCGGTTTTTCAAAAGAAATTAAAAAACAAAAAGTATAACAAGCAAATAAAAGTTAAACAATTTAAAATTAAACAAGATGGAAAATGACAATGAATTATTAGGCGGCGAGTACGAAAATGTACCAGACCTAATGGGCATAGATGGGTTCTTAGGAGCAGTAGCCCGTTTGCCAAAAGAAAAACAAGCAGCGGCGTTGCGTAAAGGCTTTATGTCAAGAGGAAATAAAAACACCTCTCGTGCCGAACTGGAAGAAAAATTTTCTCAATTACCAAAAGACATTAGAGAAGGTTTATTAAAAAAACGTTTGCAGTTAGCTGATACCCGCTTTTATGTGATAAAAGATATTGCAGGTAAAACAACTATTGATGTTTTCCAAGGAACGGATAATAAAAACGTGGGCTTAGGAAACTTAGCCAATCAAAAATTAGAAAAAGATAATTGGTTTATTATTTCTTCTATCCGTATGCTTTACGGTATTAATTTAATCAGCAGAGAAAAAACCGATTTTGGCATTTGTCCACCGGAGATCATTAACGGCGAGTTTGAACTCGAAGCAGGACAAAAGAAAATCTTTGGTTTAACCACCAACGAAATTTTTGACACCAAAAACCGCACCGATATACCTGTTGGTTACTATAAATTAGAATCCACCAAGATCATCGAGCCACAGGTAGAAATTAAAATGCCCGTAAAATTTGCAGCGGCAGCCGAAGCTAGCACGCTTTTAAAAGTGGTGTTTATTGGCACAAGTGTCATACCATTTTAAAAATTTCACCCAGTAACAAAAAACGGTAAGGCATTAGAGAAGTTTTTTTTCATAATTTTTCTTCTCTACTCTTTACCTACTGGGTGATTAATTAAAACAGTCGTTAGTCAATAGTCCTTAGTCGACAGTCAGAACTAGAAACAGGAAACCCGAAACAAGAAATAAAAAGAAACAAAATAAGAAACCATGAGCCAGCCTAAAATAAAATATCAGCAAATTGTTTTAACTATTGCCGCAGCGGGTATTGAGCAACCTATTGATGCGGAAACAGATAAACTTTATAAACGCATAACAGGTGTAAACGTGGTTTTGAGTGATGCCACCAATAAATTCAGCACGATAGATTTAGAAGTAAACAATCAGGAAGTATTTCCTGAAAACTTTGAAGTATTGAGACTTTTATTTCGTGAGCAAGTGCCATTTGGTTATGAATACCACGAATTAAATGAACCAGCCGCAGGAAGCAAAATAAAAGGCAAATACATAGATATTTTTAGCGGCGGGGCTTATCCTTATAAGGTGGTTATCTCTTTAAGATTAGAGAACGATTAAAACTAAAGGCCATGAAAAATATTAAAGATAGATACAAGCCTTATAATTTTTCATCTACTAGATGTCATGTGATTGAATTAATCATATCAGCGGCAGGCGTAACAAGAATAGAAGCAAAATTACCTTCTTATATAAAAACATTAACAGGTATTTATATCAGTTGTCACACCAACAGCCCCCAAAAAGTAACAGGGCTAATAAATATTTTTTTTAATGAAGGAGCGCAAAAAAGTTTAAAGCTTTCTGTACTCAATACAAAAGTATTAAGACATTCTTCGCACCCTTTGCCACTTAATCAAGAAATTAAAAGTAATTCCAGTATTCAGGGATTTTATTTAGATACCATGAATACAGGTTTTCCTTACACGATAAAAATATACCTGCATTACACTTATTAAAATGGACAGATATACCGCCATAGAATATGCCAAGCAACGCATGAGGGAATTGGGAATTGACGCAACGCAATACCATATCAAACCCGAACTGGTTATTGGAAGCAGAGCAGAATTATTTGATAAACAAATTACGATTGACGCTACTAATAAATATTATTACCTAATACACTATTGGTTGTATTCAGGACTAGAGATCATTTCAGATACCGGTTATTTTAATACTGACGATTTTACAAATAATACGATACAAGAATTTACAGGGATAATAATTATAAAACAACTAACAGGCAAAATTTGGAGCTTAGATAATACCCAGCCTGATGGCAGTATAATAACAGCGCAAAAACCTATCAACTTTATTACAGTAACCTATTAAAAAATGGCAACACTAACACCATACGAGCAAATTAAATTCATTAACGATGTTATTAAAGATCGGCAGGATAAAAACCAGCCTACTTTTTTCTCGGTGAAAGTGGAACGGTATGGTGAAGTAACCCCGATGGTGAATAAAGAACAGGGTGCTAATTTTTATGAGACGATTTTACAATACCTAACCCGTTATGAACTATCTGCTTTAATAATTGAATTATACAATGGTAAAGCACATAATATAAAAGACCCCTTTCAGCAATTTAAATTAATTCTTAAAAAAAGTAGTGATATATCCCTTGGAAATAGTGATAAGAACAACGACATACAGTTAACCACAACCGAAACGATCATCAGTCCTGAAAAGCATTTTTTCACAATGGCCGAAAAAGAAAGACAGGTGATGTTGCTAGAATTTGATTTAAAGCGTTTACAATATGAGAATGAAGAATTAAAACGCAAGAACAAAAAGAAGAAAAATTACATAGCCCAATTAGAAAGTGAACTTGGCAAAACCGAAAAAGATAAAAAGAACTCCTTGGGCAACGTTTCTTTTGGTATGATTGGAGCAAATGCGATTGAGAGTTTTGCAAAAAGCTCATTTGGTTTAGCGATACTAAAAAAAGTGTTTGGCGCTAACGAAGAAATGTTGAATGGATTGCTTGGTATAAACGTTACCAATAAAGAAGAAACAAATGAGCCAAAATCAATAGCAACAGTTATTACCACTTCAGAAAACCCACAAGAACAAAAAGAACCATTAACAGAAAACGAAAAAATAAGGATCACTATAAAAAAGTTCATTACTGAGTTTTTAGATAAGTCTGACGATACGGTATTGAGAAGTTATTATGAACTGGTTCAGTTGTTGGGTTCAGATATGGAAACCTTACAATCTATTTTAAATCAGGTAAAGGAATACAGAGAAAAACAGAAGGCGTTTATCGAACAAAAAATAAAATCTTCTTCTAATAAGAATGAGGGTTCTGAAATAAAAGAAGATGAAGAAGAAACGGACGATGACGATCCTGACGATACATCCTAAATAAAAATCAACCATGATATACACTATTAAATTAGGTATTGAAGCTCAGAGTGAGCAACAAGCCATAGACATAGCCAACGACCTGGCCGAACTCAAAAACCTTTTATCCGATAAAGATTTAAAGGAACTCAAAAAAGTAATAAAGAAAAATCCCGGAATAGTTGACACGGCAAAAAAGCTATTAGGGTAAAAAGATAAAAAATTAAAGCGATGAAATTTTCAACAAATAAAAATTTAGATGCTCTTATGAAAGTAGGTGCAAGCATCGCTTTATTTTTTATTAGCAAAAAAGTAATAGCAAAACAGCAAAAGAAAAGCGGTGAAGCCGATATGGACACCAACGATGCCGCAGGACAAGCCGCTAGTTTAAAACAAGCCTTAAACCCTTCGGGTTACAGGTGGATGAAAAATATTGACGGAACTGATAAGGAAGCCATTTGGCGTATTGCACCGCAGATCACCAATTTAGATGATGTAAATACACATTATAAAAAAATTGCAGAGGGAGATAGTTTATACGATGATCTGCAAGGCAGTTTATCACCCGATGAATACCAAAAATTTTTATCGCTCGGTACAAAGGGCAAAGTAGGTTCTTATTATTACGCTTCTAAAAGCGATAAAGTACCCTTTAACCAATGGGTTATTACAACAGCCGAGGCCAATGTAAGAAAAACACCCAAGTACGAATCTAAATACAGTATTGGAAACAACATTGCAAAGCTTGTTCCTAAAGGTTACAAATTGGGAGCAAGCACGGGCAAGTTTGCTTACGATGAAAAAAACAAAGTACTCTTTATTGAATTTTGGACGTTTACAAAATCAGGGCAAAAGAAAACCTACTATGTAGCCAAAAGTCAAATTGAATTTGTTACTAAAGAAGAATTAGCCAAACGTGAGAAGCAGACAAAAATTCCTTTACAGGTAATAGAAGGTTTTGGTAAAACAGAAAATGAAAACGACACCACTTCAAAAGAAGAAGTGATAAGCACCGATACCGCCATTGTTTACGATGAAAAGTTTAACCAAATAGGTTTAACACCAAAAAATGTGGTGATGGGTTTTCCTGTTATGACATTAAATACCGGTAAAGGAAATTTTATTCAGTTCCAAACGGTACAAGGCGTAAAACGATGGATAAGAGGAAATGCTGCAATAATACAGGAGAGAAGATTTTAATTAAAACATATTATTATGTCAAAAGAATATTTCTTGCGGGTTCCAACAGTTTTGGGACTGCAAGGCTCAATCGAAATAAATCCACAGCCTTTAGGGGCAACCGAAACAGTTGATAAACGGGTAGCCTATGTTATGAAGTATTATAGCATTGCCGTTAAAGTGGGTAAAGCATTTAATATCCATCCGCTAATGATCTTAGCGCAGGCATCCGTTGAATCAGGTTGGGGTACTTCGCAACTGGCGAGGCAGAACAATAACTTTTTTGGCGTTACAGCTTATGGTAAAACGAACCAATATTGGACTGGTGAGAAAAGACAATCTACAACTTCAAAACTTTGGTTCAGAAGTTACAAAAGTGTAGAGGATGGATTTTCTGACTTTGCAAGATTGATAACAAGCTACTACAAAGAGGCAGCAAAAGTGAGTAATGATATTACCGCTTATGCAACTAAAATTTCGGCATCTCCTTACATAAGCGAAAAGAACGGGGATAACAGGGCGAAGTATAGAGCTTTAATAATACAGTCTGGAGAAACAATTTTAAGCATAGTAAAAAAAAAGTTCCAAGCGCAGTACAATTAGAATTTGGAATTGGCTCTATCATCCTAGCCTCTTTAGGCTTATGGATTGGTTACGAGTTCTTCTTTAAAGGCAAATAAAATTTAGAAATCATGAAAGCAGAAGTAAATAAAATAATCGAAGATTTTTTAAATCTTACGGGAGAAAAAACACCAAAAGATTTTAAAGAAGATCTAAAAGTGGTTGCAAAAGCCATGCGACAAAATTACGACGATGAGGAAGCTATTATTAAACTGGACTTTGTAAGGCAGAAATTAGAGAACGGTTTGGAACACGCTAGTAAGTGGGGAGAAATTACCGTTGTGATTATGGACACGGAATATGACATCGAAAGTTATTACAAAAAAAATAAAGGCAATAGTGATCTGGGTAAAATGAGACCGCAAAAAAAATCATTAGGCAAGTTGGTAGATGAAGGCGAAGTACCTACTTCAAAAAGCCGTGCGGATAATTATTGGGAAGGAAAAACAAAAGTTATTTTTACTCCCAATAATAAACAGATCCGTTCGGGGTCAGATATTCCAAAATCCTATGATTATGATAACATAGAGTTTTTAGAAAATCATTACAATTTAAAATCCATTGAGTTCGGTAACTGGTTATCGCAACAAGATCGTAAAAATTATTTAGCTGGCCTTGGATTAGCCTTATTTGATTTAACTGGGATTTTAGGCTTTGCCCCTTCCAAAATTTCATTAAAGAAAAAAATAACTGTTGCCTTTGGTGCAAGGGGTCGGGGTTCTGCGTTAGCGCATTTTGAATCCGATACCTTCGCCATTAACATTACCCGTTACAGCAGACCAAGAAAAGGCTCAACATTAAAGCCAAGCTTTGACCGTACAAAACTATTAACCCTTTCCGGTGGCGTTGGTTCCTTCGCTCACGAATATGGTCACGCTTTGGATTATTTTGGCGGTACGTTTGCAGAGCGTGGTAAAACCGATGCGTTGAGTGATGGAAGAAGCCTGAGAATAAGAACGGATAAAAAACAATTACAAAAGAACACGTTAAGGGGTTTAATGGAGCGTTTGCTCAATAAAATCATTTGGAGTGGGGAGAATAAGCATAGCGCCTATTTCCTGCGCTTAAAATCAAAACAAAAGAGTTTAAAGCTAACCGACTATTATTTCCGCAGGAATGAATTGTTTGCAAGAGCCTTTGAATCTTATGTGCATTACAAAATGGCAAAGAAACGCTACAAAAACATCTTTCTTGCTGAAACCAAATACGACTCTAAGATTTATTTAACGCCGCAGGAAATTAAAAAGATCGAACCTGATTTTGACGCTTTTATTAGCGCACTCAAAAAAGTCATTTAAAAACAACATTAAAATATTAGGCCATGAATACAAAATTTGTTGTTTCCTGAGGGTATTCTATACTTTAGGGATATTGACGATTATCGAACCTCTAAAATAAATGCCCCAATTTTCGATTTTGTACGTTTGGCGGGCAGTTTAGGCCAAAAAAATAGCGGAACCCCTAATTTGCTTATAGAAAGTTCCGCTTTGGTAGCGGGAGATGGATTCGAACCAACGACCTTTGGGTTATGAGCCCAACGAGCTACCCCTGCTCTATCCCGCACTATATCTTA
>JACCXH010000065.1 GCA_013697245.1 Bacteroidota bacterium
TATGGGTGAACTGATCTAATTGCGTATTGGTTTGCTCTAATTGCAAACTGCCTTGTTTGACTTTGCTCTGTAATTCTTCTGAAAATTGTTTGTTGCGATTTTCGGATATTTTTCTTTCAGTAATATCATCAATAGCTATTAGAATTAATTGTTCTTTGTTTTTTTCGTTTACAATTAGTCGTGCATTTAATAACATAGTACATTCACCTAATGGAGGCTGGTTGATTATGATTTCATAATCATTTAGTTGAGATCTTTGCGGAAGAACTTTTTCTAACATAGAGCGCAATAAGGAGTTGTCGAACATATTTTCACGGATCTCATAAATAAGAGCGCCTTCTGAATCAGCCTGGCTTATATTAAATTTGGTATAAAAAGAATCATTAGCTGTTTTTATACGAAGGTATTTGTCTAGTACCAAAAGAGGCTCACGAACTGCGGCAATAATAGCTTCTGCATATTGACGAGACGAAATTATCTGTTCTTGTTTATCCAATAATTCCTGATTAACAATCATTAGCTCTTCATTGCTGGATTGTGTTTCTTCTTTTGAAGTTTCTAATTCCTCGTTTAAGCTTTGCAATTCTTCGCTGCTGCTTAACAATTCTTCGTTCGCGCTTTGGAGCTCTTCATTTGCAGCCTCTTGCTCTTCGGTAATAGAGCGCATGTCCTCGCGGGTTTGAGAAAGTTCTTTTTCTAAACGGATTCGTTGAACAGCTTCGTTATGATTTATTTTTTCGGCTGTTAGACCTTTATTCGTGTTCCTTTTTAATACCAAAGACTTGGTAAACAAAATTAAAAAATGAGGTTCGTTTGTGTTTTCTAAAGGAATGATTTTAATTGTTACCAAGTACTGCTTTCCATTGATCTTAATCGGAATACCCTTTTTTATGGCTATAGCTTGCGTGCTTTTTGCTTTATGGAGTGTGTTTCGTAACTCAAAAGACAAACCTTCCCTTGCCATTTTTAAAAGATTGAGTGTTGGTTTACCCGGGGTATGTTCCAAAAAGGGAGTAGGAATACCATGAAAGTGTACAATGTCCATTTGATCATTAATGACCACACTTGTCGGTGTATAATCTGCAAGCAAAATTGTGTCTGTAATCTTCTTAAAATCGGTTTGAAGTATTTCAGCTTGTAATGCTTTTCTATTTTTCGATTTTAAAACTTCTTCTTGTGGAATTATTTTAACGATAGGTACATAACGGGTTGTTACTGCTTTTCGTGAATATATTTTATCGTTCTTTGCAAAAGGACTGAATAATTCTGATTCGGCTCCTGTTGTTTCTGATTTTCCTAAAAATAAAAAGCCTGATTCCTTAAGGGCATAATGAAATGTGCTAAGGGCTTTTTTTTGTAAAAGAGTATCCATATAAATAAGCACATTTCTGCAACTTATCAACCCCATTTTTGCAAAGGGTGGATCTTTCAGAAAATTGTGAACGGCAAACACGCACATATCTCGTATCTCCCTATCAACCTGATAGCCTCCGTCTGTCTTTTTAAAATATTTTTTTATCTGTTCATCGGACACGTTTTTTAATTCTGCTTTACTGTAAATTCCTAAACGTGCTTTTGAAATAGCAGATTCAGAAATATCCGAAGCAAAGATTTGAACTTGTCTTCCTAATATCTTTTTTCCTAAGTGTTCGTGAAGAGAAATTGCAAACGAATACGCCTCTTCTCCAGTAGAACAGCCAGCCACCCAAATACGAATGGGTTCAGTGGCAGATTTATTTTTAAAAAAAGTAGAGAATACTTTTTCGCCAATTGCCTCAAATATTTCCGGATCACGAAAAAAAGAAGTAACTGGTATAAGCATATCCTGAAAAAGATTGTCCTGCTCTATTTTATCTTTTGTGAGAATTTTTAGGTAATCGGAAAGTTTTTCTTTTTTACTCATCTCCATCCGACGTAAAATACGCCTATGCACAGTTGTTTTCTTATAATTAGTAAAGTCAACTCCACTGCGTTGAAGTAGGATTAAGATAATTTTCTTAAAAACCGCCTCATCGCTCTTTGGAAAATTATTTTCGGATTCTTTAGATAAATGAATGAGCCTTAATAGTTTTTCTGGAATTTTTTCTGGCGGTAAAATAAAATCCACCACTTCCGCATTTATTGCATTTTGAGGCATACCTTCATAAGCAGAAGAATCCTCATCCTGGGCAAAAGTAATTCCACCATGCTCTTTTATAGATTCTAATCCCAGTGTTCCATCTTTACCCGTGCCGGAAAGAACCACACCAATTGCTAAACTCAAATGCACCTGTGCAAGAGAAGTAAAAAAAACATCAATAGGAAGATGGGGAATTATCTTGTCGCGGGGTGTTAGTTTAAGCACCCCATCAACAGAGGTAAGCGTTTTGTTTTGTGGAATAACATAAATATGGTTCGGGGCAAGGTGAATGTCATCCGTAATTTCATTTACCGGAATATTGGTGACCTTAGCTAAAATTTCAGGTAAAATACTCTCGTGTGAAGGGTCTAAATGCTGAACAAGCACATAAGCCATGCCTGAGTCCTCAGGAATAGCTTTAAGAAACTTTTTAAAGGCTTCTAGGCCTCCTGCGGAAGCTCCAATGCCTACTATTGGGAAATCCTGAATAGATTTAGGTGGTGCTGGATTTGGTTTTTTTACACTCATAGTACACAAATAAATTAATGCGATAAAATTTTAAACTGTGGAAAGACTAACAACTTTCATAGCCATGACTAATTCGTCAGGAAGTGTTGTAAGGTCTAAAGGCTTGATCATGAAGTAAGCCGCCCCAAGCTCGCGCATAAATTCGACATCCGGCGGATACATTGAGGTAGTGAATATTACAACTGGAATATTTTTTAATACCTGATCGCTTTTTAATTCTCTTAAGCAGTCGCTACCATTCATAACAGGCATATTAAGATCGAGAAATATATAATCGGGTAATTTAAAATTGTCCCGAAGTTTTTCGAGTGCTTCTTTACCATTTTGTGCCTGTTCGCATATGTAGGACGGGTAGACTTTTTTTACTGCTGAACAGAAAAAGAATCTATCATCCTCGTCATCATCAATGATCATTATTATTTTTGTTTCCATTCTTCCTTGTATTAGCATCATTTCCGTTAGTCATTACAATTTACTATCTTAAGTAAAGTCGCACTTTATTAGCCAATCAATAACTAATGCCCCGATTTTCAAATTGTAGTTTTAAAGATTTTAAATTTCTTAAAGGAATGACTTAGGGTAAAGTAACCTATTCAACACGAGAATGCCTAATTATATTGGGGAATCAGACTAACTATTCCTCAAAAATACTTTTTATCACCAAATTGGGGAAACGTGACCAAAATGATTTGACGAACAAAGCTTAAATTAAACACCCCTCGTTAAAATCACAATATTTGTCGACGATTCCAAATTACTCCCCAATAGTTTCTGAACTGCTGTCTAATCAATCTTAACCCAAGAAATAGTTTTTTGTATATTTGAAGCATTAGGGAATTATAAAAATGCATAGGAGTGAAAGAAAGAGCAGGCGGTGGGAGTTTTTCTGCTATGGTATTTTGGCTGGAATTGTCATTGGTTGTATATTAACTGTTATATGTTTTTTCTACTTCTTGAGAAGATAAAGATGTAGTAATTTTTATATGCAACCAAAATTTATTGATTAATTCCTTTTATGTTGTCAAGCAAGTCAATAAAAAAGGGCGAACAATTGCCCACCCTTTCAAAATAAATTATTTTACAATAAAGACTGCTATTACATTTCATTGCAATGTTTTGCAGCCATTCGACAATCAGTGGCACATTTTTTACAATCAGCCATTTCAAATTTATCGCATTCAGTGGCGCATTTTTCACATATTTTCGCGCACTCTAAACATTCACTCTTAGTATTTTTGCTATCTGATTTCATACATTTAACTGCTTTTTCACATGAAGAAATACATTCCTTACAAAGTTTTTCGCAGGTTTCCATTGTTTTATCATTTTTTTTTGCATCACACATTTTCTCAACTGCCTTACAGGAAGTAATACAAGTGTTGCAAGCATCGATACAAGCTTTATGCTTATCATTCTTTAATTCTGTCATTGAAGCTACTTTATCATTTGACATTGACATTTTTGTTGTTGCAGCCATCGTAAAAAGACCAATTGCTGCAAATACTAAGATTAATTTTTTCATTTTTTTCATTTTTTTAAGGTTTATAAAAAATTATAATACAAATATGCGATAAGCTAAAGACTTAAAACACGATTTTAGTCAAAAACTGATCTGACTTATAACTTTAACAAAGATTTTGGTATTAAGTTTAAAATATTGCAAATTTTCTTGAAAACTATACAAGTAGATTATAACATTAACTTCCTTTACGTTTTTTGACTGTATATATAAATGATTTTGATACATACTTTTCGATTAAAACCAAAACCTTTATTTTGATTAAAATACTTTACAATGACTGCTTTTATAAATTAATTTCACTATAATATAACAGCACTATGACTATTCAACCAAACCCAGCAGTTCATCGCCATGTTTAATCTCTAATTCATTATTTATGGATATTACGCCAGGTGCGCTCCATGCTATTCTTGCAGCCTCTTCTTTTTGAAATAAAGAATCAACTATCCCTGTTAATCTAACATTATTACCGCTGACCTTAACCTGAATTTTTTTATTATTAATGGATGAACTTCGTACAAACGCCTTTTCTATTGCCGCTTTTTCAACTTCATCTTGTGATTCAGCTATAATTTTAATATCATTAGAAACACCTTTTACACCTTTAAGATTATCTATTGCTTTTTTTGCTGCTTCTCGTTGATAATTCCAATGTAATTCGCCATCAAGGGTTACCCAGCCATTTTCAACTTTTGTTTTTATTTTATTGCTTGGCACCTGCCAATTCCATTTTAGAGCACTTAGTATATCGTTAGCAATTTCATGATCTGTTTTTTCTCCGGAATCGGCAAATTTAATTTCGATTTTTCCAACAATAGCTTTTACACCTGAAACATTTTTGGTGGCATCTTCTGCCTGTAATTTTTTGGTGTAACTATCAACTATACCGGTTAGGGTTACAACACCATCAATGGCCGTAACGCCAATTTCTGCCGCGTGTAACAAAGGTTCCCATTTAAGAGCATCCTGTACCTGTTTTTGTAGGTTTTCATTTGCATCCATTTTTTCTGATTTGCAATTTGTATTTGAGTCTATTTATTAAGATTGATTTCAATAATTCTCTAAACCAAATTTTATTTTTTCTTTTTTGCTGAAAACTTATCTAGTGCTTTTTTAACTTTTGTAATATCTTCATTAGTTTTAGCTTTAAAAGCTTTCCAATTTGCTTTTCTTTCTATTTTATAATCTACTAAATTCTTTTTTAGAGAAACTATATCTTTATGAAGTTGTGATTTTTCAAGCTTTATAATTTCTTTTGTTTGGGCTTTATTTGACATCTTTTAAATTTTAATTGTTTAATAATTTATTAAGTATTTTCTAAAATTTTCTTTCTTTCCAAGTATTCTTCTTTATTTATTTCGCCGGAAGCAAAACGTTTTTGTAAAATGTCAAGAGGGGATTGTTTTTTTCGCTGACCCGGAACATCGTAAGGCGTACCAAAGATCCAAAATATTAAAACAATCCAAATAAACCACCATATAAGGTGCATACCCCAAAAATGATAACCGTTATATAACATAATTTTAGTTTTAAGTTTTTATAAATTAATTCAGTTTAAAAAAAGCTCTTGAATGCCGTCTTTTTAGTAAAAACAACTATTCTTTTACGTCTTTTTTTTACAGGCTTCAAATCGCTATTAGTAATATGATTATCTGTATGTTCTAATAGTATTTGCTCATTATTACCCTCCCTTTCGCTATTCGCTTCATGGAAGGTGGCTTGCTCATTGTAATTAGTTGATTGTTTCATTTTGTTTTTATTTAAGTTGTAGTTTTTTTATATTATTTGTCATCAACATGCATCACCATTATTGGTATAGTGGTAAATAATGCAATGCGTTCTGTAATACTTTTATGCACAAGGTTTTCCCAAAAATTGCGATGCTTACTTACAAAAACCATCAGATCAATGTCTTTTTCTTCACAATAATTTTTTATTTGCTCTACAGTATCATTTCCGTAAATTGTATGTTTTTCATATTGTAGAGCAGAATCTGCCGCCATAAGCTTATTCCAGTCTATTTCTTTTTGTTTGGCTTCAAATAGTGGGTCGAAATTCTTAACATTTACAAAATGAATATTGGAATTTAGCCCAACCGCGAAATCAGCTACGTTTTTTACAAATTCCGTGGTCATGGAATCATAATTACTGGCAAACATAATTTGTTCTAAAGGCCGCCATTTTACATCTCTCGGAACAAGTAGAACGGGACAATGCGCTTTATTTGAAACTTTCAATGAGTTAGAACCAAAAATTTTAGTTAAAGCATCCGATAAGCCGGTTGTTCCCATAACTATTATATCTGCACCATTGTCTTTTGATAATTCAGTTAAAACCCTTACAGGTTCTCCGTTTAAAACTTTTATCTTTATTTCTTGTAATTCATCGCTGCCTTTTTCTTCATTTATAAATTGTTCAATGTCACGGATAATATGTTTATTCTCATCAGGAGAAAAGAGTACAACCACATCCGAGGCAATCATAAGATTTTTTTTAACATGCACTACTGTTAATGTAGCACTTAAAGTTTTTGCTAATTTTTTAGCGTAAACATAAGCATGACGTGCTGTAACCGAAAAATCAGTAGCAACGATTATATTTTTTATATTTTTCATACTGCTTACTTTTTTTGTGGCGCTCTTTCAGGTTGAAAGGGTTGTATTTCTGGCACTATTGGTAGTGGTTCTTCTTTTTTTATTTCAGGAACTATTTCTGGCAAATCTGTTTTAACAGGGTTGGTCTGTGGAATTGTTACAGGTTTAATTTGTGGTATGGGTATTATATCGGGGTTTTCTTTTAAGGAATTTTTCATTTAGCTATTTGCTTTTATGATCCATGAATTCATTTACCGGGTTGCTCTTCTGATTTTTAATATCGTTAAGATTGGGTTCTTTAACGTATAAATCTTCTTCCTTTAATGGAGTTGCATTGGATTTTAATATGTCAGACCAAAAATTTTGAGTTTGTTTAACTGTTGTGCTGATTTGTGTATGTATATCATCCATCATTTTTTTATTAGTCTCCATTGCAGATCCTAATTGTGCATGATATGCATCCGTAGCAGACTTAAAAACATTTTTAGAAGCTTCGATTCGTGAATCAATAACCTCTTTGTATTTGTTGTTTATCTCAGCCTTCTGAGTGTTTTGATTTAATGATTTATTTCCACCCATCATAGAGTTAAAGAAATTTGTATAAAATCCAGTAACTGCATTAAACTGCCTGTGAAAGACATCCATCAAATTTGAATTTGTATTATTATTAAATTCTTTTTCAGCTGTTTTAGTGTTTTCGTAAAACATTTCTTTTGGTTTATTAGTTTCCATTTTTGGTAGTTTAGTGTTGGATTAGATTTTAATTTATTGTTCTTTGTGAGTTTTGGAATAGTTTTTTATAATTTCCTCTAAAGAACTATAATGTTCTTTAAGGCTTTTAATATTTGGATCTTCATCACCTCGGGTATAGGATATTTTTACAGGCATTTCACCAATGTATTTAGATAACTCAGGATATTTGTCTTTGATTGTACCTGTTATTTTAAGAATGTCCACGTTAAGTTCTGCTTCTGTTTTCATAAATAAATTTGTATGTGTGATAAAATAAAAGCATCACTTGCGTGATGCTTTTAAATGAGCAAAGATTATTTCTTAATGTTTAAAGCATCTCTTTTTGCTTCTTCTTTTTGAGCTTCGTTAGCAAGCGTCAGATGTTCATTGGCGGTAGTAGAACTTTTAAAAGCTTTTTCATTATTATTCTCTTCATGATGCTTTGCCGCTTCTTTGTGAAATTTGGCAGCTGTCTCCAAATGGGTTGCAATTGCTTTGTGGGCAGTAATACTTTTTTGTTTTTCTTCAGGAGAGATTTTTGTTTCTGCTGTTTTGTTATTCGTTGTAGGTGTCATGTTTTCTAGGTTTTAATAGGTTAATAATAAAGACGATTAGAAATGACGCGTTTCATTTTTTAAACGTCTGGTAAAAGCTAATGTGAATTTTGATACCGGTATATATGATTTACATACAACAAATCCGTGCCATGCTTTTAAAAAGGCTTTAGATCAATGATAGCAGGCTAAATTTTATTTAGTCGGAAAATGGGATGTGGGATAACGGGATAATTAGCCCGTATTATCACGGTTTGGGGCGAACAATGTAGCAGGATCGTAATTTTTTATAGTAAATTACTTGGTTAAAGTTTCTTAAGAAAATGAAAGTTATTTTTACTCTGAATAATTAATCTGTCTAAATAATGAATGAGTATCAAGGGTATTATTGGCAAAGCATATAACTGGTTTATTCTAAAAAAAGGGTGAACAATTGCCTACCCCCTTCACAATAAATTACTGTAAAATAAAGATAGCTCTTACATTTCATTGCAATGCTTTGAAGTATTACGACAATCGGTAGCGTATTTCTTACAATCTGCCATATCAAATTTATCGCATTCAGTTGCGCATTTTTCATATATTTTCACGCACACTAAACATTCTGCATTACAATTCTTGCTATCTGAACTCATGTCTGTGCGTTCAGGCATTGATATTTTTGTTGTTGAATTGGTCTTTTTCTAAGCAAATACTAAGATTAACTTTTTATTTCTTTTAGGTTTTAAAGGTTTATAAAAGTATGGTGCAAATGTGCGATAAGCTAAAGGCTTATTACTCGGGCAATATCTTTTTCATTTTTCCGTTATTTAATCATGTTTTCAAGAATAGTACTCTTTATTATACTTAGCTATTTATTGAATTCTTGTATAAAGAAACGCGTATGTGAATGTGGTGATTCTAATAAACGTTATGTTGCTTTTCAAAGTTATGGCCCTAAAAAATTTTCGCAAAAACGATGCGATGATTATAGGGAAAAGAAAGTGGCAATACCTGAGTATTATTGCATTATCAAATAATCATTTTTTCAACTTAACTTTTTTCTTTGGGCTTTTTTTTGATTTAACTATTCCATCTAATTCATGTGATTGAAAATTAAAATTAAAATCAAGAAAATCTTTTGGCTCCTTATCAAGCGCTAAAGCGAGTTTTACGATAGTAGTGACCGAAATGCGTTTACCTCTTTCGATGCGATGCATTGCTGATCGGTCTAAGCCTATCATAAAACCTAATTCCTCTAGTGAAAATTTCTTTTCAGCTCTGAATTTAGAAACTAAATTGCCTAGAGTTTTAAAATATATGTCAAGTTTAATGTTCTGGACCGCCACTGGATAATACTGACTATTTGTTGTTTTTCATAGTGTTAAAACAAAGGATTCAAAATTTTGACATTTTTATGTTGACTATTTAGTCAACTTTATTATATTTGTTAATTATAAACCAGTCTAAAAATCACATTTATGAGTTTCAACGGAAATGAAGGGGAACAAATTACTTTGCATGATGCAAGTATATGGACAGCAAGTTATCGCAATGGCGGCGGTTCAAATGGGGTAAACGCACATTTCTTTGGCGTAGAAAAACTAAAATTAATTCTTGCTCAAAAAGACTGTGTGGGAGTAAGAATGTATTATGCCAAAGATGATACAGGCAAACCAGCATTGGTTTTGGTTGGGGTAGATAAAAACGAAAACGATCTTTCTAACGGCGTTATACTCGACAGGTCTGTGCCTTGCCCTTCTTATTGTGGCACTCCCAATCCATTAAACAGTTAAATCTGTTTTAAATGACGGTTTATCATATTGCTGCACATTTATCGGCTTTATTTGTAATTCTTCCTGTAATAATAGGAAGAAGGAATAAAAATTTTATCCCTCCGTCAATTAAACCACTTTACTACTTGTTATACATTTCTTTTGCCTTTGATGCGTTTGGCATTACTTTGAATGAGTTGAACATAAACAATATGTTTCTAGGCTATTTTTTTACGGCGATAGAATTTATTTTTCTAATCACAGTCTATAGACGATTTTTTAATATTGGTAATTCTCTGTTTTATCCCATTGCTGGTTCTTTTTTTTTAATGGTAATGGGTGAGGCATTTTATTCCAGTTTATATCAGTACAACAGCCTTTCGGCGGGAACTGAATCAACAATATTGATTTTATGCAGTTTGTTAGCTTTTTACAGGGTCATGCAAACCATGATGTTTGAAAGAGATTTATTGTCTGAGCCGTTTTTTTATATCAATACTGCCATCTTAATCTATTTTGCCGGTGATCTTTTTCTTTTTTTAATGAGTAGCTACTTACAAACACATCGTGCAAAGCAGTTTCCAGAGTTGTATTTATTTCATTCTGTTTTTCATGTTGTCTATTACGTATTAATAGCCCTTGGATTTGTACAACTCAAAAAAAAGCTTCTTGTATCACGACCTAAATATGCAATCACGTAGATATGATAAAAAAAGACAAAAACATATCCAGCAAAGCAATGTTAACCATTGTCATAATCATTACAATTTCTATAATTTGTTTGGTTTATTTTTTTGCAGACAACTTAAAAGCCTGTTATAAAGTACAATGTGTTAATGGTAAAGAAGAAATATTTTCGTCAGATGTATATATAGATGGTGCCGTATGGGTAGAAAATAATCGCCTGATCTATCGGCCATTTAGGGCAGCATTTTATATGCAACTAAAAGACTCGGTTGTAAGTTTTAAAAGAATAAAATGTGATTTTCAATAAATATAAAAATCAACATGAATAAAACATCTAATCCATTCATTGACAGCTCTTAAAGAAAGAAAAGAACTTAAAAACTGTTATTCGTATAGGTAAAATTACCTACTTAAAAATAGGTAATTTTACCTATTGACTAATACGTCTATAGTTCATATACTTAGCAAGTTGTAAAACTCATTCCGACCTACCAATTTTCACAGTACAAAATTATTCAATGGAACTTAATTATAAATTAAAACGTTAAAATTTAAAACATGAAAAAAATCTTTATTGTTCTTTTGTTTATCAGCATAGTGCTGAATATAAACGCTCAACAAACGCAAGTGAACCGCGAGTGGACAGGTACTTCTGGCAACCCTGTTTTTAATCCGATACTAAGTCCTTTTGGTTTTGAATGGTCAAAATCAATAACTACCGCTACAAATGATATAATAACAGTTAGTCACACAAATGTATCTGGTCAGGGAGAAAACATTTTATTGACGAGATATAATAGATTAGGCACTCTGCTTTGGCAAGTGCAATACACTACAAGTGGGAATAAAAATGAATATGGAACAGATGTAATAGAAGATGCCAGCGGAAATATTTACGTCTGCGGTACTACTGATAATGCGACAACAACCAATTACGATGTTGTTTTTTTGAAGTACAATAGCGCAGGGACTTTGCAATGGTCTGTAATATATAATGGGCCTAATAGTCTTAATGACATCGGTACTTCATTACAAATAGAAGCCTCAACGGGCAATATTTTTTTAGCTACAAGCAGGGAAGGCACTTCTTCGTCTTACGATTTTTTTATTTTAAAGTATAAACCGACGGGCGTTGTTCTTTGGAGTAATAGTTACAACTACGCCAATTTAATTGATGTGCCGACGGGTATTCAACTTATACCTGGCAAGGCAGTTGTTGTTGGTGCTAGTGCTAGTGCAGCAAATAAATGGGATTACGCCTCAGTAGTTTTTGATCCGTCAACTGGTTCCATTCTCTCTAGTACCCGTGATAATCTTGTAGGTTTTGGATATGACCAACCATTAGCATTTAAGAAAGATGTGGCAGGTAATACATACGTTACAGGGCGGGCATCTTCAAACGGTGTAAATTATGATATTCGTACCATAAAAATTTCACCTACAAATACAATTGTTTGGACGCAGACTTATGATGCTTTTGGATTAGAAGATGTTGGGAATACAATAGCTGTGGATGCGAGCGGTAATATTTTGGTTGGTGGATTTATTACCAAATCAAATAATATAAAAGATTTTATTTTATTAAAGTATAGTGCTACTGGAACTTTGCTTTGGAAGCAAACTCAAACATCCAAAGATGCAACTGCTGATGCTTATATAAAGGGAATTGCATTAAATAGTATTGGTGATATATATTATATTGGAGGCGAAAAAGGAATTGGAGCTAATAAGCAGGCCATTGTCGGTAAAATAAAATCTTCCGGTGTGAAAAGTTGGGAACGTTCAATAAAAGGAAATTATAATTATCTACCTTCTGATATTCAATATTTAACTTCGGGTATTCAAGGCCTATACACAATAGCAATAAAAGATTCTACAACCAAAGTTTATGAAACAGCTTATTATACAGACTTTGATAGAGATACAGCAAGGGCGTTTGTCGGAAATGGTAAACCGTATTACAAGAAACATGAATTTATTGTTAGGTTCAATCCTACCTACATTAATCCAACAAAAGTTAACAATAGAGATATTACCTATGGCATTCTTAGTGATTTTTTAACTCCTGCTGGAATTACTGCGTTTAATAGTTACACAAAGTTGAGAACAAATGATTTCAAAGTATTTAAAGTTTTTCCGAATTTAACAAAGAACGACACTTTATCTGTAAGCAGAACTGGCCTTACAGTTAAACTTTTACCTCTTTATGCAACATTTGGCGTTATATTTCCAAGCACAATTAATGACACTTTAGTTGAGCGTCAATTGCGAAACGGAGCTCCAATAACTCAAGCCGCAGATTTAAACTATTATGTTCAATTACACAATGCAAATGATGCTGATTATATTAATGGAAATTCAGCAGGCTTGGATGCAACATCGACTTATACAGGAGGAAGTATAAATATTTCTCCCGCTTGGGCGATAGAAACTGGGAATCCAAATATAATTGTGGGTATTTTTGATAGTGGGATTAATAATACGCATAGTGATTTTAATACTACTTCATCAAAAATTACTACTGGCTACGACTACTTTAATAACTTACCTTATTTAAGTTCATTGCCTGTTGACAAATACGGTCATGGAACAGGTACTGCCGGACTTATTGGTGCTTTACGAAATAATACAATTGGAATATCAGGTGTTGCCGGTGGAGATGCTACACAAAGTAACACAGGAGTTACTTTAAATGACATGAAATGTTTTGAAGGAAATGACCAGGGAGGGCCTGCTCCTTATTTTGCTTCAACGCTAGATGTTATTGAAAGAGCAATGATTGACGGTGCTTTGTCAAGCCCAACAGCAAATATTGGACAAGGTCAACACGTACAAAATCATTCTTGGGGTACAGCCTCCAATTTTGGCCCTAATGACAGTATTTTAAATACAGTTAAAGATGCGATAAGAACTGTATTTGAAAATGAATGCCTGATTTCGTTTTCTTCAGGAAATGGACAAAACGCCAGTTTCACAAATTATGTTTATAGTACAGTAGCTAATTTTAAAGATGAATTTAATTTATGCGTTGGTGGAAATGATGCTACTGGTGGGAGATGGAGTACATCTACTAATGGATCAAATGGAGGAAAATATCTTGATTTTATTGCTCCTGCTTCTTCTGATTTATTTAACTTACTTTCTAAAAGCAGTAATGCAACAACAGACACTTTAAAATGGGGTACGCCAACTACTACTTACACTTCGCTAGTTGGGGGAACTTCCTTTGCAGCACCACACGCAGCAGGTGTAGCCGCCTTAATGATTAGTTATGTTAACAACAATCCATTAAAACCTAACAATATTTCGCCAGAAGATATAGAAAAGATAATGGAAAAAAACACAACTGATCTTTCAGCACCTCCTTATTCGGCAGGTTATGACGCTCAAACAGGTTATGGAAGGGTTAACGCAGGAGCAGCAATGCAACAAGTAAAGCTTCCAAACTATCAGGTAAAACACTATAACGTAAATACAACAGTAGCTAATACAAGTACAGCTTTGGTTGGAAGTCAACAATCTATTTGGTTTCCACACAATTATCTTTCTTTTTCATGGGGTTATGGTGTTGTTAATAAATACTCTGTCACTTATACGAACAATCATAGTCTTAGCGGTAATTATACAATTATTGATGCATGGAAAAGAGATGCTACAAGTAATTTAACAGGTGATATATCGGTTCCAATTCCACCGGGCGCATCAACAATTCCCGAAAACTCAATTCCAAACGAAACAAACGTTCTTCTTCAAAGCTATAATAACAGTAGTGCAACTTTAAAGGGATACGTTTATGAATTTTTAGTATATAGCCCTAGTACATCATCATATACTTCAACTGGAATATGGTATCCTTTTAGCTTAGCGCCAACAAATCAAATTAAATTTGGCTATACGTTGCACCTAAAAGACCCTACGGTTGGAGTTAAAGAATTAACAATGGAAAAAAACGCTATAAACGTATTTCCAAATCCTGCTAATGACAAAATCATAATTTCTTTTGACACAGAAAAAACAGAAAAAACTGAAGTAATAGTGATAGATGTCATGGGAAAATTGCTGATTCAAGAAGAAGTTGGATATTCTCATCTAATATAGGCCACCCATTCTCATTTATATTAGGCCAGTCATTCTCATCCAAAATAGGCCAGTCGTTCTCATTTTAATTAGGCCACTTTTTTGGGTTGTTTTGTAAAGCAA
>JACCXH010000066.1 GCA_013697245.1 Bacteroidota bacterium
GTATAACACCTCGGTGTTTAAATACATACGTTTGCTTAATTGTGCTCTATAAAAAGCTGAAACCAAAACATTGTTTAACCTTACGCCTTCGTATATGCCGGAGCTGTTAGATTTCATTTCATTTGACCTAATACCGTCGGTTAAACGATAAGTTTCAACCACGTTTTTTGAACTGAATAAAAAGCTAGGACTAACTGAAGCTCCAATTTGGTGAGCCGGACTTACTGCATAATAAAATTTAACCGGAACAGCGAAATAGAAAAGCGATTGCGTTGTAATTACCGTATTAGAAGAGGTTGAACCCAGGCCATACACAGATTTAGAGCTTTCGTAAAATGATTCTTTGATATTACTAATGTTATAAAATTGTGATCCTGCGCTAAAGCCAACTTTTTTATTCATGAATTTACCGTAGTTAACACCTGCATACCAATTCACGCCTCTTCCATCTTTTCCGTTCTTCGAATCCCAACCTAACAAGAATGCACCACCTGTTTCGGCATTTAAGAAACTTAAGCGTTTTTTTCCTTTACGATGATAATCTTCGTCGTACCAATTGGGAATTTTAAGTGCGCCAAGCTTAACGTTTCTGTTAGAGTATAAAATATTTAATTTTGAATCTATTCTATTTAGCACATTGTGTTCTAGCAGAACATCGCCATCAAGGATACGTTTAGTTCTTGAACCATCTGCCATTTCGGCTGCATCCGTAACGTTTGAGCTACCATCATCTTTAAGATTTGCAGCGCCTTTGTTACTTGCACCTTTTTTAGAGCCAAAAAGGCTATTTCCTTTTTTGCTGTTAGAAGTTATAGAATTATTTTTCCCAGATGATGAAACATTATCAGCGTTAGAACCGTTAGCTGTTGAATTGTTATCAGCAGAGTTTGTCACTAAAGCATTTGCTTTATAATCACCAGAATTTACAGAGACTGTTTTATTTACATCATTAGAATTGTTATTGTAATTAGCTAAACCAACAGATTGGTTATTGCTATTGTTAGAAGCTAATAGGTTATTATCTGAACTGTTTTGAGTAATTGTATTGCCATTTGCACCATGAGCTTGTGCATCTGAACCGGTGTTATTATTTAACGGCGTATTATCAGCCAATTGGTCTTTAATATCAAACGGGCCCTGTATTTTGTATACAGCAATACTGGCAGATGTAATGCCGAGGAACAATAATCCTAAAAATAAGAATTTACCCCAACCGCGGCTGGTGGCAAGTCTTCTTTCAGCATCCAATTGCATACTCAGCCTGTTCCAATTTTGCTCATCAAATGGAAATTCCGCTTCATCTACTTTTTTCTTGATAATCTTATCAAATTTTTGTTCCTGGTTCATCTTGTTTATACTCTAATTAATATATTTCTTCCAATTTGTTCTTTTAATTTTTCTCTTGCCGCATTTAAATGCCATTTCGAAGTGCCTTCGCTAATGCCAAGCATTTCGCCTACTTCTTTATGCGAATAACCGTCGATAACATACAAGTTAAACACTTGCTTTGTTGCCTGCGGTAATTTATTTATCTCGTCGTAAATTTGTTTACAGCTAATGTTACTTAGTGCGTCGTTCACATCTGCATAATCTGATGAGTCGTAATATTCATCAACATAAGTAACGCGTTCTTTCTCGCGTTTTTGTTTTCTGTACTCATCAATTAAAGTGTTCACCATTATACGGCGGATCCAAACTTTAAAAGGAATTTCAGGTTTGTAAGCACCAATGTTTCTTAAAATTTTAAGAAACCCCATATTTAAAATTTCTGAGGCTGTATCTTTATCTTTGTTGTAACGCATGCAAATACTCATTAAGTAACTGTACGATACTTTATACAGTTCATACTCCGCCCTGCGATCCTGCTTTACGCACTTTGCAATAAGTTCCGGAGTAACGTTCATAAATGGTATTTCTTACTATATTATACGTTTAAAGTTAAGTAAAAGTTGGGTAAAACTTAGAATGTAAGTTGTTAAAAATCAGTAAAGTAGGGTGAACCATGCAGATAAATGAGTGAAAGATAAAAACCAGAAGACCCTAACCTAAGTTACAGGTTCGCCAAAAGGCAGCTAACAATACTAAAATAAGATCGATTAAGAGAGAACTTAGGCTTTAAACATTTTCAACAATGCAGCCAATTTTTCTTTTAATTCGGTGCGCGGAATTATTTTATCAAGGAAACCATGTTCCAATACAAACTCAGCAGTTTGAAAACCTTTTGGAAGGTCTTTACCAATAGTTTCTTTTACAACACGCGGGCCGGCAAAACCAATTAACGAACCCGGCTCGGCAATATTAAGATCGCCTAACATGGCATAACTTGCGGTAACACCACCCGTTGTAGGATCGGTTAATAAAGAGATGTAGGGGATACCGGCTTTAGCCAACTGACTTAATTTTGCAGATGTTTTTGCCATTTGCATTAATGAATAAGCGGCTTCCATCATACGCGCGCCACCACTTTTTGAAATGATCAATAAAGGTGTTTTTGTTTTAAGACAGTGATCAATTGCGCGTGCAATTTTTTCGCCCACAACGCTTCCCATACTGCCGCCTATGAAACTAAAATCCATACAACAAATAACAAGATCGTTACCGTTTACCTTGCCGTGAGCGCTTCTTAAAGCATCTTTTAAGCCCGTTTTTTTAATGGTATCGGTTAATCTATCGGTATATTTTTTTGTATCTGTAAAGTCAAGCGGGTCGCCACTGACAAGATTTTCGTTCAATTCGGTAAATTGGTTGTCATCAAAAATAACCTCAAAATATTCTTTGCTTCCAATACGTTCGTGGTGCGCACACTCGATACAAACATATTTATTGGCGGCATGTTCCTGGGCAGTATTTATTTTTTTGCACGAAGGGCACTTGTACCATAATCCTTCAGGAGTTTCCTTCTTTTCTTTTGTAGAAGTTGTAATACCTGACTTTAATCTTTTAAACCAACCCATCTTTTGAAAATTATAATTTATAAATTATAAATGTTGAATTGAACATTTATAATTTTTCATTCAACATTTCTTATGCTATTGTAATTGACTTGTCCAAATACACATCCTGAACGGCATTCAGTAATTGAATACCTTCTGCAATGGGTTTTTGAAACGCTTTTCTGCCGCTAATTAAACCTTGCCCTCCTGCTCTTTTATTAATTACAGCAGTTGTAACAGCTTCTGAAAGATCGCTGGCACCTTTACTTTCGCCGCCACTATTAATTAAGCCCATGCGGCCCATATAACAATTAGCAACCTGATAACGGCATAGATCTATCGGGTGATCGGTAGTTAATTCAGAATATACTTTTGGATGTGTTTTACCAAAATTAATGGCGTTATAACCACCATTTTTGTCGGATAATTTTTGTTTAATGATATCGGCTTGTATGGTAACACCTAAATGATTTGCCTGAGAAGAAAGATCGGCTGCAGTATGATAATCAACTCCATCTTTTTTAAAGGCATTATTACGCGTATAGCACCATAAAATAGTAGCCATGCCTAATTCGTGCGCTCTTGCAAAAGCAGCGGCTACTTCAACGATCTGGCGCGACGATTCGGGTGATCCAAAATAAATTGTTGCGCCAACAGCTACAGCTCCCATATTCCAGGCTTCTTCTACAGTACCAAACATGATCTGATCGAATTTGTTTGGGTAAGTTAAAAATTCGTTATGATTTATCTTAACAATAAAAGGAATTTTATGTGCATATTTTCTTGATACAGAAGCTAATACGCCAAAAGTAGAGGCTACTGCATTACATCCGCCATCCATAGCAAGTTTTACGATGTTCTCGCTGTCAAAATAAATTGGGTTTGGCGCGAAACTCGCACCCGCACTGTGTTCAATACCCTGGTCAACCGGTAAAATGCTCATATAGCCCGTGCCTGCTAATCTGCCGTTATTATATAATTGGTTTAAGCTTCTTAATACCTGTGGATTGCGGTTTGAAGGAGAGAACATACGATCTACAAAATCATGACCAGGCAAATGAAGGTGTTCTTTTGAAATGGTTTTGCAGGTATGGTTTAAAAGATCGTTGGCATTACTGCCCAATAATTCTACTATTTTGGTTGTCATGAAACTTAAAATTTAAGGAAGCAAATATACAGAAAGTAGTTGAATTTTTAATAAAAAAAAACGAAGCGTACTTACTGCAATAAGGCCTTGATAGTTTTTATTTTAAAATATTTGCTTCAGGATATAACAAAAAACCCCGTCCCGGTTAAACCGAGACAGGGTAATATATTTAGAGAATTAAAATATTATTCGTTAACCATTACCATTTTAAATGGTACGTTGATGATGGCCTGGTAATCTTCACCGGCTTCTAACATATCTTCATCATCTTCTTCGTAATGCCAGTTAATAGTAACAGCGCTACCACCTTTATTAATACCTTCTAATTTCTTAAATACATCTAAGATGCATTTTGAAGATGATGTATTAAAATATTCTAACTGCACATTAACAGTTGTAGCAGTTTTTGCAGCGCTAGAATATTTATCCAGTGCATCAACTAACGGTTTATAAAATTCAATAGAATTCTCAGGAATTGAACGTCCTTTGATCTCTAAAATTCCACCATTTAAGTCAAAACTGATACTTGGTGTTTTTGGTGTGCCTTCGATAGCGTATTTGTCCATAATTGTAATTTTTAATTTTGCTGTGATATTTTTATATTGAGTGTAAAGAAAGAAACTTTATTGTCAATTTCCAAAAAATCGTACTCTAATTTTTCACCAGTTTTTCTGGCAATGTCAATCATCCCTAATCCGCCTCCGCCTTTTAAAGACATTTCGCCGTTATTAAGCACTTTTTTATAGTATTCTTTAAGTTCTTCTTTAGATAATGAATTTACTTCATCTAAGCGGCTTTTAAGGCCATTTATATTCTCATTAAGGATATAATTGCCGGTAAAAATAGAGTATTTTCCATCCAATTTACCAATCATAAAAATAGCAGAACGGTTATTGTCGCCTGTAAAATTAGAGGAATCGTCTAAATGATGATATAGGTTCTGTAAACATTCTACCAAAACATTGTAAACCTTCTTTTTCATTTTAGGTTCTTCCTGCATGTTTTCCATCTTATTCTCCATTATCTGAAGAATAGAAGTTAAAAGGTCCGACGTAATTTCTCCTTTAAATGACAGCAAAATATTATTTCGCTCCATTTTATTATATATATCAAATACGTCTACCATTTTTCGGTCTGTCAGCATTTCCATTTGGTTTTACTTCAATTTAAATGCTACAGTGCTTCCGTTAACAGTAAAGGTTGCGTCATCGTCGCACACACCGTTTCCAAAATCCACGGTCCTTGTTTTGAAGCCATCCGGAGTTAATTCTAAAATTCCTTTATCGATAAACTGACATAATTTATGTTTAATTAGTGGTGAGCCTTGAGGAATATTAACTGTAAAAGGTTTTCCTACGCGGTTAACACCATTGGCAGTTCCAAAAACTTCAACTACAGGATCATTTCCAACAGGATTACCTTTTCCGTAATTAGTAAAGGTTTTATCAAAATTGTATTTAATGGTCCAGTTTGGATTTGAACAAACACCGTTGATTAATTTAATATTAAATGTTGTGCTGTTAGATGTTGTACCTAAAGTTGTGACTACCATACTATCGCATGAATAACTAATACCGGAAGCTTTATGATTGATCAATTTAAGAATCATCTGACTACCAACTAATTTCAAAGGGCCTGTTATTTTAATTATCCAGCTACCTGATCTTACTTTTCCATCAGTAAAAGAGGCAGGACAAGATGAAGGGGCAATATTTAAACCAAACACAGGAGGAACAATATATTTAAAAGTGGCCGTTAAGTTTGTATCAGCAGTTGCCCTGTTTAACCACGTTAAAGTATCGCATGGTGAAGGAGGACTTAATAACCTTCCATTATTACAACCTGTTCCTTTAGTATTAATAGCATGTCCGTTTGCTGCAGGAACAATCATCATATATTCCTGATCTGCCACAGCATTATCAACAGAAGATTGTGTTTCATTATCCACTTCAACAGTTTCTTTTTTGTGACAACCTACAAAAAATAAAGATGTAACACAGCTAAGTATTAAAACTATTTTATATACTTTTTTCATGTTTAAATTTTAAAGTTAGACAAATATAATAAATTATTTTAAATTCCAATTTTATCTGTTAAATTCCTATTCCAACCACCAAAACATCATCTACCTGCTCGTGATTTTGTCGCCATTGGTTAAAACTTAACATTAGCTCTTTCTTTTGATCTTCGGGGCTGTGCAAATGTATCGTACACAATAGGTCGTGAAAGCGTTTTACCATATACTTTTTGCCCCTCTCGCCTCCAAACTGGTCGGCATATCCATCAGATGTTAAATAAGCCATTGCCGGATTCTTTAACTTAATAACCTGCGTGGTGAACATCCTATTTATATCTAATTGCGCGCCTCCAACAGGAAATTTATTACCATCGTATTTTAAAAAATCGCCTGTAGAATCTATCGTTATTAATGGCCTGTTAGCACCTGCCCATTTAATTTCTTTTGTTGCATCATTCACCGTAATTAATGATACATCCATGCCATCGTTGGTATTAATTTCATTTTGTCCTTGCCTTAAAGCTTCCTGCACACCTTTATGCAGATGATTTAAGATATCAGCCGGATCAGTTACACCTTTTTCTGAAACTATCTGGTGTAAAAGGTTGTGGCCTATCATACTCATAAAAGCTCCCGGCACACCATGACCCGTGCAATCTACAACCGCTAATATTTTGATGCCGTTCTTCTCTGCAAACCAATAAAAATCGCCACTAACAATATCTTTAGGCTGATAAAGGATAAATGCCCTTGGTAATTTTTTAAAGATCTGTTCTTTTGATGGTAAAATAGCCTCCTGAATACGTTTGGCATATGTAATACTGCTTGTAATATCATTGTTCTTTTCTTCCAGTTCACGCGTTCTTTCTGCGACTTTATTTTCAAGTATCTTATTTTCTTTTTTGATGGCCTTGGTTCTATATTGTGTAAAAGCATATATGCCACCTCCGGAAAAAATGATCAAAAAGAAATAAAAGATTTTTGTCTTCCAAAAAGGGGGTACTACTTCGATAGAAATTTCAAAAGGTATTTCATTCCACACACCATCGTTATTGGTTGATTTTACTAAAAATTTATATTCACCACCAGGTAATTCGGTATAAGAAACATAGCGCACATTGGTTGGGGCCGACCAATCGTTATCATACCCTTCTAACTTATATTTAAATTTATTCTTCGCCGGATCAGTATAATCCAAAGCGGCTAACTCAAACTGAAAATAATTTTCGCGCCAGCTTAATTTTAAATATTTTTTATAGGCAATAAATGAATCAACTGCCACGTCCTTACCGCCTCTTTTGTAACCAATAATAAAAGAGGATGGCGAATTTAAATTATCTTTAATAAAGGTTGGCCTAAATATATTGTAACCTTTAGAACCGCCAAAATACATGGTGCCGGAAGGTGAAACAAAAGCAGCCCCCACATTATACTCTGTATTTAACAAGCCATCTTTAATACCATAGCTTTTAAAAGTAATATCGCTTTCTTTTTGCAAAGGATCGAATTTAATGAGGCCGTAATTTGAACTCATCCAAAAATTATTAACGCTGTCTTTTAAAATTGAATACAGATAAGTATTCGGCAGACCGTCTTTTTCATAAAAATTATAAAAATTTTTATTTGGCAAAAGCTTGCTTAAGCCTGCCGAGGTGGCTACCCAAATGTTGCCATTTTTATCTTCATTAACTCCAAACACAATATTGGTGGCAATATTTTCCGCTTTCCCTTCATTTTTATAAATGGTCTCAATACTTATTTTATCGCCCAAAGGGAATTTTTTAAGCTTAAGTAAGCCGCCATCGTATGTTCCTAACCAAGCGCCGCCTTTTGAATCGGAGAAAATAGTGTTGATGTTTAAGTTTGGCAAACCTTCTTTTACACCATAGTGCGCTGTTTCATGTGTTTTTAAATTAACCCTGAATAAACCATCACCAAAAGTACCAACAAATAAATTACCCTTTCCATCATTTTTAAGGCATAAAATGGTACCACCGGTTTTAGTATCAATAATGGTTTTAACGGTTTTGGTGGCCTTATCAAATCTAAGTAATCCAATACCCCATGTACCCAACCAATATGTGTTTTCATTTTCTTCATAGATAGAAAGAACACTATTATCTTCGAGTATATCAGAATAATCAGATAATTGCCCATTTTTATCCATGAAAACAAAAAGATTTTCTCCGCCGATTATCCGGTCTTTATTTTTTGTTTCATAGAAAGCGTAAAGATTTTTAAACTGATGTTGTTTATCGTCTTCAAAATCAGGAAATTTTACTGAGCGGAAAAATGAAACATTAACCCCACCTAATTGTGATCCTAACCATGAATTACCTTGGTTATCTAAAAAAACAGTTTTAATGAGGTTATCATTTATCCTGAATGGGTTCGAACTTTCTTTATTTTCATTATTTATTATTTTACCATTTAATAAATTATAAATAACAAAACCATAATTGGTAGCTGCATATAAGCGGTTACCGCTAATAACAAAATGATTGATATTATTTAAATTATTATAAGGCTTATCAGTAAATAAAATTCTGTCTTCTAGTTCATAAACTTCACTATCTATTTTAAATATACCTGTCTTTTGGGTTCCAAGATAAATCTTACCGGCATACTCCTGCAAACAATTAATTGACTCCAGGTCAATAGGCTTGTAATCAATTAAATTTGGATTAGTAAAATTTACGCGTTCCAATTTATTACCAGCAAAAATCCATAAACCTTTTTCTTTTGTACCAAGAAAAAATTTATGATTAACTTCTTTAATACAAGTAATAACAACCTGTCCCTCAATAGGGAAATTGTATTTTTTAATTGCTTTGGTAGAAATGTTAACAGAAAATAAACCATCGTCACTCCCTAAAAGTATGATGTCTTTATCAAAAGCAACAATAGCGTTGATCTTAATGTTGGTTTCTTTTACAGTATTTAACCGCGTAAATTTTAAAGTAATAGGATTAAAAAAGTTAAGCCCATCGCGCGTACCAACGGCAATAAGATCACCTTGCAATTGTTTTATGCAGGTAATTTCGGAACTGGAAAGCGAATTTTGATTGGTAGGATCGTTCTTAAAAATAGTAAAATTATGCCCGTCGTACTTGTTTAAACCATCCTGAGTTCCAAACCACATAAAACCTTTATCATCCTGAATAATGGAGGTAACATAATTAGTGCTTAACCCCTCTTCGTTGGTAATGTGTTTAAACCGTAATTGCTGCGAATAAGAATTGACAGCAATTATAAAGGCAAATAGAAAAAATATATATTTAAAGTGCTTCAAAATAAACAACTAATATAATTATAATTTATACATTTCAACAAGTATATTTACAAACAAAATGTGCGGCATTGCGGGTATATTATATTTTGACGAAAAACCGTTGAAAAAGTTTAACGATCAAAAAATTCTAGATCTGTTAAAACACCGCGGGCCGGATAACCGGGCTTTTAAAGAATATAAAAAATGTATTCTTTTCCATTCACGATTACAGATATTGGACACCAGCGGCACCAGTAACCAGCCATTTTGTGATGACGAAAGTGAAAATTGCCTGGTTTTTAATGGTGAAATCTTTAACTATAAAGAATTTCAAAAAAAACAAAGTAATTTAAAAACAACCGGGGATGTTGAAGTATTATTTAACCTTCTTAAAACCGAAAAAGAGAATTGCCTGAATAAATTAAATGGTTTTTTTGCGTTTGCATTTTATAATGCAGAAACAAATTCGTTATTGCTTGCAAAAGACAGGTTAGGCATAAAACCACTTTACTATTATAAAGATGAAGAAAAAATTGCTTTTGCCTCGGAACTTAAGCCATTGTTGGAGCTAACCGGCAAACAAGAATTAAATTTAACCCAACTAAACACCTATTTTGGGTTAAATTATTGCGCCGGACCAGAGACCATTTTTAAGAATATTTATAGATTATTGCCGGGGCAGTATATTCAAGTTCAAAATAAAACAGTTACAGTAAAAAATTGGTATGTTGTGCCAAAAAAACAAGCCAGCCAAAATTTTACCCAACTTTTAGAAGAGGCGGTGAAACTGCGGCTGCATGCAGATGTGCCGGTTGGCACATTTTTAAGCGGAGGAATTGATTCTTCAATTATTTCGGCGCTTGCAAAAAAGAATAAAGCAGATCTCAACACTTTTAGTATTGGTTTTACCGATGAAGATTATTTTGACGAAACCAATTATGCAGAGTTAGTGGCCAAACATATTAACTCAAACCATCATACTTTTAAATTATCCGAAACCGACTTTTTAAATAACATTCATGATTTTTTGAATTGCATTGATGAGCCTTTTGCCGATTCATCGGCCTTTAACTTTTATATGCTTTCAAAATTTACAAAAGATCATGTAAAGGTTGCATTAAGTGGCGATGGCGCAGACGAGTTGTTTAAGGGTTATAATAAGCACAAAGCCCTTTTAATGAGTAATAGCAGTCTTAATAGATTACTTGCAGGAATGGGTTCGCCATTGCTGGCGCTTAATAAAAGCTCAAGGCAAGGCGCATTGGCTAATAAAACACGGCAATTAAAAAAATTCAGCGAACTTGTAAAATTAAATCCTACCGAGAAACAAAAATTTTTGGCCTCTATTTCTTCGCAAACAGAAATTGATAAATTATTAAAACAAAAAGTAAACCCTGCTTATTTTGATTCTTTATTTAAAACTAACAGCGTTTATTCGAATTTTGAGCTGGAAGATGTTTTTGACCTGCAAACGGTTTTAGCGGATGATATGCTTGTAAAAGCCGACCGCTTTAGTATGCAGCAGGGTATTGAAATAAGAAATCCGTTTTTGGATTACCGGGTTGTTGAGTATGCGTTGAACCTTAATAACAAAGAAAAAATAAATAAAAGCGCACAAAAGATCATACTTAAAAAAGACTTTGCCTATTTATTACCAAAACAAATTTTTGAAAGAAGTAAAAAAGGTTTTGAATTACCCTTGCACAAATGGTTAAGTGGAAAGTTCAGTAAAGAATTTGAGACCAAATTGTTGAATAAAGAAAAGATTGAATCGGAAGGTTATCTGAACTATAATTACATTGCAGAGCTTAAAGAACAACTCCATTCTAAAAGCCCCGACGATAGTGCTGCAAAGCTTTGGGCCATTATTATTTTTGAAAGTTGGTTAACGAATTTTAAAGATTATATAAAACCAAATGCCTAAAGTATTACGTATCATAAACCGTTTTAACTTGGGAGGTATAACTTACAACGTATCGTACCTAAGTAAATATTTACCGGCAGAGTACGAAACGCTTTTAATTGGCGGGCCCGAAGAAGAGGGAGAAGAAAGCTCGTTATTTATTCCCGAATCTTTAGACTTAAAGCCAATTATTATTAACGAACTTAAGCGAAGTATTAATCCTTTAAATGATTATTATGCGTACAAAAAAATAAAAAAAATAATTAAAGAATTTAAACCCGATATTGTACATACGCATGCCAGCAAAGCCGGAGCAATTGGGCGTTTGGCTGCTTTTAGCTGTAAGGTTCCGGTGGTTGTTCACACCTTTCATGGACATGTTTTTAAAGGTTATTTTTCAGGTTTAAAAACAACCATCTTTAAAACGATCGAGCGTTATCTCTCAAAAAAAAGCAGCGCTATAGTTGCCATTAGCGAGATCCAAAAAAAAGAACTAACAAAAGAGTACAAGGTTTGCGCTCCGGAAAAAACAAAAGTTATAAAACTTGGGTTTGATCTTAAAAAATTTTCCATAAACAAAGAAGAAAAACGCAAACAGTTTCGCGAAAAATATTTAATAAAGGAAACCGAGCTCGCCGTAGGTATTATTGGTAGATTGGCGCCTATAAAAAATCATTATTTATTTATTGAAGCGATTGAACATCTTGCGAAAAATTCAAACATAAAAATAAAAGCAATTATTATTGGTGATGGCGAAACAAAGAACGATCTGATTAATTTTATTAAAAATAAAGGCCTTATCTACTCTACTTCAGCTGACTCAAATGCTCTTTTTACGTTTACAAGCTGGATAAAAGAAATTGATATTGCTTTGGCCGGACTTGATCTTGTTTGTTTAACTTCAATGAACGAAGGTACGCCGGTAAGTTTAATCGAGGCGCAGGCAGCCGGAAAATTTATTGTTACCACAAATGTTGGAGGCATTCAAGACATTCTTAATCCCGCTTGTGGTCTACTTTCTGAAGCAGATGATAAAGATGCCTACAAAAAAAATCTATTACATGCGGTCACCAATTTTTCTGAAATCTCTAAGAATGCTAATTCTGCCAGTAAAGAAATTATAAATGAATTTAGTTATACACGTTTGTGTAGAGAGATGGATGAGTTGTATAAAAAATTATTGAAGACTTAACCACAAAGAATACTAAGAATTTAACCAAAATCACAAAGAAAAAAACATGGTATACTTTGAACCTTCTTTGTGTTCTTTGTGGTTAAACTAAAACTCACTCTTTAAATGAAATTTAATATCCGGAAATTTTTCCTGGGCCATTTGTAATAACCAGGCGCTCTCGGCTAAAAATACAGGCCTGCCTTCTTTATCCAAAGCAATGTGTGCATTTCTATCCTGCATAAAAGCATCCAGTTTTTTCTTATCGTCAGCGCTTATCCATAAAGCCTTAAATAAATTTATCTGGTCAAAAGTGGCGCTTGCATTGTATTCTGATTTTAAGCGGTGTTGTATTACTTCAAACTGTAAGGCCCCAACAGTACCAATTACTTTTCTACCATCGATTTTTCTGGTAAACAATTGTGCTACTCCCTCGTCCGTTAATTGTTCTAAACCTTTCTGTAATTGTTTGGTCTTCATTGGATCTGTGTTGGTAACATATCTAAACAATTCTGGCGAGAAACTTGGAATACCTTTAAATTGAAAGTTAGCGCCTTCGGTCAACGTATCGCCGATCTTAAAATTACCGGCATCGTATAAGCCCACCACATCACCCGGAAAAGCCTCGTCAATTACCGACTTTTGCTGCGCCATAAAAGCGGTAGGGTTGCTAAAACGTAATTCTTTGTTCTCGCGCACGTGATGATAATATTTATTTCTTTCAAAAGTACCCGAGCAGATCCTTAAAAACGCAATTCTATCCCGGTGTTTAGGATCAAGGTTAGCATGAATTTTAAATACAAAACCACTGAATTTTTTATCATCGGGTTTTACAATACCGTTATCCGTATCGCGCTCTTTTGGTCCGGGAGCTATCTCTACAAAACAATCCAGCAATTCGTTAATACCAAAATTATTTACAGCACTTCCAAAAAATACCGGGCTTAAGATCCCATCTAAATATTTTTGAGTATCCAATGTATCATACACACCATCTATCAAGTCAACATCTGCGCGTAATTGCTCTGCAAAATCAACACCTACTCTACTATCTATCTCTTTATCGTTAATGTCTTTTATCTTCAATCTTTCCTCAACCGTTGTTTTGCTATCGCCCGTAAAAAGATTCAACGATTTTTCGGTTAAATTATAAACGCCTTTAAACGATTTACCAATACCAATTGGCCAGGTTAGCGGGCGTACTTTAATTTTTAATTCTTTCTCTATCTCATCCAAAAGATCAAAAGGGTTTTGCCCTTCGCGATCCATTTTATTTATAAAAACTATTACGGGAGTATTGCGCATACGACAAACCTCAAGCAACTTGCGGGTTTGGGGCTCAACACCCTTTACACAATCAATTACCATGATAACACTATCTACAGCACTAAGTGTGCGATACGTATCTTCCGCAAAGTCTTCGTGGCCGGGTGTATCTAAAATATTTACTTTATAATTCTTATAATCAAAAGCCATAACCGATGTAGATACCGAGATCCCACGTTGTTTCTCAATTTCCATAAAATCGGACGTGGTGGATTTTTTGATCTTGTTGGATTTAACAGCGCCGGCAGTTTGAATAGCCCCTCCAAATAACAAAAGTTTTTCTGTTAAGGTGGTCTTACCTGCATCCGGATGAGCTATGATGGCAAAAGTTCTGCGCCTGTTTATTTCCTCTGTAACGGTCATTTGTAATTAATGAGGGCGCAAATATAAAAATTTAACGCTTAACGACTGAAAAAGAAATCATCAACTAAAACGATTTTCCAGGCTTATTAACCTTATAGCGTTTAAAAGTCGTCTTTCATTTAACCTTTTGGATAAGTGTTTATAAATTATAATTATATCTTTGTTGCAATTAAATTAAAAAATGAGAAAAATATTTACGCTAGTATTAATTAGTTCAGCTTTATTTGTTAATTCACAAATTAAGTCTGGTGGATCGTATAAAGATTATTTTCAGGAGGGTTCTTACCTTTTATTAGAAGATAATTATATTCTTGCTCAGGAAAATTTTGAGGCAGCTTATGCGATCGACTCTACAAGTGCCAATGTAAATTATATGCTTGGCATATGTTATTTACACTCAGCGCTTCAAAAACCAAAAGCAGAATATTTTTTAGCCAATGCGGTGAAAAACGTTTCACGTACTTATAAAACCGATGATGCCAGCGAAAAAGCCTCTGCACCGCTTGCTCATTTATTTTATGGCGAGGCTCTACACATCAACTATAAATTTGATGAAGCCATAAAACAATACGATGAGTTTAAGAAATTTGTTAGTGCAAAGGATAAAGAATGGACGAAATTAGTGGTAAGACACAAAGAAACTGCTAATTATGCTAAAGAACTAGTTGCAATTCCAATGAACGTACAGATTACCAATTTAGGGGATAGCGTTAACAGCCAGTATCCTGATTATAGCCCGGTGCTAAGTGCTGATGAGCGTACGTTGATCTTCACAACCCGTCGCCCAAACACAACAGGTGGTTTTAAAGAAGTTAATGGTTTATATAACGAAGATGTTGTGGTTTGTTATAAAGATGATAATGGTAAATGGACCGCTCCTCAATCGATCTCTCCAAACATTAATACCAGCGCTATGGAAGCTGTTATTAATTTAAGTCCGGATGGCCAAACATTAATTATTTATAAAGATGGCGGCGAAGGAATGGCCGGAAATATTTATTACAGTACTTATGATGGTAAAGACTGGACCACTTTAAAAGAGTTTGGATCGGATGTTAACAGTAAATATCAGGAGTCGCATGCTTGTTTAAGTGCTGATGGTAATGTTCTGTTCTTTGTATCAGACAGGCCTGGTGGTATTGGCGGAAAAGACATTTACCGTTGTATTAAATTGCCAAATGGCATTTGGAGCAAAGCTTTAAACATGGGCCCAACCATTAATACAGAGTATGACGAAGACGGCGCTTTTATTCATCCGGACGGTGTTACGTTCTTCTTTTCATCTAACGGACACAAATCAATGGGTGGTTATGATATTTTCTTTGCAAGTTTAAACAGCGAGAATAAATTTTCGGAAGTTACCAATTTAGGTTTTCCAATTAATACAACCGATGATGATGTGTTCTTTGTTACCTCACCGGATGGAAAAAGAAGTTATTTATCATCCGGTAAAGATGGAGGTTATGGTGAGAAGGATATTTACATGGTTTCAATTCCCGGTGCAAAAGAAAAGCCTTTGGCTTTATTTAAAGGCCAGATCGTTCCCGCAGAAGGAGAAAAATTACCGGAAGACATTATTATTATTGTAAAAGATAAACAAACCGGCGAGATAGTTGGTTCTTACCGTCCAAAATTAATTAACGGAACCTTCTCAACCATTTTACCCCCAGGCAAAGAATATAATTTTTCTTATCAGGCGCCTGCCGGCGAAGAGTTTTATAACGAAGACGTATTTGTAACGGGCGATCTGACATACCAGGAAATTGCGAGGGAAGTTAATTTAGAGCCGGTTAAATTATTAGGTAAAATTTCTGCCAAGAAAAAATCTATTACTTTAATGCCGGTTGTTTTGGATAATCCAAAAAGCAAAACACCTGTTATTGGCGCTAAAATAACCTTGCAGGAAAAAGGCAGCGATACACAAATAATCGACGCAAATGCACAAGGAAAATTTGACGGTGTTAATTTAAAACCTGAAAAAAAATACACCATTTTTGCTGAAGTTAACGGTAAAAAATCCGCAATAGCTGATATAAGTACTGTAGGTGTAAAATCGGGCAAGGTGGTTAACCAGATACTTTATGTAGATGGCGGTAAAGTTATAACTGCTGCTGCAAAAGATGTAACATTAGACCTGGCTGTAAAAAATTCTAAAACTAAAAAGCCAATTGCCAATGCTGCAGTTACTTTAACAGATGCTGATGGCGGAAAAATTGAAGCAACCACCAACGAAAAAGGAATTGCTAATGTGCCATTAAGTGCAGGTACAAAATATAAATTAATAGCTGTGAGTGATGCTTCAACATCTGAAGAAATAACCTTTACAACGCCTGCGGCAAAATCTAAAAAGAGCTTTAATAAGACCATTTTAATTAACCAGTCTGCTGTTGCAAGCAATAATACTAACAACAACACGCATACAAACACAAATGCAACGTCGGATCTTCCGCCAAGCGAATACGAATTTTATTTTACTTATAACCAAAAGAAAATAAATGACGCCGATGCAGTATGGACCAACTTTATTGATAAAGTAGTTGAACTAAGCAAACAAAAAACGGTTACCGTACGCATTAGCTCCAGCGCATCGCGTGTGCCTTGCAGGAACGGCAATAAACGTTTAGCCTCTGCCCGTGCCAAGAAACTACAAAGCCTTATTAAAGAGGCTCTAGAAGCAAAAGGCGGTAATGTTGCTAAAATTAAATTCTCAAAAAAATCTAAAGTTGGCGGACCAAAATACCGTGGCGATTTTAACATTGGCCGTAAAAAATACGAGAAATTCCAATACGTGAAGGCTAAGGCGAGTTAAGCCAATAATATTTAAAATAAACACCGGCAATTAAAGTCGGTGTTTTTGTTTTTAGTACCTTTACCTCATGAATACTGCCGAGTGGTTTAAAGATTGGTTCAACTCACCTTACTACCATTTATTATATAATAACCGGAATGAGAATGAGGCAGGTTTTTTTATTGATAATCTTTGCTCACATTTAAATTTAACGCCACATTCAAAAGTTTGGGACCTTGCCTGCGGAAAAGGCCGACACGCGATTGCACTTAATAAAAAAGGCTGTCATGTGGTGGGAACAGATCTTTCAAGGAACAGTATTAAGGAAGCTTCAAAATTTAATAATGAAACTTTGGATTTTTATGTGCACGATATGCGGGAGCCCTTTCGCATAAATTATTTTGATGCCGTATTTAATTTATTTACCAGTTTTGGTTATTTTGAGAACTATAACGATAATTATTCTGTATTTAAGAATGTAGCAGGATCTTTAAGGCCGGGTGGCGTTTTTGTGATCGATTTTTTTAATGCCCAAAAAGTGATCGATTCCCTTAAACCAAGTTATAACGAACAAAGGGGCGATATTACGTTTAAGATCCAAAAAAACATTAGTGGTAAAACCATTATAAAACATATTGACTTTAAAGACCAGGATAAAGATTATTATTTTGAAGAGTCTGTTTCTTTATTAAAAAAAGAAGATTTTGAGAACTTTGCAAATGCAGCAGGTTTAAAAATAGAAAGTGCTTTTGGTAATTATAAATTGGAACCATTTAACGAAACTACTTCAGATAATTTAATTTTAATATTTAAAAAATAAAATTGAACCCACTATTATCCATAATCTGTTTAATTGCCCCTATCCTGCTTGCGGGTGGTATTGCTTTGCAGATAAAGATCAACCAAATTAATTTAAGGCTGTTATTAGCATTTAGTGCTGCTTATTTATTTGCCCTATCTATCATCCATTTATTACCGGAAGCTTTTGAGTTGGGAAATGTAAAACAAATGGGCTTGTTTATTGTGTTAGGTTTTTGTTTGCAGTTATTAATTGATACCTTCAGTACAGGTATAGAACATGGCCATGTGCATTTGCACAGCAGCGAATGCAAAAATCATTTACCTAAAGGCATCATCATTGGTTTGCTACTCCATTCTTTTTTGGAAGGCTTACCCATTTACAATTTAAGCAGCGATCAAACATCTACTATCAATCACCAGTTAATATTAGGTCTTGCTTTGCATAACATTCCTATTACCATCGCATTTGTATCCTTATTAAAAGAACACGAATCAAAAGATTCTAAAAAATGGTTGTTACTTTTATTATTCTCGGTTATGACGCCTTTAGGTTATTTAAGCAGTTACGTATTACAAACCTTTGGTTTGAATAATTACCAAACCTTTAGTCAAATTGCATTTGCGGTTGTTATTGGGATTTTCTTACACATATCTACTGCTATTTTATTTGAAACAAGTGAGCATCACAAATACAATAAAACAAAAGTATTAATGATGGCCGGTGGAATAATTTTAGCTTATCTGATCAGTTAATGCAAAACGAAACTTTATTTGCAGATGTTATTGTTCCTTTAGGTGTGCCCAACAAATACACCTACAGGGTACCAAAAGAATTTAATACATCTGTACAAATTGGTAAACGCGTTTTGGTACAGTTTGGAAAAACAAAGATCTATACCGGCATTATATACAAGATCCACACCATAGCGCCAACCGAATACCAAGCAAAATACATTGATACCATTTTAGACGATAATGCCATCGTTAACGAAAAGCAATTAAAATTTTGGGACTGGATAGCCTTTTATTATTGCGCTAACCCGGGCGATGTAATGAATGCAGCTTTGCCATCGGGCTTAAAACTAAGCAGTACTTCGCACATACAATTAAATCCTGAATTTAATTTTGAAGAAACAGAGCATAATTATTTTTCCGAAAAAGAACATTTAGTAATTGACACTTTGCTTGTAAAAACAAATTTAAGTTTTGATGATGTTTCACAATTACTAAAATTAAAATCGGCACAAAGCTTTATTAATGGGCTTCTCAAAAAGAAAGCCATTATTGTTTATGAAGATGTAAAAGATAAATACAAACCAAAACTTCAATCTTTTATTAGGTTAGAAGAGAAATACAAAAATGAAAATTTATTAAAAGAAACCTTAGGCCAGCTTGAAAAAAAAACGTTCAAACAAGCGGAGGCATTACTTTATTTTTTACAGCTACAAAAAAACAAAGAGAACAATTTAAACGGCTGGATAAAAAGATCAGAACTGCTTAAAAAGGTTGAAACAACTGCCATTTCAGCGCTTGTAAAAAAAAACATCTTTACCGAAGAACAATTTGAAGTGGGGCGTTTATTATTTGAAAAAAGTAATAGCGTTATAAAAGCATTAAGTAAACAACAACAAAAAGCCTACGAAGAAACAAAAGCAGGCTTTAAAGAAAACAAACCGGTGTTATTACATGGCGTTACAGGAAGCGGTAAAACCGAGATCTATATTCAACTTATAAAAGACACCTTAAAAGAAAATAAACAAGTATTGTTCTTAATTCCTGAAATTGCTTTAACTACGCAATTAATAACACGTTTAAGAGCAGTTTTTGGAGAAATAGTTGGGGTTTATCACTCACGTTTTAGCGAGAACGAACGGGTGGAGATTTGGAATAACATATTATTAAAAGGGACACAGGATAAAGGACACAAGACGCAAGATAAACTTGAAAATTTAAAATTCAATATTCAAAATTTACAAGAGGAGAAACAAGAAATTTCAAATCAAAAAAATGAGTATAAAATAATCTTAGGTGCCAGGTCTTGTTTATTTTTACCTTTTGATAATTTAGGATTAATTATTGTTGACGAAGAGCATGATAATTCTTTTAAACAACACGATCCTTCGCCACGCTATCACGCGCGCGATTCTGCTTTATACTTAGCTACTCTTCACAAATCTAATGTTCTTTTAGGAAGCGCCACACCTTCGGTGGAGAGTTATTATAATTGCGAGCAGGCAAAATATACTTTGGTTGAATTAAATAATCAATACGTTGAAAGTGGCGGCACAAGTATTGATGTGTGCGACATTAATTTTTTTGAGAAATCAAACCAAATGAAGGCCTGTTTAACACTGCCTTTATTTACTGCTATTGAAAATGCGCTTATAAAAAAACAACAGGTTATTTTATTTCAGAACCGTAGAGGATTTGCACCATATACAGAATGTAAACAATGCGGCCATGTGCCACACTGTGTGCAATGCGATGTATCGTTGATCTATCATAAGCACTCTCAAAAATTAATTTGTCATTATTGTGGTTATTCTATTGCACCGCCTAAAACCTGTTCTGCCTGCGGAAGCAACAACCTTGCATATAAAGGCATGGGCACCGAAAAAATAGAAGAAGATATTGAAGTGCTTTTTCCAAAGGCAAAAATTGCGCGCATGGATCTTGATAGTACACGCAGCAAATATGCTTACAAACAAATAATTGATGATTTTGAAACAGGCAACATTGATATTTTGATCGGGACACAAATGGTTACAAAGGGTCTGGACTTTAATAACGTAAGTGTTGTTGGTGTTTTAAATGCCGATTCTCTTTTAAATTTTCCGGATTTCAGATCCTTCGAAAAAGCCTTTCAATTAATAACACAGGTAAAAGGCCGCGCCGGCAGGAGCACAGACAAGGGTAAAGTTTTTATTCAAACCACGCAACCACAACATCACGTTATTAATTATGTTTCGGAAAATAAAATAAAGAATTTTTTAGCGGATACATTAGCTGAAAGAAAACAATATAATTACCCACCTTTCTCACGCCTGTTTGAAATTAATATTATTTCAAAAGATGTAAATGAAGTAAATCATTTATCGCAAGAATTATTCCAATTACTAAAACCAACTTTCAACGAAAATTTGTTGGGCCCTGAATTCCCTTTAATATCAAGGATCAAGAACCAGTACTATAAACGGATCTTAATCAAAACCTCTAAAAAAGAAACGGCTCTTACTTTAAGAAAAACAATTTATTCTGCATTAGATGATCTGCAAAACAATTTTAAAAATTGGAAATATAGAGTTTCTATAGATGTGGATCCTGTATAAATAACATTTCGGGATCGAACACGGTTAATACAGATTTAACTGATCGCACACAGATCTTAAAACAGTATTTATCTGTTTTATCAGTAAAATCAGTGTTCCATCAGGTGATGTTATTCCACTAAAAGCTCTTTTAACTTTTTTATTTGGTCGGGTGAGCCTAAAACAAATATTTTTGATTGAGGAATGATCTCTGTATCTGCACTGGGGTTAACAACGTACACGCCACCAACGGTTTTAAAACCGATAATATTTGCGCCACTTTTATTTCTTATTTCAAGGTCTTTTAAAGTTTTATTTTGTAAAGACCCAGAGATATTATCAAAAGAAATTTCTTCAAGATTAATGCCATCCGCGCTTTGGGCTGTAATAAGATCCAGAAATTCCATCACATCCGGTTTCATTACAAGGCTAGCCATGTGTGCCCCTCCTACTTTATCGGGCATTATTACGTTATTGGCTCCGGCAATTTTTAATTTGGCATCACTACCATCATCGCTTGCACGGGAAATGATCGTTAATTTTGGATTTAAATTACGGGCTGTTAATACTATAAATACATTGGCAGCATCAGTAGGAAGCGTGGTAATCAACGCTTTTGCTTTCATAATGCCCGCTTTTATGAGTATCTCATCCTGCGTGGCGTCTCCTTGTAAAATAAGATCAGAAAAACGGTGATTGATGCCAGAGGTTACCTTTACATCATCTTCCACTACCACAAAACGTTTGTCGTGTTTCTTAAGGATCTGCGCAGCTTGTTTACCGTTACGTCCGTAACCGCAAATTATTACATGATCGGTTAATTTTTCTACTGCTGCGTTCAAACGTTTATTTTTAAAGAATTGATTTAACTCCCCATCCATTATAAATTTAGTAATGGACGAAACAGCATAAGCAAATGTAATAAAACTTGTGATAATTAAAAAGGAAGTGAACATTTTGCCTAATGTAGAAAGAGGTTCAACCTCACCATAACCAACCGTAGCAACGGTTATAATGGTCATATAAAAAGCATTGAACCATGAATAACCATCAATAACCACGTAGCCAATGGTACCAACAATGATCAATAACACCAGCAAAAAAAGCGGTATCATAAATCGATAATATTCACGAATAAATTTTATCATGTTATTACTTCAATAATTACAGTTGTACCATGACCTATTGTGGAGTCAAAATGAACAGTACCATTTATAAATTCAATTCTGGAAATAATATTCTTTAACCCTATTCCTTCAAAGATATTAATTTTTGTGGTATCAAAACCAACTCCGTTATCTTCCACAATAATAGAAAGTTCTTTTTCGTGCTTTATAAGTTGCAGGCTTATTTCTGTGGCTTTGGCGTGTTTAAGGATATTGGCCACAATTTCTTGTATTACCCTGTATAAAACTGTTTCAATATTTTCATCAATCCGTTTATCCAAACCAACTATCTCCAGATCGATCTTCAAATTTGGAACTGTCCCAATTTTGGTAATAAATTCTCGTATGGCGCTTGCCAGACCTAATTTAATAAGCGTGTTGGGCATCATATTATGCGAAACGGCACGCACTTCTTTTACAGAATCATCTATCAAGTCTAAGGCATTTTTAAAAGCATCTTTTTGACTTGCGTTGCTAAGATTTATTTGCGATTCTAACCCGCTTAAATTTAATTTAGCTGCAGATAATATCTGGCCAACACCATCGTGCAGGTCTTGTGCAATGCGACGACGTTCTTTTTCTTCGGCTTCAATAATAGATTTTATCCTGAGTTCTTTTTGTGTGGCCATTTCGGCATCTAGCTTTGCCTGTTGTTCTACTTTCTTTTTTCGGTAAACTAGCAGCACCGATATGCTTAATAAGATCACAAAACCAATAATGGAAAAGATGATGGTAGTTTTTTGCCTTGATTCTTCGTTCTTTAATTTTAATTCTGTTTTATTGTTGGCGATCTCAAGATCTTTTTTTTCAACGTCAAATTTTGTTTGCGCTTCGCTTATACGCAAAGCCGCTTCTTTATTAAAAGAGGCATCTTTCGTTTTTTCATAAAGAGCAAAATAGTGTTCAGACAATTTGAGGTCCCCTTTTTTGATATAAAGCGCTATAAATGCCTTGTATACTTTAAGAATATTCTGCACATCACCAAGGTTTTTTGAGATTTTCAGTGCATTTGTCATGTACAACTCTGCTTCATTTAATTTTCCACCATCCATAAATAAAAAACCAAGATTATTTTGGTAAAGCGCATAGCCTGAAGAATCGCCAAGTTGTTGACTTATGTCAAGGGCTTCTCTATAATAGCTTTCACTTTTTTTAAGATCTTTTTTTATCCTGTAAATATTGCCAATATTACTGCAAACCCTTGCATAATTTGTATACTCATTATGCTTTTTAAACAAGACCTTGGCATCATTAAAATAAAAAATAGCTGAATCGTACTGTGCCATATCAAAATAATTACCTGCTATACCTGCTATCGCAACCGATTTTGTAAAATCATCACCTGTTTTAGTAGTAATGACATTTGACCGTTTAAAATAATTAATGCTAGCTTCATTATTATTAAGCGCATAATAAATATTGGCAAGATTATTACATGTTTGTGCAATGTAAGCATCAATGCCAAGTTCTTCATATAATTTAAGTACTTCAAGCTGTATCTCAATAGCCTCGGCATATAATCCTTTATCATTGGTTAGATTTCCAATTTTACTAAGGCTGGAAGCAATATCCTTTTTATTTCCAATAATGCGTCTTATACTTAGCGACTGTTTTGCATAATCCAATGCTTTGTTAATATCACCAATTTTATAATAAACAATACCAATGTCATTTAAACCCTGAGCGATCCATTTTTTTAGGCCTGTTTTTTTTGATTCGTTATAAAGTTTTTGCGCATAATTAAGCGCCTCGGGTTTATTATTTTCTTTTAACAGCCATGTAAGTTCACTATAGGCCCAAAATCGAACTGTGTCTACTTTAGAGGTTGATAGTGTCTTAACACTATCAACATAGTTGTTTTGAGCCATTAGACTGCTTGTTAAGAAAATAAAAATTATTAGTTTATACATTTTAAATAATGATATAATTCCGTCAGTAAAAATATTGAAAATTTAAATCGGTATTTCTATAATTACATTAGTTCCTTTACCAACTGTAGAATCAAAATGTACCGATCCGTTCACAAATTCAATTCTTGAAATAATATTTTTTAATCCTATACCATTGAATGAATTTAATTTTGATGTATCAAAGCCTACCCCATTATCTTCTATAACAATAGATAATTCTTTTTCATGCCGTATTAATTGTAAAGTCAGTTCACTTGCTTTTGCATGTTTAATAATATTGGCTACTACTTCCTGTATCACACGGTATAAAACGGTTTCTTTTTCTTGTTCCATACGGTGGTCCATGCCAACAATTTCTAGGTTTACGCGTAAATTAGGCATGCCCTGAATCTTGGTAATAAATTCTTTTACAGCACTTGCCAGTCCTAGTTTTAATAAAGTGTTAGGCATCATGTTGTGAGAAACACTTCTTACTTCTTTTACTGAATCGTCTACTAAACCCATCGCATTTTTAAAGATGAGCTGCTGTTCTTTATCTTGAATGTCCAGTTTACTTTCTAAACTGCTTAAATTTAATTTGGCCGCAGATAATAATTGTCCAACGCCATCGTGCAGATCTTTTGCTATCCTTATTCTTTCTTTTTCTTCTGCCTCTATTACTGATCGTGAGCGAATATCTTTTTGTCTCGCTAATTCTTCCTGTACAGCTGCTTTTTGTTCAATTTGCTTTTTCCGGTAAAATACCGATGCAATAATAAACAATAACACTAATAATAAAACAATAGATACGATGATTATATTTTTAATGAAATTTTGTTTCTCTTTTGCTTCCAACTCAGCTTTATTCTTGCCCAATTGCAGGTCCTTCTTCTCAACCTCATACTGCGTCTGCAACTCGGCCACCTGCTCTTTTTCTTTATTGCTCATAATGCTATCACGAATAAGAATGTATTCATGATAACTCTCTAAAGCTTTCTCATAGTTTTTTTGATCCTGATAAGAAAAAGCCAGCATTTCGTAAGCAGACATTACCCCTTCCTTATCGCCCAAATTCTGTAATATATTTAGGCCCTTATTTATATCCGCTTCACCATTCTTAAAATCCTTTAACCTGCAATTAACATTACCAATATTAATATACATGGTTGCCAAATTATTTGAATCAATAGCGTTCTTATTTATTTCCAAGGCTAGTAAATAGTACTTCTTGGCTTCTGCATATTTTTTAAATTCATATTTAAGATCGCCCATGCTTGAAATAACCATCGATTCGGCACTCTTATTATTGATTTTTTTGTGTAAGGCAACAGAATTAGAATAATACATCATAGCAGTATCTTCCAGTAACCTGCTTTTATAAATATTACCAATGTTTTGGTATGATGCAGCTAAACCTCTTTCATCATTTATTTTTTTTCTTATCTCAATTGCTTTTAAATAATAATCGATGGCTTCATCATCTTTTTTCAAATTCCTATAAATAATACCCATCATATTATAACAATACGAAAGCCCTTTTTGATCTTTTAACTGCTCATAAATGCGCAAACTCTTTAGTTGAAAATCAAGCGCCTTTGGGAACTCCGCCTTACGCCAATAAGCCAAACCAATATCACTATAAGATTTAGCCATGCCTTTTTTATTACCGGCTTTATTATAAAGTTCAAATGCTTTTAATTGCAAAATGATGCATGAATCATAATTCCCATCTTTTTGAATAATAATACCAAGATTGTTGGTTGCTAATGCCTCACCATTTAAAAAATTTAATTCTTTTGCCAGGCTAAGTGCTTGGGCATTATATTTTTTTGTTTTTGGAATATCGCTGTTAAAATAAAAGAAAGCGAGGTTGTTTAATACGTTTACTTTATTGGTATCTTTTTTTGAAGTGGCTAATACGTTTAATAAAGAATCTGATTTATACTGGGCTTTCGATTTGAATACCAAAGACAAAAAGCATAGTGAACATAAAAGTAGTAACGGGTTTTGACCTGATTTTGTAAGGCGCATAAAAATTAAATGTTTTAAAGTCTAAATTTAAAAATTATTAGCAAAAAAAACAGTTAAACGCCTTTAGTTTTAAGAAAATAGGCGCTTTTAGAGCCTTTAATAGCCATATAATTGATATCTTTGCATTGCAAATGAAAACCAAAACTTTAAAAAAGAACAAAGTAAATGTAGTAACACTTGGCTGCAGTAAAAACCTTGTAGATAGTGAAGTGCTTATGGGACAATTAAAAGCCAATAAGTTTGATGTTGAACATGAAGGTACAAGTGATGACCACCAAATAGTTATTATTAATACCTGCGGTTTTGTTGATAATGCAAAGCAAGAAAGTATTGATACCATTTTGCGTTATGTGGCCGCTAAAAAAGAAGGTGCCGTAGAAAAGGTGTATGTTACCGGTTGCTTAAGCGAGCGCTATAAAAAAGATCTTGAAATAGAGATCCCCGAAGTAGATGCTTATTTTGGAACAAGAGAACTCCCAAAAATATTAAAAACTTTAAAAGCTGATTATAAACACGAGTTGGTTGGCGAGCGTTTACTTACTACACCGTTTCATTATGCTTACTTTAAAATAAGCGAAGGCTGCGATAGGCCCTGTAGTTTTTGTGCCATACCATTAATGCGCGGAAAGCATATTAGTGTTGAAATGAACGACCTTGTTAGCCGCGCTAAAATTCTTGCCGCAAAAGGCACAAAAGAATTGTTGTTAATTGCACAAGACCTTACTTATTATGGTTTGGATATTTATAAAAAACGTGAGCTTGCAAATTTAGTAGATAAATTAAGTGAGGTGGAAGGTATTGATTGGCTGCGTTTGCACTATGCTTTTCCAAGTGGTTTCCCGATGGAAGTATTGGATGTGATGAATAAAAGAGCAAATGTGTGCAAGTATTTAGATATGCCTTTACAACATATTAGTGATAATATGCTAACGAGCATGCGTCGCGGAATTACCAAACAAAAAACCATCGATCTTGTAAATAAGATCCGCGATAAAGTTCCGGGTATTGCTATTCGTACTACCCTAATAGCCGGTTATCCTGGCGAAACGGAAAAGGATCATGAAGAAATGCTGAAGTGGGTAGAAGAAAGTAAATTTGAACGTTTAGGCATTTTTACTTATTCTCACGAAGAAAATACACACGCGCATTTATTAAAAGACGATGTTTCTGAAAAAACAAAACGTAAACGCGCAGATGCGGTAATGGCATTACAACAGGAGATCTCGTACAAATTAAATCAGCAAAAAGTTGGCACTACCTATAAAGTTTTGTTCGATAGAAAAGAAGGAGAATATTTTATTGGCCGAACAGAATTTGACAGCCCGGATGTGGACAATGAGGTTTTAGTAAAAGCCGACGATAACACGTACGCGCGCATTGGCGATTTTGCAAATGTAAAAATTACAGAAGCAAATGATTTTGATCTTTACGGAAAATTAATTTAACCCTAAATAAAATGAAAAAACTATTTTTACTGACCATCGTTTTATTAAAGTTTAACGGTTTTTCTCAAACCATTCAAAATAGCAGTTATAGCACTGTTGGTTATATTAAAGATGATGGCACTGTTCAAAACCAAAGCTATTCTACCATTGGTTATATTAAAAAAGATGGCACCGTTCAAAACCAGAGCTATTCAACCATTGGTTATATAAAAGAAGATGGTGCAGTGCAAAATCAAAGCTATTCAACAATTGGTTATATAAAAGAAAATGGCGCTATTCAAAATCAGAGCTATTCAACCATAGGCTATATTAAAGATGACGGTACATTGCAAAATCAAAGTTATTCAACTATTGGTTATGCTAAAAATGTAAATAAAAAATGGGCTGCTGCTGCCGTTTTTTTCTTCTTTTATCGGTTAAATTAGACTTATTTTCGTGAAGTAATGTGCCATATTTGGTTGCTTTACTTGTAAGAAGTGTAAATATATCAAAACATACTTTTTATTGAACAATAATTCATTTGCAATGTTTTCTAAATTAGTTATATTTGAGATACAAAAATGGCAAATCGCAAAATATTAAGGGCCCTTTCTATGGCTATGTGGAGTCAATAATATCTCTTATTAATTTACAATTTTCTAAAAAATTGACAATTTTATTCATATTTAAAAAAATTTACAATGGCATCTAAAGAAATAAAGAACGTAGAATACGGATTAGAAAAAATATTTGAAGGCGCACAAGACTTCTTACCATTATTAGGAACAGATTATGTGGAGTTTTATGTTGGTAATGCCAAACAAGCTGCTCACTATTACAAAACTGCATTTGGTTATCAATCTTATGCTTATGCAGGACTTGAAACCGGTTTAAAAGACCGTGCATCTTATGTTTTAAAACAAGATAAGATCCGCCTGGTATTAACTACAGCCTTAAACAGCAATTCGCCAATTGGCGAGCATGTAAAAAAACACGGTGATGGTGTTAAGGTTATTGCACTATGGGTGGAAGATGCCCGTAAAGCCTTTGAAGAAACAACTAAACGCGGCGCCAAACCTTTTATGGAGCCTACTGTTGAAAAAGACGAACAAGGCGAAGTAGTTCGCTCAGGTATTTATACGTATGGCGAAACAGTACATATTTTTGTTGAACGTAAAAACTATAAAGGCATTTTTTTACCGGGTTATAAAGAATGGAAAAGCGATTACAACCCAGCACCCGTTGGTTTAAAATTTATTGATCACATGGTTGGCAACGTAGGTTGGAACCAAATGAATGCTACTGTAAAATGGTACGAAGATGTAATGGGCTTTGTGAATTTTTTAAGCTTTGATGATAAACAAATTACCACTGAGTACTCTGCTTTAATGAGCAAAGTAATGAGCAACGGTAACGGACGAATTAAATTTCCAATAAACGAACCCGCTGAAGGAAAGAAAAAGTCACAGATAGAAGAATACATTGATTTTTATGAAGGTGCCGGCGTTCAGCATTTAGCTTTGGCTACAGATGACATTATAAAAACAGTTGCCGAATTAAAAGCGCGTGGTATTGAATTTTTACCACCACCACCACAAGCATATTACGATGATATTCCAAGACGTTTAGGTGTGCACATGGATATTATGAAAGAAGATATAAAAGAGCTTCAACGTTTATCTATTTTGGTAGATGCGGATGAAGAAGGTTATTTATTACAGATCTTTACAAAACCGGTGGAAGACCGCCCTACTCTTTTTTATGAAATAATTCAACGTATGGGTGCTAAAGGTTTTGGTGCGGGTAATTTTAAAGCGCTGTTCGAATCTATTGAAAGAGAGCAAGCCTTAAGAGGAACATTATAATTAATGAATTAATTTTTCCAGCTAAAGCAAACATCTAAACGGTGTTTGCTTTTTTTATGCAAAGTCATTTTTCCGAAAAAATGACGTTTAAACTTCGCGAATTTTTTACTGAAGATATGCGCTGTTGAATGCGAAGAAGATGAACCTGAAGACCTGGTAAAAGAACGGCCTCTTAAACTTACAGAAAGATCTACATTAAAATTTATTTGCGAGCCCAAATTAGATACGTCTTGTTGGTTATATGAATTACCACCTTGCGATTGAGTATTTGGTGCATTTATAGACTGGATATCATCGTTATTTATAAAATTAATTGTTTGAACTTGTGGGTTATATAAATTACCAAGCACTTCTGGGTTTGAATGACTAGCTGTTAAAATTTCTGTTACCTTTACGTTTGCCTGAACTACAGGCGTTGTTCTAGGGCGACGTCTTACACTTGGTGTAACCGGGGTTTTATTTGTAATGATGGTTTTTAGCTGCGTGTTTTTTTGAGCCGGTGTAGCTTTTACTATATTTCTCTTTACCTGCTGCCTATGCACAACAGTATTATTTAACCGAACATTTAAATTTGACAAATTATTTGAAACATTATCATTAAAGACATTACCACGACTTTGACTATTTATATTTGAAATGTTATTTGCAAAAAACGCTTGCTGTTGTTGAACTTGTGAATGTGCCAACTGTGTTATTAAACCTAAACTGCCAATAATAATTATCTTCATGGTATTTGTTTTATCAAATATCTTAAAAGCAAATAATGAGAAGTAAAAAACACTGTTAACGAAAGATAAAATAAATTTGATTTAACTGTTTTTGGGAGATGTTACCAAAACTCAATAGACCGTATAGGTTTTTTCAGTTCTGGCTTTTTCTAGCAATTGATTTTTGTATTGATTGATCAATTCTGTTTTCTTTTTATTGATAATAAAATTCTTAATGTTTTGTTTTTCAAAATTTAAAGGTGATAAACCGTTCTTAATTTTAACTTCCTTTATTCTCAAATAATAATAGTAAAGATCGTCTGTAAACTCCAATACCCTGCCTTGTCCTAAATTAAAATCCGGCTGATCACGAAGTTTTGGAATTTCCTTTTTTACATCTTCTAAATATAACCAAGTGCTATCATTCATAAAAAAATTCTCTGCATTTTGCATACACAGACTCTTTAACGGTTCTACATCTTTTGGCACATAAGCATAGGAGCGTAATAAACGTTTTATCTTTTCCAGTGCAGGGGCTTTTATAGGAATTTTAAAATAATCTACTTTAATAATATTTTCCTTTAATATAAAATTGTCTTCATGATCGCTGTAATATTGCTCTATTTCACGCTTTGAGATATTGGTATCAAGATTTGCCTCAATTAATTTTGTCTGGTAAATATAATTTACCAGTGATTTTTTATAGGATTCTACTTGCTTATCAATCTCTATCTCATCCGCATTTAATTTGCTAATTGCTTCCTGGTAGAATAAAGATTCGATGGCCCAGTTCTCGATTGATTTTTTCGCCAGGATCATGCTATCCTTAACCGATTCAATGGAAATATAATTTTCTTTATAATCCTCCAAACTCAAAATCTCGCTACCGGCTTTGGCTATAGGTTTCAATACTGTTTCGTTCTTATCCGAATCGCCATTGCAGGAAACTAAGATCAAACAAATGAATATGTAAATAATTGAGCGCAAATAACTATCCCTTAAAAATAATTTAATTTTTTATAACATTATCAAAAACTTTTTCCCAAAATGTTTTACCAAACAATACACTAAAACCTACCTGTACATAAGGACTAGGATTTATACCGAATTTTGTTGGCACATTGTCTGTTTTTGTATACTGCAAATTTTGGTAAAAGATATAACCGCCTTCCACCCTAGCCATTAACGATCTTGAGAACTTATACCTGAAGCTTGCATAAGTTAAACCTGCGTAATAGTTTAAATTTTTGCGCTTTGTTACATAAAGTATTCCATTTCTGTATCCGTCAAAACTTGCGCCTACTGTAATTAATGTATTATTGTCTTTATACTGCAAATTTACTTGTGCCGGTAAGGTGTAATTAAAAACAAAATTTTTACCAATAGGTTCGCTGCCGCCAAAGAAAGGTGTAGGTAAAAATAAACCATCGCTGTAAGTTGCCGCAATGCCATAAAAAAAATTACGTTTCAAGCCTCGTAAATGTAACTGACCAAATAATGCAGAGGCTCTTGGCACAGCATTATTAACAGTTTTATCTTGTTCGGCAATAGTTACTGTGGCAGAATAAAATTGTACTCTGTATTTTTTCGATAAACGCAAACCCATTAAGCCTGCTGTAGCGTTCATAATGTTTTTTTGAGGCAAAGTATCAAAGCCAATGTTTATTTGCCTTGCAGTAAGCCTTAAAACGCCCAGGGTTTGCGATGCCTTAAATCGCAAACTGTTTTTAAGAATGTCTTTTATTTTTAAACTTTGAAGATCTAACTTAACATCGGCACTAAATTTTGTTTTAATAGGAAAAGTAAAAATGCTGTTTACTTCTTTTTGATTGAACACACCACTTGTATCTTTAAACCTTGCGTCTGTAATGTATTTTGACTCTACGCGGACCCTTGGCCTGAACAGCTGTTCTATCTGTTCCACTTCAAATGTTTGCGCTTTTGATAAGGCCACGAAAACAATTAAAAGAAAATATAAAAAATGTTTATTCATATTAAAAAAAAAGCCGACTGCTTTTTAATTTTAAAACAGTCGGCTAGTAATTTTTTTGAAGTTTTATTTAATGGTGGTTAACACCTCTTTGTTTGTTTGCACAACGTATTTATTTTTTAAATAGCTCAGCCATTCTTTTTCTAAATAGTTTTGGTAATCTGCAGTCACCATCCCGCGACTCTCAGCCAATGTTTTAGGAGATTTGGGCAATATTTTATTTACGTTTATCACAAATATTTTTTTCTCTTTGTCATCGTTGATGTCTTTTGGGGCCACACCGGCTTTCCAATTATCATCCACATTTTTATTCTCACCTTTTAAGTAGGTTATATTTTCAACGCTTAAGTTTAATTGCGAAGGCTTATTAACCGTTTCGGTAATTTCTTTTTCAGATTTCCCTTCCTTTAAAAGTTTTCTTACTTCTTTAGCAATTTTTTCGTTCAAACATTTATAAGTAGTTACGTCAGCGCGATCGGCCCATAAATAATTATTCTTATTTTTTTCGTAGAAATCTTTTAAGCCGCTGGTATCTTTCACCGCTTTGCTCCATACTTTTTGATCGGTAAGATCGAACAATAAGATACCATCGCGGTATTCGCGTAATAAATTTCTAAAGTCAACATACTTTTTCTCTAATTGCGAATCTTCATAGTTTACAATGCTTTCTTCAACCCAGGTCTTGTAAATACCTTTCATAACCTCGTGTACATCAGTTGGACTTCTGAATGTCATTTGTGTTTCAAGGAATTTAGCAAACTCATTTTGAGTATATGATCTACCTGCTAAGTTAAAAATCTCTTTATTTCCTAATTTAGAAGCGCGTGCTGCAGTCCATGTAGCTTTTAGATAGGTTGTATCCATTATTTTATTAAACTCGTCTCTATTGGCTAAATTCTCTTTAAAATTATTTTCTTTTTTAACACGCTCAATTAAAGCAACTCTTCCTGCTTGCGAACGGCTATCGCGAGCTACACGGGTTTTTAGTTCTGCTTTTACATCATTAAATTCAGGTACACCTTTTCTTTCGTTACGCTTAATAATGTGCCAGCCATATTGTGTCATCACCGGCTCAGAATAATCTCCGTTTGCTTTTAAAGCAAAAGCGGCATCTTCGAAAGCTTTTGGTAATTTACCACTTTTAAAAGGTTGTAATTGTCCACCTCTATCGCTGGTTTGTTTATCATCACTAAACTGTCGTGCAAGGTCTTCAAAATTTTGTCCGCCTTTTAGTTTTCCGTAGATCTCATCAATTTTTGTTTTTGCGTTTGCTTTATCCTGCTCACTGGCATCTTTACCAAACTTAGCCATGATGTGAGAAACAAAGATCTCTCCACGGCTATCGCGCTTATCATAGATTTTTAAAATATGGTAACCAAAACGTGTTCTAACAACCGGGCTAACATCGCCAACTTTGGTAGTGAAAGCGGCAGTTTCAAAAGGGTAAACCATATCTAAAGAAGAAAAGAAATTAAGATCGCCCTTATTATCAACGACAGAAGGATCGTCGCTTGTTTTTGGAGCAATGTCCATAAATTTATCTGTTGCGTTCTTATAATATTCTGCCAGATATCTTACCGAATTAAATTTTGCCTTGTAAAGCGAACTGTCTTTTCCTCTTAAAGTTTTAGCCACTTCGGATTGGTTCTTTAATATTTTTTCGTAATTAGATATTTCAGATGCCGTTGGTAATTTTCCTAAAACAGCGTTCCTGATAATGTGGATCCTTGTCCAACCTTCTAAAGTATCTTTTGGTAAAGCGGTTTCATCTATCCTAACTAAGATATGGCTGGCGCGCACCTCTGTTTTCATACGGTTGTAAGCCTCGGTTAAAAGGTTTTCGTTGGTATTTTTATCGGTAAGATAAGGCGCAGCTAATTGACGGCGATACCCTGCTAATTCGTTTTTAAAAGAAGTTAACGTATCAAGCCCCATACTTTCAGCTTCAAAAACTTTGCTTTTAAACAATGAGAAAAGATCAACGTATTCGTTAACCGATTTAGTAGTGTTGTTTACTTCTTTACCATTGTTCTTGCGATAAACGGCTTCAAATTCTGATTTTGTAATTGGTTTACCATTAATTGTCATCACAATAGGTTCTTGTGCTTTACCGGAGTTAACAAATGCTCCAAGAGCTAAAACAACTGCAACAATTTTATTAATTTTCATATTCGTGTATATAATTTATTTACTTATTTAAATTTACGGGAAATGTAATTTCTGTTATTTACGAAACACAACTATTTTCTTAATACATAAAATTTCAGGGCAAAATTAGTTTTTTTTTGATAAAAACAGCTATTTAATTAGCTCGGCTAATTTTTCATCGAGGGCTGGTCCGCGCAGGTTTTTTGCCACAATTTTGCCTTCTTTATCTAATAGTAAATTTTGAGGGATGCTTGAGATATTATAGATCTTTCCGGCTTCGTTGCCCCAACCTTTAAGATCGCTTACATGTGGCCAGGTTAAATTATCCTTTTGAATGGCTGCTAACCAGGCATCTTTGTTAGAATCGAATGAAACACCCAATACAATAAATCCTTTATCTTTAAAACGGTTATATGCGGAAACTACATTAGGGTTTTCCTGCCTGCAAGGCCCACACCAGCTTGCCCAAAAATCAACCAAAACATATTTACCTTTAAAATCGGTTAAGTTAATTGGTTTTCCTTCAGGAGTATTTTGTGAGAAATTAGTTGCTTTATTACCGATCATAGTTCCTTTAATGGCATCTACCCGTTTGGTGGCAAGCTTAATGAACTTAGTATTCTCAATGCTTTTATCAATATAACTTAAAGCCTCAACAACCACTTCCATTGGAATGTTAGGGTTATTAAAATCGTTGTAAATAATAAAACCACTTACAGCAGATTTTGGATGTGTTTTTACAAAATTCTTTAAGCCATCAATAAATTTATTATTTAAGCTCTGAAATTCTTCTTTGATCTTACCCATTCCTGCAGCATCACCGGTTTGAGCGTAGGTATTATAATCGGTTTGCATTTGTTGTTGTTGCGCAACAAATGCGTTTATCATGCCCCTGTATTCGAGGTAATCTTTTTGGGTTTGCCCACCGGTAACTGATGAAAAAACAATCGAATCTCCGATCAATGCTGCTTTTAAAGGCTCGCTATCGGCAAAGAAAATATAATTAGGTTGTTCGTTGATATTTCTGGTAGTAGTAAACCAAAACATATTCGGATCTACACTTTTAACATTGAAATTAAATTTACCGTTCACAACTTTTGCAGAGTCGGTATGATCTTTTTCGTCCCATTTATGGTGTAAGTAAATAGTTTTTCCCGAAAAATTACGAATCGTTCCATCTATTTTAACAGGAAAGGTTTTAGGCTGACTTTGTTTTTGTGCGTTTGCGAGTGCAAAAGATAAAAACGGAATAAGTATGAGAGTTTTTTTCATGATAAATAGTGTAATACAACAAATATACCAAAGCTTTAAGTTAATTGAATTTGTTTTAGAAATTTTAACAACAAAAAACCCTTCAGTTTCTTGAAGGGTTTTTAAATTATTTTTATTCGGTTAGAAATGCCACAGATCGTGCTCCCACCTGAAAATATCCATCTTTATACGGTCAGATTCAAGTAAGGCATCAATACCTCTGGAATACTCGTTTATATTTCTTCCGTACACATTCGTTTCTTTAGTAATAGTACTTGCAAACTGTCGCTTCCAAAAAATATCTTCAAAAGTTCGTCGCTCACTATCATTTTTGGTATTAAATACTTCGTGCTTGGCAAAGAAAGGGCGGCATGATGGGAAATACACCCAAAATTGCTCTCTCATAGCTTCTTTCTCCTCATCATAAGTATAAATACCCATTCCGATGATACGCACCTCTAAAACCGATTTTTGTTTGTCAAAAAACCAATCTTCTTTTAACCTGTATGAACGAATGTTCCTTAAGATACTTAAAGAGTCGCATTGGAAGATCTTGATAACTACTTCTTCCCCTTCAGGAGTATAAGATGTTTGATCGGCCGAGTCACATTTTTTCAGTTTGTCCCTGATAGCAGATAACTCTAAAGGAATTTGAAATTCTTCGTCGTTAAAAGCAATTACCTGGCCTTGTAAAATATATTTTGCCAATACCTGAAAAAGAGACATTCTACCTGTAACAAATTCAACAGGATAGTATAAAGGCTGGTTTATTTTTTCGCGCATATCAACATCGCGCCAAACGCGTTTTTCCCAGGTAACATCTCCTTCACGAAGGTGAGTGTATGGAATAAAACGACGGTTTACGGCATTCTCTTTATCATAGATACCATCTTTATAATCGCCGGGTTGAAATACACCCTGCTGAGCAGATGCGCCTAATGATAGAACTGTTAATATGGCAAAAAATAGATTTTTCATATTATTTTACTTTTAATGTTACACCTGGTATATTTCTGATGGTTCCATCAGGACCTTTAGCTTTAACGTTTTCAAAGAAAATTTTACTACCAACTCCGGCTGAGCTTAAAATGCTTCTCGCTTCAGAGTTCACACTATTTCCCGGACAAGCAACTGATTTAAGGGCGCCTTTAACAACAGCACTTAATTCAAATGAGATAACAACAAATTTAGCATCAAAGTCAAAACCTGCTAATTCAGCACCAACACCACCAATTTGACCTAACTCAACTTTTTTAACCTCAACATTACCTGTTTTACCACCTACTTTTGCAACCGGATCTGGAATTTTCTTAACACGAATAGGAATTGCAGGGCCTTGAGATTTACCTTTTGCTGAAACAGTAACCATACATGTTCCAGGGCTGGTTGCTCTTACTACAAGTTTTCCACCCGAACCGGTTTTAGTTGCACCGCAACCTGAAATACCAACTTGTAGATCTGTAGGAGAAACACCCGCAGCAGAAACTAAAATTGGATTATCAACTCCGATATACATCACGTTCATTTTTACTAACTGAACAGCAACAGCAGGAGCAGCAACCATGTAAGCTGCGTGCCAAGGATAATTTTCAAAAGTACCATCAGGTTTTTTAAATTTGATAATACCATTTACTTTTTGCTCACCCTGACCACTAGTACCAACTTCATATTTACCCATCCCACCTTCAATTTTAATTTCAGTACCACCATTTCCGGTAGCAGAGTCGCCATTTAATAACACCTTCATTTGATCAGCGGTCATCGCGCTAGAAGATGCAGCTAGAAAGATATCAGCAGTGTAAGGTTGACCTGCCTGAATATAAGAAGAAGGCGCAATTACTTTTGCAGATAATTTATCAAATTTGATCGCTAACTTACCACTTGCACCAGAGAAGATGTTTAATAGTTCAGCTTCCGTGTTTTTAAGATCTGCAGCCATTTTATTGAAATTACAAACAACGGCAGCCATTGGTAGGTGATAAAAATTTTCAACTTCCCAAGTCATTTTAACGCCATCCTCTTCTGCACCTGAAGCTACAGGCTTAAGAGCATTGATCTTTCTTTTTAAAGATTCATAATCATCCGCCAGTAATTTTGTTTTTGGATTAGTTTGCATTTGATCCAGCATCGCTACTAAATTTGATGTCAACTTTTCCATTTTCCCTTTCAGTTCCTGAGCGCTTAAAGGTCCGCCAACAACGGCTCCAGGTTCAGCAACACCTAATACACGTGAAGGGTCATCATAATTATCGATCCTTTGAGCATATTTTAAATGTACTGTATCTGCTTTATCTGTTCCTTCTGAAGCACCAATTACATTTAGTTTAACCTGATCAATATAGGTCTCCATTTCTTTAAGCATTTTTTGAGCTTCTTTTGCTTTCTCAAAATACCCGGCTGCTGCAGGGTTACCATTGATAGTATGCTCAAAAGACTCAGTTACACGCTTATTATTTTCCGATAAATTTTCGCGGCTTTTTACCATACTTTCGTTAACGGTAATATACCCTTTTAAAATTTGTTTTGAAACGTTCATAGCCAGAAGTGCGGTTAGTACGAGGTACATCATACCGATCATCTTCTGTCTTGGGGTTTCTTTTCCGCCGCCTGCCATTGTAAAATATTTGTTTTATATGTTGTTAAACAATAATAATAATTAATAATACTAAACTCTTGATTTGGTTACAACAGTTGACTAGCCTTTGTTAAAGTTCATAGCACTTAACATGTTGCCATAAACAGTATTTAAGGCCGTTAAGTTAGTTGATAACTGAGACATCTCCTGACGATATTTTTTAGTATCATCTACTGAGTCATGTAAGTTTTTCATAAGGTCATGTAAACCATCGTAGAACTTAGAAGTAGCATCTAAATGAGTTTTGCTTCCTTGTAACTGCAATTCGTAAGTTGCATTTAAAGCAGATAAATTTTTTGAAACTTTATTTAATGAATCGCCAATTGAGTGACCTGCATCATTTGATTCAGCTAAACTAGCAATTGAATTTGCAGCACTTTTATAAGTGTCAGCTAATGTAGCAACACTGCTTGATGCTTTTTTAACATTATCAACGTATTCGTTAGTTGCCACAGTTGCATTACTAATGTCTGCCATTTTAGTAGCATTATCTCCAATTGCACGCATACCTGCACCTAAGCTTTCGATCAATTCAGGGCCAATTTTAGCATCAGCTAATAAATTATCTAATTGTTCTGTTATAGGTAAATTGTTTTTTTCTTCTTCTAATTCAATAGCACCACCCATACCTGCTAATTCAGGATAAGCTAACGTCCAATCTACTTCTTCATGAGGAATATCGGAAGCAAATAAACAGAATAAGAAAGCTTCTGTACTTAATCCAACAATAAGCATCTCATTACAGAGCGGCCAGTGCATAATTTTAAATAGAGCTCCTAAAATAACGATCGATGCTCCAAGGCATGAAGCAATGTGTACGAACCTCTTAAATCCTTTTACTTTTCCTAATTTACTCATAGCTGTTTTGTGTTTGTGTGTTAGTTTTTGTGTTAGTTGTGTTTATTTGTTGTTTGTGTGTTTTCTATTAAATTTCGTCACCTTTTGCACGACCTAAATAGGTCATTACGTTCCTGAATCCAACATAACATTTTGCTGTATCCTGGTATTCATAAGTTCGGGCACTTGTTTGTAAGTAATAACCAACGTCTTTCCAGCTTCCACCGCGTATTACCTTACGTTTTAAAACATTTGCGTCTTTATCCTGAGCTTCATAAACGTAATCAGGATTTAAATCATGTTGAAAATCATATGCCGATTCATCGTAAGCATTGCTTGTCCACTCAGAAACGTTACCGGCCATGCAATATAAACCATAATCATTAGGGTTATATGAATAGATATAAACCGAGTGGAAACCACCATCATCAATATAAGAACCACGCATTGGTTTAAAGTTACCTAAGAAACAACCACGTGAGTTACGGATATAAGGACCACCCCAAGGGTACGGAGATTTATCTAAACCACCACGGGCAGCGTATTCCCATTCGCTTTCAGTTGGTAAACGAAAATCGTTTACAATAGTTTGTCCGGTTCCAATTAAGAAATTGTTTAATAATAATGAACGCCATACAGAGAATGCCCGAACCTGTTTCCAAGTAACACCCACTACAGGATAGTCGTCATATGCCGGATGCCAAAAATACATATTGGTTAAAGGCTCATTAAATGAATAAGTATAGTCATGTACCCATGCTAAAGTATCCGGGTAAACATTGATAATGTCTTTTAAAATAAATACTGAACGGTCAACACCTTTACGTTCTCTTGGCACATAATTACCCTGCCCAACAGAAACTTGGTCTTTAACATTATACGTACCTAAAACTTTACTGTCTTTTGAAGGGTCGCCAACTAAAGATGAAGGAGAACCGGGCGCACCATTTTGACCATCATTTAAAGTAACACCATTCATATAGTCTGCTTTTTTATAATCATGTGCAGCATCCTGAATATCAGGTGATTTGTTTGGTAAGAAACGGTTACTTTTAGAAGCAGCTAAACGGATATCAATTCTATAATATTCGTAGTTTAATTTACGTGCATCAATTTCCTTACGGTTGTAAAAACGCTCACCTTCGGGAAGATACATGGGCTGAAGATCGGCCCTGTAATCATCATCATCACTATTCCAGTTAATTTTTTGGTCCCAGTTAATATATGGATCCTGTAAATTGTTATCACCTTTATATATAGGCCACATAGAAAGGAAGTCGTCTTGAGAGATCTGGAAATCTTCTGCATTTCCGTTTGAGCCAAAAGCTAAAAGTTTACGGGCTATAGAGTCACGTACCCAATAAACGAATTGGCGGTACTCATTATTTGAGATCTCAGCGTCATCAATATAAAATGCCTGAACCGACACCATTTTAGATTTGGTAGTGTGGGCCATAGGGTTTTCTTCATCATCGGGTCCCATGTGGTAACTTCCCATAGGTATGAAAAGTGTCCCAAACGGGTCTGGTTGAAACCATTTTTCACGGCCACCAACACCAACCAATTCGGCTTCGTGTTTGTTGCAACCTGCAACAAATGCGACGAATGAAGCTAATACCAATAGTTTTTTCATATTACTTGTTTTAGTTTATAACCACAATCAACATTTAAGTTACTTGCCTTTTTTGTTTAAAGTTATTAACATTAATTGTTAGTTGTAAGTGGTTTAAACGAAATATTATATAAAAGGTTACAATTTAAATTAATTTAAGAAGCGATCATCTCCATATGAAGAGATCTTCTTAACTTTTTGAGTTAAACAAAAACCGAGTATAATCTCGTGAGTACCACTAGTATAGCCTTTTAATTTAGACATCGTTAAATCGTAAGAATATCCAATTTTATAGCTTAAGCCACCGGAAGCGTTTTTATTTTGGTAACCTAACATTAAGGCTGTAGCATCCCCTAAACGGTAAGTAGCACCAAGCCATAGCATATCACTCCACATGTATGTTAAGTTAACATCCACAGCGGTTGCAGCCACATCTGATTTAACTTTAACATTTGGAGTTAATTTATTCCATTGGTCAAGTTGGAAAGTATAACCCGTCATAAAATAGTAGTGACGAGACATATCAAAACTGATCTTATCTGCACCTTTAACAGTTTGTGCCGGTAAGTGAGTGCTTGATAAACCAATATAAAATTGACCGGGAATTTGGTAAAAAGCACCAAAACCAAGATCATATGTTAATTTATTAAGATTTGGGTTACTTAAAAGATCGTAAGTACCCGGGATATTAGGGTCAACTTTGCCCGGCTCTGGAGTGATCCAGGTATTATTGATCTTCTTTTGTAAGAAACCGGCATCAAGACCGATTCCTAATTTACCTTTTCCAATAGTTGTATTGTAAGAAACAGGGATCCTTATAAATAAAGTATTCATTGGCCCTATTTTATCACTAATAACGTTTAAACCAATACCTAAATTAGGTAGAATGGGCATATCAAAAGCTAAAGCAATTGATTGAGGTGCACCATCAAAATTAACCCATTGTTGGCGAAATTGTGCAACACCGCAAATAGCGCCGGAAGTACCAGCATAACCCGGGTTATAGATCAATTTATTGTGCATAAATTGTGTGAATTGAGGATCTTGCTGTGCCACTGCAACCCCAGTAAAACCAGCTACTGCAATAGCAATTTTGGTAAAAAGTTTTTTCATACTTTGATTTAGTTTAATAAATAAGCGCTTTTTTGATTATACACTTAGGCTGCTAAATTAGTTAAAGAATTTTAAAAAACAAATAATCGGGGCTATTTTTTTGCTATTTGTTAAATTTTACGACCATTTTTTAAGCGGAAAATATCCAATCTAATTTGTTAGAGAATAATATTTGGCATTTGAAATAATAAACGTATATTTGCGTCCCAATTTTGAACCTTAATTAAACATTTAAAATGAAAAAAGAGACCCATCCTGAAAATTATAGATTGTGTGTATTTAAAGATATGAGTAATGGTTACGCATTTCTTACGCGTTCTTGTGCTGATACAAGAGAAAATGTTAAATGGGAAGATGGCAATGAATATCCTTTAGTAAAATTAGATATTTCAATGACGTCGCATCCTTTTTATACCGGTAAACAAGTATTAGTTGATACTGCTGGTCGCGTTGATAAATTCCGTACCCGTTACGCTAAAAAGAAATAATCTTTTAAGATCATACTTCAACCCTGTTTTGTGTAAACGAAACAGGGTTTTTTGTTTTTATTTACCGATACAAAACTTACTGAAAATATTTTCGAGCAGGTCCTCATTTGTTACCTGGCCGGTAATGGCTCCTATTTCTTCTAAAGCGTATCGTATATCCAAAGCCAATAAATCCGCAACAATATTCTCATCCAGCCCCTGCAATACTTTTTCGAGCGCTGAGCTAACATTTTTCAATGAATTAACGTGGCGCGCATTGGTTACAATCGTATCTGTTGCCGAAACCGTTCTGGCATCAAAAAGATCAAGTAATTTAAGTTTAAGATCCTTTACATGATCTTGTGTTTTGGCGGAGAGAAAAATAATTTCAGGAAAATCGGAGAATTCATTTTTAAGATCGGTAATATTTTCGGTATCAATTTTATTGGCTACTATAACCAATTGCGAATTGCCAATATGCTCTTGCAACATATCAATTTCCATCTTCAAGTCGCCGCTGCTTATTTCGTGCGAATCAAATAAATAAATAACAATGGCAGACTTTTGAATGGCCTCATAAGCTTTATTTACGCCAATTTGCTCTATTACATCCATGGTAGTTCTTATGCCCGCCGTATCAATAAAGCGGAACAAAACGCCATCAATAGTTATTTCATCTTCAATGGTATCGCGCGTGGTGCCTGCAATTTCGCTAACGATCGCGCGATCGTCCTCTAAAAGAACATTCAATAAAGTTGATTTTCCGGCATTTGGTTTACCAACAATGGCAACCGGTATGCCGTTCTTTATCACATTTCCTAATTCAAAACTGTTTACCAGTTTTAGAACAATTGTATTAATAGAATGAATTAAATTTTTAAGATCGTTCCTATTGGCAAACTCAACATCTTCTTCGCTAAAGTCCAACTCAAGTTCAATTAAAGAAGCAAAGTTCACAAGATTTTCGCGCAACAATTTTATTTTATTACTAAAGCCTCCACGCATTTGCTGCATGGCCACCTGGTGCGAAATGGCAGAGTTGCTGGCAATAAGATCGGCAACTGCTTCGGCCTGGCTAAGATCGAATTTTCCATTTAAAAAAGCGCGCAAAGTAAATTCGCCGGGCGCCGCAGGTCTTGCTCCTGCTGCTAAAAATAATTGAATAAGTTGTTGTTGTATGAAGGGCGAACCATGACAGGAAACTTCAACGCTATCCTGACCCGTGTATGAGTTTGGTCCTTTAAAAACACTTACCAAAACCTCATCAATAATTACATCCTGATGCATGATCATGCCAAAATGAAGTGTATGTGATGGTTTATCGTGTATTTGTTTTTTTTGTAATTTTTTTGAGAAGAAATTTGTTTCAACCACCTTAAAAGCATCCGGGCCGCTTAAACGAATTACAGCAATAGCGGCACTGCCATGCGCTGTTGCCAGTGCAACAATAGTATCATTCGTTTCAAATTTCATACGTTGCTATTATTGTTTTTTAGTTGTGGTATGGTATAATCCTTTTATTTTCATTTGTGTTTGTGCCTTTGGCAATATGGCTATTTGATTAAAATAACTATCTAAACTATGTAAAAAAATCAAAGAAAAAAAAGAAATTTTGATACTAAACCTTTAAGGGTTTTACTTTATTAAAAACCAATACAACCATTATAGAAAAGAACACAGCTAAATAACCCAGGTAAGGGTAATTGTGCAAATTATGATCACTTGACTGTATTACGATAAACCCCCCAACTAAAGAAGCGATAGAAGTACCAAACTGCTGTACGGAGGAATTAATAATTAAAAATGCTCCGCGAATGTGCGGTTGCGCGGTAGATGTGGTATGCGCCATGGCAATGATCATACGCGAACCGCTAAAAACAAAGAAAGATGCTGTAAAACATAAGAGAACAAATTTATTATGTGTTTCAAGGTTTGGAATACCAATTAGAGGTATAACCGATAGAATTGATAAAGCTAACAAAACCTTAAAACGCCCTATCCTATCGCTTAATTTACCAATCATGGGCGAGGTAAATGCCGTAATAGCCCCGCCAACAATGTAAACCAGCGGCACCGTGCTCGAATAATCGAATTGTAGATTAGAAGTAAAATAATCCGTTAAAAAAGGAATGATAAAAAAATGCGATGGCATTATAAGCGCTGTTAATAATAAGGCCCAGCGCCGGTTCTTATCTTCCAGTACACTTTTCATCACACCAACAAAGCTTTGTTGTTTATAGGTTGCAAGGTGTGCGGTAAAAGAGGGCACAACAAATAAAATACCCACAAAAACTACAACACACAAAAACCCTAAAATAATAAATGGTGTATACCAGTGGTTATGGCCTGCAAGGTATAAACCTCCCGGAACACCAACAATACTTGCCAATGCAAAACCCATCATTAAAATACCCATGGCCTGCCCCCTTTTTTGGGCCGGAATAGCATCTCCCACAATTGATTGTATAATTGAACCCGATACCCCTCCAAACAAACCGGTAATAAAACGTGCAGCCACCAGCATATAATAACTGCTTGCATAACCACAAAAAAATGTGCCAAGGGTAAAGCCCGCATAAATAACCACCAATACCTTTTTACGATCGAACCTATCCACTTTATTTACACAAATTAACGATGAAATAAAAGCGCCAAAACCATAAGCAAATACGGCAATTCCAAACTGGCTTGGTGTTATACCCCAAAGCTCGGTAAGCTTTGGTTTTAATGGCATTAGAACCATGAAATCAACTATTCCTGTAAATTGAACAAAAGCAAGAATAAGGAGGAGAATAATATCAGAACGCTTCATAAATGGTTAAAAAATTGAGAAGGCAAAGTTAGGTTAAAAAACAAGGTCAAAATAAATTAATTAGCAAATAAAAAAAATATATATTTGATAAACTTTTAAAAATAAAAATATGTTTGATTTAAAAACTGCAATGACAAATATTTCTACAAAGTGGAAATATAAATTAGAAGAAGTTAGCCCGGGTATCTGGAAAATAGACGTTGCTATAAAAATGAAAGACGATAGCTGGCGTTACCAAAACGTTTGGGTTTGGGAAATTAAAGGTCGTCATTTTGGCAAAGATGTGATCTACATGAATACACGTTGTGGCGAGTATAATCCAAATCTTAATCATTATAAGATGCTTAAGGAAGGCGGATATGGAACTTTTGCGCAAGTTACAATTACAACCGACAAACGTGCAGATGGCACACCATGCGAAACTGTTATTGTTCAAGCGGTGCAACCGATAGAACTGACTAACGAAACTATTTTAAATGAGGTTATTTATGATGTGGCTTACAATGCCGATATTATTGAAATGAACTACTTTGGAGGTGATAATCACTAAAAAGGTTTTCAACAATTAAAAAACTGAATTGTGAGGAATTTTTATTTGTCCAATTCAGTTTTTTTGCTTTACTTGCGGCAAATTAATCTTTAAAAAACATCAATTTATCGATGAAAATTTATAAAAAAATGCTAAACCTAAACGTTTTAGCTTTAACAATTGCAGTTGCTCTTCTTTCCTCATGCAAAGGAGACAAAAAAGATGAAGGTAAGGATGAATTGGTTGAAACAGTTGATACCGTTAAAACATCGGTAGTAAATGTAGGTGGCGAACTTTTTAGTGTACCCTCGCCTATCCAAACAGCTTTATTGATTCAAAAAAGTGGGATCGTTTACGATAAAGCAATTTTACATGCATCAAATAAAGTAAATACGTTTTCAACCGATTACGCAAAGTCTATTAATTTAGGTATTTACGGAGCAGATCTTGGTTATGTTTCACTTTATAATCAAACACAGGATGCTTTAGGTTACTTAGCTTCTGTAAAACAATTAGCCGATAAATTAGGTATTTCTGCTGCTTTTGATGCTTCTACCATGGAGCGTATTAAAAACAATGTTACCAATAAAGATAGTATGATGGTTTTAGTAGGTATTGCTTACAGAGGAAGTGATGCTTATTTAAAGAACAATCAAAGAAGCAATGTTAGCAGTCTTATCCTTTGTGGCGGCTGGATAGAAAGTATGCATTTTTCTGTTACAGCTTATAAAACAAAACCAACAGAAGGTGTAAGATTTAGAATTGCAGAACAAAAACAAGCTTTAGGAAGTTTAATTAAAATTTTAGGTAGCAGTACCGAGCCTGAAGTTGTAGCATTAACTGCTCAATTGAGCGATCTTTCTAAGATTTATGACGGCATACAATTCAAATATAATTTTGTTGAACCGGTTACCGATACAGCTAAAAAAATAACTTACATTAATAGCACAACCGAGGTAATTGTAAGTGATGAGCAAATTGCCCTTATTACCGAAAAAATAAAAGAGATTCGAAATAAAATAATTAATGCCACACAATCATAATATTAAACGTAAAAACTAAAATGAAGAAATTTATTATAGCCCTATCATTTGTTTCAATTACAGCTTGTTTTAATAAAGTAAATGCGCAGTGTGACACAATTGCAAATATTTGTGCTAAACACATTATCTCTACTTTTATTTCAGACGGACAACAATACCGTGCACTTTTATTGAACTCAGAAGAAACGGCTGAATTTCAAACTACATTTTTTGGTGAGACAACATATAGGATCGCAGCTTGCAGCGGTACTTCCGATGGAAATTTGATCTTTAATATTTATGATCAGGACCGTCACTTATTATTTACAAACAGGGATAAGAAAAACGCCCCTTATTGGGATTTTAAAGTAAAATCTACCCTTGAAACGATTATTGAAGCCCAGTTAGATGCCAACAAAAATCCAGGTTCGGGATGTGCGGTAATGTTAATTGGTTTTAAACAAAAATAATCCTTTAAATTATCTGGATATTTTTCAAAAAAAATTTAAAGGATAAAGCACAACTTTATCCTTTTTTTGTATCTTAGAATTCGCTTTAATATGAGGTATATATTTTTACTTATCGGCATTTTATTTTTCAGTTCAATTGGGTACTCCCAAAAGTCTGGCGATCTTGCTTTTATTAAAGATACTCTGCGCATTCCAAAAGAGAATAAAGTGGTTGACGCCGAATATTTAATTACTGCTTTAAAGAACGGCACAACTTTACAGCTGGCCAAAGCAAACAATGCAAAATTCTATTTAAGGATCTGTACTTCTGAGAATCTTTATTTTGGTAAAACAGATATGCTTGAAATTAAATCAGGATCAAAAAGTTTTTTCGCTAAAGAAACCACCAATTATGAATTAGGTAAGAACAGTGGTTATTATGTGATAGAGATTTACAAAAATTATATTGGCACATTAAAAGAAGATGGCATTACCGGCTTTATGTTTGGTAAGGCCGAAACATCTTTCTCAAAACAAGATTGTAACCAGATAAAACAAATGGCAAAACATTTTTACGAGAATGTTTGTGCCAAAAAATAATAAAAAATGAGTGAACGAATATTAAGAGCCCTTATGCAAATGTTTGCCATCATCGCAAAGGTGGATGGCATAAACAATACCGGCCGACAAATTGTACAGTCTTTCTTAAAAGGCCAATTAAACTTAGAACAAGTTGAAACCTATTTAAAAATATTTGACGAGTATTTAGAGTCGCATCAAAACAGTAGCAAGAAAAAAGAAGGCGCTGCCAAAAGAACATCTCTTAATTCTGTTAAGATCTTAAAAATCTGTACTCAAATAAACCAAGAACTTGAACAACCTCAAAAAGTGATCGTGTTAATCCGTTTGCTTGAATTTATTCACTCAAGTAACGAGATCTCTGAGCAGGAAAATGAATTTGTACTTACCGTGGCCGATACATTTAATATCCCAATGGAAGAGTTTAATTTATTAACCTCGTTCATTGTTGATGGTTTGGATGTGATCCCAAATAACCCAAACATTTTGGTTATTAATAATAACGAAAATGGTATTCAAAATCAAAGCAAACATATTTATTGCGAAACCCTGCCACAAGATGTTAGGGTAATACAGATAGAAAGTGTATCCATGTATGCACTTCGTCTTTATGGTAATTACGAACTTCAATTGAACGGACAAGCTATTTCAAAAGAACGTGTGCATATTTTTACACCCGGTTCTTCTATCCGCTCAAGCAAAATAAAACCTATTTATTATAGTGATGTTATTGGACGCTTTTTAAGTGATGAGTCACAAGCAAGAATAACCTTTGAAGTAAAAAATCTTGAATACAAATTTAAAGGTGGTAAACTTGGTTTACGCGATATTAATATCAACGAAGAGTCAGGCAAGCTGATCGGTATCATGGGTGGTTCCGGAGCCGGTAAATCTACTTTGTTAAACGTTTTAAATAGCATGGAAACACCAAGTGGTGGTTCTGTAAAAATAAACGGCAAAAATATTCATACCGAAAGAGATGCCATACAAGGTGTAATTGGCCACGTAAGCCAGGATGACCTTTTAATTGAAGAGTTGACCGTTTATGAAAATCTTTTTTACAATGCTAAATTATGTTTTGGAAATTTGGATGATACCGAAATTTCGAGACGTTGTAATAGTCTATTAGCCGACCTGGGCTTAAGTGAAACAAGACATTTAAAAGTTGGTTCGCCATTAGAAAAAACCATTTCCGGCGGACAACGTAAACGTTTAAATATTTCGTTAGAATTAATTCGTGAACCAAGTGTGTTATTTGTGGATGAGCCTACATCGGGTCTATCTTCACGTGACTCTGAAAATATTATGGACCTTTTAAAAGAATTAGCTTTAAAAGGAAAATTAATTTTTGTGGTAATTCACCAGCCATCATCAGAGATCTACAAAATGTTTGATAACCTGATGATATTAGATGTTGGCGGTTACCCAATTTATTATGGTAACCCGGTAGATGCTGTAAGTTATTTTAAACGTTTAGTAAATCATGTGAATGCGGAAGAATCTGAATGCTGGAATTGCGGTAACGTAAACCCTGAACAGATCTTTAATATTATTGAAAGCAAAGTATTAGATGAATACGGTAACTTAACTTATAATAGAAAAGTTAGTCCGGTTGAATGGAACGTGCAATACCGCGAGCGTATTGAAAGTAATATTCACTCTGAGAAAAAACATACCGAGATCCCTGAAAGTATCTTTAAGATCCCAAATATCTTTAAGCAATTTAAAGTATTTATGACGCGTGACGTTAAAAGTAAATTAACCAATACGCAGTATTTAATGATCAACTTTTTAGAAGCTCCCCTACTCGCTTTTATTTTGGCTTACCTTGTACGTTTCTTTAATACAGATGTAGATACAAGTAAAGGTTATGTATTTGGAGAGAACGAGAATATTCCCGCCTACATGTTCATGTCGGTAGTTGTTGCTTTATTTATTGGCTTAACAGTAAGTGCCGAAGAAATTATCCGAGACAGGAAGATCCGTAAACGCGAATCTTTTCTGAACTTAAGTAAAGGAAGTTATTTGTGGAGCAAGATCATTATCATGTTTGCCTTATCCGCTATACAAACCTTGACATTTGTTTTGGTTGGTAACTCGGTTCTTGGTATACAAGGCATGTTTACTGATTATTGGATGGTATTATTTACTTCATCTTGTTTTGCAAATATTTTAGGATTAAATATTTCATCGGCATTTAACAGCGCAGTCACTATTTACATCTTAATTCCGTTTTTAATTATCCCACAATTATTATTAGCCGGCGTAGTAGTTAAATTTGATAAATTAAACCCTACCCTTGCCGCGCAAGGCAGTGTGCCAATAAGTGGCGAGGTAATGGCCAGCCGTTGGGCATTTGAGGCTTTAGCAGTAAACCAGTTTAAAGAAAATAAATACGAGCATAATTTTTACAAATACGATAAGAGTATTAGCGTTGCGCAATACAAAAAAGATTATTGGATGCCTAAACTGGAAAGTAAATTGGTGAAAATTGAGAACGAATTGAAAGAGGGTAAAAAATTAAATGATGTAAAATCTGATATTGCTTTATTGTATAACGAGATAGTTAAGGAAAGTAAAATAAATAAAAAAGTTACTTGTGATGTTTTAGGTCAGATAAACGAAAAAAGTTATAACCCTGCTGTAGCCGCGGCAATTAAAGCGTATTTATCTAACATCAAAAATTATTATATAAACGTTCAAAACACGGCCTATAAAAAACTGGATGAAGTAAAATTATCAATGCAAAAAAATCCGGCAGAAAAAGAGAAATTTTTAGAACTGGCGGCCAATTACGATAACGAGAATTTAAATAATTTGGTTAAGAATGCAGGCGAGTTAAACCGTTGTATCGAGAAAGATGGAAAATTGATCCAGCAGATAGATCCTGTTTATCAGGATCCGGTTGATTCTAAATTTGGAAGGGCGCACTTTTTTGCACCAAGAAAGAATTTTATGGGAACCTATTTTTCTACCTATTGGTTTAACATCTGTGTTATCTGGATGATGAGTTTTGTATTGATTGTTACTTTATACTTTGAAGTGTTTAAGAAAATACTGGATGCATTAGGCAATATTAAATTCGGTAAGAAAAAAGCCTTTTAAAACTGAAAAGGGAAACACAAAATGTTTCCCTTTTTTATTTCCGTTCTCCAAAAAATTTAAACACATAAAAATCTATGTGGTTAAAAAAGGTAACAGATCACAAAACCAAAAACCCTTGGTAATAACCATCTGCTCGGTCTTACAAGTATCATCAGTTCTTATATCCAAGGCCTTGTATATATTTTCGCCCATCGTAAACCTGACCTCTTTTTTAAACACCGGCCCTGCAAAACAAAATGTGTGGTATTCGCCATTTTCACCACAGGGATCAACATTAGCAGGTAGTTCTTTTATAAATTGTTCGTTTATCGCTCTACCCAACCACTCTTCTCCAAAGTAACCATCATTCACACAACAAATAACAGTTTTGAATTCCAGATCAATAAATTCTTTAATGAGTACCCTTGTATCTTTTTTCCATAAAGGAAAAACAGCTTTCATATTTACTTTTGCCAAATTGTTTTCGCGATAAACCCTAAGGTCTTCTAAAAAAATATCTCCAAATATTACCTGTTCAATTCCCTCCGCTTTTGCTTTTAAAAGAGCCGCCTCCATTTGCTTTTCATATTCGCTATTAGTGCCTTCTTTTACCCTTACTTTTAAAAGTGGAAGGCCAATTGCAGAAGCTTGAAGATCCAGAAGGTCTTCGCGGGTACCATGCATGGATACGCGTTTAAACTCATCGTTAACGGTGGTCAATAAATATTTTACATCAAACAAATTTTGGGATAATACTTTGTGTAAACACAAGGCAGAGTCTTTTCCGCCACTCCAACAAAATATAGCTTTGGGAAGATCCATTTTAATTAAGATTTAGTCCAAATGCCAAACCTAACCATGGTTTTTGTTGGTAGATCCAAAAATCTTTGTTCTCATCCAACAGGTTATCAAAACCCAACGCTAAACCAAGCGTAAAATTATTAATGCCAATAATAGCGCTAATGCCTTTTGACCAAGCCACGCCGTCGTAGTCATAACCAACCACACCATTTGTAACCCATGGGTTTATTACCGCGCCGCCAATACCGGTAAATAAACCGAAAGAGAAACCGTAATGCGTGGTTTGCCTCAAATATTTTTTTAATGGTGTTTCTCTATATTTTAACTGGTAAACATCGTTACGGAAACCAAAATAAACAGCACCGTTTAAACTGGTATTAAACTGTTGCGGAAATCCTCTTTGGGTTGGCCTGTATTTAAATGGCATGGTTACAAAGTCCACATCAAAACTTGGCTGACGGAAGTATTTTGAATTTTTATTGATACGTGATATTTTATCTGCAAAAGCTAAGCGTGAAGAGGCAGATGTATCCACTTTTTTTAATTGTTTATCATATTTATAAACGTAAACAGTATCAACTTCATTATCAATATAAACTTTTTCTGTTTTTGCAGAGAATGATTTACTTTTATAATAACCATTTGCTAATTGATATTTAGGCGAATTTTTTATAACGCCACAGTTGCTAAAAAAAATAACCATAACACTTAAAAATAAAATTATCCTTATGATCATACTTTATAGCCGTTAAATTTATTTCAATTTCTCCAATAAATATTTTCCGGTGTAGCCTTTTTTATTTTTTGCAAGTTCATCCGGCGTGCCTTCAAATACAATCATTCCGCCATTCTCTCCTCCTTCGGGGCCAACATCAATTATCCAGTCGGCACATTTAATTACATCTAAATTATGTTCAATTACAACTATAGAATGTCCTTTTGCTAATAAGGCATCAAACGATTTTAAAAGTTTTGCCACGTCATGAAAATGTAAACCCGTTGTTGGTTCGTCAAACACAAATAATGTTGGCGAAGTATTATTTATAGCAATTAAAAAACTGGCTAACTTAATACGTTGTGCTTCTCCACCACTTAAGGTGCTGCTGCTTTGTCCCAATGCCACATAACCCAAACCAACCGCTTGTAATGCCTGCAATTTTTCTAATATTCTTTTACAAGTTTTATTTTCGGTATCGCCTTCAAAAAATTCAACTGCATCATCCACTGTTAGATCTAAAATATCAGAAATTGATTTACCACGATACAAAACTTCCAGTGTTTCGGCTTTATAGCGTTTGCCTTTGCAATTCTCGCATGGCAATTGTATATCGGCCATAAACTGCATCTCAACAGTAATTTGTCCTTCGCCCTGGCATACTTCGCAGCGACCACCTTCTACATTAAAACTAAAAAAGCCCGGTTTGTAACCGCGTGTTTTTGCAAGGCCTTGGTCGGCATACAAATTCCTAACCTCATCAAATGCTTTTACATACGTTACAGGATTAGAGCGCGAAGATTTACCAATTGGGTTCTGGTCAACAAACTCTAATTGTTTTATTTGCTTTAAACTGCCACCTATCATGTGGTCGGCATTCACACTTTCAAAATAACCATCCAAGTAACGTTGTAAATTCGGGATCAAGCCTCTTCTAACCAATGTTGATTTGCCTGAACCGCTTACACCTGTTACGCAAGTTAAAACACCTAACGGAAATTTTACAGAAACGTTCTTTAAATTGTTCTCATTTAAATTCCTGATCTCAATAAATTCTTTCCATTTACGCCGCGCTTTCGGAATTTCAATTCGTAAAATATTGTTTAAGTATTTTGAAGTATAGCCCGCTTTGTTCTTTAATAACTCTTTATGCGTGCCCTGGAACACCAAATGGCCACCATGCGTACCTGCCTCCGGACCAATATCTATCAACTCATCTGCCTGGCGCATAATTTCTTCATCGTGCTCAACAATAATTACCGTATTACCTTGTTGCTGTAACGAACGCAATACTTTTATCAAGCGCTCGGTATCCCTTGGATGTAAACCAATACTTGGCTCATCTAAAATATATAAACTGCCAACTAATGTACTTCCTAATTGTGTAGCCAAATTAATACGCTGGCTCTCGCCGCCACTTAAAGTATTGGCAACACGGTTAAGGGTTAAATAACCAAGACCTACATCCAGCAAATATTGCAAACGGTTAGTAATCTCAATTAACAAGCGCTTGGCAACTATGGTATCATGCTCATCCAACTTTAAATTTTTAAAGAAAGGATAAAGATCTTCTACCGGCGTTAAAACTAATTCTGTAATATTTTTTCCGGCAATTAAAACATAGTTGGCATCTTTACGTAGGCGCGTTCCCAAACAATCGGGGCAAACTGTTTTACCACGGTAACGGGCCAGCATTACACGGTATTGAATTTTGTAGGTTTCTTTTTCAAGCATTTTAAAGAAAGCATTTAAGCCATCAAAATACTGGTTGCCCTCCCATAATAACTGGTAATCTTTTTTAGACAACTCTACAATTGGCTTATGTACCGGGAAATTAAATTTATGTGCATTCTTTAAAAGCTCTTTTTTGTAGGCGCTCATTACTTCACCATTCCAACAAACAATTGCGTTTTGAAATACCGAAAGACTTTTGTTTGGAATTACAAGATCAGGATCTATTCCAATAATACTTCCAAAACCTTCGCAGGTCTTACAGGCGCCAATTGGATTATTGAACGTGAAAAAGTTAACATTAGGTTCTTCAAAAGAGATACCATCCAATTCGAATAAATTACTAAAAGTATTTTTATCAAATTTATTCTCGCCTTTTTCTACCCAAACCAAACACTCGCCATTGCCTTCAAAAAAAGCAGTTTGTACGCTATCTGCAACACGGTTTAAAAAATCTTCATCGCTTGGATTTGAAACTAACCTATCAATCAATAAAAACACTTCGGATGTTTTTTTTACCGTTTTAAAATCTATTTCATTTATTTTTTTGATCTCACCATTGATGACTGCCCTTGAAAAGCCTTGTTGTGAAAGCAGGTCGAGTTGTTTTTGGAAAGGTCTGTCCTTTGCTTCTAAAACTTTTGAAAGGATTAAAACCTTGGCGCCTTCTTTTAATTCGGCTACAAAATTTACAACATCGGTAACCGTTTGGCGTTTTACCTGTTTGCCACTAACGGGGCTAAAAGTTTTACCAACACGCGAAAATAATAATTTAAAATAATCGTAGATCTCCGTAATTGTACCAACGGTACTTCTTGGATTTCTTGAAATAACTTTTTGCTCGATGGCAATTGCCGGCGAAATACCTTTTATATAATCTACCTGTGGTTTTTCTAATCTTCCCAAAAACTGACGCGCGTAAGCCGAAAGACTTTCTACATAACGTCTTTGGCCTTCTGCATATAACGTATCAAAAGCAAGTGATGATTTCCCCGAACCCGAAAGGCCGGTAATAACGATCATTTTATTGCGTGGCAAAGCAACATCCACATTTTTTAAATTGTGTTGTCGCGCACCCTTAATGATAATAAACTCTTTTGAACTTAATTTTGTAATATCCCTGGTACTCATTCTATCTCCTACTCCATTAATTTTTTTAAATGTTCAACAGTTGAAGCGTCGGTCCAATCCACATAGCCAACTGTTTCTTTTTTTACTTCTAAATTTGTATTTACAATATAAGATGTTGGAATAGAAAAAATGCCAATATCATTAAACTGTTGGTTCATTTTTAAAAAGGTAAAAGGGTAATCTGTTCTTTCTTTTAACGACATTATTTTTTCTAAAGGTTCATCGCTGATAATTACAATTTCAACATCACTTAATTGAACGTCTTTTATTGCATTCATTTCTTTCATTTCATCTAAACAATTACCACACCAGGAAGCGCTGAAACAAACAACCATTTTTTTTCCTTTAAAAGAGGAAAATTTAACGGGTTTTTCGTTCAGATCACTTAATGTCAGTTTATTAAAGTCGATACTGGGCGCCATATTGTATTTATTATAGAAATAAAAGCCAATAAGCGCAGCAATTACAAGAATGATAAGGGTAATTCGTTTTTTGTTCATAGTAATTAAGAACCGATAGTTAATTGATTTACAAACTAAGAGGTTTAAAGTTTAAAAATACGAATAGATTTGCATTTAGGATGCTGATTTTGTTAACCAAACTATTTAAGATAGTTTTAAAAGTTATTGTTTTTTTTATTGTGCTTTCGGTAGGCAGCACCATTCTTTTTCGTTGGGTGCCCGTGCCCTTAACGCCTTTAATGTTAATACGTTGTGTTGAGCAAAAAGGCGATGGCAAAAGTATGACCTTAGAACACGATTGGGTAAGCCTGGAAGAAATTCCCCCAAAATTGCAGTTAGCCGTAGTTTGCAGCGAAGATCAAAACTATCTTAAACATTATGGTTTTGACTGGGGCGCTATTGAAAAGGCTATGAAAGCCAACGAAAAAGGCAAAAAAATAAGGGGCGGAAGTACCATTTCACAACAAACGGCAAAAAATGTATTCTTATGGCCCGGCCGTAGTTATATACGTAAAGGCTTTGAGGCTTATTTTACTTTATTGATAGAGACCTTTTGGAGCAAAGAGCGCATTATGGAGGTTTACCTTAACAGTATAGAAATGGGAAATGGTGTTTACGGAGCTGAAGCCGCCGCGCAACATTGGTTTAAAAAACCTGCCGTTAAATTAAATAAAGACGAATGTGCCGCTATTGCTGCCGTTTTACCTAACCCTATAAAATATGTGGCAAACCCGCCAAGTGCTTATATTTCTAAACGTAAGGCCTGGATAAAGCAACAAATGAGCTTTTGGGGTAATAAACTCGATTATAATAAATACAACGATGAAGATGTGCCGGAGAAAAAAGTAAAAAAGAAAACATCCACTAAAAACAAAAAATAATGAACAGACTATCCATACTTACGCTTTTATTGGTAATGTTCTTAAGTTGCGGCAATTTAACAACAGCAGGCAGTGGTAAAACTTTTACCAAAACCGAAAAATTAGAAATAGCCTCTAACTTAAATAAAGAGGAACAATTTATCTCCTATAAGTTAGATACCCTTTTTACCCAATTGAACCAGACCGGAACGTTTAATGGCAGTGTATTGGTAGCGCGCAATGGCAAAGTATTGTATAAACGATCGCTTGGTATTTTAAATAAAAGCACCAACGACCAATTAACCGATTCCTCTATGTTCCAATTGGCTTCGGTATCAAAGGTAATTACCGCTACAGCAGTTTTAATGTTGCACGAAAGAGAATTAATAGACCTTAATAAACCTTTTTCTTTTTATTTTCCCGATTTTCCGTATGATAAAGTAACCATTAAACAACTTTTAAATCACCGCTCAGGCCTGGCAAATTACATCTATGTTTTAAATAGCGAGATCTATCAACCTAATTACCAAATGAGTAACACAGACATGTATAATTACTTTATTACTAAAAATCCAAAGCCTTATTTAAAACCAAATACACGCTTTAACTATTGCAATACCAATTACGCCCTATTGGCTTTGTTAATTGAAAAAGTATCGCACAAAACTTATTCGGCCTTTGTAAAAGAAGAATTGTTTAAACCGCTTGGTATGAAGAATACCGCTACCATTAAAGAAATTGACCTCAACGGTAAAAATATTACAAAGCCCTACGACAATAAATGGAAACCCATAGACCTTGACGCGAGCGATTATGTGCTGGGTGATAAAAGTATTTATTCAACACCTTACGACCTGTTCTTATTTAGTGAGGCCATGTACCAAAACAAAATCATCAAAGCAGAAACACAGCAGTTAGCTTATACAGCTTATAGCCGCGAAAAAAAATTAAGTAATTATGGTTATGGCTGGCGCTTAAAAGATATTAACGATTCGCTAAAAAAAGAAGTCTACCATAATGGCTGGTGGCATGGTTACCGCTCATCTTTCCACCGTCGTTTAAATGATAAATTAACTGTTATCATTTTAAGTAATCAGTTAAACCGATCGGCCTACCAAACTTACAAAGTATACCAGATCCTGGATAATGTTCCGGCAGGTGATAAGTTGGAAGAGGTTGAATAACGAATTTTTTATATGTACTTTTGCGCTTTATGTTAACGCTTTATTTAAAAGAAATACGTAGTTTTTTAAGTTCCCTTATCGGCTACATTGCTATTGGCGTTTTTATTTCGCTGGTAGGTATTTTTATGTGGGTAATTCCATCAGAAGGCGGCGGCTCAAATATTTTAGATAATGGTTTCGCCAACATCGACCCTTTATTTTTTATTGCCCCCTGGGTATATTTATTTTTAATTCCTGCCATTACCATGCGGTCTTTTTCTGAAGAAAAAAAAACCGGTACTATTGAGTTATTATTAACCCGCCCATTAACCGATCTGCAATTAGTATTAGCCAAATATTTTGCCGGCTTTACTTTAGTAATGGTTTCGTTATTACCTACCCTCATTTACTATTATAGTGTACATGTACTTGGTGCACCAAAAGGAAATATTGATACCGGCGGCATGTGGGGCTCTTACATTGGGCTCTTATTTTTAGGCGCAGGTTTTGTTTCCATTGGCATTTTTGCTTCGGCAATTGCCGAGAACCAGGTAATTGCTTTCATCATTGCTTTATTGCTTTGCTTTTTTTGTTACATAGGTTTTGAGTTTATTGCGCAAAGCGGTTTGTTTGGTAAGTACGATGCCTTTTTTAAAGGGCTTGGATTAAACGATCATTATGTAAGTATGAGCCGCGGTGTTATTGATACCCGCGATGCCTTATATTTTATTAGTGTAATTGCCCTTTTTAATTTGTTAACTAAATTAGTTTTAGAAAGCAGGAAATGGTAGTCGATAAAAAAATAACAACATCCACAAATAAACGCCGCGATATTATGTCGTTGGTAGTTTTAATTGGCATTGTTGTTCTATTAAATTTTATCGGCGCATTTTATTTTCAACGCTTTGACCTTACTTCTGAAAAGCGCTATACCCTGGCCGAATCAACTAAAACATTATTAAAGAATTTGGATGATGAAGTTTATTTTAAAGTTTATTTTGATGGTGATCTTAATCCAAGCTTTACACGTTTAAGAAATGAAGCAAAAGAAATTTTAGATGAGTTTCGTGCCTACTCCGGTAACCAAATTCAATACGAGTTTATTGTGCCCGGCGAAGGTTTGAGCAATGACGAGAAAATGAATCTCGAAAAGCAATTGTATGAAAAAGGATTAGTACCAGAACAAGTGTATGAAAAAAATAAAGACAAGACCTCTCAATCGTTGATATGGCCGGGCGCCATTGTTAGCCATAAAGGCAAAGAAGCTGTGTGGAAGATCTTTAATCGCCAGGATAATACAGATTATGAAGTTTCTGTAAATAACAGCGTAAAGGAATTGGAGTATAATTTAACCAATACCATTCGTAAATTACAACGCAACAAAAAACAAGAAGTTACTTTTATACAAGGGCATTACGAATTAGATACTTTACACTTTAGCGAATTAGCCCGCGCCCTTTCTGAATATTATGAAGTTAACCGCACCCCCATTTTAGGAAAACTTGGTGCACTTGATCAAAGCGATGCTATTATTATTGCACAACCCGATAGTGCTTTTTCTGTAGCCGATCAATACATCATTGATCAATACATCATGAAAGGCGGAAAAGTACTTTGGTTAATAGATCCGGTTGGCATTAACCGCGATACTTTATTAATGAAAGGATTTTCTTTAGGCTTATCGCGCCCGTTAAATATAGATAACATGTTATTTAAATATGGGGTGCGTTTAAACAATGTTTTACTCCAGGATTTTCAATGTGCTGTAATACCTATGAACGTTGGCTTTAAAAAAGGGCAACCTAATTTTAAATTATTTCCATGGCCCTTCTCGCCTTTGGTTTTACCGGATGTTAACCACCCGATCGTAAAAAATTTGGATCTTATTAAATTTGATTATGTTAGTTCGTTAGATACTATTACTGCGCACGGCATTAAAAAAACTATTTTATTAAGCACTTCAAGATATACCAAGATACAGCCTACCCCTGCGCGGATCTTTTACAGCAGCGTACAGATCCCGCCAAAAGAATCGCAATTTTTAAATTCATATGTTCCGGTTGCTTGTTTGTTGGAAGGCGAGTTTAGCAGCTTTGTTGAATACCGTTTACCAAGTATTTTTTTAAAGGATTCTACCTTTAATGCAAAATATAAATACATTGATAAAGGCAAAAAAACAAAAATGATAGTAGTTGCCGATGGAGATATAGCAAAGAACGATTATAACCGAAGCTCGCGCATGCCATATCCACTGGGTTACGACAAATACAGCAACCGGCAATACGCCAACAAGAATTTTTTATTGAACTGCGTTAATTATTTACTTGACGATGAAGGTATGTTGCAATTACGCTCGCGCGAAGTCACACTACGTTTATTGGATAAAAAGAAAATCACTTTGCAACGCAGTAAGTGGCAAATGATAAATGTGCTAATGCCGGTAATGTTATTAATTCTTTTTGGTTTGATACAATTCTTTTTACGCAAACGTAAATTCGCGAAATAATATAGCCACAGATTACGCAGATATCACAGATTTTTTTATTGCAACTCACCATTTAAGATATACTAAAAATAAATTCTAAGTGAATTTATGAAATCTGTGGCAAAAAAAAAATCAGGAATACTACTCGAACAAATTAAAATTTGTTTCCAGTAATTGGTTCTTAACCGCAAACATTACAACACCGGCTGTATTATTTACACCCAACTTGTTCATGATATTCTTGCGGTGAGTATTTACGGTATGGGTGCTTAATTTTAATTTATCGGCAATTAATTTATTAGATAAACCTTCGGCAATACCACGAATGATATCGATCTCGCGATCGGTAACCAACATACCATCGCAACCTAAAGATTTAATAAATGAATTAGTGGTTTTTATTTCTTTAGCGGCAGTTAAATACGAAACTATCTTTCCGCAAATAAATTTCTCTCCTTTGATAGTTGAGTTTACTGCTTCCAAAATCTCTGTTTTATCGCAATCTTTTAATAAGTAACTGGTAACATCACTTTGCAATACTTTATTAAGATCATTTTTAGATAACATTTCGGTGATCACTAAAAATTTAATTTTTGTAAATTTTTTTGCAATAGCCCTAAATTCATCTACCTCAACACCTAGCGAAGTAAAATCTGTAATTAATAAATTTGGTTTGGAAAGTTGTAACTGGCTAATAAGATCATGTTTATCGCCACAAACAGAAGGCACTAATTCAAAACCTTTTAATTCGCCCACCAAAAGCTCTAATCCAACTCTTGAAAGAAAATTTTTATCGGCTATTAAAACTTTGATCATAATTTAACAGGACAAATATACACAAGAAATTTCAAAAAAATGTGTTAAATAGTTACCCTTTTGCCATCGGTTGCTAACAGGCAATGCTCAAAAATAGGGCTTGCCTCGGCTACAAATTGCTCCAGATCGCCATACCTGGCCGAAAAGTGGCCTAATAACAATTGTTTAACATTGGCAGCCTTTGCAATTTGCGCAGCCTGTTCGGCGGTTGAATGAAAGGTCTTCTCTGCCCTTTCTTTTTTATCATTTAAAAAAGTGCTTTCATGATACAAAAGATCAACTTCTTTAACGTACTCAATAATATCCGGAAAATAAATAGTATCGCTACAGTAAGCATAACTTTTAGCGGATCGCGGATCGATCGTAACCTGCTTATTTTTTATTGTTACACCGTCTTGATTTACCACATCGTTACCATTTTTTAATTGCAAAACATCGGCAGTAGATACTTTGTATTTATCCAATTTATATTTATCAATTTTTCGCGGTAAAGGTTTTTCTTTAAACAAAAAACCGGTACAAAAGATCCTGTGTTTTAATGGGAAAGAATACACCTCCACTTTATCATCTTCAAATATCAAATGTTTCCCATCATTATTTGTAAATACCCAATTTACCTGGTAATTAAAACGTGTGTCAGAGATCTTATTCATTAGGTCCATTATCTCTTTTAATTCTGTTGGACAATAGATGGTTATTTCTTGCTTTCTGCCCAGCAAGTGCATACTGCTAAGCAAGCCCGGCAATCCAAAAAAATGATCGCCATGTAAATGTGAAATAAAAATATGATCTATTGCCTGGAATTTTGCCTTAAAACGGCGCAGTTGAATTTGTGTTGCTTCGCCGCAATCTATTAAAAAATAACGCTCAGCTATATTTAATAACTGAGCGCTTGGATTTCTTTCAGAAGTGGGGCTTGCAGAGGACGAACCTAAAATTAATAATTCAAAAATTTGACTACTCATTAACGGTTTGCGGAAAGTACCATACGTTTTGTTTCAGAAAAATTTTTGTATTGAATTGTGTATAAGTACATACCATTACTCAAATTAGAGCCACCCAACTCATAACTGTTATCGCCGTAGGTTGTTTTAATTTTATCTTCAAAAATTTTATCGCCCAATAAATTATACACGCATATTTTTGCCGGCGCTTCATCCTTAACAGTAAATTTTATAGTTGTTTTTGCAGAAAAAGGATTTGGAACATTTGAAACATTTAATGATCTTGAATTTACTTCTTCTTTTATACCAACTGCGGGATTTATTTGAATAATATAATAACTTAATGTTGTTGGCGGAGAAATAGACGCCGAACCGCTGTTATAATTTGGGGTTGCCGGGCAGGGTCCCGAAAAAGAAGGCGTTAAATACGGCTGCACTTTAAATTGCACGGTGTAAGTACCTGCGGTTGTTGGCGTACCCGAAATTACCGAACAGCTAACCATGTTACCCGGATATTTGTAAACTCCTGCAGAAGCAGTAACAGTAGTACCTGCCAATAAATTTAAACCCGGAGGTAAATTAAAATTTGTGTAAGATGCCGGCGTGGTTAATTCTATACGGTTAAAACAAATTGTAATAGAACTTTGCACGGTGTCTTTTGGAACCCTAACTGTAATATTTTGTCCGTAAGGCAAGCCAACTGTACCTTGTATAAAATTAGTAGCACTATCGGGCCATATGCCGGGCTTATTGGTTGCCATAAAGATAGGATCGTTCGAACAAGTAGTTGGCGCCTGCTGGGCAAATGCCATAACGGTTAGTGCAGCTAAAATAAAAGTGTATATTTTTTTCATGCTTAATAAATTTTATAAGATTTTAGATATTGCTAAAGTACCTATCCTGTTTTAAATAAAAAAGTGAAATAACTTAAAAAGGCCGATTTAATGCTTGTTTAAAATGCATGAATTAGTATCTTTGCGCACTTAAATTAAAAAAAATGGCAGGTAATATAACCTTTACAATGATCAAACCGGATGGCGTTGAAGCAAACAACATCGGACCAATTTTAGCAATGATAAACAAAGCGGGATTTAAGATCCTTGCAATGAAATACATGCGCTTAACAAAAGAACAAGCCGGAAGTTTTTACTCTGTGCATAAAGAGCGGCCTTTTTACGGCGAACTAACTGAATATATGAGTGGCGGACCAATAGTGGCGGCTATTTTAACCAAAGATAATGCTGTAGCAGATTACCGTAAATTAATTGGCGCAACAGATCCTTCTAAGGCTGATGAAGGCACAATTCGTAAGCTATTTGCAAAGTCTATTGCAGCTAATGCAGTGCACGGCAGTGATAGTGATGAAAATGCAGCAGTAGAATCTGATTTCTTTTTCTCGCATCTTGAAAGATTTTAATTTTAAAATGACTAAAAAAAGCCCGTATTGGTTATTCTTTACGGGTTTTTTTATTAAAAATTTTTACCAGAAAACTGTGAAAAGCAACCACTTTTAAAAAAAATAGCTGTTTTTTAAAAAAAGTAATAAATATTGCTTTGTTTTATGATAAAAAATAAACAAATTTGTTAAAATTTATTAATGTTTAAATAAACCATTTTGGTATGATAAAATATCTCTCTAAAAAATTAGTAAAAGCAGTTGCTATTGTTGCTTTAGCAGGATTTAGTGGCGTTGCAGACGCACAACCCTTTAACTGGTCGCAAGCAGGACCAATTTATAACGCTGGTAGAGCAAGAAATATGATCGTTGACAAGAACGATCCTTCGGGCAACACGCTATATGTAGGAAGCGCTTCAAGCGGGGTGTTTTATTCAAACGATGGCGGTGTTAACTGGAGCGCAGTTGTATTAAGCGGTAACAAGTTAAATGTTAGTTATTTAGCACAAGCAACAGATGGAAAGATCTATGTAGCAACCGGTGAAGGTTTTTTACGCCCCGGCCAAAAATTAAAAGCACAGGCCGGTACCGGTCTTTATGTTATAAATGGAACATCGTTATCACTGGTTGCACCGGCTTCTGCCGTTGGCACAGTAATTAACCGTGTTGCCTGCAGCCCCCAAGATCCTTTAAAAATAGCACTTGCTACCAATCTTGGGATCATGGTATCTACAAATGGTGGCAGTAATTTCATTTCATTACCACTTGTTTCAACTGCTACAACCGTTAGTGGACAAGATGTAAAGTTTGATGCGGCCGGTATTTTATATTGCTCAGCAGGAAATGAAAATTCTACTTCACCTGCTGCGGCAGCGGAGTTCTCTAAGGTTTATAAATCAACTAATAATGGTTTAACAGCTTTAACACCAATTACTACAATGACCTCATCATTATTACAAGCTGATAATTACGGTCGTATTGAATTAGCTATTGCGCCATCAAACAACAATGTAATTTATGCTTGTGCTGCAACTAAATATGCCGGTCCAAGTGCTCCCGCATCTGCAACCACAAAAGGTTTGTTTGTTTCTTACGATGCCGGTGCTACATGGGGTTTGATTTTACAAGGCTCGCCTCAATTAGATCCTTTAGGAAATGGTGGTAACATTGCGTCAGGAGATTATGCGCAAGTTGTTACTGTAAATCCTTTTGATCCGGACCGTATTTATGTTGGAAGTTACCAGTTTTATACGTGGAAAAGAACCGGTGGCGCTAACTCTAACCCTGTTGGTACCTGGTTAAAACCTTCACTTACGTTTAATGTCTTCCCTCAAATTTATCTCGCTCCAAACATTCATGATATAAAATTAATTTCATCAGGCAGTTCAATCTCAAGGTATTATTTTGTTACAGATGCAGGTATTTACCGTTCTTCTGACGGATTATCAAGCTACCAGCCTTTTTATAAAGGTTTAATTACCGGCCAGTTTAACTCCGTTAGTATTGAGCGTTATCCTTTATCCGCTAATTCGTCTACATCTGCTGCGGGCTCTGCCGTAACTCCTTACTCTGGTTTTATTGGTGGTACAGGTGGTAATGGTTTAAATTATTTTAGTGGTAACTTTCCATTAGTAACGAGCGAAGTTGTTTGGGGTAATGGTGATGTTTACCAATCTGAGTTCTCTAAAATACTTCCTAATGCAGCTTATTATAGTAGCGGTTCGGGAAAATTATTTAGAAGTACGGATGTTAGAACATCTGATCCAACACAAATTGACCTACTTGTAAACTCTAAACTTCAAACGATTGTTAATTACGACAACACAACTTATAACGTAACAGGAACCCCGTTTAAATTGTGGGAAAATTACGGGCAAACAGCTGCCAGTCCTGATTCGATGGTGTTTTACAATGATACTTTAAGATTCTCTGCGTCTATTATAGGAGTTTCTTCATTAACAACGCAAACCACTTTTACCTTTTCTGCAGCAAGGCCAAATGCAAATGCCTTAATTGATAGTATTGCAATTAGAACCGGTACTGTATTATTACCAATCGGCCCTCCAAATTCTAGCTCTCCGGGCTTTACAGGCTCTGACAAAAAAGATATTACCATTGCCTTGGTTGATACATATACTGCTCCTTCTACCGGTACATTTGTTCCACCAATTAAACAGCAAAACGGTCCTGTTGTACCTTCAAGTACTTCCATTTTGCTTAATGCTACAACACAGTTGGATAATATTAGTGTAACATTTACCTCACCGCCATTTGCATCTAAAACAACAGTAAGTCTAACTAGTGTACCAGATGCGGCTGCTTATTATCGTGTTTTTTGCGTGGTGTTTTATAAATATAAAGCGGGTTCTGTTGTTTCGGTAGTTGATGATAAGATCTCTACAAAAACTTATACTTATTCTACAACTTTGGCATCTCCGCTTAATTGGGATTATTTTGGTTCAACCACAAGTTATACGATGGGTGCTGCGGCATCTGCTGTATCAAATCCTACTTATGTATTAACACCTGGGTCTTACCCTTCACAAACTGCTTCATCGGTTTTCACGGTTGCTCCAATTTCAACCACTAACTTTACATTAACAACTTATGGTGGTTATACAGTTACTGCAAAACCTGTTACTTATACCATTAACGCGGTTCCTTCCGGTACAGTTACCACTCCAAGTTATATTTTGATGCCAGGTAATTTAACTCAAACCAATGTTGCTTTTGTAGTAACACCCACAACCACTACGAATTATACTATTTCAGAAGTAGGAACCCCCACTACTATTACCGGTTCCACTACTTTTAGTACTGTAAACTCTTCAACTTATAATTTAATGCCGGGTAATGTTAATCAAGCCTCGCCGGTTTTTACAATTGCCATTACGCCAACTACTGCAGCAACTACTTATACCTTGCTTGGTTTAAGTTCTAACACCTTAATAGGCGCAAATACTTCAACAACTACAGCTCCTGCGGCGGTTTCATCATTTAGTACGTTCGGTTATTTCTTTGCGGCAGTTCCTGCAAATAATAAACCTGTTAAGATCGCCAATGTTATTTCTGCAAGGATAGCCATGGGTTACGGGGCAAATGTTTATGTTTCTAACGCGCCATTAAGCTTAAATAATCCTTTAAGTATGATCAATGTAAGTGCTAACAAATGTTTAACAACTGATGCTGCAGGTAATAAATTATCAGGCGTATCTAACACTGTTGCTATATCCGGTACGGTTACGGCTTTAGAGTGGAGCAAAAGCGGTACTGAATTATATTATGCAACTAATGATCCACTAAGTGGTAATAAGTCTTTATACCGGGTATCCTATTTAGATGCGTTACTGGATTCTACTGCCAAAGATTATTCAGGTAAATTACACACGAATGTATTTACCTTCTCTACTACCAATGCGCCGGATGGTACCAAGAATAATCCTCGTTGCCCATACAGAACAACTTTATTGGGAACCTATACCAACGTTGTTACTGGTATAAGTGTAACTAACGATAATAAAGCAATTGCCGTTACATTTGATGATGCCACTGCCAGCGGAACTAAGATCCTTTATAGCGGTGCTGCTGATGTTAGAAAATGTGATGCTTCAAATGTTAATCTTACATCTAAAAACGGAAGCGGTTTACCAACTTCTAAAATCTATTGTTCTTTAATGGAAATGTCTGATAACAAAAAAGTATTTGTTGGAACGGACGTTGGTGTTTATTATACAAGTGATATTACTGCGGGTTCTCCAACATGGGTAGATGCAAATGGTGGACAGTTGCCAATATTGCAGATCTTTGATCTAAAACAACAGGTAATGAGAACATGGGATTGTTATAATTCAGGTCTTATTTATGCTGCTACTAACGGTCGCGGTATTTGGTCAAACAAGGCTTACACGTCAACCTATTATGTTGGTGTTAACGAAAATGCAGCTAATAAAACTGAAAATAACCTAAGCGTATATCCTAATCCAACAACCGGTAGCGTATTTATTTCATTTAACAGTGTTGATGGTGAAACAGCAAGCATTAATGTTTCCGACATAAATGGCAGAATTGTTAAAGAGGAAAAATTAGGTAAATTAAATAGTGGCGAAGCAAACTACACCTTTGAAACAAATGACCTTGCCAGCGGTATGTACATTGTTACTATCAACAGCAGTTCAAACACCAAGCGTGTAGCGAAATTAATTGTAACTAAATAAACATTGTTCTATTCATAAAAAAAGCTGCTTACATTAAGCGGCTTTTTTTTTGAGCTTACATTACACAATTAAAATAATTAAATGAAAACCACTGAAGCCGATTCGTTTTATGATCATTTAGAGCAAATGAGCGTAACTGAACTTCTTACTAATATCAATAAAGAAGATAAAACAGTTCCTCTTGAGGTGGAAAAAGCAATTCCACAAATTGAAAAATTAGTGAATGAAACCGTTACACGATTACTAAATGGCGGCAGATTGTTTTACATTGGGGCCGGTACAAGTGGGCGTTTAGGAATTGTAGATGCTAGTGAGTGCCCGCCAACCTATGGTATTGCACATGGTGTTGTAATAGGCTTAATTGCCGGTGGTGATGATGCCATTAGAAAAGCGGTAGAGTTTGCTGAAGATGATCTGCAACAAGGCTGGTTAGATCTTAAACAGCATAATATAACTGCCAAAGATGTTGTGGTTGGTATTGCCGCATCAGGTTCAACCCCCTATGTAATAGGTGCTTTAAAAAAATGTAATGAAGAAAATATTTTAACCGGCTGTATTACCTGCAATGGCGGGAGCGAAATGGCAGCGGTATCTAAATTCCCAATAGAAGTTATTGTTGGTCCTGAGTTTGTAACCGGTTCTACACGCATGAAAAGTGGTACCGCCCAAAAACTGGTGTTAAACATGCTTTCTACAACGGTAATGATAAAACTTGGCCGGGTAAAAGGAAATAAAATGGTGGACATGCAACTCAGTAATAATAAACTGGTGGACAGAGGCGCAAAAATGCTGATGAAAAATACCGGAATGCAAAATTACGAAGAGGCTAAGGCTTTACTTTTAAAACATGGCAGTGTAAGAAAAGCTACAGAGGCTTATAAAAAGTAAACTCCGTCATTGCGAGCGATAGCAAAGCAATCTAAAACACAGAGAATTCAAAAAAAAAGATTTGAGATTGCTTCGGGTGAAAAACCCTCGCAATGACGATCTCTACTTTCCGTTAATAAAATCCGCCATTTTATCAGTTACCTTTTGCGAGGCATGATTAACTTTGGTTACATCCTCAGGTCTTGCTTTACCTGTGCCTGTGAAGAACATATGATCCAGCTCTTCAAAATAAACCGACTTAAAGTTCGACTTGCCTTTCATCGCTTCTCCCCAAAGATCATAATCTTTTTTAGTAACATTATAATCTCTTCCACCTTGTATTAATAATATTGGTAACGTTATGGTCTTTGCCACATCCAGTACTTTATAATTTCTATCAAACAACCAGTATTTTGGTCTAGCGCCAAAAGGCAGTATCATCCTGCTTTGCAAAGTAAGTTCCGGTTTTAAAGCGTTATTAACCTGCCATTTTATTGCGTTGGTCTGTGCCTCAGCAGTTGCATCTTTTTTTGTTTGTAAGCCGGCAATATAATCCAATTGTTCGGGGATCATATCCAGCAGGCTTCTGCCCGGTGCTGCTAGTAAGATCAATCCTTTTACTTTACATTTTTTTACCATTAATGGTCCGCACAAAGCGCCTTGGCTGTGACCGGCAATGAAGATCCTGCTTGTATCAATTCCTGTTTGTTGTTTTAAAAAATTTACGGCTGCTACTGCATCATCAATTGTCTCTGATTGAAAATCCATACTATCCATGGGGAATGGGTCGTGATATTGATAAACGTAAGTACGCTTATCATAAATTAAAACTGTAATACCTTTTTGTACCAGCTCTAAAGCCATATCTAAAAAGATCTTATTTCTGCCAATGCACATATTCCTGTCGTGCGGGCCACTGCCATGAACCAACACAACAGCCGGCCCGGGCTTCTTTAAATTATTAGGGATATATAAACTTCCAGGTAATTTTATAAATGGGTTTGATTCAAAAAGCACTTCTTTCCTGGTATAATTCGGGCTGGTAATTGGTTTAGGTTTGTAGAACCATTGATCACTAAAGGTGTCAATTGCCAAGCGCTGTATGTATTGTGCCTGGTCGAAATATAAGTACCATAAAAATTTTCCATCACCGGTTTTTATGGATGTAGCCGTTGCCATTTTGCAGCCTTGTGTATCAACTTCGGTTTTTTCGATAGCTACGATAACACCATGCGCTCTTCTAAAATTATCCAATGTTCTATCTGTTTGCGCAGAACTTATCTTAGCATAAAAAGAGGTGTCAAAGAATTTTTCGTTCCGGTTGGGAATATCTCTTTTTACGGCGCCAAAAAAAGACTTTGATAATTTCTTATAAGGGCTTACTTCTTTTGTATCATCCTGTGAAACAGCGACTCCACTTATTAACAGCAAAGCTAAAATTTGTAAAGAATAGCGTAATTTTATCATCTAATTAAAGTATATTTATTAGTCAAATTTACTATAAAAGTGATACCTAAAAACACCGTTGATAAAATAATTGATGCCGCGCATGTTGAAGATGTAATAGGAGAATTTATTTCCTTAAAAAAACGTGGTGCCAATTTGCTGGGCCTTTGTCCTTTTCATGGTGAAAAATCCCCTTCATTTACGGTATCGGCGGTAAAAGGTATTTATAAATGTTTTGGCTGCGGTAAATCGGGCAATTCTGTCAACTTTATTATGGAACATTTAAAGCTCTCTTATCCTGATGCTTTACGCTGGCTTGCTAAAAAATATAACATCGAAATTGTTGAGCGCGAAATAACACCCGAAGAACGCGAACAGCAAACTGAGCGAGAAAGCATGCTTATTGTTATGCAATACGCACAGCGTTATTTTTCGGAGACCATGATGAACACAGATGAAGGAAAGTCTATTGGTCTTGGTTATTTTAAAGAGCGGGATCTGCGGGATGATATTATTGCGAAATTTCAATTAGGTTATAGTTTAGAAGAAAGAAATGCTTTTACAATAGCTGCCGTAAAAAACAGCTACCAGCCAAAGTACCTTGCTAAAACGGGCATGAGCATTGTTAGTAACCGTTATGTAGAAGGAAATGAATTAACGCAGGCAGATCTTTTTGATAGGTATGCCGGCCGCGTAATGTTCCCTATACAGGATGATGGTGGCCGCGTGGTAGCTTTTGGTGGAAGAACATTAAGCAGCGATAAAAAAGTTGCAAAATATATTAATAGTCCGGAAACAGAGATCTATAACAAGAGTAAGATCTTATATGGCCTTTGGTTAGGAAAAAGAGCGATACAAGATGCCGATTGCTGTTATCTTGTAGAAGGTTATATGGATGTGATAGCCATGCACCAGGTTGGCATTGCTAATGTGGTTGCATCCAGCGGTACCTCATTAACCATTGAACAAATAAAATCCATTCACCGTTTTACAAAAAATATTATTGTTCTGTACGATGGTGATGAGGCCGGGCAAAAGGCCAGCAACCGCGCCATTCCTTTACTTTTAGAGGAAGGCATGAATGTGAAGTTATTGTTGTTCCCGGATAACGATGATCCGGATTCGTTTAGCAGAAAAGTAACTGTACAGGAATTTAATGATTATTTAAAAAATAATACGCAGGATTTTTTATACTTCAAAGCAAAAAAACTAAGTAACGAAACACAGAACGACCCAATTAAACGTGCAGGAGTAATTAAAGATATTGTAGAAAGTATTGCACTAATTCCTGATAATATTATACGAAGCATTTATATTAAAGAATGCTCTAATATTATGGAGATAGAGGAATCTATCCTTCAATTAGAGGTAAATAAAATACGACGGAAAGTTGCTGCAAAAGCAAACGGTACTAATTACTCTACAACTGAAACTACAGCTACAACTGAAAGTACTTTAGAAAGCGAATTATTAATTGAAACAAAGCCGGAAAAAGAAGTCTTTAATTTTGACGCGGAAGAAGAACGGCTGCTTGTACTCTTAATTAAATACGGCAATATACTTATTACTACGCAGGCGGAAGATGAAGTGAATGTGGAACACGAACTGGAAATTACTTTAGGCGAATTTATTATTTTTGAGTTATGGCGAGATGAGATCTCCTATGAAAATCCAATTTACAAAGCCGTATTAGATGACTATATTGAACAATTAAAAGATCATCGCCTGCCGGATGTAAAACATTTTTTACAATCGCCCGATCCGCTGATAAGTAGCTTTGCCGTAAATTACGTTATTGATAAACACGAGGTAAGCCCAAAGTGGATAAACTTTGGCGTGATAGTTCCAAAAGAAATAGATCTTGCGAAAAAAGATGCTGAAAAAACTTTGTTCAGTTTTAAAAGCAGGAAACTGAATGCTTACATCAATTCTATCCGCGAAACATTAAAAACTTCTGAATACGATCAATCACTTGAGGTACTTGAAGAAATAAGACGTTTAGATATCCTCAAAGGCCGCGTTAATAAGCTTTTGGGCCGGGAGGTGATAAAATAATTTAACATGGTCTTTAAGAAGGTACAATATGCCATTCAGAAATAAAATTAAAAATGAGACCGTTAAACAAAAATACACGAAATCAGATTTAATCAAACCTGATTATTTAATTTCAGAAGAAAAAAATCTTAAAATTTACTACGCCCCGGTTGACTATTTAAACACAAATGCTTCAATCATCATTGTTGGAATAACACCTGGATGGACGCAAATGGAAATTTCGTACAGAACCGTTATTAAATCATTTATAGACAGTAATGATTGGACAGAATCCTTATTGTCTGGAAAAAAAGCAGCAAGCTTCGCAGGCTCAATGAGGACAAACCTTATTAATATGCTTGATGAATTGCATTTAAATAAAAAGCTAGGAATAAACTCTACTGAGGAATTATTTAACAACAAAAATTCAATTTTACATACAACTTCAATTTTAAAATATCCGGTTTTTATAGATAATAAAAATTATAACGGAAAAAAACCATCACCAATAAAAACCAAATTATTATGGGACGCTATCAAACAAAATTTTGTTCCCGAAATTAATTCTTTCGAAAATAAATTAATAATTCCTCTAGGAAATAGTGTCTCAGATGTATTAAAAAAATTACAAGAAGAAAAACTAATTAAAAAAAATATCGTTTTAAACTATTTCCCACACCCATCTGGTGCAAATGGACACCGAAAAAAACAATTTTTAGAATATAAATCTATTATGAAAAAGCAAATAGATAATTGGAATTACAAATAATTTCTTTGTGAGCACTGTGCCTACTACTTTGTTCCCTATGTATTTAAGTTTAACCACAAAGCACACAAAGAAAAATCTCTAAGGGCACCAAGAACTAATTCTCAACTACCACTTTCTTCACAACCTCTTCTCCACCCGCTTTAATTTTTACAAAATAAATGCCGGCAGCCTGGTTCTCAATATTAATATTTGAGTTAAGTGCGTTATTGTTTTGTTGCTGATAAACTAATTGTCCTAACGAATTATAAACTGCAACATCAATAGAGATCCCATCAGGGTTTGCTAAATTAAAATTACCGTTAGATGGATTTGGGCTTAACACAATATTATCGCCAACTAAAATATTTTTAACTATGCCAACCGGACCGGAAGAAATAACACGGATCAAAAGATCATCAAAATAAAAACCATCCTTGGTTAAACCCGGATCTGAATTAAATAAAAATCTTACTTTAATTGTTTGCCCTAAATATAAAGAAAGATCAATGTCTTCTTTTACAAATCCATCCTGTAAACCGTCATACAACGGAATAGTACCGCCATTGGATGCAGGCGATGTTTCATATTTAGCACAAAGTGGCGACCAACTTGTGCCGTTATTTGTTGTAATTAAGATCTGTGTTTTATCGCCATCCTTTTCCAATTCAAATTTTGTATAATATTGTAAGTGCGCATACACCGCATTGGTTAGCACCATTGGATTTTTTAGCGTAATTGATTTTGTTTGGTTATTACCATAATTCCCAATAGGGCTCTCGGTAATGCTACTAGGTGGCGAAACAAATTTTGTTGTGCTTAAACCCCATGTACCGGAAGTTGTATAATTTGTAGCGGTAGAATTACCATTATCGTAAACCAAAGTTGTAGGTGTACCAAAAATTTTACTCACAGTATCTAATCTTGTAAAAGCACCATTGTTAACGGCAATAGCATATTTTACTACCTGACCTGGAGTTAAACCTGTATTTAATGTAAATGAGATAGAATCTGCAACAACATTATTTTGCACCAACGAAGAATAAACTTTTGGTGCGCCAACCGATGAAATATCACTACCAACCGGTACCATAGATACAGTAAAAGTTCCAGGTAAAGCGCCTAAGCGTTGAAGATTGTAATTTAAATATCCGTTACCACTTAAAAATTTATCACGATCATCTCTTGCAATAGCATACTTGCCAACTAATTTTGCAAGATTATAATTTTGTGTAAAAGTTGTTTTACAAATATCAAGGATACGGGATGATACAGGCCAAAAACCATCTCCTGCAGACCCGGCTTCGGGTGTCATGGATAAAATTTTTCCTTTTGTGCTTTGTTCACCATACATCCAATCATCGCTATCGCCATTGGTTACATAATTTACGGTTTGATCGCCTGTGCCGTATAAGAAACGACTATCCTGCGTTAATAAAATTGACCAATTCACAAAGGTAGCACTGTCCTGTGTATAGATGCTTGGTAAATAACCCCACGGATAGATCAGATCATTGCTATAAGTATGTGCATTTAATGCCGTCACAAATTGTCTTGCATTGCAAAAATTTCTCATAGCTTGTGTTTCCGGCTCACTAAATCCGGAAGTGCCACGATAGGTATCGCTACTAGTAGTTGGTGATGAGCCTGTATTATCGTAACCCCAATTGTAACCGTAATTTCTGTTTAGATCCACGCCAATAGTAGCATCTGCATTTACCCTGCGGTTCTTACGCCACAAACCTCCTCCATTTGGATTGGTAGATTGATTGTAAACATAACCATCCGGGTTTACACAAGGCACAAAATATAATTCTGTATTATCCAAAGTTGCTTGTACATCCGGGTTGGTTGCATAGTTCTCTAACAAATACCACATATAAAAAATAAGTTGCGATAAGCTTGCCGGTTCGCGCGCATGATGTAAGGAGCTGTATAATAACTCAGGTTCTGCTTCATCTACATTTGGATTGTCGCTGATCCTTAACCAGTATATATCTCTACCTTCAATACTTTGTTGGCTTAACGGTAATTTTGCGGAGATCAAATTAGGATACAATAAAACCATACTATCCAGGATCTGTTTCATTTCGTTCCAGGTAAAAAACCCTCCCATGCTTCCTAAATGAAAGTGTGTTGGCTTAACAATATTTTGCGCATTACAAACAGCGGCAGGTAATGTTCGGTTTGCAACATCATCGTGATTGCGCGTTTCGTAAAATTTTGCCATATCGTAAATTAAGATCTTATGCTTTATGCCATTACTTTTTAGAACTTGCAATTCGTAATCACTTATTTCTGCAGCTATGTCATTTCCCTGAACATCGCTATGATCGATGGTAATTCCCAATTGTAATAATGTTTTTGCAAGATTCTCATCTCCCTGCATTAATACTTTATGGTATTTTAATATTTGTGCATTAACAGCCGTTAAGCTAAACATCACAATTGCTAAAAGAATAATCTTTCTCATCATTTATTTGTTTTTTTAAAGGTACATTTCTAAATTGTAAAATACAAAGCTCCACATATCGCTAAACTCATCAATTTGTTTTGAGGTAGGTTTACCCGCGCCATGGCCGGCATTCACATCAATCCTTATTAACATGGGGTTTTCGCTGGTGTTCTTTTCTTGTAAGGTAGCCGCAAACTTAAATGAATGTGCAGGTACTACCCTATCATCATGATCACCTGTTAAAACTAAAGTAGCAGGATAATTAACCGCTTTTACATTATGCAATGGCGAATATTTATACAAGCAGGCAAATTCATTTTTATTTTCGCTGCTACCGTAATCAACTGTCCATGCGCGGCCAATTGTAAATAAATGAAAACGCAGCATATCCAATACACCAACTGTTGGTAAGGCTACTTTACAAATGTCCGGGCGCTGAGTTAAAACCGCACCAATTAACAAGCCACCGTTACTGCGGCCGTGAATAGCAATTTTATTATACGATGTGTATTTATTTGCAACGAGGTAATCGCAGGCAGAAATAAAATCGTCGAACACATTTTGTTTTTGACATTTGGTGCCTGCTTTATGCCAGTCCTCGCCATACTCACCGCCACCGCGCAGGTTGGGAACGCAATAAATTCCACCGGCCTCCATAAAAATAGCACGGTCTATCCTGAACTCGGGTGATAATGAAATATTAAATCCACCATATCCAAACACAAAGCAAGGTGTTTTTTGGTTAATCTCTAAACCTTTTTTATGTGTTATGAACATCGAGACCTTTGTGCCATCTTTACTTGGAAAAAAAACCTGTTCGGTAACATAATTATCCGACTGAAATTTAATTTCCGGTTTAAAGATCAATTTACTTTCCCAGGTTTCGGCATTTAAATAATAATTTTGTTCGGGTGCAGTGTATTGCACAATAGTGTATGTAGCAAAGTTGTAGGTCCTATCTGTATTAAAAGCGGTTAATTTACAAATGCCCGGCAACCTTATCTCTGTCTCAGGTTTACCCTCTATACTATAACAACTTAATTTTGAACAGGACTTCTCTAAATAATTCACTACAATTTTTTTGTTGCACAGCCTTGCGCCTTCTAATAAGTTTTGTGATTCGGAAATAATTGTTTTCCAGTTATCTTCTAATGGCGTATCGATGGAAAATGAAACTACTTTATATTTTGGCGCTTTACAATTCGTGCGTAAGTAAAATATCTTCCCAACGTTATCTATCACATGATTTTCGGAATCAAAATTATTAATTACGGTTACAAATTTAGTACCCGGGTTAACAAGATCCTTTAATAGCAATTTATTGCCGCTTGTGCTTTGGGTGACTGAAAGCACCAAATAATTTTCATCATCTGTTACTTTAGCGCCAAAATTATAATCCGGATTATTCTTGTCTTCATAGATCAAAAGATCTTGTTCTTGTTTATTTCCAAGTTGATGATAATATAATTTATGAAATTGATTTTTTTGAGAAAGCGCACTACCGGTAGGTTCGCTGTAGCGGCTATAATAAATGCCGTTTCCTTTCCAACTTATATCGCTAAACTTTACCCATTTAATTACATCCGGTAGCTCTTTTTTGGAAGCAATATCTTTAAAATGGATCTCTACCCAATCGCTTCCTGCTTTTGAAATACCATAAGCAAGTGTTTTACCATTTTTAGAAATTGCCATGCCGCTTAAAGAAACAGTACCATCTTTAGATAAAGTATTTGGATCTAATAAAATTTCACCCGGATCTTCAAGATTTTTTTTGATGTAAAGTACATTTTGATTTTGCAAGCCATTATTTTTGTGACAAAAAAATGCATTGCCTTTTTTAAATGGTGCGCTTTGTTTATTAAAATTCCATATTTCGGTTAAACGTGTTTTTATTTTTTCCTTGTATGGAATTTTTTTAAGATAATCCTGGGTAACATCATTTTCCCTTTTTACCCACTCCCCGGTTTTTTCGGAACGCTCATCCTCTAACCAACGGTAAGGGTCGGGTACTTTTACGCCAAAATAAGTATCCTCCTGCAAACCCTTTTCAGTAACGGGGTAATTATATTTATTTTGAGCGTTTAAAGGTGATAAGAGAGGGCTCAATAAAAGAATAGAAATAACCTTTTTATACATTGTTAAAAGTGCTTTGTTAATATTTAAAAAAATGGTCTAAAAAACGCCTCTAAGGTCGCTCTATATTTGTAAATATAGATGATAAACGGCAATATTTCAATAGCTAATATAATAAAATGTTCGGCGGTAAATATTGGCTTTTTTTTGGTGATTTTATGTACAAAAATGGTGGGGCAACCACCTCAATCCCTTACCAATTCATACATAGCTTCTTATGCCCCAGAAGCGGTAAATCAAATGATCGAGTTCAATATCCCGGCAAGTGTTATCCTTGCACAGGCTATTTTTGAAAGCAGTTGTGGCAATAGTGTTTTGGCCCGGCGATCGAACAATCATTTTGGCATAAAATGCCATACGCAATGGGGCGGCGATACTATCCACAAGAGTGACGACAGCTTGAACGAATGTTTTAGAAAGTACAATAGCATTAAAGAATCTTACACAGATCACAGTTTGTTTTTAAGATCGAGAGACAGGTATAAAGAATTATTTAAATTACCGGTAAATGATTACAAAGGCTGGTGCCACGGTTTAAAAAATTCGGGATACGCTACTTACGCCTATTACCCTGAGGTATTGATAAAGATCATTGAAGAAAATCAGCTATATGAATTTGATAGGATAGACAATTTACCAACCGGTACGTTGATCTGTTCGCGAAAGAATGAGATCATTAATAAAAAATATGCTTATAAAGATCTTACTATTGCAGTTTTAAATGAAACCGATGTTTTATGGGTAGACGAAAAAAATATTTTGATCCAAAGCCTCGATTTTATTGTTGAACAGCCTGAAATAGAAACGGCATTGGTTATGCAAAGCGGCATCTTGTTCGACCTTAAAACAAATGAGGTAACTGAAAGTAAATTAACGCCAATAGGTTTTTCTTTAAAAGAACTTTGTTATAACGACCTACTTTGGAGCGACGAGCGCTATTTTTTGATCCAGAGCCTTGAAATGATCATTGACCATCCTGAAAAAGAAGAAGACAAAATTGCCGATAATTAATTTGGTTTTTTATTTTTCTTTTGTTTGTAAAAACCCTTATAAACCTTAATTTTATAGTTTCAAAATTATTTCAATGGAATCTACCAAATCATTAACTATGGATTATAGAATAGAAAAAGACACTATGGGCGAGGTAAAAGTGCCTGCTCATGTATATTGGGGTGCTCAAACAGAACGTAGCCGAAACAATTTTAAGATCGGACCCGAAGCAAGTATGCCAAAAGAAATAATTTATGCTTTTGGTTACCTTAAAAAAGCTGCCGCCCTTGCTAATACAGAATTAGGCGTGTTAAGTAAAGAGAAGTGCGAATTGATAAGCAAAGCCTGCGATGAGATCATTGCCGGGAAATTAGATGATCAGTTTCCTTTGGTAATCTGGCAAACAGGTTCGGGTACACAAAGTAATATGAACGCAAATGAAGTAATTGCTTACCGTGCGCATGTTATGAATGGCGGGAAATTAGAGGATGAGCCTAAGATATTACACCCAAACGATGACGTTAACAAATCTCAATCAAGTAATGATACTTACCCAACTGCCATGCACATTGCGGCTTACAAGCAGGTAGTAGAAATTACAATTCCGGGTTTAGAAAAATTAAAAGCTACTTTAGAAAAAAAGTCAAAAGATTTTTCTTCGATCACAAAAACCGGCCGTACCCATTTTATGGATGCCACACCTTTAACGTTAGGACAAGAGTTTAGCGGTTATGTGCAACAAATTAATATGAGCATTCGTGCTTTAAAAAATGCATTGGATGCTGTTAAAGAATTAGCATTGGGTGGAACTGCTGTTGGTACGGGTCTTAATACACCAAAAGGATACGATGTGTTGGTAGCCAAAAAAATTGCAGAGTTAACTAAATTGCCTTTTGTAACTGCGCCAAATAAATTTGAAGCTTTAGCTGCACACGATGCCATGGTTGAAATGAGCGGTGCCTTAAAACGCACAGCGGTTTCATTAATGAAAATAGCAAATGATATAAGAATGTTATCATCAGGCCCGCGTTGTGGTATTGGCGAATTAGTTATTCCTGATAACGAACCCGGAAGTTCTATTATGCCAGGTAAAGTAAACCCAACACAACCGGAAGCAATGACCATGGTTTGTGCGCAGGTAATAGGAAACGATGTTGCCGTTTCGATTGGTGGTATGAACGGCCATTTTGAATTAAATGTATTTAAACCATTAATAGCTGCTAACGTTTTGCAAAGTGCCAGATTAATTGGTGATGCCTGTGTTAGCTTTAACGATAAATGCGCCATTGGTATTGAACCCAATTTACCGGTTATTAAACAACATTTAGAAAATTCGTTAATGCTGGTAACAGCTTTAAATACACATATTGGCTACGAAAAAGCAGCAAAAATTGCTAAAACTGCTCACAAAGGAAACAAAACTTTACGCGAAGCGGCTATTGAGCTAGGCTATGTTACCAACGAACAGTTTGACCTATGGGTGAAACCTGAAGACATGGTTGGTAGCTTAAAATAATTTAATCTTTATTAATTTTTAAAAAGCCCTTTCAAAATTGAAAGGGCTTTTTAGTTTTGTTTGTCCTCCTCCGCCCTCCATGCAACTCCTACAGAAGAGGAATTTATATTCCATAACTATTTTGATAAATATTAATTTATAACTACTTAAATTTAATATATATAATTATATACGCTATTGGTAAGTGTAATTTTGAATTTTGAGAGTTCGGCTGCAAATTCCTGATTATATTCAACTAATCGAAATCTAGGATGAATTTTTATACTATGTTTTTTTCGAACTCGTATTTTTTTGATTATTTTGTTAGGGATTGCAATTGAAATATTTTTTGCTGCCTCTTTGCAAAAAGATGGAAATGTAAAGTCCGGGCCGCTTTGGCCAAGCTGTAGTAACGGACAATACATTATGGATTAATAATAATCGATTGGTAGTGCTTTTAATGAAAATGTTGGATACCATCATCAACATCAAGTTTTGTTAAAGGATGGGAAAAATTTCTTTTTTTTTTACTGCTGGTTTTTAGAATATATTTTATTTTCAATAAATGAAAACCGGAAGCAATTAATCAATAGGAAGAATTATAATAAATTCAGTTCCCTTTCCCGGTTCACTTTCAGCCTTTATAAGCCCGTGATGATTATCAACAATTTTTTTGCAGATGGATAAACCAATACCAGTTCCTGAATATTCCGTTTTAGCATGCAGGCGCTGGAAAATATTAAATATTCTGTCGATCTGTTCAGCTTTTATACCAATGCCATTATCAGCAAACTGAATTTTATAATATAATTTGCTATGGTTAAGGGTAGGATATGTAATTACCTCCTCTTCACTTAAAAGATCGGATGTTATATTTATTTCTGGCAAGATTCCATCTTTACTATATTTTAAGGAGTTTGAAAGCAGGTTGCTGAATAACTGAGACATTTGCAAAGGAATTGCTTCTATAATAGGCAGTCCTGAATAATTAATTATAGCCTTCTTTTGTTCAATGGCTAATTCAAAGTCTGTAATTACTTCTTCCAAAATCTCGTTTAAATTTACCCGATCGTATATCTCATTTATTCCTGATAACTGGGAATATGCTAATACATCTCTTATCAACACCGTCATTCTCTCTGTGGAAGAATTTATTTTTTCTATGTAGTTTTTTGATTTTTCACTTATGTTACCAAGGCTTTTTTCTAGCATTTGGGTAAACGTGCTAATTTTTCTTACTGGTTCCTGTAAATCATGTGATGCTATATAGGCAAATTGTTCCAGTTCAGCGTTCGAACTATGGAGTTTTACATTTGACTCTTCCAGCTCTTCGTTGGTTGCTGCTATTTCTTCATTTATAGCTTGAAGCTTTTCATTTGAAGCTGCTAGTTCTTCGGTACGCTCCTTTACCTGCCTCGTTAATTCTATTTCTATATTGCGTTCATTAGTAACATCCCTTGCTGTTCCTGTAATTTTATATATTTCGTTTTTATCATCGAGAACCGCTTTTCCTTGCGCATGTATTATTTTTATAGAACCATCTTTAAGATTCTTGATTTTATACTCTACATTATAAATCCCATCGGTGCCGGGAGTGAGTGCATGCATCATTGATTCCTTGACAAGGTGTCGCTCTTCTTCTATAATTGAACTATAGGCTTTTTCGATATCAATTAGTTCATCGGAAGAAAAACCAAACCAATTTCTTAACCGAGCATCGTAGTCCAGGATTTTCGTTTTCAAATCAATGGTCCATGTGCCAAGATTAGCCAATTCAACAGCTCCCCTCAAAAATGTTTCCGCCTCTTCTATTTTTTTGCGGGCGTTAACCTGTTCTGTAACATCATTAGCAACTGCTAAAACTCCTGATATAGAACCATCAGGTTCTCGATACGCTTCGTAAACAAGATCAATATATACATTTTCAATCTTGCCATTACGCGGCAGTGAAATAGGCACACTATAAGCGGAAAATTTTTCGCCTGAATTATATACTCCATCTAATAACTCTTCAAATCCCTGATCTTTTGCTTCCGGCAATCCATCAAAGATAGGCCTGTTCATTAATTCAGAAGCACTTTTCCCCCAAAGCTCAAACATCAAATCATTAGCTAACTCAACTACATATCTTTTACCTTTTAAGATACACATAGCCACAGGAGCCTGTAAAATTACATTTCTCAAATTTTGCTCACTTTCTTTTATTGCTTTTTCAGCTAAAAGTTGTTGCGTGATATCTGTATTGCTACCAAACCATTGATTTATTTGGCCTGATTCATCTTTAACGGGTAAAACCCGCGTTAAAAATTGTTTGAATTTGCCGTTTGCTCCTTTTATTGGAAACACCATTTCAAACGCTTCGCCACTTTTTATTGAAGCGTGCCAACCTTCGAGTACATGAGGTAATTCTGCGGGATCATGAACCGACTGCCAACCCCAGCCTTCCATTTGTTCAGGTGTTGTACCCGTATAATCGTACCATTTTTTATTGTACCAATATATCCAACCATCCGCATTTGCCATCCATGCTAAATTGGGAATATTATCAGCCATCGCTCTGAAACGTTCTTGACTTTTACGGGCGGCTTGTTCACTAACCTTCTTATCGTTTACATCTGTGTTGGAACCGTTCCATGAAATTATTTCTCCCTCAGCATTATATTTAGGAATGGCTCGTACAAGTATCCACCGGTAACCTGTATTTTTATGTTGAACCCTGAATTCGGTTTCATAATTCTGTCCTGTTTTCAATGAATTTGACCATAATACAGCAGCATTTTCCAAATCTTCAGGGTGTACAAATTTTGCCCATCCATTGCCAAGGCTTTCATCAAGTGGATTACCGTAAATATCCTGCCATTGTTGGCTGATATATGTTAGACCCCCATCGGGTGCCGCGGTCCAGACTACAAGAGGAAGAGCATTTACTATACTCTTGAAATCAATATCCCCTTTTTTCTCCATTGAATCTTTCACTTGTTATTAGCTTAAGGTGTTCTTTAACACATCTATCAATTTATCGTATTTATTTGGTTTCGTTATGAAATCATGCGCCCCCAACTCTTTCATTAACCTAATAGTCTCGATGTGCGACGAAGTTGAAAAAATCAATATTGGAATATTTTTTAATTGACTGTTTTTTTTGATTTCTATCAAAAACTGTTGACCGCTCATTACCGGCATATTCAAATCAAGAAAGATCACTTCCGGAATAATAGTTTTCGATTCCAGTTTTTTTAAAGCTTCAGCAGCATTGCTAAGAGCGTAACAATTTACATTATCAGCAATTTCATTTACTGCGCTTAAAAAAATCTCCTGATCATCTTCATCATCGTCAATTAATAGTATGTTTTTATATAACACGGCTACTAATATACAAATAAAATAGAGTACAATAAATTCTACATATTACTACTTCAAGGTCTAAAAGATTTGGTCTTTATAACGATTTTAAAACTTTTTTATTCAATAAAGTCAGGATGAGCTAGTCATGTCTGGTGGAATAGTTAAGATGTTAACGCATTATTAAATCTTCAATATTTTATGCAGGCGAATAATAAATAAAAATTTAAATAAAATACTTATAGAAGGCTTTAAAGTGTTTAATGCGTTGCCTTTTGTATAGCTTTATTATAAAGTGTCTAAATACTTCGGATCAGATTAAAAGGGGTTGTCGCCACATTGACGAAGTTAAAAAAGGGGTGAAAGCACAACCTTTTTGTATTCCATTAGATTTTTTCGATATGATCAAACAATTATTTATCCCTTAATTCTTTCCTGTATTTTTTGCGAAAAAACTTAAATTTACTTCTTGGTGATTTATTGTCAAGGTCGTTTATTTTTTCATATGCCCGCATAAGATCTTCAGGTATGCCTCCTTTATAATCTATCGAATAAATTGAGAATCCATTAAAAGGGATTTTATTTATATTTCCCCGTAGTTTCACCCTGCTTTTAATTTCTTCTGTTTCAAAATAGGCCATAAAATTTTTCTGTCTTTCTTTTATCAACTGATTGTATTTTATATTTACGTTGTGCTGCCCTATTAGTTTTACACATTTATCCTGAATAGTGACAGATCCCTTTCCAACTTTACTGTCAAGGTAATCAATAAACGTAGAATCCTTTACAGATATCTTATCAATTACAACCGTATCTTCAGCTACAAGATCGCTTGTTTTAATATTATTTATATTCATATAATATTTTTTCTTTGCTTCAAAAAACAAAATGTATTCTTTTTCTTTTTCTGTATACCAATCAGAATGAACACTAATTGAAATAGCAGGATTTTCTTTTAAATTTTCTGCGATCTTTTCAAGAAATTTCTTCTGGCTCTTTTCCAGTTCACTGCTTCTCATATCCCAACGAATGGTGAGTGATTTTTCTATATCATTCTCAATGTTTTTCACTTCGTAGCTATAAGGTGTTGTTGGCGGCTTAACAAATATATTTGTTAAAATATCAGTTATAACATCTTTAAAATGAAACTTAGGGTCTTTTAAATTTCCGCTAATAGGCACTTCATAATCTATTACATTTCCTCTTTCACGCACAAAAAACATTATTAATCTAAGCGGAATCCATTTTGCGCCATTTCGTTTTTGTCTTTTATTAACTCTTGGATCTATAATTAATATATGGTTAGAGCTATTTATAATACCATTTTTTACATGCCAGTTAACTATTACTTCTATTGTTCCTCTATCCAAGGGAAAAGAAGTAAAAGAAATAAGGTATGGATTAAACATGGCAACAGGCACCTTTTGAATATGTAATTTTAAATTAAAATCCGAGCTATCCTGTGGATTGATATTTAGATTAAGTGCCACGTCTCCGTATGGTTTTAAATGCGTTCTTACTTTAAGATCAACCCATTTTTTATTGGTTCTGTCAATCGAATCGGCGGTTATTGTAAGCGGCGAAACAGCTACTGCAAATTTTTCCGTTAAAGTATAATCATTGTATCTAAGATCTGCATTATATATTCCTAAGCGTTGGATTTTATAATTACTTCTAAAGAAATTTTTGGCTAAAAGTTTTACATAATCCGCTATCTGGAATAAAATATTGGATTCGTGATGAACAGCATTGGCGTCTTTTGTTTTTTGCCCGCCTTTACCAAACATATTTTGTAAATTATATAAATGATCGTACCGCTCGTATTTAAAATACGGCCTATCAAGTGAAACCGAATCAAACATGTACTTTTTATTAGCAGGACTTAATTGTTTTATAGCTAGGGTGAATTTCTTAAAGGAGGCAAAGTCTTCGGTTTTGCTTTTACCAAAGTGAAAATCGTTTATTGCGAGTAAGCCGGTGGCATTAAGCTGTTGTGAATTTTTAAAATTACCACTGGCTTTTAAATTTGCGTCTAAATTAGCGCGAAGCTTACCAAAATTAGCAATATCTTTTAAATATTGTTCAAATACCGAAAGATCAAATTTATTAATAATGGTTTCTAATCTAAAATCAGATGAATTAGTGTTAAGCGTTATGTTTCCTTTAAGATCGCCGGTTCCAATACCCGATGCCAATGCAAATTTTACGGCAATGGTATCTACATTCCATTTTTTGCCACTAGTTTCTATATTTACATTTTTAATAAAATAATTTACCGGCACAGTTTGTTCGTGGTAAACAAATATGCCGTTATTGATCTTTACATCCAAAAGATTAAGATGTAAAGGTTCCTTTTTTTCTTTTGGAAGAGAATCTTTTGAAGCAAATTTTTCAATAATGTCATTAAAATTAAACTCTTTTTTGTTCTGAATAATATTAATAATCGGTTGATCTATAGTAAAATTACTTACCTCGTATGTTTTTGAAAGCAATTTATGCATCTCAAAATTAATAGAGATGCTTTGCGAATAGAAAAATAATTTATCACTTTTATATTCGTATACTTTTAAATCATTTAAGTGAATGTATCCCGTGAAAGGATTTATATAAAGCCAATCCATTTTTATTTCTCGTCCCGTATACTTGACGTCGTATTTCTCAATCAAATACTTTGCTATAGGCGAAATAAAAGCAATTATAACTGCAATAAGAATAACAATTACTGAGGCAATTCTAAAAATAATTCGTTTAAATCTTGTGTTTAAAATTTTCATATTTTTCTTATTACTTGCCTGAAGAAATTCTATTTGCTTACTCAAAGTGAATGCCAATTACATTAGAAAATAAACTGCCTATCACAACGTATAAATAATTACGTATGGGTAATTTATTCTACAATTAGTTTATGTGCAATCAATTCGTGGATTTTTTTCTACAAATTATAATTTAACACGGTATACAATCCCTAAGTTTATCACTTCTACATAAAACACTTACCTATTCAATGCTGCGTAAGCACCTAAACAATTCAAATTACTAAATAAAGTGACACCGCCTTTAGAAGAGGACAATATTATGTTGTTAATACGGAAGAGAATTTTATAACCAATCTTATCTCGATTTAACATGATATAACAGCAAAAAAAAGCAGTTCATGTGTACCTTTATATAACGAGTTAAAATAGAAACAATGAGCTCAGCATTTGTAAAAGAAGGTGATGATATGTGGTTGCATGATATAGTACCTACATTTGACGCTTTGGTAAATTATTTAACACGCGAAAATGGCGGATTAAGAATTACAGAAAAAGAAAATTATTTTAGTGAAGAACTGCAAAAACAGATCCACAAAATGAGTGAAGGATTTTCGTATGCTATTCAGGATAATAAATGGGTTTTAATTGATTAAACAAAATGACAAAATTTTCTGAAATAATAAATTCTGACAAACCGGTTTTAGTTGACTTTTTTGCTGAATGGTGCGGGCCTTGCAAAATGATGCCTGCAATATTGAGCGATGTAAAACGCAATGTTGGCGATAAGGCCACCATTATTAAAATTGATGTAGATAAAAACCCCGAAGCCGCAGCGGCATATAAAGTGCAGGGTGTACCAACACTGATCTTATTTAAAAAAGGTGAAATTCTCTGGAAACAATCCGGAGTGTTACAAGCCAACGAGTTAACTCAATTAATAAATCAATACCTTTAAGAAAATTTTCCCCACAAGAAAAATGATCTCCTTTTTAAAAGGCAAAAAAATTTACAGTATTCTTTTGTGCAAATGCCCAAGATGTCATGAGGGAAATTTGTTTTTGGTTAAAAACCCATATAAATTAAGAACGCTTGATAAAATGCCAAAACGCTGTCCTGTTTGCGATTTGGACTTTGTGCGCGAAACAGGCTTTTATTACGGAGCTATGATGATGAGCCATGCATTAACAACTATTATAGCCGTTATAATACATTTTATTGTTTTTTATTTTTGGGGTTGGGAAATTTTACCGCACCTGGTATTTCTTATTACCATCATTTTAGCTTTGTTCCCAATTAACTTCAGAATTGCAAGAGCCTTGTGGATCAATCTTTTTGTGATTTATGACCCGAAAACCGGTAAAGATCTAAGTCTCTAATTACGAACCAAAAACGGATACCTGAATTATTTTGAGATAATTAATTTAGTAAAAGCTTCTTTATTATTTTGTTCTTTTATTCGTAAAAGATAAACGCCATTCTCAAGATTAAAATTAAATGTTGTCTGCCCATCGATAGGAGAACTATAAACCGTTTTTCCAAATAGGTCTTCTATGGTTAATAAAACAAATTCGTTTTCTTTTTGTGCATTGATAGTAATTTCATTCTTACTGGGGTTTGGAAAAAAAGAAACAGTATTACTTATTTTATTTTCTTTTATACCTAAAGGTGAATTAAATTTTACTACCCACATGTCATCACCTCCGTGGTTTCCGCTAACATCCACATCATTTGAAATAGATTCTCCACAAACGGCATAGCTTCCATCTAAAGTAGGAATAAGAGCCTTACAATCTTCATAAGCGCTACCACCAAAATCTTTTGTCCAAACTATTGTACCGGCACTATTTACTTTTACCAACCAGTTATCATAACTGCCATTTGTAAATGTTTTATCGCCATCAATAGAGTTGGATTGCCCTGCAATTAAATAACCGCCATCGGTTGTTTGAATAACCGAATTTGCATTATCAAATAAAGATCCGCCATAAGATTTTTTCCATTGTATTGTTCCAAGGTTATCGATCTTCACTACCCAATAATCATTGTTTCCATGATTATCATTAATATCACCATTCGTTGAATTTGATTTTCCACAAACAATGTACCCTCCGTCTGAAGTTTGTTTAATATCCTGACCATAATCGTTGCCGCTGCCACCGTAAGATTTTTGCCATTGAATAACACCGAGGTTGCTGGTTTTTACGATCCAGTAGTCTTCCAAACCGTGATTACCGCTTACATCACCATCATTTGATTTTGATGTCCCGCAAATAATATAACCACCATCCGTTGTTTGAAGTATTTTGCCACCATAATCCAAAGAGCTTCCGCCATACGTTTTTTGCCATTGAATTACTCCCAGTGAATTTGTTTTTACGGTCCAGTAATCTCCAAGACCGTGATTATTTGTTACATCAACATTATTAGAAGTAGCATAACCACTTATAATATAACCGCCATCGTTTGTTTGTATTATCCAGCTTCCATTATCTTCACCTGAGCCGCCATAAGATCTTTGCCATTGCATAACTCCCAAGCTGTTTGTTTTTACAATCCAGTAATCAGAATCTCCATAATTTACCGTAAGATCGATATTGTTTGAAGAAGCCTGCCCACAAAGAATATAACCGCCATCATTTGTTTTATTTACGCAATAAGCAACATCATAATCGCTTCCACCATAAGAATGCTCCCATTGAATTACACCCAAATAATTGGTCTTAACCAAAACATAATCGTCTAGTCCGTAATTTAAAGGAATATCATTTGTGTTAGAAGAAGAGCTACCGGCAAATACAAAACCGCTGTCAGCCGCTTGTACGATGGCGTAGCTATAATCGTAATAAGTTCCACCAACAGATTTTTGCCACTGAATAGCCGGTACTTGCGCAAAATAATTTTGAAAAGCTAAATGGATAAAAAAAACTAAAAATATATTTACTTTTTTTGTCATTAAATAATTCTTTATTAAAGCTAACTCAAAATTAAATAAAGTCCTAATTTAAATTATGAGTTATTCACCTGCTTTTTAAGGTCTTTTACATATGCGCAAAGATGTAACAGCCGGGAACCATACCAGCTAAAGATCTCGCCGTCTACAATCACACTATTGGCATTTGGTAAAATATCCCTCAGCTCTTTTATATGCTTTACTTTAAATGGAAAAGGTTCGCTGGATAATAAACACAAATCAGGATCGATCATTTGCAATTGTTCCTGGCTGAGTTTTGGATAGCGTTTAAGATGGCTGATCGCATTTTTTAATCCCACATAATTTAAAACATGGTCGATAAATGTATTTTTAGCTGCAAACATGTAGGGGTTGTACCAAATAAAATAAGCAGCACTTTCTCCGGCAAAAATATTTTTTACTTCCGGAAGCGATCGTTTTATTTCTTCCACAATTTTTTTTGTACTACTTTTTTTGTCGAGGATATCGCCCAGGTCATGCATCATTTTAAAAGCATCTTCAAAAGTATAAATATCGCTCATCCAAACATTAAATTCTTTTTGCAATAATTCTATATCTGCTTTTTCATTTTCCTCTTTATTGCCAATAATAAGATCTGGTTTTAATGCGCGGATCTTATTAATGTTTAATTTTTTGGTGCCACCTACTCTTTCAGTATTCATGTACATTTTATCAGGATGAATACAAAATTTTGTTATACCAACTAATTCATCACGTAAACCTATGTCCCATAAAAATTCAGATTGAGAGGGAACAATGGAAACGATCCGTTTTGGCTTCGCAGCTAATTTGATCACACTTCCTATTTGGTCGATATATTGGAACATTGCGCACAAAAATAGTGTTTATTTAAAAAAGTCATGTTAACTCTTGGTATATTTACGCTGTTTTGACGACTGCTTTAAAAGGACATATTGCTTTATTTGCCGCACAAATTGTGTATGCCCTTAATTATTCTATTGCAAAAGGTTTAATGCCCAATTTTATTGGTCCATTAGCTTTGGTTTTTTTAAGAATCGTTGGCGCAGGATTACTTTTTTGGATACTTTCTTTATTTGTAAAAACACAAAAGGTTGAAAGGGCCGACATGCTTAAAATGGTTTGGCTGGCCTTATTTGGTGTAGTAATTAACCAGGTATTCTTTATCTGGGGTTTAAGCCTTACACACCCAATCAATTCAGCCATCATCATGGTTTCAAATCCTATAATGGTTTTTATTTTTACTTTATTTATTTTAAAAGAACGAATTACCATTTTAAAAGTAAGTGGGCTTACACTAGCAATAATAGGGGCTTTGATACTTTTATTCTTTAAAGGTAATTTTGATTTTGGTAGCGAAACTATAACGGGCGACCTTATGACCCTTGTTAATTCTACTTCCTGGGCCATTTTTGTAGTATTGGTAAAACCCATCATGCAAAAATACAATACGGTTACTGTTATGCGCTGGATGTTCTTATTTGGCAGCATTTACATACTTCCAATAGGTTTAAGCGATGTGTTGGCTACAAACTGGAGCTTGTTTACGCAGCACGCTATTTTTGCAACCTGTTTTGTAATAATTGCCACTACCTTTTTTGCTTATTTATTAAATATTTATGGTTTACAATCATTAAGTCCAAGTACGGTTAGTATGTATATTTATTTGCAGCCATTTTTAGCCTCTATCTTTGCTATTATTATGGGCGAGGACAAATTAACAGCTATAAAAATATTCTCAGGAATTTTAATAATTTGCGGTCTCTACCTGGTGAACAAAAAAACTAAAAAATTAAGTTTATGATCAAATCAATGACAGGCTTTGGAAAAGCCACTTTAGAATTAGAAGACAAAACCATTAACGTTGAAATTCGCTCGCTTAACAGCAAGGGAGCAGACATTAGCCTACGCCTATCTTCAGGTTTAAGAAATTATGAGTTGGAATTACGCAACGAAATCTCTAAACAATTAGAGCGCGGTAAAATTGACCTAAGCATTTACATAGAATCCAAAAAAGCCGAAACACCTGTTGAAATAAATATTGACCTTGCCAAGGCTTATCACGAGCAGTTAAAAAAACTGGCCAAAGAGTTGAATGAACCAATTGGCGAGGCATTAAGCCAGGTATTAAAATTTCCGGATGTTTTAAAAAATGAACGTAAAGAAACCGATGAGCACGAATGGAAACAAATTAAACAATGCGTGAATGAAGCCATTGTTCAGTTAAATAAATTCAGAGATATGGAAGGCCTTTCGTTACAAAAAGATTTTGAAGAGCGTTTAAATAAGATCGGCTCTTGTCTTGACGAAATAAAAACCCTTGATCTTATTCGTATCAACGCAATAAAAGACAGGATAAGAAATAACATTGAAGATGTTTTAGGAAAAGGAAAAATTGACGAGAACCGTTTTGAGCAGGAACTAATTTATTACGTTGAGAAATTAGACATCAACGAAGAAAAAGTTCGTCTAAAAACACATTTGGATTATTTTATTGATACTTGTAAAGAAACTGCTCCCGGAAGAAAACTAAATTTTATTAGCCAGGAAATTGGCCGCGAGATAAACACCATAGGCTCAAAAGCAAACGATGCACAAATGCAGAAATTAGTGGTATTAATGAAAGACGAACTGGAAAAAATTAAAGAGCAGGCGAATAACGTATTATAGGTTTCGTAATATTAGCCCCAGATGGCGCTGATTCACACAGATTGTATTTAAATAAAAACTCTGCATTATCTGTGAAATCTGCGGCTAAACATCTTCTCTGTTACAATCCTATTTTCTCATCCACAATTTTTAAAATAGCAGTTTCTGTAGCAATTGTTTTTTGTTCTATTTCTTTTCCTTTTGCAAGAATATCGTGTACAAATGTTTTATCGTTATAACCACTGGCATTTATTCTTACATTCATAAAAGCCCCCATTACCGCCGTACGGGCGCATAAAGCACCAACACCGGCATCGCTAACTGAATTTGGATTGCCAATTTCAGCCATCGCTTTTATAATTTCTAAACTATCACAAGATAATTGCATTACTTTAAATGGCACTTCAATGGCGAATTTCGTTGCATCCTGGATAGCATCAGTCCTTAATTTCTTTTCTTCATCGGTTGATTTTGGTAAACCAAAAGCCGTCATTATTTTATTAAAAGCAGCGGTGTCTGCATCTACCAAGCGGACTAATTCATTTTTTATTTTTTGCCCTTTTTCTGCATACGTGCTAAATTCTTCCCATTTATCGTCCCAACCTTTTTTATGCGAGCTTAAGTTTGCTACCATGGTTGCTAAAGAAATTCCTAAACTACCAACGTAGGCAGATATAGAACCACCGCCCGGCGCAGGGCTTTCACAGGCAGTTTCATCTGCAAAAGCGGCGAGGTTCATGCTAATTAATTTTGAGTCTGCTTTGTCTTTTAATAAATATTCAATGATCCTTTCTTCCGGTTTAAATGGTGCCAACTCATCTAATCCCATTGATTTTACAGCGATCTTAATTAATTCACTTTCGCTTACACCAATAGAACGTTGTTGCTTTTTCAGAAAATAAATTCCGGCATCCAACAACGATTTTAATGGTATTAATCCTACCAACTCCGATCCTGTAACCCTTATCCCGCGTTCTGTGGCTTTTTTGCAAACTTCATCAAATGCAATGTGCACCGGTGTAATATTTATATTGGTTAAGTTCATCGAGATCTGGCAAACGCCGTATTCTTCAATATACCAGCCAATTGCTTTTACCGATTTTAAACTTCCAGGAACAGACTTCGGAGATCCATCTGCATTCAATACAATTTTACCGGTCAGCGAATTTCCTTCTCGTACAACCCTTCCGGCTTCTCTTACATCAAATGCAATAGAATTGGCACGGCGTGTAGAGGTAGTATTTAAATTAATATTGTAGGCCACTAAAAAATCTCTTGCCCCAATAACAGTTGCGCCGCGTAAAGCATCAAATTCTGCAGGACCAAAATCGGGTCGCCATTCCGGTAATTTTATTTTTTTGAAAAAACCTTCATACTCGCCATTCCTGATAACAGAAAGGTTGCTGCGTTTTTTATCTTTTTGTGCCTCTTCGTATAAATACACCGGCAATTTTAATTCTTCCCCTACTCTTTTTGCTAATTGTTGTGCATACCAAGCAGTTTCTTCCATGCTAATATTACTAATTGGAATTAGCGGACAAACATCTGTTGCGCCCATACGAGGATGCTCACCTTTGTGTTTGCTCATATCAATTAACTCTCCTGCTTTTTTAATGGCAAGAAAAGCGGCTTCAATAACGTTTTTGGGATTGCCGACAAAAGTTACTACAGTTCTATTGGTTGCTTTACCCGGATCTACATTTAATAATTTTACGCCATCAACATTTTCTATCACATTAGTAATTTGTTTGATGATGTTCATATCAACACCTTCGCTAAAATTTGGTACGCATTCAATTAATTGTTCCATAATTATTATTAAAACTTGTTAAAAAATCAATGTATAAAGCTACCAAAATTAGTAAAAACTGCAAAAGCCTAATTAATATTATTAAAAAGTAATAATTCTATGCTTTTACCTCTCTAATTTGCTAAAACAGGCAATAAACGCAACTATTCAACTATACAAGGCGCTTATCAATTAGACTGCCTGCCATCTTTAAAATAATTTTGTTCAAGCAAACTAAAAACAAAACAAATGAAAAAACTAATAAAAAAAACCGCAACACTTTGCTTGCTGGCATTTTCGTTAAGTAGTATTTCGCAAATCGCAGACAAAAAACAAAGTTTAACTATCCTGAATGTGGATGTACAAGGTTTAAATATAAGTTCATCTGCCATGGGAAGCCTGGTGCGAACTGAAATAGAAAAACTGGATACTTTTGCAGTAACAGATAAATACGATATCAATTACATTCTCGAAAAAAATCGTTTCTCATCGGTTTCTTATGCAGATACAAGCAGGATAAAAAACCGTTACAAAGTAATTCGTGTAACCGGAAATTCAAATGCCTTGTTTGATAAAAAAGATACACTTGAGTTGGTTGACAAGTACAACAGCACTTACATGGCAGAAAGGAATAAACAGTTTGTAAATAATTGCTTTGGTAAATTATGTTTGGTAGAGATCGGGGAATCTATTGGCTCCGAAAAAATGTTTAGCGGTAGTGTTGAACGTTACGGAAAAACCATTGTTGTAACCTTACGATTAATTGACGTGAAAAGTAAAAGCATTGAAAGAACTTATGTAAAAGAGTTTTTAAATCTGCCCGAAGAGATACAAGGAATTATTCATATTGCGGTAAGAGAAATGTTCAATTACCCGAATGATAAAAATACAGTACAAAAATTAACCGAACGTTTTGAGTTTGATAATGCCATAAACAATCCTCATCAAACAAGGCTACGCCTGGACGGGCCAAGATTGGGAGCCGTTTTTTATACAGGCGAAACACAAAATCGTTTAATGGAGGGCAAATCGAGCGGTGGTTTTGATGCAGTTCCGGTTATGTTTCAATTTGGCTACCAATTCGAAAAACAATATTTAAATGAAGGTAAATTACAAGCGCTTTTTGAATTCATACCAATGGTTACAGGTGTTGACCAAGGATATTTTATTCCAAGTTTTACCATCCTGCATGGTTTACGAAGTAATGTAAACGGTTGGGAATTTGCGCTTGGGCCGACAATAAATTTTATTACTACTTCAAAAGGTTATTACGATCAAAACAACCAGTGGCAATTAGAAAGCACCTGGGCAAAAGATCCAAACAATGCTACAACTGCAAACCCTTTTGAAATTAAACAACGTTTAGATAGCAGGGGCGATTACACACTTAATTCAGGATTTGTATTTGCATTTGGCCGTACTTTTAAATCCGGTAAATTAAATATTCCGGTAAATGTCTTTGTTATTCCAAGCAAGCATGGTGCAAGGCTTGGTATTTCGGTTGGGTTTAACGGGAAAAATTAATTTACAGGCTCATTCTTGCCTGAGGAACAGAACTTAAAGAACCAAGATCATTGTTCAATAATTTATAATAGGCCGTAATGCCTATCATTGCCGCATTATCGGTGCAATACTCAAATTTTGGAATAAAGGTTTGGATCTTTAATTCTGTTTCAAGATCTTTTACTTGTTTGCGTAACTCGCTGTTAGCCGAAACACCACCGGCAATTGCCAATTGTGTTATGCCAGTTTCTTTTAGTAAAGCTTTTACATTTTTTAAAAGTACTTGTATCAAATGCGCCTGGTATGAAGCGCAAATATCCGCTATATTCTCTTTCACGAAATTTTCATTCTTCTGTAAATTGTTTTGAATAAAATATAAAAAAGAAGTTTTTATGCCGCTAAAACTATAATCAAAACCCGGAACATGTGAAGCAGCGAATTTAAATTTTGTACTATCCCCTTCTTTTGCCAATTTATCAATAAGTGGCCCGCCGGGGTAAGGTAAGCCTAATATTTTAGCGGCTTTATCAAAAGCCTCCCCAACGGCATCATCAATGGTAGAACCAAGGATCTCAAAATTTAAATGTTCATTAACCTTTACTAATTGGGTATGTCCGCCGCTAACGGTTAAGCATAAAAATGGAAAAGAGGGAAAATTTTGTTCGTTATTTTCCTTTATAAAATGTGCTAAAATATGGCCCTGCATGTGATTTACCTCAATTAAAGGAATTGCTATTGCCATGGATAGTGATTTGGCAAAAGACAAGCCTACCAAAAGACTTCCCATAAGTCCCGGGCCAATGGTAACAGCTATTGCGCTTAACTGATCTATTTTTATATTTGCTTTTTTTAAAGCAGCATTTACAACAGGTACAATGTTCTTTTGATGATCGCGGCTCGCCAGTTCGGGAACAACACCACCATATTGTTCGTGAATTTTTTGATTGGCAGTAATGTTGGCTAACACCATATCATTATGCAAAATAGCGCAGGAAGTGTCGTCACAGCTGCTTTCTATAGCTAAAATATAGATGTTTAAATTTTGCATTTTTTTGGATATCTAAAAACAATTTTTGGCTTATCTTTATAGCAAAGCCATAATTTGCGCAAAGTTATAAGAATATTTTTTAAAACACTTGGTGTCCTTACTATCCTGATACTTTTATTAGGTATGGTACTTTACTTTGCCATTCAATCGCCATCTTTTCAAACCTGGTTAGGTCAAAAAGCAGGTAATTATTTAAGTGGCGAGTTGGGTAACGTGGTTACTATAAAAGCGGTTGACCTTGAATTTTTTACCAAAGCAAATTTAGAAGGTGTTTTTATTAGTGATAAAAATAAAGATACCCTTTTTTCAGGAGATCTTTTGGTAGATATCCGCAAACTGGATTATAAAAATCAAAAGATCGAGTTCAAAAAAATTACTTTAAAGAATTCTACTGCAAAACTTATTACATACAAAGGAGATTCCCTTTTAAATTTTCAATTCTTAATCAATTATTTTGATTCGGGTGTTACCGATACTACGCCCAAAAAAGAATGGGATGTAAAGCTTGGCGACATTATAATAGATAATGTAAATTTTATATACCGGGATGAAAGAAAAAACACTACTGTTTCGCAGAACATGAATTTTAATAACCTTGTCTTTCGAAGTACTTACGGAAAATTTTCGGACCTTGCTTTTAAAGGTGATACGATTTACACAAACATTTCGGATCTAAAAACTAACGAACAGTGCGGTTTTGTTTTAAATAAACTTTCTACCAAGGTTAAAATAAGTGAGGCAGAATTGGCATTGAACAACCTGGTTATTAAAACACCCCAAACTTATATAAAAGGCGATGTTGGTTTTACTTATACAAGTTGGGGAGATTATTCCGACTTCCTGAATAAAATAAAGATCAAATCACTTTTAGAAGACAGTACACAAGTTGCTATGGAAGATATTGCCAGGTTTACAAGTGAATTGAATGGGCTAAAAGCCACAGTACATTTATCGGGTAAAATAAAAGGTTATGTTAACGATCTTAGCTTAAACGATTTTAAAATTAAATATGGTAATCACACGCACTTTAACGGCAACCTTACCCTTAGCGGATTACCCGATTTTAGCACAAGCTTTTTACATTTTGACGCGCAGGAAATTTCAACTAACTATAGCGATCTTATTCAAATACCAAATTATCCTTTTTCTGAAAATAAAAAATTAGAGTTGCCTATTGAGTTAAAACGCCTTGGCACTATTTCTTACAAAGGAAAATTTGATGGCTTTATAAACGATTTTACCACCTATGGTAAATTTAAAACCGGTCTTGGCCATTTATCAACTCAATTAAGTATCAAGATCGGTAAAAGGCCGGAAGATGTTGCTTATCATGGTAAACTACAAACATCCGACTTTGACATAGGAACACTTTTTGGTATTTCGAATTTTAATTCTTTATCCTTAAATAGTGAAATAAAAGGTAAGGGTGCATCGTTAAAATCACTTGATGCAAATGTTGAAGGACAGATCTTAAATTTAAACTACAACCACTATTCTTATAAGAATATAAAATTAAATGGTAACATAAAAGAAAAAGTATTTAATGGTTTGCTAACGAGTAAAGACCCAAATGCCGACTTCGATTTTAACGGTAATATTAATTTTAAGAATAAAGTACCAGAAATGGATTTTATATCCACGGTAAACAAAATTGATCTTAAAAAATTAAATTTTACCAAGCAGGAAGCCACCATCTCTACGCAGATCTTAATTAATTTAAAAGGAGACAACCTTAATAACCTAACAGGAAGCGTTAACTTTGATGATACAAAATATAAAAATTCGGAAAAAGAATTTAAGATCAGCACACTAGATATTAAATTAGATCAAAGTACAGAGTCAAAAAACCTTGTCCTTAATTCAAATTATTTTAACCTTACCGTTGATGGTAAGTTTGATGCCAATAACCTTGGCCCTGCCTTTAACCAGGTTTTAAATGCTTATTACCCTACCGTATTTGTAAAGAAGAAGACAAAAATAATTTATAGCGATGAATTTAAATTTAAACTTACAATTAAAAAATTCAACATCATTAACGAATTATTTGTAAAAAGTTTAATGGTAAGTCCAAATTCAGTTATTGGCGGTGATTTTGATGCATCAAAAAATTTGATGAATGTAACTTTAAAATCAGATTCTATACGTATTGGCGCCATTAAATTTGAAAATAATGTAGTAGAATCATACTCTTCAAACAATAAAATTAACCTTGTGTTTAAAGGCAGCGATATTAAGCTATCCGATAGCATTGTCTTAAAAAATTATTTTATGTACTTGGTATCAAAAGATCTTGATACTAAATTTAATTTGGAGTGGGATAATAAATCAACACCAAAAAATGCCGGAAAAATTGCAGGAAAAGTAAATTTCAGTCACCACCTTGCTACCTTAAGCTACGATAAAATATTTGTTACCGCTAAAGATAGCAGCACCTGGAACATGGTTACTTCAAACCCTACTGTTATTGATACAAGTGGTAATGTATTAATAAACCCTTTGTTATTTACAAATAAAGATCAAAGCATTGGCATCGCCGGCTCATTAACTGATAAGCCGAATGATAGTTTGGTAGTTAATACCGCCAGCGTTGTTCTAGAGCAATTTAACCCACTTTTACGCGCTATAAAATTAAAATTGGAAGGTTTTTTAAACGGGCGAGTAACCGTGCACGATCCAAAGAACTTTGCGTTTAGCAGCGATCTTAATTTTGCGAATTTAAAAGTAAACAACAACACTCTTGGTGAAGTAGTCGTTAAAACAAACTACGACGCTAAGAACAAAACTATTTTTACCGATGGGTACACCTCTTTAGGTTTACCAACTTTGGATGGTGAAAAGATGAAGAATATTGCCTTTAGGGGCTATTATTACCTGGATAAAAAAGAAGAAAGTATTGACCTTAATATAAAAGCTTCTCCGGCAAATTTAAAATTACTTAATCCATTGTTAGAAGGCATTCTTACAATTAATAACGCCCTTATTTCGGGAGAAGGAAAAATACACGGCACACCGGATAACATAAAAATTGACGGGAAATTTAAATTATACAAAAGCGAAATAAAAGTAGATTATACCAACGTTGTTTATAATATAACCGGAGATATTGAAATTATGCCCGACCAAATTCGCTTTAGTGAGTTGCTGATGAGTGAAAAAGGAATAAAAGCAGTACCGCAGGGCACTATAAATGGAAATATCTTCCATAATAATTTTTCAAAAATGCAGCTGGATTATGATATTACTTATAAGAATATGCTTGTTTTAAATACCAACGATAAACACAACAGTACCTTTTATGGAAAAGTTTTTGCTACCGGTAATGTAGGCATTTATGGTTTCTTAAATAATTTGCACATGAGTGTTACAGCTGCAACCAACAAAAATTCAAAATTCATTCTTCCTTTAGATGGCCCTGCAGAGATAGCGGAGTCGGACTTTATTCATTTTATAAAAAAGGATACGCTGCAAAAAAAATCGATCAATAGCTTTTCCGGTTTTAGTCTTGAAATGGATATTAAAGCTACCTCCGATCTTTTAGTAGTCATAGTTTTAGATAATGTAAGTGGTGACGCCTTACACGTGCAAGGCGAAGGTGATCTTGGCCTGAAAATAAATACACTTGGTAAATTTGAGATGGTGGGAGATTATATTATTACCAATGGTGATTATTTATTTACGCTGGAGAACGTGATAAACAAAAAATTTGAGATCGATGCAGGAAGTACTATTTCATGGAGCGGAGATCCTTTGAACGCGGATATTGATATCACTACAAGTTATAAGCAACGGGCTTCGGTGGCGCCATTACTAAATGATACAACGGGTAAATACAAAGGTCGCTTCCCCGTTAACTGTAAATTACTTATCACTAATAAATTATTTTCGCCAAATATAAATTTTGCTATTGATTTTCCGAGCCTGGATGCAACATCAAGATCGCGTATCAATAACGTTTTAAGTGATGAGGCAGAATTGAATCGCCAGGTATTTTCATTTTTATTGTTCAGAAGTTTTGTTACACCACAAATTTATAACAGTAATGGCGGAGGTGTTACGGCTGGTGGTGCCGCTGCATCAACAGGTAGCGAACTATTAAGTAACCGTATGAGCGAATTTTTAAATACCTATTTTGGAAATTTAACAGGCATTAAAGATCTGCAGGTAGGCGTAAATTACCGTGCAGGAAATCAAAACAGCCAGGAAGTTGATCTTGCTTTAAGTAAACAATTCTTAAATAATAAAGTTACAGTTGACGGAAATTTTGGTGTGAATAACCAAAGCAAAAGTCAAAGTAACGGTTTAATAGGTGATGTAAATGTGGAATATAAATTATCTGATGACGGGCGTTATAGAGTGAAAGGCTTTAACCGGAGTAATGATAATACACAAATTACAACCTCCGGCGGGCCATATACACAGGGCGTTGGCTTTTTTTACAGAGAAGAGTTTGAAACATTTAACCAACTCTTTAAACGGTATCTCGAAAAGGTGAAAAAGAAAGATATGCCTAAGTCAAAGGATTCAGCCTCCAAATAAACACTTACCCTTCTGGCAGTAAAAGTTGTTTGTCTGCATTTATTTTTATACCCGAATATATTATAAATAGCGAACAAAGTATAATTACATGCGAAAAGTCTTTATAATTGAACCACTCGTTTATTGAAAATTTAAGTGAATGAACAATGATGGACAGGAACGAAACACTTATACCTAATACAACCAAGCCGCTTCCTTTTTCTTTTGTTCTACTATACTTCACCAAGTGAACGCCAAAAGAATATAAAAGAACAATACCGGCATGTACCTTTACGATCAGAAAATTATTTCGAAACATGGTATAAATAAGCAAAGCGGCTATCCATGCAATTACAAAATAGATTATTTTTTTATTAGGATTTGCTTTAAACTGAGTATAATAAAGATACGGCGATCTGAAACAAAAATAAATTGAAATAAGGCTAAAAGCATTCATGATATAAAATACCACATCAAAAAAAACTTTGCCTAATTGGTAATGCACAGCATGTGCGGTAGAGCCAAAACAGCTACTAATACCAACCAATAAGACAAACCAACCCCAAGACCGTGGGTAAGAATGTTTGTATTTGGAAAGTTTTGTAAAACAAAAAATACTGAAAATAAAGATCAAGAAATTGGTGACAATTGTCATCGGTTCAAAAATAATAAAACCGAATAATGTTATATATGTGTAATCAAAGTTCAACTGGTTGCAAAATTAATTAATTATTTTGTTGTTGTTAAAATAATCAACCTTCATTTTCCTCATCTTTTTTAAATATACCGGTAATTTTTTCGGTAAAATGCTTTACTTTTTCAATCCTGTGTTCGAGCGATGAACTGGTAATATCGCTGATGCGCCCATCCTGAAGCGTTTTTAAAATTTCGGGATAAAAAACCGCGAAGCTTGTGAACTCGTGATTTTTATTGAGTTTTTTCGCCATATCATCTACATGAAAATCATAACTCACCGTTTGTTTCCTGGCGCTTACCAATAAAAAAAGATCATCTTCTTTGGGGCTGCTTACCTGATCAAAGTCCTCAAAATTCTCAATGGTGTTATACTTAAAAAAAACTTTTTTCTTATCCCCTATTTCTGCGCTAAAATACTCTAAAGTATTTTTAAAGCCATAAATGTGAGATTCAGTACCGATTTGTTTTAAGAGACTATTTAATTTTCCAACCAACCTTATAAAACCATTTTCTAATTCAGCGTTTGGTGTTAAAACCACCACTATTCTTTTAAATGTATTTAGGGGTTGTAATATTTTTGAGATAATGACCGCTTGTTTCGATTTACTTAATAAATTTTCGGAGATATTACCAAAAATTAAATTGGAGGCGCCCTGTTGTGCCTTGTAACTGATAAGGATATCTGTAATATTATATGCCTTGGCTGTTCTAATAATGCCATCTACAATACTTAGGTCAACTTTTTTTAACACCTCAACTTTTCTATCGCTGCTTGAAATTTGTTCAACAGCACCTTCAATTACTTTTCTTACAATATTTAATTTTTCATCAGCATCTGCGTCATCTTCCACAATTGATAAAGGATAAATGGCCTCGTTGGATTTTTGATCTTTTATTAAAATAGCAAAATCAATTAACCGTTGAATGTTTTCGGGATTGCTAACCGGTATCAGTATTCTTTCTATTTTATCTCCGGTTCTTCTAATAACATCTTTTTCTAAAACAGCAATTTGTCTGGCGGCCTTCTCGCTCACAAATGAACTAACAAGGCAGGAAATTAAAATTAAAATGATAGTTGCATTAATTATGTTTTGATCGAAGAGGCCAATATCAAATCCAACCTTTATAATTGCAAGTGTTGCCGCAGCATGCGAAACACTTAGTCCAAAAATAATATTACGTTCGGGTTTGCTAAACTTATAAATGAAGGCGGTTAACCAAGCGGCAAAATATTTTGTAAGTAAACCAACAATACATAAGATACCGGCAAATATCAAAGCTTCGCTTCCTTTAAAGAACAATCTCAGGTCAACCAGCATGCCGGCGCTTATTAAAAAGAAAGGTATAAATAAAGTGTTGCCAATAAATACGATCCTGTTCATTAAAATACTATTGTGCGGAATAACTTTGTTTAATCCTAAACCTGCCAAAAAAGCCCCAATAATGGGTTCTACGCCTGCCAACTCGCTTAAGAAACCGGAAATAAAAACAACCGCGAGAACATAAATATAATGCGAACTTGCCTGGGCCTCTATGTTACGAAAGAACCAACGGCTGATCTTTGGCAAAAGATAAAGGGTTGAGAAAAACAATAAACCTAAAGAAACAATTATTCGGATCCAAAAAGCAGAGTTCATTTCTCCTGTTACTACGTTGGTAATAATACCTAATAAGATCAGTACAGCTGAGTCTGTAATAATTGTTCCGCCAAAAGTAATTTGTACGGCACGGTTCTTTACAATACCCATGTTACTTACAATAGGGTAACTTAACAAAGTGTGCGTGCTGAACATACTTGCCAAGAGCACAGATGACCATAATGAAAAATGAAAAACGTAGATGCAGATAAAATAACCGATTGTAATTGGAATGATAAAAGTTAAGGCGCCAAACACAATGCTTTTTGTTCGATTGTGGCGAAACTCCTGCATATCAATTTCTAAACCTGCCAGGAACATTATGTATAACAACCCTGTTTTTGAAAGCAGTTCAAAACTATTAGTTGATTCGATAATATGTGAAGAATGCGGGCCAATTAGAACACCCGCTAAAATTAAACCTATAATACCGGGGATCTTAAAACGCCTGAATAAAAGCGGTGAGAATAAAATGATCAATAAAGTAAGCGCAAGAATTAGAACGGGATTTTTTAAAGGCAGGTAATGGCCAAAAAACTGGTTAAAGTTTAAAAAATAATTTTGAATAGTACTCATATTTCTTTAATCCTCCGGCTCTTTGGATTCAAATGGGTATCTACTCTTTGTAGTGCTAACAAGTTTGTAAATAGAAGGAACTCTTAAATACCCCCTAACGCCAATGCTAAAACAAACATCCATAATGTTTATTTGTTTTTCTTGAGAATTGCCAACGCGCATTTTATATTCGCCATAAACGCTTGCTCTTTTAATAAAATATTTTTCAAAACCTGCGCCTACATTAACTCCTATCCATTTGGTTACGGCAATTTGATTTTTCTGGTATTTATCATGCAGGTTTTGGAAATCATCCTTCCCAGTAAAATAACCTGAGAATGAATTATAACTTAAACCAACCAGTGGATAAAAATAAGTTTTTGACTTTTTAAACTTAGTCATTATGTGTATGTTAAATTCAATTGTGGATGCTTTGATATTGTACCAGGTTGGTTCTATATTAATTTTTCTGTAATAAGTGTACTCCAAACTTCCCCGTAATAATTTAGAACCACCATAAAGTACCGAACCATGATAACCTATAGCATCATTATTATCCTTCACATTTCTTGATAGAAATAAAACGCTGCGCGTAAGGCCTCCCCCAAATGCTAGTTTTGTGTATCGCGGATGTGTTTTAACAGGCCTTATTGTTCGAACTTGTCCAAAAGTATTTTGTAAAAAAAGAAAGACAAAGCTTATATGTATAATTAGCCTGAACATGATATTACAAAGTTAGTTCAAAAAATAGTTTAAAACCAGCCAAATGTAAAATTTGTTAAACCACTTATTTAAATTCGAAAAGATTAGGTAACTTTATAGCAATGAAAACAATTGTAGGCTTTCTTTTAGTGATTTTAACAGCTTTTACCGGCTTAAAAGCTCAAACGGTAACCGCAAAGCCACAAACCGCCGCATTGATCCAATTTTCGGGAGTTGTTTATGATCAAGATAGTCTTACACCTATTCCCTTTGTTTCCATCTTGATTAAGGGTACTAACCGCGGCACCATTTGTGGGTTTTCAGGGTTTTTTAGCCTTATTGTTAACCCCGGTGATGAATTGGAGTTTCACTCTGTAAGCCACAAATTAAGAACCTACAAAATTGCCGATACACTTAATCAAAAATATTATTATGCCATTCAACTCTTAACAAAAGATACTGTTCAATTAGATGAAGTAAGTGTTTACCCCTGGCCATCCAAAGAAGATTTTAAAAGAGCGTTTTTAGCACTGGATCTCACGGATACGGACATGGACAGGGCTGACAAAAATTTGCAGAAAGAAGCGTTAACTTATTTGGAACGTAATCAAACGGCTAGCGCATCAGAAAATTATAAATACGTTATGCAAGCCTATTATACAAAAGTTTATACAACCGGCCAGGCGCCCAGCATGACCCTGCTTAACCCTGTGGCATGGGCCCAATTTATTGATGCATGGCGTAAAGGGAAGTTTAGTAATAAAAAGAAAAAGAACTAAAATTAGTTATTCAACTTTTTCTTATTCCTTTTTAATTGTTTTTTAAATGCTCTTTTCTGGCGACGCTCTTCTCTTTTATTTCCACTATTTACTTTTGCACTGGGCTTATCTTTGGCCTTTTTCTTTAAGTAAGGGTTGTAGGCGTCTTTTGAGGTGCGGTGTTTACGCCAAACACGTTTTCGCTCTCTTTTTTCTTTGAACATATCTTGCGAAAATGTTTGGTTAAAAGAAATCGTAAATAAAAAAATTAAACTACCGAAAACAATTTTTTTCATTTTAAAAGAATAATGAGCTTATACAAATAACGTGTATAAACACAAAAGTTACCCTGGCAATTAAAATTTTTTTTAACCGGGTTATTAAACAAAAAAGCCCTCCTGTTTTGCAGAAGGGCTTTTAAAATTATAAGGCTTAAATTATTTTTTATCTTTTGCTTTTGCAGCAGGAGCTGTTTTAGCTGCAGCAGCCGGAGTAGCAGCAGCTGTTGTTGCAGTTGTAGCTAATTTCGCAGGCTCTTCAGCAACAACGGCACGTGTAGTTTCAACACTGATAACAGAAATATTTTTTGGATGTAACACTGTTATACCATCAATATTAATATCACCAACCGAAATTGATTTACCAATAGTTAATTTATCTACGTTAAGGTTGATGCTTTCAGGTAATTTAGCAATTAAACCTCTCACTTTTAACTTCCGTAATTTTAAGATCATTCTACCACCGGCTTTAACACCTTCGGCCTGACCAATAGCTTTTACAGGTAAATGAACCGAAACCGGTTTGTCAGTTGTAACCAATAAAAAATCGGCATGAATTAACTTGTCGTTAATTTTATGATATTGCGCTTCCTGTAAAATAGTGTTATACTTTTTACCATCAACATTTATCTCCACCAAATTTGTTTCCGGCGTAAAAATAATGTTCTTAAAATCGCGAATATCGGCGCTAAAGTGAATTTGCTCACCACCACCATAAATTACACATGGAACGTGGCCTTTAGCTCTTACAGCCGTAGCATCCACCTTCCCTACGTTCGCACGTGGCGAACCGCTCAAAGATACTGTTTTCATTTTTTTTAGTTTTATGGTGAAGTGATCTGTGATCTACTTCACCTGGTTTTTTTGTTAGAGTAAGATCCTGCCCGTTTCAAAACCTTTACTCTTCTTATTTTTATATACGGGTTAATTACATTATAAAATTTCCACTTATCGATTCGTAATTGTGAACACTGCTGATCACTTTTGCGAATAAACTTGCTACACTTATTACTTTAATTTTATCGCTTTCCTGTTTTAAAGGAATTGTATCTGTGACGATCAATTCGGTTAATTTTGAGTTTGCAATGTTCTCATAGGCTTTACCCGAAAGCACAGGATGCGTACAAATAGCTCTTACGCTTAAAGCACCGCGCTCCATCATCATATCGGCCGCTTTACAAAGTGTTCCGCCGGTATCAACCAGGTCATCCACCAACACAATATTTCTTCCTTCTATTTCACCAATTGCAGTCATACTATCCACTACATTGGCTTTAGAACGTTGCTTGTAACAAATTACCATTTCGGCCTTTAAGAACTTGGCATAACCATTGGCGCGCTTACTTCCGCCCATATCGGGGGCAGCAATGGTAAGGTTATCAAGGTTTAAAGATTTTATATAGGGAAGAAAAATTGTAGAAGCATAAAGGTGATCAACGGGTACATTAAAAAAGCCCTGAATTTGGTCGGCATGCAAGTCCATGGTCATAACCCTTGTGGCACCTGCAACGGCAAGCATATCGGCCACCAATTTAGCGCCAATAGCCACACGGGGCTTATCTTTACGGTCCTGACGAGCATATCCAAAATATGGGATAACAGCCACAATGTGCCTTGCACTGGCGCGTTTAGCAGCGTCAATCAACAATAGCATTTCCATTAAATTATCGGCAGGCGGCATGGTACTTTGGATTACAAAAACGCTTTGCCCGCGAATACTTTCTTCGTAAGAAGCTTGTAATTCGCCATCGCTAAAGCGGTAATGCTCTACTTTACCAAGAGGTTGGCCATAAGAAGCGGCTATTTTTGCAGCCAAAACTTCGGTGGCAATACCTGAGAATATTTTTACCTGTGATTCCATTTTTTTACGGAGGGCAAATATAGGTAATTTTACGGATTTTGGCAATAAATAGCCTAAAAAAGAAGGCTTTTGGTAATGACCGGCTTTTTATAGTCCCGGCTGCCCAAATATTGAAAAACTCATTCTCAATTTTATTGGATATTTTCCTTCACAAAGACGTGACAATAATCCTTTATCATTTCCCTAACTCTTCTAAACTCTTGCTCTATTTCTTCATCAGATCCTTTTAGTTTGGATGGGTCAGGAAAGTTGTGATGAAATTTTATAGCCTTAGTAGGGAAATACGGACAGTTTTCTTTTGCATGATCGCAAACGGTAATTACAAAATCGAAATCGATATCCTTATACTCATTTACATTATTAGAAGTATGACTCGAAATATTAAGGCCGTCTTCCTTCATAATGTCAATTGCTTTAGGATTTACACCATGCGTTTCAATTCCTGCGCTGTAAACTTTTGCTTTGTTTCCGGCAAAGTGTCTTAAATATCCTTCAGCTATTTGGCTGCGACAACTATTTCCGGTGCACAATACCAATATTGTTTTCTGTTCCATTTTTTAAACGAAAAGCCAGATTATATTAATAGCACAGAATTTTGGATCAAAACCAAAGATCATTTGCAATATAACCACCGATGAAGTTATCACCAGTGGTTTTTTGTACTTTATTAAAAACTCTTTCATTAGCAACAAGCAGTTTTTTTAGTTGTACCATTTTCTAAAATGGAAGTCTGCACATTGGCATTGCATCCGCACTCCTCTTTTGTTTCTTCGGCTGAAACTGTGCAGCACGCAGTTGATTCTGCCATTTCGTAGCGAGGATCGTTAAACTCTGCGTCTTCATGGAAATAATATACTTCCCATTGAATACCATCCGGATCGTTTGCCCAAAATTTGTCTTGTTTCGCATAACAGCAATTTGTTCCTACTTCTTCTTTCGCAACAAGATTGTTTTGTTTTGCTATGGTTAAACGTTTATTTAATTCCTCAACTGTTTCAACCTGAAAACCTAAGTGTCCAAAATTTTGTTGTACACGCTCTTTGTTTTCTACGAATGAAATAATAAGTGACGGATTCTCTAACACATACTTTGCATAATTCGGTTTTACCTTAGTTGGTGCATGGCCGAAGAAAGTGGTATAGAAGTTTACTGTTTTTTGAATGTCGCTAACATATAAGCTAACGTGCATTCTTGGAAACGGATTTGTTTTACTCATGGTTTTTAGTTTTTAAATTTTTAATAATCGTAATTTACCGATAATAGAAATCAAATTTTTTTAACAGCAGCTTTTACCTTTCTGATACGAATCGAAAAGTGTATTCAAATACGTTTTTGCATTTTCCCATTCTTTTTCGTCGATACAATAACAAACTTTTGCGCCCTCTATCTCACCCTTAATAAGTCCCAATTCCTTTAGTTCTTTTAAATGTTGGGATACGGTACTTTGTGATAAAGGAAGTTCTTCTACTATATCGCCGCAGATACAAGCTTGTTTTTTAATTAATACCTGAAGGATGGCAATACGGGCCGGATGTGCCAGCGCTTTAGCATAAGCGGCAATTTTGTTATCCTTAATAGTAAACTCTTCTGTTTTGGTAAGTCCCATTTGAAATTCTAATTATATCGCAATATTACGATAAATTTAAATGCTGACAATAAAAATTAGGCTAAAAATATGTAATTGCCTGTTTTTAAATGCAATTATTTTTAAAAGGCGACGTAAAAGAGGATATCGTTTCGTTATCTTTAAAACTAGCGTTTAAAAAACGGTGCTAGTGTAAAATAGGCGAATGCCGGAAAAAAATGCATGGGAATTGCTAAACCTATAAACAACTCAGGAGATTCGATATCTAAAGGCAACCTAAACCCTAATACACCCAATACACTTGCAAAACTTAAAATAGCAACTACAACATTATATACACCAAATAATTTTTCACCTTTCCATTTAAACAGCAACAACTGCCCAATTGCAATAAGTATACAACCAAATATGCTCGCTCCAATGATTGAATTTGAGTTTAGCACTTTACTAAAATCAACATACAATGCCGTTGAGTATATAACGCCATAAATAATTGAAGCTATGCTGGAAAGTATAGCAGCTAGGATGCCGTGTAATAAAAATGTCTTCCACATACCAATAATTATTTAGTAACAGGGATATTTAATTCGATGGTTATTTCATCAGGGGTTCCATTTCTTGTGACACCATATTCCTTTGGTGCAATTGCAAACTTTCCATTAAATGTGTCATTTGCAAAGGTAAAAGGAAACTTAATTTCTTTTGTTACACCCCTTAAAGTAAGCTTGCCGGTTGCTAAAAAACCATTTGCCATTTTGGTTATTTCACTTGATTCAAAATTAATTGTCGGAAATTTTTCTGTATTTAAACCATCTTCGCTTTTAGCATGTTTATTCATAATACCGCTCCCCGTATTTGCAGTTGTTGCGTCAATTGAGGCTAAGATTTTAGATTTACCCGGGTCTTTTTCATTGAAATTAATTTCAGCTTTCAATCCTTTAAAAATCCCATCTACTTTCTTTCCGGTAAATTTCACAGTATAACCCTCTTTTACTTTCCAATTAACAGATTGAATAAATGTAAATGCCGAAGCAAATAAGATAGTTGCTAATGCTAAAGTTAATTTAATGTTTTTCATAGTTATTATTTTATTTGGTTTAATAAACAAATGTGACTATAAAAATACTGCTTTGAATTGATGTATGGTAAGAAATAAATTATTTCTTCTTTGCTGCCAAAGACGGTAAATATTAGCTTTTTATAACTATTGCAGTTTATGCCATTAAGAAATAGGATTATTGAAAATTATTAATGAATTAGAATGGCTTAGAATTCTGATGACCTCGCAAAGCCTGAATTATTTCTTTTATGCCAACAGAGAAGCAAACCAAAATTGGTACATTTGTAACAATGAAGTTAAGCAAACTGTATACTGATTTCACAAATAGTGAGAAAACTTCCGGCATTATTTTACTGTTATGCACTTTATTATCGTTGGCTCTGAGTAATTCAGCAATTAGTCAAAACTACCATCATTTATTTCATATTGAAATAGCGTATAAACCTGTAGAATTTTGGGTAAATGATGGTCTTATGACCATTTTTTTCCTTTTGGTTGGCCTTGAAATTGAACGGGAAGTATACATTGGTGAACTTTCGGATGTACGAAAATCTTTGCTTCCTCTGCTAGCAGCTATTGGGGGCATGATAGTTCCTGCTTTCATTCATTTTGGATTAAATTTCGGCACAAGCACACAAAACGGCTTTGGAATTCCGATGGCTACAGATATTGCTTTTTCTTTGGCTATTCTTTCCTTGCTTGGTAAAAGAGTTCCTGCATCTTTAAAAGTATTTCTAACCGCTTTGGCAATCATTGATGATTTAGGGGCGATAGTCGTTATTGCCATCTTTTATTCTAAAGGGTTTTCTGTTCTTTATTTTTCATTTGCCATGGGGCTGTTTGTGCTTATGCTTATCTTAAACCGCCTTAAAATATATCGCATTTGGTTGTACCTCTTAATTGGAATGGTCATGTGGTATTGCATGTATCGATCAGGGGTTCATGCAACGCTAACGGGCATACTACTTGCATTTGCAATTCCATTCGGAAAAGGTGGTGAGACCTCGGTTTCATACCGCCTGCAACATAAATTACATTTACCGGTTGCATTTATTATACTTCCTTTATTTGCTTTGGTAAATACCGCTATAATCATTCCTTCAGGGATTTTAAATGATCTTACTGCTTCAAATAGCTGCGGAATTATTTATGGTTTGTTGGTAGGAAAACCTTTAGGTATATTTCTTTTTTCATTTATTGGAATTTCCATTGGGTGGTGTGTCCTTCCTGAAGGTGTAAAAAAAAGGCATCTCTTGTTTACCGGTCTAATTGCCGGAGTTGGTTTTACAATGTCCATCTTCATTACCTTATTAGCTTTTGACGACCAGGAAATCATTACTGCATCCAAAGTAGCAATTATTATTGGTTCAATCTTTTCTGCAATATTAGGTTACCTGGGATTACGATTTAGCTTGAAATCATAAATTGTAACCAAAAAAAACCTTAATTTTTTATTTGTACTTCATCTATTCATCTACTAAAAAAGAGAGACGCACTTTTAGTTATTAGTTACTAATTTATATAAATCAAATAAATATAAATTAAACTCATTATGCTAAACAATGACAATAGGCCTATTAATGGGGCAGGTTTCCATCGTTTGCTTTTATATTGAACTACATTTAAAATAATTACCAATACGAATGATGCAATTCTTACTATTGAAATTTCTTTCAATGTTTCAAGGTCAGATATATTTCGTCCAATAACAATTAGTAATAAAGCAGATGCTATAAACATGGATGCTAACAATCTTCTTGTTTGTGAAAAGGGCAATAAATCATTTTCATGAACAGGTTTTGAAAGCCCCGGCTGTGGACTAGGTGTTATGAGCACAATGAGCCCAATTATCAAAAAAGCATAACCGTCAAATTGAATGTATGAATTAAAAAAATTGTTCATTTTGTAGTTGTTTTAAAGTTTATTTTGTAAGCTTATATGAAAATCGACTATTTAAATTTGATTAAATATATAATTAATTATTTATGTACTCAAAATGACAAAAATATGTTAAATCTTAAATATCTTTGATTTTTTTGGGTGATTTTTTTAGGAGCATGGGTATTAACTAAATATATCTAAACTAAATTTAACTCTATAAAATGAATATCAAACAACCATCCGACCAAGAAACATATTTAGGCTTAAAATCCAAGGATAATAAAGCTTATGAAATATTATATAAGTTTTATTATCCATCCGTAAGAAATTTCATTACTAAAAACAATGGTAGTGAAGATGATGCCAAAGATGTTTTTCAGGAAACGATTTTGGTGTTGTTGGAAAAAGTACCAAAAAATGATTTTAATTTAACCTCATCTTTAAAAACCTACATATTTGCTATTAGTTGGATATTCTCATCTAATATAGGCCACCCATTCTCATTTATATTAGGCCAGTCATTCTCATCCAAAATAGGCCAGTCGTTCTCATTTTAATTAGGCCACTTTTTTGGGTTGTTTTGTAAAGCAA
>JACCXH010000067.1 GCA_013697245.1 Bacteroidota bacterium
TTTGAGAAAACAAAGTTATATTTGTCATGAGAGAAAGTTTTTTTGTTGTGCAACTCAAAGATAATTTGAGATACTTAAATTCTTTCTCTTATTTTTTTTAATTATAAACGTTTAGGACGCTATTGATTTATAATTGTAATTTAATATCATAAAATATTCTTACTATGAACAGACTTCTTTTTTTTGTTGTATTTAGTTTGACCTTTGCTGTAAGCAACGCGCAAGATAAAATAAAATTAAAAACAGGCGATATTATTAAATCCCGCGTATTAAAAGTGTCGGGCACAGAGATAACGTATTATAAGATCTTTAAATTAAAAGATCCGAAATTAAAATTAAAGAAGGCTGATGTGGAATATATACAATACGAGAACGGAAAGATCGTTTATATGTCGGGCAAGAATCCAACAATGAAACCTAAAAAATCTGGTACAACCAAAAAACCGGTAGTAAAAAAGAAAAAATAATTTAACTGTTCAACTCACTTAATGTAAGCTGGGCCATCAGTCCAATTCCGATCTCCAGAGCACTTTCATCAATATTAAAAGTAGAGGTATGCACACCTGATGTAATGCCATTTGCTTTATTGCCAGTACCTAATCTAAAAAAACAACTTGGTACTTTTTGAGTGATGAATGCAAAATCTTCTGCCGTCATGCGTAAAGGCAATTCTTCTACATTGTTATTTCCTAAATAATTTTGCGCAACACAAAAACAAGCATTTGTAAAATTTTCGTCATTCACTAAAAAAGGATATCCTTTTTCAACCCTTAAAACTGAGTCTACATTATATTTATCAGATACTTTTTTTACAATATTGTTTAATTGCTGATGTACACTTTCTCTCCATTTTTCATCCATCGTTCTAAATGTTCCGGCTATGTCTACTTTTTCGGGAATTACATTTGTAGCGCCTTTTCCTTCTATTTTACCAAATGCCAAAACGGTTGGAATATTTTCGCCGGCGGTTCCTTTTAAAGCACCCGGCAACATATATTGGTTATTTATTTCTAATATTATTTCAGAAGCGATTATTAATGGATTTATATACTCTGCCACCATGGCTGCATGCCCACCTTTACCATTTACCGTAATATACAGCTCATCTGTACTGGCCATATACATACCACTTTTAAAACCAACTTTACCAGTTTCCATGCTCGGAAAAACATGTAATGCAATGGCCTTGTCTACTTTTGGCTCTTCCAACACACCGGCTTGTATCATTAAGCTGGCTCCACCGGGCAATACTTCTTCACCGGGTTGAAACATGATCTTTACAGTACCTTCAAATTCATTTTTAAGATCGTTTAAAATAAATGCTGCACCTAAACTAATGGCAGAATGTACATCGTGTCCGCAGGCATGCATTACGCCCGGGTTTTCAGACTTGTAAGTAACATTATTTTTTTCCTCGATTGGTAGTGCATCCATATCGGCACGCAAAAGAATTGTTTTTTTGCCGGAGTTCTTTCCTTTGATCAATGCAATGATCCCGGTTTCAACATGCCCTGTTGTAAACGAAATACCGGCTTCTGATAACTGTTTTTGAATGTATTTAGAGGTTTCAAATTCTTTAAAAGAGAGTTCGGGATGTTGATGCAAATGCCTTCTTATCTCAAGAACTTTTGTGAAGTACTGTTTAGCAAGATCTTTTATTATAGCCGTAAGCGCCATTATTTATTCCACAACATTTTTACACCAACCAATATCATTACAAGTGCAAATATTTGTTTTACAACTTTGGTATCTATTGCAATTGCGGTTTTGCTTCCAAAATAACTGCCAACAAAAAAAGTAATAGCCATTATGGCCGCGAATTTAAAATCAATATGGCCTGCTTTATAATAATTGTAAACGCTTAATAAACCAATTGGTAATAAGAACATAAAAATAGCGGTACCCTGGGCTGTTTTTTGATCCATACTTAAAAGATAAACCAATACGGGCACTACAATTATGCCTCCGCCAATACCAACCAAACCACTTAAGAAACCGGCTACCAGGCCAACACATAAAAGAATGATAATTGTATTTGACATATAAAAATTTAAAAATCTGTTGCTAAAGAAACACCAACTACCTTTTTTTGAACTTCCCAATTATCAATACCCCATCCAAAATCCAGCCTAACAAAATACCCCAGCAAACGCGATCTGAAACCAAAACCCATACCACCCACTAACGGGTTTTTTGGATTATTTACCGTAACAATAATATTGCTTCCTTCGTATGGGTAAACATTCACGTTCTCTGTATTCTCTTTACTAAGCGGGTTCCAGCCTGTCCAAGCCATGCCTACATCAGTAAATCCAATAACCTGGAAATTATTTAAGAAATCAGACCGTAAAGGATAATTAATAAAATAACGGACAATTGGTATACGTAATTCTGAATTGTAAACTACAAAATTGTTTCCGTTACGTATATTTTGTTTAAAGCCACGCATATTGGTAGCAATGGTTTGAAATCCATATTGCTCTGGTTTTACAATATTGATGTTACTATTGAATGATGGATTTAGCCAATTATCAACGCCTCCTAAATAAAATATTAAACGATCTGTGCCTAATGAATTTCCACCGGCTAAACGATTACACCAGGTTATCTGACGATGTACTTTTTGATAATGACGCGCATCAAAACCGGTGGTAATTAAATTTCTGTTCTTTGTGTCTTTTATTTGCCAATACTCGCCCCATACTTTAAAACGGAAACCGTTCATGATATTTATCATCACACTACGGGTGTTATCAAAACAATATTCTGCTCTTACACCCGCCATATTTTGATATTGCGGTTTTAACGGTAAAGAAAAATCACCATTTGAAAGTGGCATGTACCTGTCATTTCTATATAACAAAGCACCACGCACAGAAGAAACCGGATTGAATGGATATTTTATTTTATAACTTAATGAGTGTGTATTTACTTTTGCATAAAAATTCGAGATCAGATCGGGCGCAATTGCTACACGCGCGAAAGTTTGCCTGTCGAATAAGATCTGATGATCCCAACGTTTTTTACGTTGTTCCCAAGAGATCATAAACTCATTATCTAATGATGGGTTGATCCTGAAACCACCAGTAATACGCTGATCTTCGAAAAGATCGCTCACGGCAACTTTAGTTAGAAAATTAAAGCCAGGGTTTAAATACAATGGTGCGCCACCGCCAGTAAAGACTTGGTAATTATTGGCCAGAAATGAATTATCAAATTGTGTTACAACATAATCCGTATAAAATGATGTAAAATAATTTTTTTGGATCGGGAAATTAAAAAGGTTTGAGTTTGCTTTTTTTGTAGTGTCTTTTTTAATAGAATTGTTTACCGTTGCAGTAGCTGTTTTAGTGGCATTATTTTTTTCTCCGTCAAATTTATAATTATCAAAATCAATACCGTTGTTAGCAGGCTCGTCTTTTTTAGGAACAGAGATCGTCTCGGCCGGCCTTGGCTGCTGGTTCTCTGAAAGATCTACCAATACCGGGCGTGCAGAGATCTTTGCCCAGGTTTGCAATGGATCTTTTATGGTTATTTCATTCAGCTTACTAATTGGCGTAACCAACAACATGTTTTTTCCGTTAGCATAAATTACTTCTCCAATATGTGTGTTTTGATCATTAATATGGTGCTCTAAAATATTACGATCGAAATTTGTGATCGGTTTTGTTTTGAAAAAATAACGGTAATGCTCTGTTGTATCTACAAAAGAAATAGTACTGTCAAACTCTGCAATGTAACGGTTATAGATCCCGTTCTTCTCGCTTAAATAACAAATATAATTGTTGTTATAAGCTTGTGGTTGCGTTTCATTCGTCTCAGGCGTATTGCTTATCCTTACCATTGCTTTGTTGGTGAAAGGATATTGCGCCATAAAGAGATCCATATTTTTATTTATTTTATAAAAATACTTAGCGTCATCGGTTGCTTTAATGGTATCATTAACACGGTTACTTTCAAAAACAATTTGTTTGTTGCCTTTTATAAATACAGGATTGTTATCATCCCAAATATCATTCGTGAGCTGCTCAATACCACTGGTGTTTAATGCAAATACAAAAATATCGCTTTGGCCTTTGCCTTTTTTAACCGCACTTATTACCAATTTTTTTCCATCGGGACTAAAAGAAAAACTATTTACTTTTTCGAAGCCGGGTAAATTGCGAATTACTTTTTCGTTGGTCTCAATATCAACAGTATGAATAATTATCTGATCCTTTTTTTCATAGATCATAAAAATTGTTTTGCCGTTGGGATGCCATCCTAATAAAGGATAGTTGTAATCAGGCAACTGCAATACCTTTGGCCCGAACTTCAGTAAACGCTTTTGTTTTTTTTCGCCGATGGTATTTAAATAAACACGGATCTGGCTCAACTCGGTTCGCGCATAAATAACCTGTTTACCATCCGGACTAACTTTTAACTGGTAATACTGGCGATAGGTTTTGTACTTTTTTAAAACACTGTTATTATTTATTGGCGACTTGCGAAGCGTATCTTTATTAATAAATAATCTTCGGTTGTATGCATCAGTAAAATCGTAGACCAAGTTTGAGAGCGAAACGCCAAGTACAAATAAAAATGCATTGTCGGGGCTGCGCGTAACTTTGGTCATGTACACTAAATTTGGAATTACTGCCTCACCATACGATTCAACAATATAACCCCATAAGGCGTGACCAGCGTAAACTGCTTCTTTGCCCTCTAAACGATTAAAGTGACTTAAGTGATCGTTCTTAATAGCATCGTAAGTATAATTATCGGTATAAGAAGTTGTACCTTCAGAAAGAAAACTAATTAAACCCTGCACATACCATGTTGGAAGGTTTAAGAGCGTGGAGTTACGCACCATTTCGCGGGCATTACCTCCAAATAAATATTGATTAACAAGGATCTGTGCTAAACCCGCTTTTATCTGAATATCCAGCTCGGCATGAGAACCATTAAAGAACACGCTCATTTTATTACCAATTATTTTGGTAACACCGCCAATGTTGGTTTGCTCGTCGGTACTTAAGCCTAAATTACTTTGTTTAAAGTCGTTTTGATTGTTGTAAACGATAATACTTATTTTATCTTCGAGTTGATAATCTAGTTTTTTTTCGAAAGCAGGTAAATAATTATTTACCGAAACAGAAACGTATTTGGAAATTTCTCCACCACCCTGGTATGAATAAACACGAAAACGATCGTAGTCATAATAGGTCCAGTTAAAATTCTGATATTGGATCCTGTTCTTACCAAACTCCATTTGGTGCCCATAGTTAAATTGAGCTTTTAGCAGTACCGAAGAAAAAAGTATAAAACAAATTATGTAACGTTTGATCAAATCCATTGGCAAGAAGAACATTAAAGATACGGAATTTGTTCAAATTTATTGTGTAAACGGGTTAATAAATTAACTTACTCTAACATTTTAAGATCGCCCACGGCATTGCCCGCTATACCTTTGATGGAGCCATGAAACTGCATAGTATTTAACAACACTTTATCTAATTGTTTTTCGCGCTCTTTCCAGATCTTTTCCATTTGGATTTTTTCTTTTATAATTCCTTCCCGTAAAGCTAAAAAACCTTCTCCAACTGCCTCTATATGTTGCCTGAACTCATTGGAGGTTAGGTAATTATAGAGCATTTGCATTTTATCGCCTTTGTTTTCCTGGCTTACAAGCGCTAAATTGATCTTTAACAAACCGTCGCGTAATAAGAACGAAAGTGCTTTTACATCATTAAAGCGACAGATCCATACCCCATCTTTAAAACCAAAATGATCCATATCCTTTGGCAGCACCTCAGTAACAATTACAGCAATATCGGCCTGTTGGGCCCGCATATCTTTTTTTAATTTCTCTATCCACTCGTTGGTAAAAGCCTTGGTGCGCTTGCTTTCGTATATTATTCGTCCGCAAACATCACCATTATTATTTTTTACATGTTGCATGCAATCAGCGCCCTTAATGCCTTTGGCCACTTCTTCAATAGTATCGAAAGGAAAAGTGGTCCGTAATAATTCTTCCAGCGCCAGTTCCAACACCTCGCCCTGCAATTGCATACTGCCCTGTTCTGCCTTGCGGCGCATAACTTCCACAAGCTCGGCCTGGTCTGTCAGTTTTTTTTCAAGTTCTTTAATTTTAAGGTCCGAGCGCTCACTCTCCATTCTTTTAACCCTGTCCTCGATTTCCTTTTGGCGAATGGCCATTTGCTTTTCAAGATCAAGTTTTAAAGTTTCTTCGCGCTCTTTAATTTGTTTTTCCTTTTGTAAAAGTTCTAGTTCTTTAGCCTGACTGGCTTTAAGTTTTTCTGACTTTTCGGTTAATTCTTTGTTAAGCATTTCCATTTGCAAGGCCAATTCGGAGGCTGCTTTCTTAATGGCTTCCTGCTCCAGCTGGCTTTTGGCCAAACGTAACTTATCAGCTATAATTTTTTCCTGGTTCTCTCCTATAGTTTTAATCACTTCTGCATCTTTTGCCAATTGTGCTTTTTCGGCCTCCAGTTTTTGTTGATCCTCGTTGTGTTTTTTAATATACCTCGCCTTGATCTCCTCTTCATATTTTTGCGATAGCGCTTTTTCTATAGCAAACTCATGTTTACAATTGGGGCATATAATTGTTGAATTGTTGCTCATAACAAAGTATGGTTTTATGTAAATTTACGCTTTATAGTTTTTTAATTTGTTTGTTTTTATTAAAACATTAATAACATGAAGGAACTGATTTTAATAAGGCATGCAAAAAGCGATTGGGGAAATGAATATTTGAAGGATATTGACAGGCATTTGAACGACAGAGGCTACGGCGATGCCTATCTTTTAAGTAATTGGTATTTTAAGAGCCACGGCATTCCAGATCTTATTCTTTCCAGCACTGCTACAAGGGCTTTAAACACCGCGCTTATTTTTGCCAGAACTTTTGATTTTAACATGAATGATTTTATACTTGAAAAAAACATGTACGAAAGTACAGCCGCCAAATTATTATCCATTATAAAAAAACAAAACGATACCAAAAAAAAGATCATGCTATTTAGCCATAACCCGGGCATAACTAACCTTTCTAACGATCTATGTAAAGATGTTTTTTTTGACAATTTGCCAACCTGCGCTATTGTAAGCCTTAAATTTGAAACAAATTCGTGGAAAGATATTACTGAAAAAAATTCGAAATTAAACTATCATCAATTCCCTAAAGATCATAAAAATTCTAATTAACGTACTCAAAAAACAGGATGAAGAAAAAAGAAGTTCCATTTATTAATCGTGAAATTAGCTGGCTTTCGTTTAACGAAAGAGTCTTACAGGAAGCTGCAGATACTACTACACCACTTATTGAACGCTTAAAATTTTTAGGCATCTTTAGTAATAACCGCGATGAATTTTATCGCGTGCGCGTTGCCACCGTGCGTCGTTTAGCAAAGCTTGGAAAAAAAGCCCTAGCCATTTATGATGAGGATCCTAAAGAATTATTAACGCGTTTACAACGTAAAGTAATTGAACAGCAAATACGTTTTGAAAACATTTACCAGGAAATTTTAAAAGAACTGGCCATTAACGATGTTTTTATCATTAACGAAAAACAATTAACCCCGGCACAAGCAAGTTTTGTAAGGGATTATTTTCGCGAAGAGATCGTTTCTACCTTGTTCCCGGTAATGATAGATGATACAAAACCTTTTCCTTTCTTAAAAGATAAAGCAAGTTATCTTTATTTAAAACTGGAGTCGATCGTTAACAAACAAAAAAATAAATTTGCGATCATTGAAATTCCGTCTAAAATTATTTCACGTTTTGTTGTTTTACCAAAGCAGGGCAACAAACATTTTATTATGTTGTTGGATGATGCCATTCGTTTTAATACCGACCAGATCTTTGATGTGTTTGGATTTAGAACCGTTGAATCGTACAACATTAAACTTACCCGCGATGCAGAGCTGGACATGGATAATGACGTAAGCAAAAGCATGATCGAAAAGATCTCTAAAAGCGTAAAAGCACGTAAACAGGGCTTACCGGTACGTTTTGTATATGATGCTGCCATGCCTAACGATATGTTACGCCACATTATGAAAAAACTTGGGATGGCAAAAAAAGATAATGCTATTCCCGGTGGACGTTATCATAATTTTAAAGACTTTATCAGTTTCCCCAAGCTTGGCGAAAAGTCGCTTACTTATAATAACCCACCATTATTGCAGCACAAGCATTTGATTAACAACCCACTTTCTACTTTACGAGCCATTAAAAGCCATGATATACTTTTACATTATCCATATCACACTTACAATCACATTATCACTTTATTGCGCGAAGCCTCTATCGACCCTATTGTTGAGACCATAAAAATTACTTTATACCGCGTGGCAGATTCATCAAAAATTGCCAATGCCTTAATAAATGCTGTTAAAAATGGCAAAAAAGTTACCGTAGTAGTTGAATTACAGGCGCGTTTTGACGAAGAAAATAATATTTACTGGGCAAATAAATTACAGGAAGAAGGAGCAAAAGTAATTTATGGCGTGCAGGGCTTAAAGGTGCATTCTAAATTGTTTTTAATAACTACCCGCGAAGGCGGAAAAGAAGTAAAATATGCGCATGTTGGTACCGGTAACTTTAACGAAACCACGGCTAGGGTGTATACCGATTTTTCGTTACTCACCTGTAATAAACTTATCGCAGACGACCTCAGTAAAATATTTGATTTTTACGAGAACAACTTTAAAGTATACAACTTTAAAACACTGGTAGTAGCGCCATTTTATATGCGTAAAGTATTTCTTGATCTGATACAGAAAGAAATTCAAAATGCTAAAAGTAAAAAGCCGGCTGCCATTACTTTAAAAATGAATAGTCTGGTAGATAAAGAAATGATCGAAAAACTTTACGAAGCAAGTAAAGCAGGCGTTCATGTTACCTTAATCATAAGAGGAGCTTGTTCATTAGTGACAGATTTTGAAGGCTGGAGCGACAACATTAAAGCTTATAGTATTGTAGATAAATATTTGGAACACACCCGCGTTTTTATTTTTCACGATAATGGAAATGAAAAAATATTTATTTCATCCGCAGATTGGATGAGCCGTAACCTGGACAGCAGAAGCGAAGTAGCGGTGCCAATATTTGACGAAGGTATTCGCGCGCAATTAAAAGAGATCATCCGCATTCAACTATCCGGCAATACCAAAGTGCGTATCATTGACCGTAAACAAGAGAACTTTTATAAAAAAGCTAAACCGGGCGAGAAAAAAGTAAGGGCCCAGGATGAAGTGTATTCTTATTTAAAGAACGACAATGACAAATTTTTGAATATAAATAAAACAAAAAAAATAATTTATAACTAATGATCTTCGCAGCTATTGATATTGGAAGTAACGCCATGCGCCTTTTATTTTGTCGCGTTTACGTGATGGATGGCAAACCACATTTTAGTAAAGAAGAACTATTCAGGATGCCGATAAGGTTAGGAGAAGATGTTTTTACTATTGGAAAAATATCTGATCAAAAATCTGAAAAATTAATTACCGCCCTGAGAGGATATGCCGAACTTATTAAGGCATATGGTGTAGAAGCCTACAGGGCCGTTGCTACCAGTGCCATGCGCGATGCCTCGAACGGTGCTCAAATAATTTCACGTATTAAATCAGAAACCGGTTTGAACGTGGAGATCATAGACGGTAAGAATGAAGCCTCGCTGGTTTTTTCAAATCACATTGAAGAAATATTGAACCCGCGCTTTGCTTATTTATATGTGGATGTGGGTGGAGGAAGTACCGAACTAACTTTATATTTTAATAATAAAGTAGTAGCGGCAAAATCATTTAATATTGGTACGGTAAGGATGTTACTAGATAAAGTTGATAAAAATGAGTTCGAAGAAATGAAAGTTTGGTTGAAGCGCAATACAGTTGGCATTCATCCCTTAAGCGCTATTGGCTCAGGCGGTAACATTAACAAGATTTTTAAAATGAGTGGTAAAAAAGAGACCAAACATTTAAGCTACGATAGGTTAAAGGGCCTTTATGATATGTTATGCTCCTATACTTATCAGGAAAGAATTGAACGTCTGGATCTGAAGCCGGACAGGGCCGACGTAATTGTACCAGCCGCAAAAATATTTTTAACCATTATGAAAAATGCCGATATAGAAAAAGTATACGTGCCGCAGGTTGGTTTATCTGATGGATTGGTGCACGAAATGTATGAAAACCATATCAAAAAAATAAATAAATAATTTGTTCATTCAAAGTTTTATATGTTTTCTTTCATTTGGCATTACCGATGCTGTAGATATTTTATTGGTGGCTATTATGCTTTACCTGGCCTACAATTTGGTTAAAGGCACATCGGCGGTTAATATTTTTATTGGCCTTGCTTTTATTTATTTTGCTTATATTATTATTAAAGCATTCGACCTGCGCTTACTCTCCTCTATCATTGGCAAGTTTGTAAATGTTGGTGTTATTGCCGTGATGATCGTTTTCCAGCAAGAAATAAGAAAATTTTTATTATACATTGGCTCTAACGAGTTTTTACGCAATAAGAACTGGAAGAATATTTTTAAACGCAATTTTACAAACGCCGGCGAAAAAGAGATCTATTTAAATATTGAAGCTGTTGTTGAAGCCTGTTTTACTATGAGCGAAACTAAGACCGGTGCTTTAATCATTATTGCCCGCAAATCGGACCTTAAATTCTTTGTCAATACCGGCGATCATTTAGACTCCGGTTTAACCAGCAGGATGCTGGAGAATATCTTCTTTAAGAACTCGCCTTTGCACGACGGAGCCGTTATTATACAGGACAATAGAATTGTAGCCGCAAGATGTGTTTTACCGGTTACTGAAAAAGAGAATTTTCCGGCCAATTATGGCATGCGCCACCGCGCAGCCGTTGGTATTACCGAAAATACGGATGCCCTGGCCATTTCGGTAAGCGAACAAACAGGTGCGGTTTCTTTTACTATGCACGCCGAAATTACACCCAATATTAATAAACAAACTTTAACCTTTCTGTTAGAAAAAAACCTAAAGCAGTTAAACTAAAATTTAGTAATTTCAAAAAAAATTAAATTAAAGAACATGACTATTTCAGAAGACAAGGCGGTAGCGGTTAATTACTATTTAACCTCGAGTAAAAATAATCAACCCGAACAATTAATAGAACAAACTTCTACCGAGCATCCATTTGTTTTTTTATTTGGATTTGGTGGCGTGTTACCCGATTTTGAAGCGAACCTTATGGGAAAACAAAAAGGCGATAAATTTGATTTTCATATCGGTTCAGAAAAAGCTTATGGCGCTTTTGAAAAAGAGTATGTGGTGAAAATTGATAAAGCCGCTTTTGAAGTAGACGGTAAATTTGATGATGCACGTATTAAATTGGGCGAAGATGTGGAGATGAACGATGCGGATGGCAACCAATTAATTGGTAAAGTTTTAGAGATCACCGATGTGCATGTAGAAATGGATTTTAATCATCCCTTAGCCGGGCATGATCTTCATTTCATTGGCGAGGTGTTGGATGTTAGAGACGCAACACAGGAAGAGTTGGATCATGGCCACGTTCATGGGCCGGGTGGGCATCATCATCATTGAGAAACATATATTGAGTCACCTTTTAGATAAGAGCATTTAAATATAAAACCATGAAAAATAATTTTATAATAATAGTTTTTATATTTATTAATAGCTTTTGCGTTGCTCAAGTTAGCAAAACAGATACTTTGGCATATAGCTATGCTGTTTTACGATATGATGGCGGTCTGATAAAAGGCATAACCGTAACATACGATGACAAACTTCCAATTATAGACTTAAAGGAATTATTAAAAAGAGATAAGTCACCAAGCCAACAAATTAAAGGAATTAATTCTGTAGATGATGAATATATATTTGAAGGATTTCGATTTTTAAATAAGCAAGGTTACGATCTAGTCACTTCGTCAGTATATGTTTTAAAAGAATATAAAGTTATGAGGGAATATATTTTTAAAAAGAAAAATCGTTAATAAAAGCGTTAGTACCAATCACCTTACTTTTTATTCCGAGTGTTTACTCAAAGACCCAAAATCGTATTTTAATTTTACGATGCACATGGTTTTGTTGTTGGGATCTTAGAATATATAGCGAAACAACGATTTTGAAAATTCGTTAAAATTTATGACCTTTAAAATTGTAAATAAATTCAAATGACAACAACAGATCACATCCGAAATGGAATCATCGATAAATTGCTTACCATTTCAAATAAAGATTATTTATCTGCATTATTTAAATTAGTTGAAAATAATAAAAGTGATAAGGATATTGTAAAACTAACCGAAGAGCAATCTCTTATGCTAAAGCTTAGTGATAAAGATATTAAGGCCGGCAAATTGATATCACAATCCCAACTTGATAAGAATGATCTGAAATGGCTAAAAGAACTGTAGTTTGGACTGAAACAGCCGCAAGGCAAAGAAGAGAAATACTAAAATACTGGGTCAAGAGAAACGGCTCAACGGTTTATGCGGAAAAATTAATTAAGTTAACCGCAAAACAAATAAAAATTATATTAAGGAATCCCCAACTTTTCAAAAAAGCTGATCATCCAAACACTCATGAATCTGCAATGGGTTACTTTAGCATTTATTATAAATTTACATCCAATCATTTAATAATAACTGCTTTTTGGGATAACCGTCAAGACCCAAAAAAATTATTGGAAATTATAAAAAAATAACGTTTTATTCCCCCCTTTTACTCAAACTCCCAAAATCGTATTTTAATTTTACGATGCGCATGTTCTTATTATTGGGGTCGCGGATGATGAATGAATTTAATAAACCGTTACTCGAATCAGTTACATAACTTACTTCTTTGATCAGAACTTCATTCTTAAAATGTTTTTCGGTATATAATTCTTCTTTATTATCGTATTCGTAAGTAATTTTCAGATCAACATTATTATGCGCGTTGCCTTTAAAACGTGCTTCAGATAAATGATTTTTTTTATACTCGAATTTATGTTCCTGCATGATCCAGGAAGCAGCAGTATAATTTTCGAGGATCTCTTTTTTTCTTCCTAAACTATCGTAATTGGTTATTACTTCTTTGTACGAACGGTTCTCGTTATTTAAATAGGTACATTTTGTTTGTCCCGAAGAATATTTTTGATATTGAAAACTATCTTCGCTTAACAATACCTGATTGCCTAAAACAAACATGGATCTGTCTTTGCTGTTGTTCGTTTCTTTAAAGCGTAGCTCTTTGGTTAAATTGCCCTGCGCATCATAGCGGTAATAACGGCTTTCATAATAATTAAACCCATCGTTATAACGTTTTAATATTAAATTTTTGCCTGAATAAAAATAATTGGTACTTACTGTATCGTAAATGTAAACGCTTTCTATTCTTGTGCCGCCATTACTGATCTTTCTTCTTTTACGATAAATCGGTGGTGTGGTAACTTCTTTTTCGATCGTCTTAATAATGGTGGTATAAAAATAGCGGGTTATCTTGCCGTTAGTATCAAAGTCGTAAGACTCAATTAAACTTTTATCTACCGCCACCTGGTAATCTTTTTTATCAATAATATCAAAAGTAATGCGCTTGATATTATTGTTTTTGATCACATCGGGGTTAAAATTATGTTGTGTTTCAAAAGGCGTTTCGGTAGAAGGTAAAAGCACCTGCGTTCTTGCTGTTAAACAAAAAACAAAAGAAAAAAGTATCAGTATAAATTTATTCAAGTTGCAAGAGCGCTTCTTCCACATACTCTACCGGTTGTTTACAAGCATGGTTCTCGCAAACATAGATCATTGTTTTTTGCGGGTTAAACCTGTTGCTTGTTAAAGGCAGGAGCGAGTCGGTGGCGCTTACCGCTAAAATCGCATTTGTTATGCCTTGTTGGTATAGGGCCAGCAACTTTTCATCAACATTTTTACCAACAATGGCAAGCTCTTTAAAAGGAAAGACGAAATGCAGGGCTAAACATCCCCAATTGCTGTATCCCGGGCCATATTCCTTTAGTTCGGTAGCGAGGCAATTTAACATTTTCTCTGCCTTTTTTATCCATTTCTCGTTGTCATACAAGGTTCCGAGGTAAAATAAATTAAGCGCCATTTGCGAATTAGAAGCCGGAATAACATTATCAGAAATTTCGGAAGTACGGGCAACTAATTGCGAAGATGAGTTATTGGTATAGTATAACAAGTCACTTTTTGGGTTAACAAATTGTTCTAATGCCAGTTGCATTAAACTTTTTGCCTTGCTTAAATAATCCTCGTCTTGCGTAATTAAATAAACATTTTGTAGCGCTTCAATAGTAAAAGCATAATCGTCCAAGAAGGCGTCAATTTTCGCTTTCCCATTTTTATAGGTCCGCCATAATGTTCCATCCGCATTTGATAATTTATTTAAAATAAAATTAATGGATGATAAACAAATCTCTTTGTATTCTTTATTTCCAAAACTTAAATAAGCTTTTGCATAAGCATTACACATCAAAGCATTCCACGAGGTGATGGATTTATCATCCAAGCCCGGCATAATGCGGCTTTTAGATTCCTGCTTTAAAATATCTTTACAGATATTTATTTTTTCTTTCAGTTGCTCCGGCGTTAAATTAAATTTTGTTAGCAGCTCAGGTAAATTTTCGGCGCGCATTAAAATATAATTACCGTGCTCCCAATAACCGGTATCATTTATTTCGTAATACATAGCAAACACATCATAATGTTCGCCCAAAAGATCTTTTAGGTCTAACTGGTTCCACACATAATATTTTCCCTCTTCGCCATCACTGTCGGCATCAAAAGCGGAATAAAAACAACCTTCTTCACCATACCAATACTGTTTAACAAACGCTAAAGTATCTTCTGCAATTTCTTTATACAATTTATTTTTTGTTAATGTATATGCTTCACAGTATAATGATACCAATTGCGAATTATCATACAACATTTTTTCAAAATGCGGCACTTTCCAAAGCATATCGGTGCTGTATCTTGCAAAACCACCGTGCAACTGATCGTAAATGCCACCAAAGGCCATTTTTGTAAGTGTAAGGTTAACATGCTTTAATAATTCTGCATCTTTATTTAAAACTGCATACCGCAATAAATATTGGTAGTTAGATGGTAAGGGAAATTTGGGTGCCCTGTTCGGCCCACCTTGTTTATTATCTAAACCTGTTTTCCATTTATTGATGCTTGCTGCCAATAAATTTTTATCTACAATCAGGTCGTTTTGCTTTTGTGTTGTTAATAATTCTGCCTGTTTTATACCGTCGGTTAAATTTTGCGCATACTCAATGGCTTTTTCTTTATTTTCAGTAAACAAGCCGGATAAGCCTTTCAAAATATCCATCCATTTGTTCTTATTAAAATACGTGCCGCCATATATTGGTCTGCCATCGGGCAATGTAAAACAATTTAACGGCCAGCCGCCTGATCCGGTCATTAGCTGCACGGCCTGCATGTAAAGCATATCTACATCCGCACGCTCTTCCCTATCCACTTTAATATTGATGAAATTTTCATTCATTAATTTTGCTACTTCGGCATCTTCAAAACTCTCGTGTTCCATTACATGACACCAATGGCAAGCACTGTAGCCAATACTAATAAGCACAGGCTTATTCTCTTTTTTCGCTTTTTCAAAGGCTGCGTCCGAAAAAGGCAGCCATTGTACCGGGTTATAGGCATGTTGCAATAAGTAAGGACTGCTTTCGTTTATTAAACTATTTGGAGTTTTATTTTTGGTTGAATTCATTTAAACTGTATAAGTGGTAAATATTGCCTTCTAAACACACAAATTTAAACATGGTTTTAAGCCTAAACCTATATATTTAGTTAAATTTGAATAAATATTTTTTGTTGATCCTAAAAGCGAAAAATAAGAACAAGATATGAAACGAATATATTGGATAATTGCAATTGGTATTGTTATCATTTTATCGGTGGTACTGGTAAAATATTTCAATGGTAACAAGCCTTTTGAGGTATACACGCAAAAAGCTACCACCCGCACAATTATTGAACTGGTATCTGCCACAGGCAAGATCCAACCGGAAACAGAATTAAAATTAAGCAGCGACGTAAGTGGTGAAATAACCGAAATGACTGTAAAAGAGGGCGACCAGGTTAAAAAAGGTGCATTACTTTGTAGAATAAAACCGGATCTGTATGTTAGTGCTATTGACCGTGTAAATGCTAACGTAAATACTACCAAGGCCAATTTAAAAACTGCCATGGCGCAGTTAGAGCAAGCAAAGGCCAATTTAGCCAATAGCGAAGCCGTATTTAACCGCAATAAAAAATTATTAGATCAAAATGCTATTTCGCAACAGGAGTTTGATGCGTTTAAAGCACAATTTGAATCTTCGAAAGCAAATGTAACGGCCTTGGAATCGAGTGTAAGCGCCAGCCAATTTAATATTCAAAGCAGCGAAGCTACTTTAAAAGAAGCTAATACTAATTTGGATAAAACATTTATTTATGCGCCGGTTGATGGAACGGTTTCAAAACTGAGTGTTGAAAAAGGCGAACGTGTAGTGGGCGTAAGCGGCATGGCAGGCACAGAGATCTTACGTTTGGCCAATTTAAATGAAATGGAAGTAAGCGTTGAAGTAAATGAGAACGATATTATTAAAGTTCACAAAAATGATACAGCTTTAATTGAAGTGGATGCGTACATGGACAAAAAATTTAAAGGCATTGTAACAGAGATCGCTAACTCGTCCAATAGTATGGGTATTTCGGTTGACCAGGTAACAAATTTTGTGGTAAAGATACGATTGCTTAGAGAGTCGTATCAATATTTAGTGTCTGATAAAAATCAAATTCCTTTCAGGCCGGGTATGAGTGCCAGCGTAGACATCCAGACAAGAAAAGTAGTGAATGTCATTGCTATTCCGATACAAGCGGTAACAACACGTAACCCGGATTCATTAAATGTTGCCAATGATGAGGATAATCGAGATGTAAAAGTAAAAAATGATCTTGAAGAGAAAGACAATAAAAAAGAAGAAATAAAAATTAAAGAATATGTTTTTGTGGTGAATACGGATGGCACATCCAAACAAATAGAAGTAAAAACAGGCATACAGGATAATGATTTTATTGAAATTATTTCAGGCCTTGCCAATAAGCAGGAAGTGATATGTGGCCCTTATAGCGCGGTATCTAAAAGTTTAAAAGAAGGCTCTAAAATTAAGATCGTGAAAAAAGAAGATCTTTATAAAACGGAAAAATAAGTGGCTTTTATTTTAAATATTGAAACATCAACAACTGTTTGTTCGGTATCTATTAGTCAAAATGGCGAATTACTTTCCTGTAAGGAAATAAATAATGGCTACACACATGCCGAAAATTTGCACGTATTTATTAAAGAAGTTTTACACGAAGTCTCATTAGATATAAGCAAACTAAATGCAGTTGCTATTAGCAAAGGTCCGGGCTCATATACCGGTTTACGCATTGGTGTGAGTGCGGCCAAAGGCCTTGCATATGGTTTAAACATTCCTTTAATTGCTTTAGATACTTTGCAGGTAATGACAAACAGTGCATTGGTTAAAGAAGCGAAAGGCGAAGCTTATTGCCCCATGATAGATGCGCGAAGAATGGAAGTATACACCGCTGTTTACGATAATACTTTAAAACAATTAAAAAAAACAGAAGCATTGATCGTAGATGAAAATTCAATCAAACACTTCTCGTCCTTTAATAAAATTTGTTTTTTTGGCGACGGCATGCAAAAATGCCAAGAGGTGTTGGGTCAACTTAAAAATGCTGAATTTATTGATAATATATTCCCAAGCGCAAAAAACATGTGCGACCTATCCTATAAAAAATATAAAGAAGAAAAATTTGAAGACGTTGCCTACCTTGAGCCTTTTTATTTAAAAGACTTTTTAATTATTTCAAAGAAAGGTTAAAATGTTTAAAAAAATAGTTTCCTTCCTACTCTTTTTACTTGCACAAAATTTTACCGCCCAAACTATTAAAGGAAAAATAATTGATACCGATAACAAACAGGCTATCCCTTTTGCTATTATTGCTTTAGAAGGTACCAACAAAGGAATCACCGCCGATCTTGATGGAAATTTCGAAATAAAAATCCCGGCAGGGGTTTTAAATATTGATGTACAAGTAATTGGGTACACAAAAAAAATAATCCCTGTTTTAGAGTTAAATGACACTAAAATTAATATTATAAAATTAATAGGTAATTCTATTGAGTTGTTTGAAATTGTAGTAAGGCCAAAAGAAAATCCTGCCATTCCGATCATTAAAAATGTATTGAAAAACAAACCCATTTTTAATATAGAGAACCTGCCTTATTATTTTTGCTCAACCTACGCTAAAACTTATTTTACTTTAAGCGACAAAACAGGTGACGAGAATTTTTATAAAAAAGGTGACGCAAAAGATAGTCTTAGTAAATTTCTAGATAAGAGTTATTTATTTTTTATGGAATCGGTTACCGAAAAAAAATATAAATACAAAAATATCTCGCAGGAAAAAGTAACTGCCTCAAGGGTTTCGGGTTTTAAAAGCTCGCCATTTGGTGCTTTCGCATCCCAATTACAATCTTTTACTTTTTATGCCGATAATATTGAATTATTAGATCTGAAGTACGTGAACCCTTTAAGCAAAGGTACTTTTAAGCGTTATAATTTTGAAATTACTGATACCGTTTTAAATGATGCGGATACAACCATTATCATAAAATTTTATCCCAAAAAGAAAAGCAACTTTAAAGGCTTAAAAGGCTTATTATATATAAATAAGAATCAATATGCGCTGGCAAATGTTTTGGCCGAGCCGGCAGAAAAACCCAGCGATGGCAATGGCATTAAGATACAACAGTTGTATGAAAGAGTTGACTCTTCGCATTGGTTTCCGAAACAGGTAAATACCGAGATCTTTTTTTATGGTTTAACCGTAAACGGAAAAAAAGACGATGATAAAAAAGGGCAGGTTATAAAAGGCGTAAGCAGAATGTATATTAAAGATATAAAACTTGATAGTGCAATAAAAATTAGGCACAAAAGCATTAGCGTTTATAATGAAGAAGGTTTTGATAAAAAAAACGAAGCTTATTGGAACTCTAAACGTATTGATACTTTATCTGAAAAAGAAATAACCACCTATCAGTTAATAGATAGTGTGGGCAGAGCAGCAGACCTTGATAAAAAATTCAAATGGTTTACTGCCTTAACAACCGGAAAATTTCAGATGGGTTATTTTAATATTGACCTTAAACACATTGTCCGCGCCAATGATTATGAAAATATACGTTTAGGTATTGGTATAAGTACAAGCAATAAATTATCGCGCTGGTATAGTGTTGGCGGTTATGGCGGTTATGGTTTTAAAGATAAGGCTTTTAAATACGGCGGTTTTGCGCAAATAAATTTAAACTGGCGTCAATCTACTTTTCTTTTAGCAGAGGCTGCACATGAGGTTATGGAAAGTGCTGGCACCTCCTTTTTAAATGAATCGCAAAGCCTTATCAATACAGAAAAGATCCGTGACCTTTTAGTTAGCAGGATGGATATTGTAAATTTTGCTAAAGGAAGTTTCAATACCAACCTATTTAATTTTATCCGAATGTCGGCTTATTATAAAGTAGAACAACGTCAATCGCCCTTTGGTTATGCCACAGCGCAAGATAATTTGTTGTTGAACGAAAAAAATAATTTTACCTTAAATGAAGCCGGCATACAATTTAAGATCTACCCCAAAGAAAAATTTGCAGAGGGTATGGGACAATTAATTTCGCTTGGAAGTAAGTGGCCAAAATTTTCGATCAACCTGGTTAAAGGTTTAAATATTACAAGTCTTGGCTATAAAGGCGATTTTGATTATACAAAGCTAGATTTGAAGATTGACCACCAGGTGTATTTTAAAGTAAAAGGTTTTATTTCTTACCAGTTGCAAGCCGGTAAAGTATTTGGCAGTGTTCCTTATTCATTGCAATACAATAACAAAGGTTCGCGTATTGATAAATACTCTTTAAGCGCAGAAAAAACATTTGAGACCATGTATTTAAATGAATTTATAAGCACACAGTATGCTGCATTTTTCTTTGCCATTAATTCCGGTAAGATCGTAAAGCCCAATAAATATTGTAATCCTGAATTAGAGTTGATTCACAATTACGGAATTGGAACTTTAGATAACCGTCAAAATTTAACGAATATTGAATTAAATGATATTAGTAAAGGCTTTACCGAAACAGGTTTGAGGATAAAAAACATCTATAAGTCTAAGTTTAGCTCTTTTGGCGCGGGTGTTTATTACCGTTATGGAAATTACGCTTACGAAAACAAGAACAACAATATCGTTTACAAATTGGTTTTGGGCGTTTCGTTCTAGTTCTTTAAATATTTTTTTGCCTTTTCTGAATAAAATTCGCCTTCATCGGCAATAACTTTAAATTTTGAAATGGCAGTTTCCTTGTCACCACTCTCATACAAAGCCATGGCATTATAATACATGGCTTCCTGTAAAAATGTATTATTTACGCTTTCAATGCACTTGTCAAAAAACTCAATTGCCTTTGCGTAATTTTTTTTGTAATAATAACACATACCTGAATAAAAATTACAATTTATATCTTCATCATTGTAAGCTGCAATGTTCTTTAAGGCATAGACACACTGATCATAATATCCTTTTTTAAATAACAATAAAGCGCCCGAAAATTCTTCATGCAAATAATAATCTGCGCTTTGTTTAAGGCTATTTGTATTTTTATTCAAATCATCTTTATTTGCAAATGAAACCGGAAGTGCACCATTAGCCGGAAGTTTCACATATTGGTTCTTTTTAAAATATAAAGTAGTGTAATTGGTCACTTTCAGATCATGAATATAAACAACAGGTGCATTTGAAATATATTTGAGCTTAGATTCATTCATTTTATCATCCAAGATTGACTCCACATTAATCGGTTTGGCTGGGATCATAGAAACGCTATCGATTATACTGTTATAGGCGATGCTTGCGGTATCCAAACTATTTTTTATGGCCGCACGTGGATTAACAAAATTTTCTTTAAAGACCTTAACTGTGTCTAACAAAATAGCTGTTTCACTAATTGGTTTTTTTACGGGCATTGTATCATTTAAGATCTTATTTGGCGCATTTGACGAATAAATAACCGGTTTATTGGCCACCATAAAAAATAACGACACTCCAATAAACACGCCAATAATTAAACTTATGAATCCAAAATAAAGACCGTTGTTATAAGAGAACACACGTTTCTTTATTTTACTATCCAGGTCCTTCAGATCGAGATCAGAAATAGATATCTTCTCAAAGCCAAGCTGGGCAAGATAATCAAGATCGTCTGTATTACTTTTATTAACCTGCATTTTTTTTGTTTTTAATTTTATTTTCAATTAATAACTTCAAATTCCGTTTCCCGTTCTGTATAAAACTTTTTACTTCATTCAAAGAAAAACTAGTCTTATCACAAATTTGTTGATAGCTCTGTGCTTTTAAATAGAAAAGATCAACACAAACTCTTTGATTTTCTTTTAACTCAATTAAACTTGCCTGCATGTGGTCAAGCATCACTTCATCACTTATACCTAAAATTCTTTCTTCTTCTTCAAAGCTTGTTTCATTTACCTCGAAGTCAAGATAGCTTTCGGGCAAACGGTATTTGTTTTTATTTTTTCGGATCTCGCTAATGCAATAATTCCTTACCACAAAACTTAGCCATCCTTTAAAATTCTTTACTTCGGTCTTTTTTAATTCGGTAATTAACTTCTCGAAGATTTGCATCACCGCATCTTTTGCAATATCCTTATCCCTGAAATAGAATAAACACACACCAAAAACGGTTTTTACGTGTTTTTCGAAAAGTAATCCCACAAGTTCCTTATCGCCTGTATTAAAATAATTCAGGGCAAGTTCCTCATCCGTGGCAAAGTCTCTTTTCTTAAATAACCACATAAATCCTTTTCTCTTTATTAAGACGCTTTTAGTTTAATATTCCATAAAAATAATTTATTTATGGAATATATACTCATTTCCGTCTTATTATCAGAAACCGGTTCAGATCTTATAAACTTTTAAAACTAGAAATTATGAAAACTTTAACATTAAAAACAGCAGCAATAACCTTACTATCACTAGTATTTGGCCTAAATATAAACGCTCAGGGTTATGGCGAAATAAGAGGAATTATTAAAGATACCACGCTGGAGCCAATAGCTTTTGCAACGGTAAAAATTTTGCAGGGCACTACCTTAATTGGCGGAACACAAACCGATGCAAACGGAAGATATAAATACAAACCATTAAATCCGGGCACTTACGATATGGTTGTACTGGAACCAGAGCATATAACACAGCCGGTACATAAAATAAAAGTGACCCCAAACGAAGCCACATACGTAGATGTAAAAATGAGTAGTAATATGTTAGGTACAGTAACGGTAACTGCTAAACCTTACGATTACACACATGCAGGTTCGGATAATAATGTTTATACGATAAAAAGTTTAGATGCTACCGAATTATTACAATTAGCCGGCAGTTCGAGAGGAGATATAAAAGGAGTTTTAACCAGCATTACTTCTGACGTGATAGAGACAAATGGAGAGATACATTTTAGGGGTACCAGGGGCGATGCCACCGCTTATTATATTGATGGTGTAAAAACAATAGGTGGTACAGAGGTGCCGGGCCTGAGTATTGAGAACCTAACAGTATATAGTGGTGGCGTGCCAGCCATGTATGGCGATGTAATGGGCGGTGTTGTGATTATTACCACTAAAAGTTACTTTAGCGGCATTCGCGAAAAAAATATGAGAGTAAATGCCTACCAAGAAAAAGTAGCTGAAAAAAAACGCCTTGAAAAAGCAAGGTTGGATGAAGAAAAAAGGAAAATAGAAATTGAAGAAGAAAAGAAAAATGGGATAAGCGAATAAATATATCGATTAAGTAATTACTAATTTTATTTTAAGAGAAGGTTAACTTTTAGTTGCCTTCTTCTTTTGTGCTTATAATACTTTGCAGGCACATACTTTTGCAGGTATGAAACATTTTATCCTTATTACAAGTCTTTTATTATCTAACGCATCTTACTTTTTTTCTCAAACTAAAAATATTAAAGAGCTGCTAGCCAAAAAAAGGGTTGTTATTATTATGCTAGATGGGTTTGGAATGAACTATTACCAAAACGCGCCGATGCCAAATCTTAAACGATTAACCGGTACAGGGTTTTTTAGAGAAGTGAAGGCCTTAATGCCAACTGTTACAAATGCAAATAACACTTCTATTTGTTGTGGCAATTTTCCGGATAAGAATGGCATAACGGGCAACTCTTTTTTAGCGGTAAATGATAAAGAAGAATATATGGAAAGCAAAGAGTTAGTATTATCGCCAACCATTTTTGAAAAATTAAAAAAATATGGCATCAAGTCGGCACTTTTAGCCAGCAAGAAAAAAAGTATTGCTTTATTAAGTAAAGGAGCTGACATTGCCTTATCCCCCGAGATAGCAGATAGTGTATGGGTAAAACGTTTAGGGAAAGCACCAAACATTTATAGTCCCGAAGTAAATTACTGGACCATGGAAGCGGCCCTTGATATTTTAAAAGATCAAAAAGACATTCGCTGCCTTTATATACACACAACCGATTACCCTATGCACATGTGGGAACCAAGTGACAGTAATTCGTTAAAACATTTAATGAGAATAGATGAATACATTGATAAGATCTCTAAAATGGCGCCCGATGCAATGATCCTGATCACGGCCGATCATGACCTGAACCATAAAGACCGTTGCGTGGATATTGAGAACGCGCTTGCAAAAAAGAATGTTAAGGTGAAGATAGCTATTAGTGCAGAGCGCGATAAATATTTAAAACACCATCGCGGTTTTGGTGGAACGTCTTTTGTGTATTTAAATGATCAAAAAGACGAAGCATTAGTGAAAAAAGAATTACTTACTATTAAAGGCGTTAAAACAGTATTAACAAAAAAAGAAGCGAGTAAAGAATATCACTTAATGCCTGAACGTATTGGCGATCTTATTGTTTTTGCCGATTCATTAACTGTTTTTGGAAACCTTGAAAATAAAGAGGAAGAAACGCTACCCGCAAATTATCGCACGCATGGCTCTGAATACGAAATAAGAGTACCCTTACTGATCTTAAATGCAGAACATATTCCGCCGGCTTCTTATTTTAAGTATAACAAAGATCTTACAACCTGGTTGTTTAGGGAGAATTAGAGTTATTCGTATAAAAAAGCAAGAATATCTTTCCTTATTTCTTTTTCAGTATGTTTTGTAATAAATCCTTTGCGGGTCGGATCTCTAAAATAAGGTCGATCGGAATTAACCTCTAAAAAATAACAGTATAAAAATTATAATATTCAATCTCATTTATAAACTCAAAGTAATGATATCGAACATCGATAAAAAACAATTTATTACAGTTGTTTTCTTTATACCAACTATACCATTCAGGAGCGTAAATAAGAAAATTCTTTTTAAACTTATCAGGTAACACTTTGTCTTCACCAGCGTAATGCGAATTCCTAGTGATTTTTTTACACATTTCCTTGTCATCATCATTATATAATGAAAATATTGAATTCATTAATTTCTGGGTTTGATTTAGTTTTTTAGGATTAACTCCAAGAAGTTCATTAACCAATAGTACTGTTATACTATTAGAATCTTTTCCAATCTCATTTTTAAAATCCGAATTAGTCAGCTTTCTTTTCCGGCTTAAATAGTAATTAAATAAGTCTTCACTTAAATGCTCAACATTATTATATAAAACAAATGTTTTCCCTTTTTCTATATATGGATGTCCTTTATCAACCATTGATTGCGCCATCTCTGAATACAAACCAATACCGTTCTTCAAATATTTATTTAGGTATTTTTGTGTGCTGTCAGTTTTATTTAAAGCATAAAAATCTAAAGCCAGACTATAGTTTGCCTCATTAAAATTATTTTTGAGGGCCTGATCGATAAAAAATCTAAATCCTTCCTCATAAGTATTAAAAGGCTTATTTTTATTCATAAAAAAATTATGCTCTTTTGCCTTTATAAAATCCTCTTCATTACTAAAAATGTATTCGGGTTCATATAAAATACTTTTATTGTAATAATACAAGTCGAGACCGCCACTATTCTCGGTCAAAAAACCAGTCTTTCTTAATTCGACTTTCGAATACATTGTTCGACGTATTGATTCAATAATATAATATAAGTTTTTAAGATTTTTTGGTTCTGTTAAATAATCGACAAACGCATACTTAAGACAATGATCAAAATCGCAGTCCTCAAAGGCAAGTTTTTTTCTTTCCTCTCCTGCTATTTTTTTCAGTTTTTTAAAGGTAATTGAATCAAGGAAATATTTTGTATTTACAATATATATCGTTTTATTTATAACATCTCCATACTTTTTTCCCTTTGGTTCAGGGTCGCCCTTTTTTAAAACAACCTTAATCACACTATCATGAATCAACTTTTTCCCCTTTAAAACTGCAATTGCAAATGAATCGGCTTGAAGCCTTATAGCTTCAGCATCATCCCTTAACATGTGTTTAAATAAATAATGTGAGGCCTCTATAGCAAGATCATATGCTAAAAAAGTTTCATTTTCTTCGTTGTATATTTTACCAACATTAAAAATCAAATTTCCAAAACGGGACACATTAGCATCACTGTAATGCGATCTTCCAATAAAGAAATTAAGGTTTTTATTCATTGCATTTGGTGGTAAAATGGCAATTGCAATGTTATTAATATATTTCTCAACTTCATTCCAATTCAAATAAACTGTATTATTGTCAAGCTTAAACTGCTCACCATAAACAACCGTTGTAATATATCTTTCAATATCAAGTTTACTTCCTTTTAAATCTTGTTTCATCAAAGACTTATGAATTTCCTCAGGTTTCATATCAAATGCCGGATTAAAATATTCCGGAAACTGATATTGCTTTTGAGCCAGAAAACATGAAGCTTGAAAAACCAAACAAATTAAAAAAAATCTCATCTTTTAAAATTTAATTAGTTCTTCATATAATTCCTTAACGGGTAAACCCATAACGTTATAAAAGCTACCGTCGATCTTATCAATGCCAATATAACCGATCCAATCCTGCACGCCATAACCGCCGGCTTTATCATACGGACTAAAATTGGTTAGATAATACTCTATTTCATCTGCTTTTAATTTTTTGAAATACACTTTACTTACATCGTAAAAAGTGGTTTGTTTTGTGGCGCTCTTTAAACAAACGGCTGTAAAAACTTCGTGCATCTTTCCACTTAAGGTTTCCAGCATTTTTTTTCCTTCCGCAAAATTCTCCGGCTTATTAAATACTTTTCCTTCGCACCAAACCACTGTATCGGCAGTTATTAATAATTCATCTTCTTTTAAAAGATCTTCATATGCAGCTGCTTTCAGCTCTGCCAAAAAAATAGGTATCTCGTGTGCTTCTAACTCTTTCGGCCACAAGGTTTCGTCTACCTTTACAGGTTTATTTAAAAATTCAAAACCTAAGCTTTTTAAAAGGTCTTGCCTGCGTGGCGAAGCAGAACCTAATATTAATTTGTAAGGAAATTCTTTTAAAGTAGTTTCTACTGTATTCATGTTATTTGTTTAATTAAAATAAAAAATAAAACTGTAAGCTAATCCCATTAACATAATAAATTTAAGTAAAAGGCTGGCGTTCTTAAATTGTTTTGATCCTTTCGCCTTTAAGATCATGATCGTTAAAATAATTAATGGAACTATTAAAGCAACAATAATGTAAATATTATTCTCGTTAATAATAATGCGGTAAAATTTAAAGGTATTGTAAATTACAAATGATAATAAAATAACAGTTATTACAATTAAGAAAAAAACATTTAGCTTACTTGCCGGAATGCCCCATACAATTGGCATCGTTCGGCCGCCGGTTGCTTCATCACCTTTATAATCTTCCATATCTTTTATTATTTCGCGCGAAAGGCTGGTAATAAATGCAAATAGCGAAAATATAAATGTGATCTTAAAACACGATAGAACAACATCTTGATGAATAGATGTAAAGCCAGGGTGGATCTTTTGCATAACACCCATCTCATACACAAATGGCATAAAAGCAACTGCGGCTGTAAGCAGTGATACAACTATATTACCAACCAATAATTGTTTTTTAAAATGTGTACTATAAAACCATAATAAAGTGGCTGCCACTATATGAAAAATGGCCAAACGCAAATAACCCGTTTTTAAAGCTGCGTACATACCGATTACAATTCCCAAAAAAGTAAAAGTAATGTGCAGGATAATTGCCATCCGACGTTTGATTATTTTTCCGACCACAACCGTATCAGGATGATTGATCAGATCGGTCTTCATATCAAAATAATCATTAATGATATAACCCGCTGCGGCTATAAGAACAGTACTTAAAACAACCAAATAGAACAAAGCATTATTTAATTCTAAATGAATGTTGTTTTGGTTGAGGATTTTTTGCAAAACAAAATACCTCAATAAAATTTGAGTTAAAGCTATCATGATAAGGTTCTCCATCCTTATCAGCTTTAAAAAAGCAATGCTCTTATTATTTAATAGTTTATTCAAATAATTACCATTTAACTATTTCCCATTTATTTTGTACTCTTAAAACTTGCTCAATAATATCTCTTACGCAACCTTCGCCACCATTTTTATCAGAAACATATTGGCAGATCTGCTTTATATCAGTAGCCGCGTCTTTTGGACATACCGCTAGCCCAACCCTACTCATAATCTCATGATCGGGAAGATCGTCTCCCATGAAAAGAATCTCTTCATCCTTTAAATTATTTAGTTTTAAATAATCGAGATAACAAGCCAATTTATCGTGTTGATTTAAAAAAACATCCATAATACCGGTGCGCGCCAATGCTTTTTTAACTGCATTATTATTTCCACCGCTTATAATAACTATCCTGAATTTTTTTGTAACGGCCAGGTGCAAGGCATAACCATCTTTAGAATTCATGTTCCTAACCATTTCGCCACTTTCCATTACGAGCACTTTGCCATCTGTCATTACACCATCCACATCAAACATGAGGGTGGTTATTTTATTTAGTTTTTGTTTAAAATTAAGCATGTTTCTTAGTCTGTTGTTTTACAATTAAATTACTTAATTGTAAATAGATTTTTTTTAGGTCTTTATTTTTTGAAAGAAGTTTTAAATGCTTTTCCATCACTTTTTTATCGCCCCGTTTTGCGGGACCGGTTTGTGCAGCACGCGCATCTAATTTTTCGAGCTTTAGAACGGTTTGCTTAATTAATGGCAATAATATTTTATGGCTCTTCCCAATAAGTTCGTCAGCCGAAACATATAAAGCATTGGTAAAATTATTTACAAGCACAGCCGCCAGATGAAGTTCTAAACGTTCTTTATAATTTAAACTAGTTACTGTATTACTAAATCGCTTTGCGAGATCCAAAATTTTACTTTTAGTTGCAGTATTCATTGCTTCAACGATAACAGGTGTTTCCTTCCAGTTTACCTCGTCGTTCTTTGAAAATGTTTGTAGAGGATAAAACACGGCAGCATTTGCGCGATTGCCAAGCTCATTGATCTTTGCACTACCCGATGTATGAATTACTATTGCCTTTGGGTCTTTAATTTTTTTAGCAACGGTAGAAATAAATTTATCTGCTACACAAATAAAATAAAGATCTGCATCTGTAACGATCTTGTTTAAATTAGGTGTTATACTGCACTTTAATTTTGTTTTAAACTCGTTTAGTAATACGTTTGGTTGGTGGTTATAAATAAAGAGATCGTACTTTTTTAAACCGGCAAGTTGTTTTGCTAAATGCCAGGCTACATTGCCGCAACCTATTATTACGATTTTATGCCTGCTTGGTTTTTGCACAAGTTTTAAGATTGTACTTTGAATTTACGAATTCTTTCTATAATGGCAATACCGGTTCCAAAAGCCATAATAAGGCAGCCAAGCCACAATACATTGATGTAAGGGAAAACAAAGGCTTTCATCACAATAAAATCTTTGTTGTTTGAAAGCTTTTCGCTCATGGTTATCTCAATGGTACCATCATCCGGGTTAATTTTCCAAAACACAAATTTTAAACCTAACTCGTTAACTATATCTTCTTGCGGAATAACCACATTATGTTTAATGATGAATTTAGGGTAAGACATAAAACTTTTTGCCTGTGTGTTTACACAACGTAAAACAGCAGTAACTTCCAGAAGAGAATCATTTTTTTCGTATTGTTCTTTACTTAAATTACTTCGTAACGAATCGATAATAACCAAAGCATTGCCCGAAAAAATTGTATCGCCAACATGCCCAACATAATTTTTAGCTTCGCCAAAAGCATTTTTCTTTTTTGATGTAGTGTCAATGTTAAGATCCGCAGCAGTTATATGCGTATAAATATCCCTGTCTAAATAATGTTTAGTATCTGGTTCTGCAGCCTGACCCATGCGTGGATTATCTTGTATATGCGGGGTTAAGGTAAAATCAAATTCAGGTTTATTGTCTTTATTTAATTTAAAATACTCTACTGTAAAATAAACATTTATACCTTCTCTCTTTTTGCCTTTGTACGTTACAAGGTAAGGTCCCATTGGCAGCGTATCGCCCTGCGTTAATAAAATGCTTTCGCGATCATCAAAATCTTTTCCTAAAGCTGTTAATTTTTTATCGGCAGTATTTTTTGCAAGCGTTACTTTTTTAGAAGTGGAAATAAGTGCCCCTATCAATACAATTGCAAAACCAATGTGCGCGATAGCCGCACCACTTTTAGAGACCTTGCCTTTTAAAATGATTAAAAAATAATCGAGATTGGCAAAGAAAGCGAACAAACCGGTAATAAATAAACTTGAATAGCCTATTAATGTAAGCGTATCCTTCTTTACTTCGTTGTTAGTTAAAAAGTAAAGTGGAATGCTACACGCCAAGCCAAAAAACAAAGCCAATACAAAACTATATCCAATACGCTTGAAGAATTTTTTTGGATCTGTTTTCTTATATTTTAAAAACTGAGCGGCCCCTATAAGTATCATAATTAAAATAGCAAATGGCAACATCCAGCTATTATACACCGGCACTTTTGGCGGTGCAAAATTGGTATTAAATAATTTATTAATTACCGGGATAGATGTAAAGTAAGTAATGATCAAACCGGATAATAGAAAAACCAATGAGCCTAAGAACATCCAGAACTCGCGCGAATACAATTCTTCTTCTTCTTTTTCTTTAGGGAAATATTTGTAATAAGAAATAACGGTTATTATACCTGATGAAGCCAACCATACCAATAATAAAATTGTTTTGTAACCGTATAGCATTCCAAAGAAGAGCATAAGTAGCGAAACTACAATGTAAGAAACTTTAAAAAGCAGATCATCGATTAATAAAGCAACCGTTATAAAAATAAAAGTGAGCACATATAACACCAACTGCCCTGTCATACCAAGATCGGTAAATGCATGCACCGATGCATTTCCTAATACGCCGCTTCGTGTTAAGAAAGTAGAATACAACACCAATAAAAAACTGCCGATAGCTAAAAAATGTGTGGTAAATAATGAACCACCTTTGTTTTTATTGATGATCATCGTATGCCCTGCCGCAACAATAACAAGCCATGGTACCAAAGATGAATTTTCAACCGGATCCCATGCCCAGAAGCCGCCAAAGCTTAATGCTTCATAAGCCCAGGCGCCACCCATTAAAATACCAATACCTAAGATCATGATACAGAAATAGGTCCAGGGTAAAGCGATCTTTTGCCACTCGTTATATTTTTTATTCCACAAGGCGCCAATGGCAAAAGCAAATGGAACCAGCGTAGAAGCAAAACCTAAAAATAAAGTTGGTGGATGAATGGTCATCCAGTAATTCATTAATAAAGGATTTAAACCTCTGCCATCTAACTTGGCAAGATAATTTGGATTTTGAATAAATGGTAAATTGCTAAACTCTGAATGCTCTCTTAATAATAAAAAAGGATTGCTTCCGATCTTAAAATCAAAAATGTAAACGCCCAACAACATGCTTGCTAAAAAAACCTGCACCAATGCAAACACTGTCATTACCGGAACTTCCCACTCGCCGTTTTTTAATTGACGTTTTAAAATTATTCCTAAAACTACATTCCAGAAGGTCCATAATAAAAAGCTTCCTTCCTGCCCTTCCCAAAAACAAGAGAGGATATATTTCATATCCATACTTGTGTTGCTGTGTTGCCAAACGTATTGGTATTCGAAATAATGATTAAGCAACATAAAAAACATGGTTACTATAATACCAATTACAGAAAGGCCGTGAAAATTAAATGCAATACGTGCAAGTTTTAAAAAAGAAGTATTTTTGGAAGAAAGGTAATACGAAATAAAAGAAAGTAAAGCCGCAATAAAAGACAGAACAACAAATCCATTACCAAGATGTCCGGCCCATAATCTTTCGCCAATGTATTTTATTTCGTTCATATATTAACCACTAATTTATTTGTGGCTGGCCATTGTTGTATTTACTTGGGCACTTCATTAAAATATCATTGGCATGAAACTCGTTCCCTTCTATCTTACCAATCAAAACAATTTGTTCGCTTTTTTCAAAATCTTGTGGTTTGCTTTTATGTAACACAACCTGTTTGCTTATGCCTTTATTATCGATTAATGTAAAAGTAAACTGATCGGCATTTATTTTAGGATCGTAGATCTGCGGTTGATTTTTATCCAGCTTACCAACTACATGATATTCTTTTTCGGGATTAGATATCGCCTCTGTAAAATCGGCATAGGTACTTGTATTTTTTAACGACACAAATATAACGCCGATAGCAACCGCAATAACAACTATACCAACGATGTGTAATTTTTTCATTTTACTTATTATTAATTTGTTTTTCGAGCTTGTTTACTTTGCGCTCCAGTACTATTAAAAAAACAACCAATGCTATAAATATCATTGCTATAACAGTTATTACAACATAGATCTTTCCTTCACTTCTAAAACCATCTGCCATTTGAGGAGATGAAACTGTTTCCTGCGCCGAAGAAAATAGTGCGGATATCAAGAACACCAAACTTAAAATTCTTTTAATCATTTAATTTATTTTTAATAAAACTAATTCTGTTCTTAATGTTGAATAACCAAAAACTAAATAAGATCCAACCAATAACGGCCGGATAAAATACCATACGCATGTTATTATCCATATCGTATTGCGCAAATGCGGGGTTACCGCCATTACCGGGATGAAGCGAATCGGTTAAACGCGGCAAGATCATAATAAATACATTCATCATTACAAATGCAAATACATTATACACTGCCGAAATTCTTGCACGTTTCATTTCATCATCTACCGAAAAGCGTAAAATAAAATAAGCCAGATAAATTAAAATACTAATCGCAACGCCATTTAATTTTGGATCCTGAAAGGTCCACCAGGTGCCCCAGGTATATTTTGCCCAAATAGAACCTGTTGTTAAACCCGGTAAACTAAAGAAAAAACCGACTAAAGCTGCGTTGTATGCTTTTGTATCGTTGGTTATATTATTTTTTGTTAAAGCAAGAAGGCTATGAATTAAAGAAACCGTCATCATACCCAACATAGCAAACCAAATTGGCACATGGTAATACACATTACGAATAGTTTCGTTTAAAATATCCAAACGAGGAACAGGATTTAGTAAACCCCAAACAAGGGTATATAAAATAAAAATTACCGAAAATATTTTGTACCAGTTTTTCATTTTAAAGTGGTTAGAAATCAGTCGTTAGATGTTAGTCGGGAGGACTAAAGACTATCGACTAAAGACTATAATCTAATCATAGAATTAATCGCGCCAAAGATACGGAAATAATAGAAAAGAAAGGGCAATAGTTAAAACATTTAGGGCCACTAAAATGCCAATAAAATTAAAGCCAACCCCCGCCCACTCTATACCATCCACCGCCTGTTTGCTGATACGAATAACCACTAAAATAAGGGGCATTAACACCGGGAAACTTAAGATGCTCATAATAGCAAAATTGCCATTTGCCTTGCTTGCAATTGCGCTCATTAGGCTTAAAATGGCCGCTAAGCCTGTGGATGCGAGCGTTAACACCACAAAGAACAAACCAAGATTTTCCACTTCGTTTTTAATAAAAAAGCCATAAAAGAAAAAGGTAATAAAGCTTAATGCCAGCATAAATGCCATGTTATAGAGCATTTTTGCAACAATAAATTGTACCGGTGAATAGTGTAAAAAATTAAAAAGAGCCTGGCCGCCTGTTTCTTTTAAAAAGCTTTTTCCGCTAATGGTAACCGAAGTAAATAAGGTAATTACCCAAAACAAAGCATTCCATGTAGGTTTATCCAACTTACCTTTAAAACATAGTGCGCTCACAAAAATAGTTCCAACCACGTATACTAATACCCCGCCAATAGTAGATTTTTGGCGGAACTCTAAAAGGAATTCTTTTTTTATGAGTTCAATGATCATTGATAAACTTTTAGGTCTTTACCAATATCGCGCCTGAAATATTTTCCTTCGTAATTTATAATACCGGCTGTGGCAAAGCTTTTATTCACCGCTTCGTCAATGGTCTTTCCAAAAGAAGTAATAGCAAATACACGGCCACCATTAGTTAAAACTTTATCTCCATCTAATTTTGTTCCCGAATGAAATACCTGCGATTCGAAATTAGTATCTAAACCATCTACCAGTTTTCCTTTTTCAAAATCGCCGGGATAACCGCCGCTAACCATAACCACGGTAGTTGCAATTTCGTTAATGGTTTCGTATTGTTTTTCATGAAGTGTTTGCGTAGCAACACCTTGTAACAAATCTATAAAATCACTTTTTATTCTTGGAATAACCACTTCTGTTTCGGGATCGCCCATACGGCAATTATACTCTATAACAGAAGGCTCTCCATCACAATTCATCAAACCAATAAAAATAAAACCTCTGTAATCAATGCCATCTTTATTTAAACCGGCAATGGTAGGTTTTACAACCATCTCTTCTACTTTTTTAATAAAGGCTTCGTTCGCAAATGGCACCGGGCTTACCGCGCCCATGCCGCCGGTGTTAAGGCCTGTATCGCCTTCGCCAATACGTTTATAATCTTTTGCAGCGGGTAATATTTTGTAAGACTTACCATCCGTTAAAACAAAAACAGATAGCTCAATGCCTTTTAAAAATTCTTCAATAACTACCTTTGTACTGGCGGCTCCAAATTTAGCATCCACCAACATTTTTTTTAACTCTTCTTTTGCTTCGTTAAGATCATTTATAATCAAAACACCTTTGCCGGCGGCCAACCCATCGGCTTTTAATACAAATGGTGGTTCTAAGGTTTCTAAAAAAAGAAAACCTTCGTTTAAATTGTTTTTGGTAAAAGTGGCATAGCGGGCGGTTGGCACGCCATGCTTTAACATGAATTGTTTGCTAAAATCTTTACTGCCTTCTAATTGTGCGCCATCTTTTTTTGGCCCAATTACCGGAATATCTTTAAGCACATCATCATTTAAAAAGAAATCGTGGATACCATTTACCAAAGGGTCTTCGGGGCCAACCAACACCAAATTAATGTCTTTTTCCCACACTAAATTCTTAATGGACTCAAAATCGTTCACCGCAATATTTACATTTGTGCCGCAGTTTGCGGTGCCGGCATTGCCTGGGGCAATGTATAAGTTTTGTAATTGTTTGCTTTGGGCTATTTTCCATGCAAAAGCATGCTCCCTTCCTCCTGATCCTAAAATTAAAATATTCATAATTAATAAAGTGTAAAAATAAAAAATCCCGACGGTTTATCGGGATTAAAAAAACTTTTTACGGTGAAATACTTTATTTCCTCTAACTCTTTTCCTGGCCCTGTCGGAGTTTTGTTTTGCCAGAATATTATGTCTGTAGGCCTTGCCTTTTGTACGATATCGTGAGAATAAGGTCCTTGAATCTCTGCTGCTATAAGAACCCGGACGAGAATGTCTCATGGCCCACGCCTTATTCTTTCCTCCCCCTCTTCGTCCGCCTCCTCTTGCAAAATTATCTGCATTTCCGGCGCTGTGTTTGCCCTTGAACATGCCACCACTGGCCCTTTTTTGATTTCTATGTTCGCGTCTTCGGCCACCACTTTGGGCCATAAAGTCGTTTGAAATTAAAATTCCACATAAAAAAAAGAATATGAAAACGGATCTTTTCAATTAAATTGATTTACAATAATAGTGAAAAAAACGCGAATTTTAACATAAATCGGGCTTTTTGTCGTATATTTAACATAAAGATGTAAACACAATAACTGTATTTATCTTTTAAAAAATCTCCAACTATTTCATCAGTTTTTTCGTAATGGTTTTTAAGCGATTTACACTTAAAACTCTACTGAAATTATGGCTTTTGGGCTACAATAAATTATATATTTAAACGTTAAATTACTTTAATGAGATCCGCTTTCTTAATACTTAATTTTTATTGTTTAACGCTTTTCTCGCAAGTTGGCCCACCCGACCTGCGATGCATTCAGGTGGCGCCAAATGGTAATGTTACCTTAACGTGGATACCTCCGTCCGATCCGGGAGGCTTGTTTGATTCTTATGACATTTACAGCTCCATTACTTCATCGGGACCTTTTGTGGTTGTTGGCAATGTTAATACCATTAATACAACCACTTTTACGCATGCAAGTTCAAATGCTACCGTTGCAAGCGTTTATTATTATGTAAGAACCAAATTTAACCCAAGTGGTACAAGTGTATCGGTTCCTTCAGACACATTAAGATCTATTTTTTTAAACATAATTAATACAGCAGGTGCACCAGATGTTAAGTTGGTTTATAACAACATTCATCAACCTAAATTGCCTACAAGCGGTAGTAATTTTTCTATTTTAAAAGAATTTCCTGCGGCCACCTGGAGTAATTTTGCAACTACACCGGCACTAAGTTATGCCGATACCATCAGCGTTTGTTCGGCAAGTTTAAATTACCAGGTTACTTTACCCGATAACAGCGGTTGCATTTCCTCTTCCAATGTGCAAGGTGGCGTATTTACAGATAAAAAAAATCCAAACCAACCTTATGTGGATTCGATAAGTGTTTTACCAAATGGTAATGTGGTATTGGCCTGGTATATACCGCGCGATCTTGATATTATAAAATATATTATTGTAAAAAATATTGGTGGAGTTTACACGAAAATAGATAGTGTAATTGGCAGAAATAACACCATTTATACTTTTACTACTACCGAGGCAAATTCAAATGCGGTACAGATCTACGTTTTTGCCGTTGATAGTTGCGGCAACCCCGGCAGTTATGATGTATTGCCAACAACCATGTTCTTAAAAGCAACTTATGATCGTTGTGCGTATAAAACAAATTTAACCTGGAATGCGTATGTAAATATCCCAAAAGGGATTTTAGAGTACAGGATTTATGCTTCGGTTAATAATAGTCCTTTCTTAAAAATAGGAAATACTACGCAAACTAATTTTACGGTAGATAACGTACCGCCTAATTCTAACGTGTGTTATTTTGTAAGAGTTGTTAATTCCAATCAAAGCATTACCGCTTCATCTAACCGAACCTGCATATTTTCAAAACAGGTGCCGGCATCTAATTTTGTATACATAAAAAAAGCGAGTATTAAAGATAGGTATTCTGCCGAGGTAACCATGTATTTGGATACCACCAAAACCAGCCAGGGGCTTGATCTTTACCGATCTACCGATGGTGTAAATTTTAACGTAATTACATTTATACCCTATAGTGGCAGGGCAAATTTTTATTTTCTTGACGAAAAAATTGATGCCGATACAACAAGTTATTATTACAAAGCTGTTGTAAAAGACAGTTGTGGTAACTCTAGAACTTATAGCAACATTGCTAAAACTATTTTATTAAAAGTTAAAGATGATGATGAAAACATTTTTACAAAACATTTAAACTGGAATGATTATTTAGGTTTTGCCGGAGGTGTAAGTGGATATAATATTTACAGAGTAATTAACGACGTGCAATCTTCTTCACCTGTCGCATCAACAGGACCCACAATAAATAATTTTACAGATAACCTGGAGGATGAAGCGCCGAATGGTTCTAAAATTGAATATTTAATAGAGGCGGTTGAAGGTATTGGAAACCCATATGGTTTTTTAGAGGCCGGTAAGTCTAATGCTGCCGCAATTTATATGGAAGGCAAGATCTTTGTGCCTACAGCGTTTGCACCAAAGGGTAAAAATAAAATATGGCTGCCTGTGACACATTTTGTAGATAAATCAGAATATACAGTTACTGTTTTTAACCGTTGGGGAAATAAAGTTTTTGAAACCAATGATGATACAAAAGGATGGGACGGCAATGGCAATCCAAATGATGTGTATGTTTATTTGATCACCTATAAAAATGCCCGGGGCGAGTACCTTGAATTAAAGGGAACCGTTTTTTTACTGGATTAACTGATACCATTACTATTTATAAAATAAAAAACTCCGATCAAAAAAGACCGGAGTTTTATTTTTTAAAAATTTGTTGTTATTTTAAAACAGCTGTTACCCATCCAGAATCCGGATCATTTCCTTTGGCATCAAGTCCAACATAAAACTGCCACTCGTGATTGGCATATTTACCAGTGTAAGATGGCGTTGCGTTTGCAGGAAGTGTTACTTCATAGGTCCAGTTATACGTTTTTCCACCATCTAATGTTTGTGCCTGACTTATTACAAACTCTTGTTGGTTAAACACATCGTGATCTATATTTACGTTTTGCGGATTTTTATCGGTGCCTCCCGGTAATTTATCTCGCGAGATATTTATTTTTTCCACGCTCTTCACATACAAATAAACTTTTTCGATCGGTAAAGGCGCTTCTTTTACAACAGCTGTAACGTTTACCTTTATTTTCTCTTTAATACTTGTTCCTTCAACAGTTATACTAACTTTTGCTCCACCACCTGTAACCTGGTTAGCAAGGTTCTTAATTTTATCAAATAATCCCATGTTTTTAGTTTTTAAGTTATACTTCTAAAATTAGTATTTATATCCGAAAATATTTTACTTTACGCATATTATATAATTGTTATGTAAATAATTATATAAGCTACTGAAAATCAACCAGTAAATAAAGATTTTAAGTAACCGTTTTCAATAACAACTCCTTTATATCTTTTTAAATTATTGGTATTATTATAAGAAGTAGTAAATAATTTTAGCTTGCAGATCTTAAACCATTTGATGAGATACTTTTTTTTTATATTTTTTATTTCGTTTTCGTTTTTTGTTGCAGGCCAAAAAAAACCTGCGGTAAAATTTACGCGCATTTTATTTGTGTTCGATGCCAGTAAAAGTATGATCGCCAAACATCAAAACACCACGCGAATGGATGGTGCAAAAGAACTCTTCTACAAATTCATTGATAGTTTAAGTAAAGATAAAACCATACTTTTTGCTTTACGTATGTATGGCCACACGGTAAAATATCCACCGGGCGATTGTAAAGACAGTAAATTAATTGTGCCTTTTGGTATTAATAATGTTGCTTTAATAAAACAAAAAGTGCAAGCCGCCACACCCACGGGCATTACACCTATTGAACATTCGTTAACCGAGTCGGCCAATGATTTTAACGATAACAAAACAAATAATATTGTAATATTAATTACCGATGGGATTGAAGAATGCGGTGGCGATCCCTGCAGCGCGAGGCAAAAATTAATGACCAAAGGAATTGTCTTTAAACCGTTTATTATTGGTATTGGTTTAACACCTGAACAAATAAAAACATTTGAATGCGTGGGTACTTTTTATGATTACGACGAGCAAAATACATTTAGCAATATTACTAACATCATTCAGCAACAAAAATTAAACAAGACCTCAGCGCAGGTAAATTTATTAGACGCATCCTCACTGCCCTCTGAAACTAACGTCAATGTTACATTTTACGATGTAGGTAAAAAAGAATATAAGTACAACTACATTCACACTTTAAATTATCAATCTAACCCTGATACTTTATATATTGATGATTTTCCAACTTATAAAGTAATTGCGCATACCATACCGCAAACTGAAAGTAAAGAAGTAAAATTATCGCAGGGTAAACATACCATCATCCCTATTGATGCGCCACAGGGTTCGCTGATCGTTAAACGACCGGATGGCGTTTATAATTTTAATGAACGGGTTAAGTGTGTTGTTCGAAAAGTAAATGATATGCAAACCATTAATGTGCAATTATTAAATGCCACTGAAAAATATATTACCGGCAAATACGATCTTGAGATCTTAACACTTCCAAGAATTTATATTAACCAAAATGTAATTGAGCAATCAAAAACAAACACCATTGACATCCCAAATGCCGGCGTGTTACAGGTAAAATGTTTAGAGGCAGGCGACGGATGTATTTTGGTAAAACGAAATAATAAACTGGAGTGGGTTTGTAATTTAAGTACGCAAACTTTACAAACATATTACCTGCAACCCGGTAATTATGTTTCTACCTGGCGGGCAAAAGCTTTAAAAGGAAGTATTTATACTGTGGAAAAAAAATTCACCATTACTTCGGATAATCAAACGACCATAGAATTTTACAGGTAACACTCCATAATTTAAGCCATGAATTACATAAATTTCACAAAGCTTTTATTCATAAATTAAACTTATGATTTGTGAAATTTATATTTCTAAGATAAAATTATCTTAGAAAAAATTACACCAATTAGCGGTTAACAAAAATTAATTAGCGGCATTAGTGAAACTGGTGGCAAAAACAATGTACTAAAAAGCAACGGCCAGAAAAATGCCACCCCAACCGTGATCTACGCCTGTATGATACTCCTGCGTGATGTATGTTCTTGAATAGGTTAAGCTAAAACGTTTATAAGCTACTACAATTGCTGCTGTTCCATCAAATACAAAACGCTCAACATTATTCGCATCAATCACATAAATATCTTTAGAAAAAATTCCGCCCTGCAAAGTTGCATTATAACCAACTAACTTTGCATTGGCTTTTATAATGCCATAAATTTTAAATTTTCTACTTGCCGGATCTTTTGACAAACCCAAATTATTAAAATAAGGGTCAAAAAACCCAATGCGTACGTTCAAACCTGTTCCAAGATCTGTGTATAAGGTACCCAACCGGAAGTTAGCATTGGCCATTAGCTCAAAATTCTTTTTATAAATGATTCCCTTCTCTAATTTGGTTCTGTAATTAATAACATAGTCGTTTGCTAACTGGTATTCCCAACTCAGTGGCCTAATGTTCAACAATGCTTTATGAATGGCTTTTTGTTCGTCTTCGCAACGCGCGCATCTTCCAATACCACCAAGGTCTAACTGCGTTTGTAAAAGCAGTCTTTTTTCTTTACTTAAAGAGTTAAGTGAGTGCGAAATAAAAACTGTTCCTGTGTAAGGCCGTTCGCCAAACATAATGGTGTCTATGCGGATGCTTTTGGGTGTAAAACAATCCTGCTGGGCATGAATGCCATAATAATTTACCGCATTTTTATTGAGCTTTAATAAGGTTCTAGAAAAAGGAGAATACTTTACAATTGGATGAATGAAGCTTACCAATATGCCTTGTGTATAATACCTGTCAGTCTGACTAAAGAAATCGTTCTCGTAATTAAATTTGAAATAACTTTCTTGTTTTATTTTTAACGCCAAACTATCTGTTTGTGCTAAAAAAACAGAGCTAAAAAAAATAAAAGATAAAAGTAGTTTTGTTCTCAAGGTTAAAATGCGTTGCTTATATATACGATGACCGGAATGTTTTGGGTTTAATACTCTCATCATTCCGCCCCGATACAAAAGAGAGGGAGACTAACAAAAAACCCCCGAACAAAATTCGGGGGTTTTAAATTTATTAGTGACTGTCTCCATCCTGTTCTCCTTCTTCGAGAGGAACAGTTTGAACAACGAAATCTTTTTCCTTTCCTGGCTTTGAATAGTCATAAGCCCAACGGTGAACTACCGGTAAAGAACCTGGCCAGTTACCATGGATATGCGCCATTGGAGTTGTCCACTCTAATGTATTTGAATTCCAAGGATTTTGCGGAGCTTTTTCGCCACGGAAAATACTGTAGAAGAAATTAAATAAGAAAACACCTTGTCCTAATGCACCAATGATAGCGCAAATAGTAACGATCTCATTAATGTCAACCAAATTATCGAACATTGGGAAATTGCTGTTTGTGTAATAACGACGAGGTACACCAGCCAATCCTAAAAAGTGCATTGGGAAGAATACACCGTAAGCCATTGTTAATGTGATCCAAAAGTGAACGTAACCTAATTTTTTGTTCATCATACGTAAGAACATTTTTGGGAACCAATGATAAACACCGGCAAACATACCAAATATGGCACTTAATCCCATTACAATGTGGAAGTGAGCAACCACAAAGTAAGTATCATGCACGTTGATATCTAAAGTTGAATCGGCAAGGATAATACCTGTAACACCACCGGTAATGAAAGACGAAACCAAACCAATAGAGAATAACATGGCTGGTGTAAATTGAATATTACCTTTCCACATTGTGGTAATGTAATTGAACGCTTTTACTGCAGATGGTATTGCAATTAATAATGTTGTAAATACGAATACCGAACCTAGGAACGGGTTCATCCCTGTCATGAACATATGGTGACCCCAAACGATGAATGATAAGAAACCGATCGCTAACATAGAGCCGATCATGGCGCGGTAGCCAAAAATTGGTTTACGTGAGCTGGTTGCAATAACTTCTGATGTAATACCTAAAGCCGGTAATAATACAATGTAAACCTCAGGGTGACCTAAGAACCAGAATAAGTGTTCAAATAATACAGGGCTTCCACCGACATTATCTAAAGGTCTTCCGCCAATATAAATATCCGATAAATAAAAACTTGTTCCTAAACTTCTGTCGCATAATAATAACACAACGCAAGAAACCAAAACCGGGAAAGACAATACACCCAAGATAGCAGTAATCAAGAAAGCCCAAACTGTTAATGGCATTCTTGTCATTTTCATTCCTTTGGTACGTAAGTTAAGCACGGTTACAACGTAATTGATACCACCTAATAACGATGAAACAACGAATAAGGTCATAGATACTAACCATAAGGTCATGCCTAACTTAGAGCCAGGAATTGCTTCAGGTAAAGCAGATAGTGGCGGGTAAATTGTCCAACCGGCAGATGCAGGACCATCATCAATAAATAATGAAGCGGTCATAATTACACTTGATACAAAGAAGAACCAATACGAAAGCATATTTAAAAATCCGGATGCCATATCACGGGCTCCAACCTGGTATGGAATTAAAAGGTTAGCGAAAGTTCCGCTCAATCCACCTGTTAATACAAAGAATACCATGATGGTACCATGAATGGTTACCAAAGCCAAATACATATTAGGATCTAATATTCCGTCTTTACCCCATTTATCACCAAGCATAGCATTGATAAAGCCGAATTTTTCACCCGGCCAAGCTAATTGCATACGGAAAATAACAGACATTGTCATCGCAATCACAGCCATAACCACAGCTGTAATTAAAAACTGCCGAGAGATCATTTTGTGATCTTGACTGAACACATATTTCTGCACAAAACTTTCTTCATGATCATCATGATCATGAACATGGTCATGATGGACCAAATGTTCTTTTTCTAATTCTGAATTTTTTACGGTAGCCATGTTATATTTTATTTAGAATTTTTATAATTATTATTTTGCCGCAACAGCAGTTTTAAATACTTTTTGTTTTGCTAACCAAGCCTGATAATCTGCTTCGGTATCAACAATTACATTCATTTGCATATTGTAGTGCGATGCACCGCAAATTTTATTACATAATAAAAGGTAATCAAATTCAACCGGGTCTTTTCCGAATTTAGCGCGTTGAGTATTGATCCCTGCCATCATTTTTAAAACGTAAGGGTCTTTTTTCATTTGTGCAGAAGTTTTATTTGCTATGAATTTGAAAGTAGTTACCATACCCGGCACACAGTTCATTTGTGCACGGAAATGCGGTAGGAAGGCAGAGTGAATAACATCGCGGCTGCGCATTAATAATTCTATCTCGCGATTAACAGGAATGTGAATTTCGTTTTTAATATTTGCAAGATCATCAAAACCTGCTGCATCTGATGTATCCATACCCATAGCATTTCCACCATCGATCTGACGGTAATCAGTTTCTCCTAATTTACCATCTTTTCCAGGGTAGCGAGCACTCCAGTCAAATTGCTTGGCGTATAATTCAACTACAACTCTATCAGGTGCGTCGGCAGTAGTCATAATTTCGTTCCAATATTTTAAACCAAAAATTACAATGAACGCTAAAGCAATTGCCGGAACAATTGTCCATGCCATTTCTAATTTATTATTATGTGTAATGTAAGAAGCTTTGGTTTTATCGGTACCGCGGTATTTATAAGCAAACCAAAAAAGAAAGAAGTTGGTTACTAAAAAAATAACAGTAATTAAATAAATGTTAGCGTCCCATAAGGCATCAATTTTTTCCCCATGCACAGAAGCGGCAGGAGGTAAAGACCTATCCATCCAACGGTTTACCTGCCAAAAGAAGAATGCGAAAAATACAATCATAAAAGCGAACATAGCTCTTCCCATCATATTATTATCGGTTTCAGTAACCTTCCATTCTTTTGTTTTCTTTAAGCCGCGGCTTAATTCAATAACTCTTAATAATTGATGTCCCGCAATTATTAATAAAACGATGGCTAACAGTACTAAAAAATTCATTTTATTTAAGTTTTATATTTTTAATCTATTTTTTATTTTAAAGTTCTTTTTTGTTATTAGGTTGAATGATGCAAACTTTCGCTTAAGAAAGGATGATTTTTAACTAATAATGGTGCTTTAGCAAGTGCATTTAAAACCACATAAAGAAACAAGCCAAGGAAGAAAAAGAAATTACCAAATTCCATCCAGCTTAAACCGTGCCAGTGGTGACCAACTGTTCCGGGCATTACAATCATGATCACATCCATGTAGTGACCGATAAAAATAATTGTACCAACAAACATTAAGAAGAAGAAATTACGTTTGCTATCTCTACTCATTAACATTACCATTGGGAATGCAAAGTTGACAAAGAAAACAGTCCACATTAATCCTTTAAAATTTTCCCAACGTGTTTGGTAGTAAACAATTTCTTCAGGAATATCGGCATACCAGATCAACATAAATTGAGAGAAGTATAAGTATGTCCATAAGAACGAAATAGCGAACATCCATTTACCTAGATCGTGAATTGTACTTTCTGTAACAAACTCTAAATAACCAATCTTTTTTAACCAGATCACTAAAACTGTAATGGCAATGATAGCGCTGATCCACATACCTGAAAAGATATACCAGCCAAATAAAGTAGAGAACCAATGTGTATCGATGCTCATTACCCAATCCCATGCAGATGTAGAAGATGTTACAGCAAATAAAACCATGAACCATGCTCCTAATTTAATATTCTTCCAGTGGTAGCTGTTGTTAATATCAACGTCTAATTTATCAGCTTCAATAGAGTTTTTACGAAGCTTGAAAGTAAACCATAACCAGCCTACCATATAAAGTATTGTTCTTACCCACCAAAAAATTCCAAAGTAACCTAATTTATTAGCGATGATCTCGTCATAGTTTGCACTACCCGGTGTACCAACACCTTCGGCTTGCCAATGGTAAATATGGTGACCGTGAAAATGACCAACAATAAATAATAACATCATAAAACTTAAACCATAAGGTAAATACATGGTTACTGCTTCAATGATACGTTTAACGGTTGTAGCCCAGCCGGCTTCTGCAGCATATTGCAGCCCTAAAAAGAAAGCTGCGGCTAAAGATAAGGCCATAAAAAAGAAAGAGCCTGCAAAAAGATTGCTCCATGCACGCGTTCCGGCGTGGTAATGCTCTTCTTCATTTCCTTTGTCAAGTAAAAACATCAATATAATTGATATTAAACCTACTGCCATTAAGCCAAAAGATACCAATCTTGCTTTTGACGGAACTGTAAAATTTAATTTTTCGGTATTCATAGTCTCTCTTAAATCTTAATTAATATTGTTTTTTAGCAGCAACCGTAGGAGTTACAGCGGCAACGGCTTTGGTGCTATCGCTTGCAGTTTCTTTAGGCCCTTGTAATTTTTGTACATAAAAAACCAATTTCCAACGTTCTTCTTGCGTTAACTGACTAGCATGAGAACCCATTGAATTTTTACCGTAAGTTATCGTGTGAAATATTTTTCCTTCCGGTAAATTCTTCAAAGATCCATTGTATGCGGGAGGAGGACCAGGTAATTTACCACCCACTTTTCCATCGCCACCACCGGTAGCACCATGACAGTGTACACAGAATTTTCCGTAAAGTACTTCTCCGTCTTTTTCAAATGCTTCTTTTTGACTTGCATACGGGTTATGTAAATTCAATCCTGCTTGCTCATAACCTTCCGGTGTATTAGGGTAAGCATAAGGCAAATAACCACGCGCAACAGTTCCTGCTACAGGTTGCATAGCGTTACTTAAAGTATCGCCATCAATTGTGTGAGAACTATAATTTTCAAGTGAAGGTGAACGATACATGTCAGGCATAAACTCTACACCCGGACTGTTCTGATCTTTTTTACCACAAGATGTAAAACTCGCCAGTGCCAAGCCAACAAAAGCCGAGGCAAAAACAAATTTTATGGTTTTATAATATTTTTTCATACTAACTAGTGTGTTTCTTCTAATACATATTTTGGTTCAACAACAAAAGATCCTTTTTGATTTACTTCCTCAGCACCATTGCCTTTCATGATCTCTTCAGCTTTTTGAGCCTGTTCATCATTTAACTCTAAGTAAATCAAAAATTTATCGTCAGTTGTTCTTGGGTCAGGGTTTTTTGCCTTTGTGCCGGGAACTAACCAGCAACGTAAAAAATAAGTTAAGGCCATACCATGAGCCGCGCAAAACACCGTACTTTCAAAAGTAATGGGTATGAATGCAGGAATATTCATATAGTACGTGAAGTTTGGTTTACCGCCAATATCATTCGGCCAATCAGAAACCATCATATACCACATCATTAAAGTGGCTAATGAAGTTCCGGTTATACCATAAATAAATGCGCAGATCGCCAGGCGGGTTCTTGGAACACCAATTACACCGTCAATACCGTGAATTGGCATTGGAGAATATACGTCTTTAATACGGATACCGGCAGCCCTTAATTTCTTGCAGGCTTCCAGCAATGGCACCTCGTCTCCGAAGACGCCATGAATTATGTGTTTATTAGTTGCCATATGTGCCATATGTTTAGTTCTGTTTTAAATTAGTTATGAAGATGATGTTTACTACTTTCTTTTTGTGACTCTCCTGATGATTTCAGAATTGTTTTTAATTCTGATTGCGCGATCACAGGGAAATATCTTGAGAATAATAAAAAGAACATACCAAACATACCGATAGTTCCAACAAAAATTCCAATGTCAATAAATGAAGGTGTGTAAGTATTCCAAGTAGATGGTAAATACGTACGGCATAATGTAGGAACGATAATTACAAAACGCTCGAACCACATACCGATATTTACAACGATAGAGATAATAAATGTTGCAATGATGGATGTACGTACTTTTTTGAACCAAAAAATTTGTGGCGATAAAACATTACATCCCATCATACACCAGTAACTCCAGGCTAACGGACCGGTAGCCCTGTTTAAGAATGCATATTGTTCCCATTCTACACCAGAATACCAGGCAACAAATAACTCCGTTAAATAAGCAACACCAACTATTGAACCTGTAACGATAATTACAATGTTCATATACTCGATATGTTTAATTGTAACGTATGCTTCTAATTTGTAGATTTTACGAATAACCAATAATAACGTTAATACCATCGCAAAACCTGAGAATACCGCACCAGATACGAAATAAGGTGGGAAAATAGTGGTGTGCCATCCCGGAACAATAGAAGTAGCAAAGTCCATGGATACAATTGAGTGAACCGAGAATACAAGTGGTGTGGATAAACCTGCAAGAACTAAAGATACTTCTTCGAAACGGCTCCAGTGACGGGCGCTTCCGCCCCAACCGAATGATAATAAACCGTACATTTTCTTTTGCCATGGTTTGATAACGCGATCGCGGATCATACCAAAATCAGGAATTAAACCAATGTACCAAAATACAAGTGATACAGTAAAGTAAGTTGACACCGCAAACACATCCCATAATAAGGGTGAGTTAAAGTTAGGCCATAAAGAACCAAACTGATTTGGCAATGGGAATAACATATAATCTAACCAAGGGCGGCCAGTGTGCAGCATTACGAAAATAGCCGCGCACATTACAGCGAAGATGGTCATCGCTTCTGCAGAACGGTTAATCGCCATACGCCATTTTTGACGGAACAATAATAACACTGCCGAGATAAGAGTTCCCGCGTGACCAATACCGATCCACCATACAAAGTTGGTAATATCCCAAGCCCAATCAACACCGTTGTTAGATCCCCAGGCACCAATACCTACACCAATAGTGTAAGATAAACAGCCTATACCCCATAAAAAAGACAGGGTGCAAATTGTTACTAAAGTGTACCAGCCCTTTGCCGCTTTGCCTTCAATTGGCGCTATAATATCATCAGTAATCTGGCGATAACTTTTATCGCCAAGTATTAATGGTATTCTTATTTCTGATTCTGCGTGCATACTATATTTTTAATTTTTTATACTAATATTATGAATGTTTTTCTTCGCTGTGAACTTCTTTTTTGTCTTCATGTTTTCCAGCAGCATGATTTTCTTCACGAAGAATTTTCTCATCCTGATTTCTAACTTTAAGTAAGTACGAAACTGTAGGTTTAACACCAACTTCTTCTAACAATAAATAATTACGGTCGTTTGTGCGCCATGCAGATACTTCTGATTTATCATCATTAAGATCACCAAACATAATTGCATTTGTAGGACAAGCTTGTTGACAAGCTGTTTTAATTAAACCGTCAGGTAATTCAGTACCGGCTTTTTTAGCAGTTAATTTACCTGCTTGTGTACGCTGTTGGCACATTGAACATTTTTCCATTACACCACGGGAACGAACTACAACATCAGGGTTTAAAACCATACGTCCTAATTCTTGTTGTGCAGGATTTACATCTGCAAACCATTCATTAGTGTTATAATTGAACCAGTTAAAACGACGTACTTTAAAAGGACAGTTGTTAGCGCAGTAACGTGTGCCGATACAACGGTTATAAGTCATCATGTTTAAACCTTCAGAACTGTGGCTGGTAGCTAATACCGGACAAACAGTTTCGCAAGGTGCGTGATTACAATGTTGACACATCATAGGTTGGAAAGTAACCTTCGGATTCATTGAAGGGTTTTCCATTTCAAGATATGTTTGTTTTGATCCTAAATGTTCTTCTTTACCTTTTTCAAGGTTCATATCAGAGCTGTAATAACGGTCAATACGTAACCAGAACATATCACGTGTTTTAGCAACTTCTTCTTTACCAACAACAGCCACATTATTTTCTGAAGTACAGGCAACCACACAAGCGGCACAACCTATACAGGTATTCATATCAATAGTTAAGCCCCATTTGTGGCCCATACGTGGAAACGCATTCCAAAGATCAATATCGTTCACATGTTTTTTACCATCATGAACGGTTAATTTTGCTGTAGGGTTCCAGGCTTCTTTTTCTAAGCTCTTAAATTCATTTAAAGAAACTTCGCGTAACAAATATTCTTCACGGCCCATAATGGTGTGTTGAATTTGTGTTGCGGCAAATTTATGTTCTTCGGTAGTTTTAGCAATTGAAACGTTTGCAACAATTGGTTGAATGGTTTCATTTGAATAACTTAAAAATTGGAAAGCATTAACACCTTTACCATGTGCTACTTTCATACTTTCTGCATTACGGCCGTAGCCTAAAGCTAAACCAATGGTGCCTTGCGCCTGCCCCGGTTGAGGGAAAACAGGTACAGTTAATTTAACGCCATTAACAGTAAGGTCAACGATAGAACCATAAATGTCCTGACGTAACATTTCATTTAATCCCATTGCTTTTACATCAAGCGGGCTCATGGTAATGTAATTATCCCAGGTTACTTTCGAGATAGGATCTGGTAACTCCATTAACCATGGGTTATTAGACTGGTTACCGTTTCCTAAACTTATTTTTTCATACACAACAAGATCAAAAGCACCGCCTTTAATTGCGGTTGCCATTGAAACGGCTTTATTATAATCCGGTGTTGGAAGAGTTTCTATAACTGCAGCTTCTTTTTTAATTTCCGGTTTAGCATGCGAAACAACCTTAGTTGAATCAACTGTTTCACCATTCTCATTAATTGCTGTTGCAACTCCTGCAAAAATTGGTTTACCTGTAGAATCTTTTGGCATTGGCAATACAGGAGCGTCTTTATATACTGCTACTTTAGTAACACCATCATGTAAAGCATGTGCCCAAAAACTTGGGAAATCTAAATATTTACCTTGATTAACAAAAACATGATTGTTCCAGTAACCTTGTAAGTAAGATAAATAATCACTTTTAATACCTGACCATTTTAAAATGCTATTTTGAAATTGACGGGTACCTTCGTGACGAGGGCTTGCAAAAATTGGATTAATGGTTGGTTGTTGTAATGAATAATGTCCTCGTTTTGGATTCGCATCACCCCACGACTCTAAGTAATGATGATCAGGACAAACAACATCAGCTAACTGAGCTGTTTCATCCAACACCGAAGCAAACGAAACTTTTGTTGCAACTTTTTTATAAGCATCGGCAAATTTGAAAGAAGCCGGAGCAGTATAAACCGGATTACAGTTGTAAGTCATTAAAACACTTACTTTTCCTGCAGCCATATCCGCTACTAAGTCAGCAAATTCTTTATCATTACCCTGTTTTAAATTGTAATGCATTTCAACGTCTACAGATTTACCGTAGTTGTCAAGCATTTTATTCATTCCATTTATTAATGTTTGAATTCCTTCATCATTAACTCCTGAAACAACTAATGAATTTCCTTTATTTTTTAATAGATCTTCTGCAGCTTTTTTAATTGCTTTTACAGCTAATGGATTAGAAACTTTTTCGTCACCATTTGCTTTTGCATTTCCTGTAGCACCTGCGATCTCGTTAAATAAAGCAACCGTTAAACGACCAAGCTCTGAAGCTTTTACTGTAAAACGATCATCGGCATTTGCACCGGTTAAAGATAAATTAGATTCGAAATGATAATGTTTGCTCATTTCGGGTTTGTCTTTAGAAACACGGCGGTTAACCGCGTATTGTCTTGCGAATTCGGTTGGGTTTAACCAGTTTCCTAAAAAGTCGCAGGCAATTCCTACTATTATTTGTGCTTGACTAAAATCGTAAGATGAAACAACTGATTTACCAAAAACATTTTTATTTGCTAAAGTTAAAGCGTTGTATGAAATAGCATCGTAAGTAATGTGTTGTGTACTTGGGTATTTTGCTGTGAACTCAGCAATAACCGCTTTTGTAGATGGGCTAATAATAGTTGAGGTTAAAATGCGGATAGCACCACCATTTAAACTTGCTGCAACTGCATCATCTGCGGTTTTCCATGAAGCATCTTTGCCTTTTACTTTCGGGCCACGTAAACGTGCGCCATCATATAATCCAAGAACTGAAGCCTGAACACGTGCAGTAGTGCCGCCATGCGTGATCTTTGAAAGATCGTTTCCTTCAATTTTGATCGGACGGCCTTCACGGGTCTTCACTAAAATTGATGAGTAATCATGCCCATCATAAAAAGTAGAGGCATAAAAATTTGCAACACCAGGTGTAACTTCTTCCGGTTTTACAACGTAAGGAATAGATTTCATAACCGGCGTTTCGCAAGCTGCTAAAGCAACTGCGGCAGTTGAAAATCCCATTACCTTTAAAAAATCACGGCGTGATGTGCCTTCTTTTTCGGCTTCATCACTACCTAAAAACTCATCCATAGGAAGAGGAGTAGCAAACTCATTCTTTTGTTGCTCTTGAAACTCCGGACTATTATGTAGTTCAGGTAGACCTTTCCAGTATTTTTTTGACATAGACATTAGTTATATAAATTCTTAAGTAACTTAATATTAATAGTGACACTTAGCGCATTCTAAACCACCGATCTTATCAACAGTAAACTTAACGTCGTACTGACCGGCATATTTTTCTTTTAAAGCTTTGTGTAAACGATCGTAGTATGCATTGCCGGCCATTGCAACTTCTGTTTTGCGGTGGCACTCAATACACCATTTCATGGTTAACGGCGCCTTTTGCTCGGCAACTGTCATCGCTTTTACATCTCCGTGGCAAGTAGCGCATTCTACTTTTCCTACAACAACGTGTTGTGAGTGATTAAAGTAAACGTGATCTGGTAAATTATGAACTTTAATCCACTTTAAAGGATTTTGCTTGCTGTTGTCATAAGTTCCCGCTTTAGGGTCAAATCCGGCAGCAGCATAGATCTTGGCTATCTCTTTATCCTTGTAAACCGGTCCGCTTTGAATTCCTTTATGGCAATTCATACAAATGTTTACAGTTGGAATACCTGCGTGGCGTGATTTTTCAACAGTACTGTGGCAATATTGACAAGCGATTTCGTTATCACCGGCGTGTAATTTGTGTGAGAATTTAATTGGTTGTTCAGGCTTATACCCTTTTTGAGTTCTGTAATCGTAATACACACCAATATTGTAACAAGCATCCCAACAACTTTTCATACCAACAAAAACAATAATAAGGCTAAATACGCCAACTAAACGGCGGTGACCAGATATCCAATGTTTAACCTCTTGTCCAAAAGTCATTTCCGGATTTTCAGGTTTTCCTTCAGAACGGTTGTTTGCGTTTTGTAAAGAAGCTCTAACACTGCGCAAAGAGCCAATTAAGATCATTAAAATAACTATAGAACCCAGAATCAAATAAAGTGGCTCGATACCACCGTTACGGCCAGCTGTTTCGCCGGATTCAGGATCATTGCCCTTAACAACAACGTCTCCTTTTGGTGGTGGCCCTTTGATAAACCCTAAAATAGCAGTAACATCTTTATCCGTCAACTGTCCTTCAAACACAGTCATGGCGGCCTTTGCATTCTCAGTATAGATCTTATTTGCATAAGCATCGCCACTTTTGATCATCTTTTCAGAATTAAGGATCCATTTGTTGATCCAATCACCTTTTGGAACGCGGTCAAACACGCCCTTTAAGCCCGGACCCGTGAGTTTTTGCGAATCGTGCGATTTGTGGCAAACTGCGCAATTTTGTTTGAATAATTTTTCTCCGTCTTGTGCGTAGATCTTGGAAGAGATGGCAAAAACCGTGAAAACTAATGCTAGCAAGGTTTTTACTGAACTTTGAGATATGTTGTTTTTCATATAAAAATGAGAAATTTTAATCTTTTTACGTTGTTATAATGACAAATTAATGACATTAAACGTTGGCAAAATTAGCAGAAGATTAACAACTAACGAGGGAATTTTTAATTTTTTTTAACGAAATGTGTAATTTATAATCATTCTAAATAAGAAGTTTTTGAATGTTGGATTGATAGGTAAAAAAAGGAGTTTTGTCGAGATTGAAACATTCCAAAAACTAAATATTTAGGAACTCAATTATGAACAAAATCGAAATTTAGAATCAGATGCAATGTTTATTTGACAATAAACCGTTTTACGCCCAATTTTTCTTTTGAAGAAAGCCTTAAATAATATGCACCGGGCGCCAAATTTAAATTTAAACCCACTTTAGTTTCGTTCGTGTTTTGCGTATAAACTATTTTACCCATCACATCTAAAACCTCAATTGTTTTTTGCCCATGAATGGATTCAAAATCCAAACTAAATTTCCCTTCGTTTACACTTGGAAACAAGCTAAAATCTAACGAGAGCTTCTCTGACTTATTTATGTTTGTTATAACCGAATAACTGGTTTCCCAAATACCTCTTCCAAAAGTAGAAACATATACTTTATTTAACGGAATATTAAATTCAATATCGCTTATAATTACATTTGGCAAACCAAAGCTATTACTTACCCAGCTTGTATTACCAAAGGTTAGCACATAAACACCAAGATCTGTTGCAACTATTAAATTATTTGTACCGGGAATTTGTTTGATGCAATTTACAGGTATGTTTGGTAAATTATAAGATATGTTTTGCCACGTTGCACCGCCATTGGTTGTTGTAAAAACCTTTCTGCCGGCGCTAAACCCGGCCATTGATACATAAGCAATATTTGGATTTGTTTCATTCACCTCAATGCCCGTGTAATACAAACTATCGGGTAAATTATTGGTAATGTTTGAAAAACTTACTCCACCGTTCGTTGTTTTAAAAACCATGCCCGGCATTCCCAATTCATATCTTACTCTTCTTGCTGCATACACTACCAGGCTGTTTGAGGCCGATACACCTAAAGCACTTATCTCCGTATTTGTATTAGAAGTTGTGTTGGTATAAATAGATGCCAGCGTGTTCCAGTTATTTCCGCCATCTAATGATTGCACCACATTTTCATTTCCAATATAAATTACCTGAGGGTTGGAAGGGTCTGCAGCTATTGGTGTTACCCACTCTGCCGCTTCTGAATTTGGATTTGTATTTGGGTAATTGCTTGAAACTCCATCATTATTGCTTGTGTAAAAATTTCCATATTGGCTGGAACCTACAACATCACTACTTCCTGTGGGATCGATATAATTATCCATACCATCGCCGCCAAAAATAGTTGACCATGCCCCGCCTTTATAATAGAACGTGGCATTGTCCTGCGCACCCGCTACAAGCCTGCCACTGGCATTTTTTGAACTTGATAATCTATAAAAGGAAGACACCTGCATGCCAGAATTTAATTTTGTCCAGTTAGTTGGCCAGGCACTTGTTGTCCAACTGCTAATGGCAATATTAGCTGTTCTATAAGCACCACCATCACTACACACAAAAAATTGATTGGTGCTTGGTTGCCTGCCAATAAAATGAATATCGCCATGAAGTGTGGGCCCGTAATTTGTTGTCCAATGCGAAACAGGATTAAATGTAAGCGCTCCATCTGTTGATCCCCAAATGTTCACACCACCAGTATATACGGTGGTTTTTATTGTGGGATGCACAAGTAAACCGAGATCGTAATTTCCTTGTCCGCCCGGAGAATTACCTGTACCTCCTTCTAAAATATTATCGTTTGGTGGAATAAATGTCCATGTAAGGCCGGCATTTATACTTTTATAAAAACCATACAAACCCCCACTACCGTCTACCGTTAAAGCGTAAATATAATTTGGATCGGATGGCGCAATAGCCAGCTTAACACGCTGTATGCTTCCTGTTAAAGGCATGGCTGTGTTTAACATATTCCATGTGTTTCCAAAATCGGTTGATTTATAAACGCCCGCGTTTCCCAAATTAGAATTTAAAACCCAACCCGTTGCACCATATAAAATATTTGGATTTGCCGGATCAATTTGCAGGTCCCAAAAAAGCGAATCTAATTTTTTTATCCAGGTAGTGCCGCCGTTGGTAGATTTATACATGCCGCTAACACCACAAGCAACAAGATCGTTACTGTTGGCAGGATTTACAATTACTTTTCTTATTAAAGAAGCATCACCATTCGTTAATTGAAACGTTAAGCCGGTAGCAGCCCAGGTTACACCACCATCAGTCGTTTTATAAACGCCCAAACCATAATGTGTATTTCTTTTTCTTCCATTTAAAAATAAACTCACACCAATGTATTCAAAATCACAAACAGAAATATACATGGTGTTTGGATTAGTTGGATCGATACTGATATCGCTGATCCTGGTAATTGGTAAATTATCGGTTAAGGGTGTCCAGCTGGTACCATTGTTTGTGGTCTTCCAAACGCCACCCTGTGCTACACCAACAAAATAGGTGTTAGCGTTTGATGGGTGAAATGCGATGCAATTTATTCTTCCGATACCGTTCTCCATATAACCCGTTAAGTTATTTGGCAAAACATTTGGACCCGTTGGCGACCATACAGAAGAAGCATTTGAGGCCTCTGCCTCTTGTTTTGAGTTAGCCATTTCTATGGCCGCATTTATATAATCTGCAAAACCGGCTGGTTCGCCTTGTGCATTGGTATGTAATTGCGTTTCATATTCCCAACGCTTAAAACTTTTCCAATGTTTTTTTTGCGACAGGTTATTATTTTTTTTATAATCGTCAAATTGCTTTTGTACCTCTTTAAAAGTTAAAGCTCTGCCGGTTGTGTTTTTCGTAAAACTTTGTCCATAAGAAAGACAGACAATTGTTATAAAGAATAAAGAGATAAGAAATTTCATTTGATCTAAATTTAATTAAAGATACGAAAAATATTGTTTAATTTGTTAATCAAAACTTCACCGAGTGATCAAACAAAAAAATAATCTTATTGTTAATTTAAAAGAGATAGCTCCACTTTTTAATGATAGCTCTGCCCAGCAGAAAAAAGCGATTTTATTTGAATGTGCTAACTTAAAATTAAATTCAAAAAAAATAATTGAGCCATACCACGATTGTTTGTTGTTCTTATTGGGTTATCCCGAAAATGAAGAGCTATTTAATATGGCTCAAAAAGAAATGGAGCGCCTATCTGAATCTGTAAAAAAATTACCCAACAAAATAAAAGATCAACTTGAAAGAACCGGTATTGCATATACACAAACGCAAGGCGCAAATAGTTTTACTTTAATAAAATGGTTATTAAAAACATATCCCGACCAGGTTTCACTACATTCTTTTGATGAAACAGGCATTCACCCGAAAGAGATTTTGCGACATGCTTTGACTGAAATGGAATTTGAGTTTGCTTTTACCGAAAAATTAGGCCCCGTAAAATGGTTACAGGAAGCCTGTGGAACAAAAAATAAAAAAGATCTTTTAACCTGGCTTATTGAACACTTTGAAAAAATGGATGCTTCTGATCTTATCAAAGATCAATTATTTGAATCGCTTAAAGTTTACATATCAGTTATTCCAAACAATAAAAAATTCTCAAAAGGTTTTGGAAATTTTTACCTTCACAAAAACCATTATCATACTAATGGTTTATTAAAACGTTTTGATGAAAAAGAACTGATCCATAAAAAATTACCTGCTCCAAAAAAATTATCTCTTACCGAAAAAGAAGAAATAATTGAAAAAGCCCGCGTGGCTTTATTTTTATTGAATCGCGAAACCGAGCCGGTTGTTTATTGCAATGCTGATGGCTTATTATTTTATGAATTAGAACATGGTTTATCAATCGCATTATTTAGCATTCTTCCCGAAAGACGTTTACCGCTTGAGTCTTACATTGGTTTTATGATGTTTAAAAATGGTTTTCCAATGGCTTATGGCGGTGGTTGGTTGTTTGGCGATCGCTCGTTAATTGGCGTAAATATTTTTGAAAGTTTTAGAGGAGGCGAATCCGCTTTCGTTTTTTGTCAATTATTGCGAACCTATAAACAAAGTTTTGGCGCCAATTATTTTGAAGTAGAGCCTTATCAGTTTGGAAAAAATAATCCGGAAGGATTAAAATCCGGTGCTTTTTGGTTCTATTACCGTTTTGGTTTCAGGCCCGTAGATAATGACTTGAAAATATTAGCCACCAAGGAAGCAGAAAAGATTCAAAACACAAAAGGGTATCGTACTTCTATTGAGACCTTAAAACGTTTTACCAATTCAAATCTTGCAGTAAACTTTAATAATGCTATTCAACCAATAAATCCGAGTACCATTAGCGAATACATTACCAAACAAATTAAATTAAAATTTAAAGGGGATCGTTCTGCTGCAGAAAAATGGTGCTTGCAAAAACTCAAAACAGGCCTTGGAATTGAAATAAACAAGATCTCCAAGGCTGAAAGAATTGGAGTAAACAAACTAAGTTCTTTTATTGGCTTTTGTATAGACACTTCCCGCTTAACATCTGCAAATAAAACCAAATTAAAGAATTTTGTTTTGGAAAAAGGCCGTTCAGAATTTAAATATATAGAATTATGTAATTCTATCGACTGTAAAAAATTGCTTGTAAAAGAAATTACTAAGTAAAATTATTTTTCTTTTTTCTCCCAGGTGGCAGATTGTTTTTTCGAGAAACGAATACCCAACATGATCTCGTGTGTACCTGTTGAATATTTTTTAATGTTGGTAGTAGTTATATCATATGAATATCCGATCATTAAATAATTTTTATAAAAATAACCGATCAGTGCCGTAAAAGCATCGTGATGACGGTAAGCCCCGCCTATCCAAATTTGTTCTTGATAAATAAGTCTTGCACCAACATCAATTTTTGGCGGAGCAGGAATCTCGTATTTTAATAAGAACGAAGGCTCGATCTTAAAATCATCGCCAAGATCAAATTTGTAGGCTCCGTTTAAATTAAAATGATTTACGATCCTGCTATTTTTTCCGGCGCCTTCATATAATTTAATAGGTGCCTGATAAAGTTGTGGTAAACTTAAACCTAAATAAAATTTGTCTTTTTTATGGAAATAAATTCCTGCGCCAAAGTCAGGCACATAAGTGGTTTGGTAAGTGCTTAATAAATTTTCATCACCACTATCTCTTAAAACTAATTTACTTCCATCAATTCCCCATTGTAAAATTCCTGCACTAACACCTAGTGATAAGAACATGTCTTTTTTTAATTTTGCATGATAAGCGTAAGAAAAATTTAATCCTGTTCTGCGGGTTGGCCCTACAATGTCAGTATACAAATTCATACCAACGCCCATATTTTTTGCTTTTATAGGGCCGTTCAAGGTTAACATGTAAGTTCTTGGCGCATCGGTTATACCGATCCATTGATAACGATTATTAGAGCGAACATCTGCATAATCATCTTTACCGGCAACGGCAGGATTTATTGCCATTTCATTTAGCATATATTGCGTGTACTGCGGCAATTGCTGACTAAAACCGCAAACCGCAATTAAACTAAATAAACATATGTAGCACCTTTTTATCATTATCTAAATATGGTTAATGGTCCGGTAAACGGAGTTTTATATGCCGGATGATTTAAATTAATTACATAATAATACGTTCCAACGGGCAGATCTTTTCCTTTGAACTTACCATCAAACTGCCCATTGTAATTATTGTAGAAATACAATAGTTCTCCCCAACGATTATAAATCTCCACGGTGTTTTCCGGGAACTGATCAAGATAATCGATAATCCATTTTTCATTTTTGTTATCGCCGTTAGGACTAAAGCCATTTGGTATTTTTATTAAAGGATATAAGAACACCGTCATCGTATCACTTGCAGTACACCCTGTTACAAGATCAATTACTGTAACTGTATATACCGTATTAATTGTATTTGATGCTACAGGGTTTTGAAGGCTCGGATCGTCTAAAGAGAAAGACGGCGACCAGTTTATTGTAACAGATCCCGAAGTAGTTGGATTGCCGCCAATAGTGACATTTGAGAATACAGGTATTGTATAAGTTGGCCCTGCATCAACAACAGGTAAAGGATAAATATATACCACTACCTGGTCTGTGTCCCTGCATGCAGCAACTGAAGAAGTAGTTACTAACTCAAAAGTATAAGTGCCCGGCGTTATGTTTGGTATTGGTGTTAATAGATTTGCTGTGTTGCCAACCGTATTGGTATTATTCGGCAATAAATACCAGTCGTAAGAAACAGCCCCAAAAGAATTGGTACCGGTTAATGCAACCAAAGGAGTTGGACAAAGACTAAAATCATTTCCGGCTTGCGCTACAACGCTAACCGTTGGCACAACATCTAAAGTAGTATCTCTTTGGCAACCACTCTTATCAACTAAGGTTAAAGAATATGTGCCTGCTAACAAATTAGAAATGTTTTGCGTAGTTGCAGTAAATGCTCCAGGGCCCATCCAGGTATATGAATAACTAGGAGTACCGCCGTTAACTCCCATATTTAATAAACCATCTTTAACGGAACTACAAGAAGAGTTCGTTACTGTGGGCGTTAACGTAATGAATGCCGGATTATTTAAAGTTAAGCTGGTAGACGTTGCACAGCCTTTTGAATCCGTTACGGTTGCAAAATAAACAATTGCTGCTGTACTTGGACCGGGACATAATGAGAATTGTGGATTACCGGCTGCCAAAGGCGACCAGCTAAATGAATACGGTAATGATCCACCACTCGGAACTAATGTTATTGCACCGTTACAATCATCATGACATTTTGGTTGTTGCACATTTGCGAGACTTAATTGTAATGCCGGATTATCGGTAAGTGTAAACGATTGTACTGTTAAGCAGCCGTTAAATGCGCCAACAGTTAATGTTATAACACCTTTACACAATCCGCTCACGGCAGCAGTATTAGCGCCATTGCTCCAAATATAATTAACTGGTGTAGATGTACTGGTTCCAAGTGTTGTAATAGATCCTGTACAAGCATTAAAACAACTTATATTAGATTGCGTAAATGTAATTGAAGGTCCATTTGGATTATTGATGGCATACACTTGTGTTACCTGGCAGTTTCCTGGAGTTCCATTATCGGTAACTGTCACCGTATAATTTCCTGCTGGTACATTCGCATAAGTAAAACTTAAGTTTGGTCCGGGAACCCACGAAATTGAATAAGGTCCAACGCCACCGGTTGGAACAAGTGTGATCGTACCATTTGGTGAAGTACAAGCCGGCGCGTTTATAGTAGGCGTAAGCGTTAAATGAGGCGCAGGGCTAATCGTTACTGAAGAAGTACGAATACAACCCTGCGCATCCATCATTTGCACAAAATAAATTCCTGCACATAAATTTGTGATAACCGAATTTGAAACTACGGGGTTTATCCAGTTATATTGTATTGGCGCAGTTCCGCCAATTGCTGTTACAGTAGCTGCGCCTGTGCAGGGAGCAGAACATAATTCGTTTTGAATGTTTGTTGTTTGTCCGGTAATTCCATTTGAATTACTGATGAGAATATTTTGCAATTGCGTACAAAGATTATTATCAGTCACTAATACCTGATATAAGCCGGCACATAAATTAGATGCAGTTGATGCGGCAGCGCCCGATGTCCAACTGTAAGTATAAGGAGCGATACCGCCTAATGCAGTTACAGTTCCCGAACCATTACACATATTACAGGATGGCGAGACCACCGCGCTTGTTGCGGTAATTTGTAATGGTGCAGTAATATTTGTAGTAAAAGTATTAAAACAACCAATGGCATCGGTAGCAGTTAATGTATATATTCCGCTACATAAATTATTTGCAAATGGTCCCGTTTGAGCATTACTCCAAGCAAAAGATATTGGAAGATTTGGACTTCCGGAAACAGCTATAACACTTGCGGCGCCAATACAACTTCCAAAACAAATATTATTAGTAGTTGCTGGTGTAGCAGTCATGTTTTGCACACCGGGCAAAGTAAGTGTTTGTGTAGATGGACAAAGATTATTATCTAAAATATTAACTGTGTATGTCGCCGCACATGCATTTATTAATGTTGCAGTAGCGGACACGCCCGGAGACCATGTATATTGGAAAGGGCCTGTTCCACCAAATGTACTTAAAGTAATAGAACCATTACAAATACCATTACAAGTTGGGAAAGTAAGATTAGGTAAAATTGAAATAGAGGCGGGTTGTGTTATGGTAACAGAATTAAATAATAAACAATTATTAGCATCCATAATTTGTGCTGTATATGTTCCTGCACATAAATTTATTTGTGGATTCACTGATGAGGTTGAAGGTGGAACGATCCACGAAACCGAAAATGGAAAAGCACCGCCAACTATACTTGCGGTTGGAACCGAAGCTGTTCCAGTACATTGTCCGTTACATGAAATATTTGAAGACGTAATTGGCGCCGAACTTGGCCCGTTCGAATTACTTAATGGAATAGTTAATGTATTTGTACAGTTATTAGCATCGTTTACCACGACAGTATAAATGCCTGCAAAAAGCCCAGTAATAACACCTGTTGTATTTGTTACAGCGGGTGTTGTAAATTGGAATGTATAATTTGGTGTTCCACCAACAGCAATTACAGTAATTGAGCCATTCGAGGAACCGCAAGTTGCAGGACTTATAGATGTGTTAATGTTTAAGACGGGAGGATTAGTTAATGTAAATGTTTGAACATCGGTACAATTATTATTATCCTTAACTAACACCGTATAATTTCCTGCACATAAAGCGCTTAATGTTGGCGAGTTTGGTCCTGCCGGCGTCCATGTAAAACTTAATGGCGGAACAGCATTAGCTGGTGTGCTGATGGCAATTCCGTTACAGTTACCACTACAGGAAGGATTTGTTGTTGTAACATTTGCAAGTAATGCCGGAGGGTTAATAAGATTTGCAACTCCTGTAGCAATACAACCACTTGCATCAGTAGCTGTTAATGTATAGTTACCTGCGCATAAATTTGTAGGGTTTTGTCCTGCACCCGTAGCTACCCAGTTAAAGTTTACTGTGCCTTGTGCGCCTGCCAATACTGTGCTGATACTACCATTACAGATGGCATTACACAAAGGGTTGGTTGGTGTTAAAGTAACATTAAATAAACTTGGTGCAGTTATTGTAAACCCTTGCGCGGTTGTACAACCATTTGCATCCACAATTGTTCCGGTGTAATTACCGGCACATAAATTTCCAATATTAGGTGTAGTTGCAGGTCCATTAGACCAACTGAAACTATAGGTAGGAACTCCACCGCCTGCAGTTAATGATGCCGTAGCATTACAGGAGTTAGAACAACTTGCATTTACAATTGTAAGTGTGCTATTTAATGCTGTGGGTTGTGTGATCGTAACAACAGTTGTTGCAGGGCAACCATTTATATCGCTTGCATTTACCGTATAAGAAGCCGGGCATAAATTAAAAATATTTTGGTTGGTAGATCCGGTAAAAGTTGCAACCGGCAACCAGGTATACGTTATGGCACCAGTACCACCGCCGCCTGTTGCATTTATACTACCATTACATGCGGCATTACATAAAACGTTACTTGCAGTAGTAGTTAATGTTAATGCAGTTGGTTGTGTTATATTAAAGATCACTTGTCTTGGACACAAATTAGCATCGTTAACATTTAAAGTATAAGTACCCAAACATAAATTTGTTACAGTTTGTGTTCCTTGTCCGGTGATTGGACCTGATAACCAGTTAAGCGTATAAGTTGGAGTACCGCCTGAAACTGCAACTGTAATAGAACCGTTACATGCTGCAAAACATTTTGCATTTGTAACTGCCGAGTTAACTGTAATTGAAGTTGCAGGTTGTGTAATAGCAATTGTTTGTGTGGTGATACAACCCGTTGACACATTGGTAACCGATATGTTATAGGTCCCTGTAAAAAGGCTGCTTGCCGTACTTACGTTGCCTATTGTTGTAAATCCAACAACGGGTGTCCATGTAAATGTAAATGGTCCTGCGCCAACCGCTGTAACAGTTGCTGCGCCATTATTTCCCCCAAAACAAGTTACAGATTGTGTATTGATATTTAATGTTGGTCCGGTTGGGTTAGTTAATATCGCAGATAAAGTTGCAGAGCAGGCGCCAGCAGAAACAACTAATGAATAAGATCCTGCACCTAAACCGGAATAACAACTTGTTGCTGCACCAATGCCACCAGGCGGGGTCCATGCGAATGTATATGGGCCGCCGTTACCGCCGCTTGGCGTAGCGCAAATGCTTCCATTATTAACATTACAGGCCGAAGGATTTGTTGTCGTGAATGTAGCTGCAATAGCAGGTTGAGAAGTAATTGTAAAAGCCGGAGGCGTTTTTATACAGCCATTTGCATCGGTAACTTTTAAAGTATATGTACCAACACATAATCCCGAAAGATTGGCTGTTGTTATTGCACCCGGACTCCATGAATAAGTTAAAGCACCGGTTCCACCGGATGCATTTGAATTAATTGCGCCTGTACAATTACCAAAACAATTTACATTGGTTTGCGTTGGGGCAATTACAATTGCCGGAGGGTTTACAAATGAAATAGTAGCCGTGTTAGAACAGCCATTAAAATCGGCTACCAGAACTGTATAGGTGCCGGCCCCCAGACCTGTTGCCACCTGAGTGGTTTGTGTTGGCAATGTCGGATTCCATGTGTAACTATATGGTGCAAGTCCACCTAAAGGATTTGCAGTTGCTGTAGCAGTTAAACCACCAAAACACTGAATTGTAGATCCTGATGTAGCAACAGTTACACTCACGGTTTGCGCAATATTAACTGTGGCGGTTGCAGTGCAGCCTTTACTATCCGTTACTGTAGCAGTATAATTACCCGGACATAATGCACCAACAGCAGCATTTGTTCCAACCGAAACCGCTAAAGTGTTTGTCCATACAAATGAATAACCAGGCGTACCATTAGAAGGTGTAACCGTTGAAGCCCCCGTGCATGCATTACAGCTTGATTTTATACCTGTGATGGCTGCAGACAATGCAATTGGAGAAGTAATTGTAAAATTAATGGATTGAGAGCATCCATTTGCATCTGTAATATTTGCAATATAATTTCCTGCACATAAACCACCAATAATACCCGTAGTATTTGTTGTAGGAATAGGCAGTGTATTAAACTGGTAAACATAAGGAGGTGTTCCTCCTAAAGCAACAACCGTTGCAGATCCATTACAACTGCCTGCACATGAAGTAGGAGCTGTTGTTTGAGTTATTGTGATAGATGAAGGGGTTGTAATTGTAGCTGTGGCTGATTTTATACATCCTTTTGTATCGTTTACAACTAAAGTATAATTTCCGGCGCATAAACCTGAGTTTGGATTTCCTATCGGCCCGTTTGACCAAGTTAAAGTATAACCGGGTGTACCACCGGCAACAACACCTATTAAATTACCATTACAACTACCAAAACAAGTTGGATTGGTTGCATTAATTGTAACTGTAATATCCGGTGGTTGGGTTAAAGTAGCCGTGGCGCTGGCCGTACATCCATTCGCATCGGTAACCGTTAAAACATAATTCCCTGCGCATTGTCCCGCGAGGGCTCCACCGGCAACTGTTCCTGTTGGGGTTGTCCACACAAAATTATATAGAGGCGTTCCTCCAGCTATACTTCCGGCAAGGGTTCCGTTACACTGGTTAAAACAGTTAATGGAGGTAGTGCTGATGGAAGGTATTAAAGGATTTGGTTGTTGAATATTTATTGTAAACATTTGAACACAGCCTCCTGCCGAGCCAATAGTTAAAGAATAAATATTTGCGCACAGATTAATATAAGGCGGCGCTGTAAAAACAGTTGCTGTTGAAGAGGCCAATGTATAAGTATATGGTCCAGGAGGGCCAACAGGAATAGCATTTATAGAGCCATTACAAACTGCGTTACAGCTCAAACTTCCGGTTGTTATGTTTGGTGTAACACTAGCAGGCTGTGTAATACTAACGGTTGTGGAAATGGGGCAAAGTGATACATCAGTAACCGAAATAGTAAATGCAGTGGCATTACAAACATTTGAGATCACGCCAGTACCCTGACCAACCGGGGGAGCGGGTGTCCATGTAAAGTTAAACGGCCCGCCATTTCCACCAGATGGTGTAACTGTGGCAGCTCCATTACACAATCCAAAGCAGGTAATACTTTGCGAAGTAGCCGTTACACTTAATGCAGGTGGTTGGGTAATAGTTACAAGAACTGTTCCGGTACATAATGAAGGCGCTTTAGCAATAATTGTATAAGACCCTGCACATAAATTGATCCATGGCGGCAAGCTCGTAAGCGTTATTGTTGCAGATGTTAAAGTAAATGTAAATGGCCCTGGAGGGCCCGAAGCCACAGCGTTGATTATGGCATTACAACCAGGATTACAAGATACATTCGTAAATGTTGGTGTAACTGTTATTGGAGGAGGAGATGTAATAGTAAATTGTGGTGATGGCACTACAACACAATTATTAAAATCTTTAATAGTTACCGTTTGTGTACCAACGCATAGATTTGTAATACTGTTTGTTGCCGTATTTGGACCCGGTGCCCATGTATAACTATAGGGTGCTGTACCTCCCGTAACCGTTACAGAGGCCGTTCCATTACATAATCCACCGCAACTTATATTTGTTTGTGTTGGCGTGACCGTTAGCGCAGGCGGCTGTGTGATATTTGTACTGGCAGTTGCTGTACAGCCTTTGGTGTCAGTTACAGTTGCAGTTACAGGCCCTATACATAAACCGCTTGTAGCAGCTGTAACGCCGGATCCAACAACACTATTGGTTGCCGTACTGAAATTAACCGTGTAGCCGGGTGTGCCGCCGGTAGGTGTAATTGAAAAAGCACCATCGCATAATAAATTACAGCTCACGCTTTTAGTAACCAAAGCAAGACTTATTGAAGGTGTCATTGCTAAAGAAGGCGTTGGCACAACCGTACAACCCTTACTATCTGTAATCGAATAGGTTTGTAACCCACCACATAAATTGCTGATCAAAGTATTTGTTGCGGCAGCAATGGTAAAGGTTGGCCCCGGAATTATAGGGTTTACGTTTACTGTATACGGCCCTGTTCCACCGGTTATTTTTATTACCTGCGAACCATTACATTGACCAGCACAACTAGGCGAAGTACTGGCTAAGATGGCTAAATTAATTGGGGTTGGGTTTTGCGGTAATGTTGTATTTGTGATCGAGGCTAATGTAACAAACCCCTGATCTAAAGAGATATCAACCGCATTTCCTCCACAACCAGTCAGGCCTCCTATTGTAAAAACAGTTGGTCCAGCTAAAGTGACAGAATTTGATCCTAAAACAACAGAGATACAAGTTGCAAACGTACTAAAATTTAATGTAAACGGACCCGGTGCACAAGTAGGGTCAACAGTTACAGATATGGTAGCATCGTTACCGCCAAAACATGACGGATTTGTAAAGGAGTAAGAGATCGTACAAACCATATTTGCAATGGATTGTTGAATGATCTTATTTTGCGGATCGTTTAATTTTACTAGCGAAGAGTCAGCAATTTTTGCGATTACTTTCAGATCGTTCGAAAAATTTTGTGCCTTTGTTAAGAGCAATTTATTTTCGGAAATTAATATACTGCTATTTGAGTGTATATTAACCGTATTCTTTTTGGCTTCAATATCAAAGGCCTTTATTTGAGATTTATTTAAATAGATCGTACCGGCTTCAAAACTTAAACTATTTGGTTTTTCAATTTCAAAAGAAAATAAATTCCATGACCCTTTTTTAAAATAAACATTTCCTTTAAGTTTGGTAAAGAGTGGCTTAAATTGATTGATATTATTGGTTTCCGAAGAAAGGATCAATGACGTGTTCGCATAATTTTCGACGTTGCGATTTAGTATAAAATCCCCACTTACGGTAAGATCGGTAAAAGCTGTACCTGTAAGAACGATCTTATTACTATTGCTGATCACTTCAAAGGACCTGCAATTGTTATTTCCAACAAAATTCACGATACATTTAGCAGTAGTAGATGACTTATCATCAAAAACCACGTCTGTATTTGAAGAAGGCACAATGTTTGTGGGCAAACCACCGGAAGTTAAACTCCAATGATTTTGATCGTTAAAATTACCACTACCTCCCACCCAATAAAGGGTTTGCGCTTTAAAAACGAGAACGGCAAAACAACAAAACAGAAAAAGTATAAATCTTTTCTTTCCCAAATACATATAATTTAACTTATTTTACGAAAATAAAGTATAATTGGTTACTAATATACAACAAATAACAACATAATTAACAATCTGACTGTGCAAACTTTTGGTCTCTTAAACTGAAAAATATTTATATTAATGAACGATAAAGAAAAAAATTCATGGAAAACACTTTCCAGCGAATTAAAATTTGAAACACCCTGGATATCTGTAACCAAGCACGATGTATTAAATCCGGCCGGTAAGCCCGGCATATACGGTGTGGTAACTTTTAAAAATCTGGCCATAGGTGTTTTACCTATTGATAACGAATATAATACATGGTTGGTTGGGCAGTGGCGCTATCCATTGGGTGAATATAGCTGGGAAATTCCTGAAGGTGGAGGGCCACTGAGTGAAGAGCCTTTAGCATCTGCCAAACGCGAACTAAAAGAAGAGACAGGGATTGTAGCAAAAAAATATACCCAAATAGCCAGAATGCACACAAGCAACTCGGCAACAACCGAATACGCCATTTTATTTGTTGCTCAGGACCTTGAATTTACTGAAGCAGAACCCGAGGAAAGTGAAGACCTGCAAATTAAAAAAGTTACTTTTAAGCAAGCATACGATATGGTTATGTCTGGTGAAATAACCGACTCGTTGAGTATGATAGCTATTTTAAAAGCAAAAATTTTAATTGACGATGGAAAACTATAAGCTTTTAAATTAATTATACCAACACCGCTTGCTACTTTATATTACAGATTTTATTTCTACTTTTACATTCTATAAATGAAAGCGCTAGTACAAAATTTTACTACACAGTTAAACGAAGCAAAGGCCATTGCCGACAAGGCAATTATTTCTTCTTCTCAAAACATTAATAATATTGTAATTACCGGTTTGGGTGGTTCGGGTATTGGCGGCACTATTATTTATGAATTAATTTCCGATTCGTGTAAAGTTCCTATTGTTATTAATAAGGATTATTTTTTACCTGCTTTTGTAGATGCAAATACTTTATTAATTGTTTCAAGTTACTCTGGTAATACGGAAGAAACTTTAAGCGCCATGCAACAGGCCATTTCTAAAAAGGTGCAAATCGTTTGCATTACAAGTGGAGGCAAAGTTTTAGAATTAGCCAAACAACACCAATTTGATTTTATTGAGATCCCGGGCGGTAATCCGCCGCGTTCTTGTATTGGTTATTCCTTAGTGCAATTAATAAAAGTTTTAGTAGCCAAAGGTTTTGCCGATAAAAAATTATTTTCTGACCTTGAAGCTTCTATTGCTTTATTGGATAAAGAACATATTGCCATTAAAACCGAAGCGCAAAAAATTGCCGGAAAATTACTAAATAAGATTTGCGTGATTTATTCATTAGGTACCTGCGAAGGTGCTGTTGTGCGTTTTAGACAACAAATAAATGAGAATAGTAAGATGCTATGTTGGCATCATGTTTTTCCGGAAATGAACCACAACGAATTAGTTGGATGGACAACAAAAAATGATAGTTTAGTGGTGATCACTTTTCATACTTCGTTTGATTATGGCCGCACCCAAAAACGTTATACTGTTTGCAAACCTATCTTCGAAAAATATTCGAGCGGAGTGATTGATATTGCAGCGAAAGGAGAAAGCAAACTTGAACAATTTTTATACCTTATAAATATTGGCGATTGGATAAGCTGCTATGTTGCAGAATTAAGAGGCATTGATCCTGTGGAAGTAAATGTGATCGATCATTTAAAAGCCGAACTCGCAAAATTTTAGGTTTGCAAAATAAAAAGATCATATTCCGCGATCTGGGTTTAATGGATTATAAAGCTTGCTGGGATTACCAGGAAAAACTTTTTAACGAAACCGTTCAGCAAAAAATCTCTAACCGCGACCTTCCTCCCGAAAAACAAATTCCTACAAAAAATTATTTGTTATTTGTTGAGCACCCGCATGTTTACACATTGGGAAAAAGTGGTGATGAAAAAAATCTATTACTTAACGAAAAACAACTGATTGAAAAAAACTCCACTTATTATAAAATAAATCGTGGCGGCGATATTACCTATCATGGTCCAGGCCAATTAGTAGCATACCCGATTTTAGACCTGGATAATTTTTTTACAGATATTCATAAATATTTACGACTGCTTGAAGAAACAATTATTGTTACTTTAAAAGAATATGGTATTGAAAGTGGCCGAAGCAAAGGCGAAACCGGCGTTTGGCTGGATGAGGAAAACAAATTAAAAGCCCGAAAAATATGTGCAATGGGCGTGCGCTGCAGTCGATGGGTAACCATGCATGGCTGGGGTTTTAATGTAAACGCTGATCTTGATTATTTTAATAACATTATTCCCTGTGGGATAAATGATAAAGCTGTAACAAGTTTAAATAAAGAACTTGGTGTTGAAATTGACATGTCGGAAATCAAAGAAAAATTAAAAAAGAATTTCGCAGATTTATTTGAAGCAATTATAATTTAACCACTATGATCATTAAGTTTATTACAAGTCCTCAAAGATAATTAATATCCTTGTTCACTTTGTGATTTCTCTGTGCGCTTTTAGGTTAAGTATTAATACGGATTTTGTTTCCGAATCAGCTTTGAAAATAATTTTGGGAAGAAGCGTTTAATTTTTACCATTAAAATTTCTTTTCCGCCAATATATATTTCTTCTTTATTGTTTAAGATCCCCGAAATTATTTGTTTTGCACAGTCTTCGGCACTTAAGGCTTCTTCATGGCTTTCGTCCATTTTATTATGAGGCGCACCAGTACTTGTTACGGCATTTAGCGAAACGTTAGTCTTTATTTTTCCGGGGCAAACAATCAAGGTTTTGATCCCCGCTTTTTCAGTCTCTAAACGCAAGGATTCGTAAAAACCATGCAGTGCATGTTTTGCAGCACTATAAGATGTACGCAAATAAAAACCAAATTTGCCAGCAATGCTGCTTATCGCAACTAGGTGGCCGGTCTTTTGGCGTTTCATATAGGGCAAAACCGCTTTAGTTAACGCTACATAGGAAAAATAATTTACTTCCATTAATTGGCGATCTATCTCAATAGGTGTTTCAATAGCTTCAGAACGCTGACTGTAGCCGCCGTTATTAATTAAGATATCTATTCTTCCAAATTTATTAATTACCTGTGCCGCTAAGCCGGAGGCGTTTTTTGTATCGCTCAGATCAAAAGGTAATATCATCAAATCAAGATCCGGCAATTGAGTTAATGCGCCAACCCGTTTTAATTCATCTTCCCTTCTTGCCGATAAAATTAAACGAGCCTCATATTTAGCTAACTTCAAAGCCAGAGCCTCGCCAATACCCGAAGATGCTCCTGTTATCCAAATAACTTTATCTTTAAACTCCCTCATTTTAATTCCAATAAATCTACAATTTGTTTTGGATTAATTTTACTAATGCAATTACAATCTTTTCCACTTTTACAATCGGCGCATTCTTTATCAAAAACCACAAAATGCGCATTCTTCCCTATTGGCATCCACCTACCCGGGTGTATTGGCCTTTTTGGAACAAATAAACCAATTGCTTTTTTATTTAAAGCGGCCGCTATGTGCAAAGGCCCTGTACTTGCAGCAACCAATACCTGGCAGGAATTAATAAAAGCAATAAATTGTTGTAAAGATAATTTACCTGTGAGATCAGTTATATTTTCATTTTTCAAAAACTCCGGCATTAATTTTCCTTCTTGCTCTGTTCCACTCACAAAGATCTTGTATTTATCTTTTGATAAAAGCGCAACCAGTTTCTCAAAATTATCTATGCCCCACTCGCGTGCGCTGCCCTTGCTTTTTGGATGAAGAATGATATTTATTTTAGTTGGATCGATCCATTTTTTAAACTCATCATCTAATTTTGGAACTTTAGAAAAACCATAATAACTTGAAATTTCATTTAGTGAAACAGAGGTTTCTATATTTAAAAATTCTAATAATTTAAAGTTCAGTTGCGCTTCGTGCAGATTGGAATTTTTTCGTGATAATTTAATTAGTTTGTTGCAAGTCAGCCAATGATAGATCCTGTTTGTTGTGCCGGCCCGTAAAGGAATACCTGCCTGTTTTGCTAATTGCGCGATCTCTTTTTTTGGAAATACATGTAAAAAAACATCTCCGTTGATCTTTTTTAATTTATCAATTCGCTCTTGTGCTGATAATTTTTCGAGTTCATCGTAATTAATAAATTCATCTACGTGTTCGCTCAAAACAATGATATCTTTTGTGTAACTTCTTCCTAAAAAAAGCACTTTGCAATCGGGAAAATTCTTTTTTATAAAACCAGCCATTGGCAGAGTAAGCACCACATCGCCAATACTATCAGTTCGGCTTAAAATTATTTTAAAATTATTTGGCTGCGTTTTGATGATAAAGATCTTTAAGTTTTTTATATTTTAAATAGGTGGCATAAGCCGAAATTCTTGAAATAAGATAACCGGCCTTGCCATCTAAAAATCCGAGTTTTAATAAATAATGGTCTATAAATTTTGCAACCGGGTTAATGATCAGTTTAAACAGCGGTGCTTTTTTTCCATTCTCAAAATAAGCTTTTGCAGAGATACTTGTAAAATAATCTACCTGTTTATAATGATCGCTTACAGAATAATAACTGTAATGTAAAATATCACCTTTTAAACTTCCTGCATTTTTATCGCCCGCAAATAATTCATATTTGTCGTGCGGGTTAATGCCTGTCCAATGGCCTTTTGATCTATCCCACAAACGTAATTTTCTATCAGGGTACCAACCGCAGTGTTTTACCCAATGCCCACAGTAATTCGTCAGGCGGTTCATATAATACCCTTCTTTGGTAAAGTTCTTTTTTATTTCAAGTATAGATCCTTTAAGTTTTTCATCAAGGGCCTCATCGGCATCGAGCGAAAGCACATGAGGATTGGAAGCGTAGGTTATTGCCCGGTTCTTTTGTTGAATATGGCCATCAAAGGCATTCTGAAAGAATTTTACCCCATGCTTTTCGCAGATAGCCTGTGTTTTGTCTGTGCTAAACGAATCTAAAACCACAATTTCGTCAGCCACCTCTTTAACGGAGAGCAAACAACGCTCAATGTTCGTTTCTTCGTTAAAAGTAATTATAACAACCGACAGTTTTACCACGCCTTAAAAATACCATTTTTAAAGAAATGATTAACTTTAAGCTATTAAAGCCATTAACAGTTTTTGGCAAGGTAATTGTGAATAGAACTTTATTAATACAAGAAACATGAAAAACAGATCGCTCATCACACTGGTTATTATTTTTTCTAACCTTTTCTTTTTCGGACAAAAGAACACCTATCATGTTCCGGGTACGCCCTGCGATGGCTGTGTATGGGCCGATCCCAACGCAGGTATTCAACAAAATGGCGCTAAGATTCTAGATGGAAACGGTGTTATTGCAACCAGTTATACGCAATCGGCCTGCGGTTTGGATTTTGTGCAGGTTAGTAACCCTTTATATAAAAGAGGTTTTAGTTTTCAGGTTGGCCTTAACCAGCCTGCAGCTTTTGCTATTGCAGGTATTCCGGTTGGCGCGGTGATCCAAAAAGCGTTTTTATATGTTGGCGCATCCGGCAATTTAGGTTTGTTTAATGCAAGTATTACGAATCCGCTTTCTACAACCGCCAGTTTTTCAATGGCACAAATTGGTTCACATATTGATAAATGCTGGGGCTATAGCGGAACGTATAACTACAGGGCGGATGTAACTTCCATTATTGCCGGTAACGGTAATTATATTATTTCAGGTATCCCTGTTATGCCGCAGGTTCCGCCAAAAGATGCCGATGGGGCAACTTTATTTATCATTTATAGCGATGTCTCACAAAATTTTACAGGCAGCATTGTTATTGGCGATGGCGCACAAGTAGCTGCTCCCGGAACAATAAATAGTGTATTATCGGGTTTTAATGTTTGTGCAACACCTTCTGTATTCACTAATTTCATTTTGATCTCTGATCTTCAAAAAGTATTACCTACTGATATTAGATTAAATAGTCTTGCTAATAATTTTAATTTACCAACTGCATCGCAGCAGGTTTGGAATTTTATTTCTGCACCTGGCGCACCGCCCTTTGTTGGCCAAACCACTGCAAATTACGGCGCATCAAATACCAGCGATTGTTTTAATTTAATTATGGCCGGTATGTATTTTCGCACATCCTGTTCGGTTTGCGGTATACTTACAATTCCCAATCAAACTATTTGCGCGGGTACCGGCGCCGGTTTTTCTGTGCCAAATAATTCTGTTTTAACTAATCCAACTTATTCTGTAAACCCGGGAGGTTTAACAAACACAACAGGGCTTTTTAATGTTTCGCCACTTGTAACAACCACTTATACCACTTATGTAACAGGCCTTAATGCCAGCAGCACCATGGCTACCGAGACACAAACGTTTACGGTTTTTGTAAACCCTTCGCCTAATGCATCTCCAACCACCACGCAAACAAGTTGTACAAATACCGTAAATGCTTTTAATTTAGGGCTAACATTTGTTCCTGCCTTACCTGTCCCAAGTTATACTATTAACTGGTCTACTCTACCAAATGGTGTTACAACTTCCACGCAAACATCTGCCACGGGCGGAATTGCGCCGGGTATTTATACGGCAACAATTACAACGGCAGGCGGCTGTTCAACAACGACAAGTTTTTCTATCAATTCGCTTCCTGCAATATCTGCATTTACATTTACACCAAGCGGCACAAGTTTTACCGTTACCTGTGCGCAACCAACAGTCGTAATAAATCTAAATCCTGCAAGTTATAATTACACATGGACCAATGGTTTTTCTGCGCCACAAAACGGACCCACAGGAAATTTTACTTCTTCTAATTTAGGAACCTGGTCTGTGACGGGTGTAAATCCAGTATCCGGATGTAGTAGCACTCAAACATTTGTTGTTACGCAAAATGTTAGTATCCCATCATCTACAGTTACACCTGTAGCACAAAATATTACCTGCCCTGTTGGATCGCCTGCAACATTTACCGGAATTACAACTTCTTCTTTAACTAATGTAACTCACTCATGGTATTCGCCATTCTCTCCCGGAGCAGCTACTAATGGCGGAACGATCTCTATTTTTAATTCGAGTGCACCGGGAACTTATACTTATTGCGTTACCGATAATGTAAGCGGTTGCAGTACTTGTAAAACGGTTACCATTACTTCTTCTTCCGGATTCCCATCGTTTAATATTACAAGTCCACAACAATTTACTATTGGTTGTGGTACAACAAGTTTAGCAACCATCAATATTTCGAGTGTTACTACAAATCCGGTACCGGGTGGTCCTGTTTCGTATACTGTTTTACCTCCAACGTATGTTGGTCCAACGTATACAGTTGGTGGCTCTGCTACCTATACCGCAAACATCCCCGGTCAGTACACAGTAATTGTACATGATAATACAAATAACTGCGAAACAAAAATTCCTGTTTCAATTATTCAAAATACTTTTGGTCCACAGGTAACTGCTATTGCAAATCAACAAACTTTAACCTGTTATGTGCCAAGCACCTTATTGCAGGGGACAAGCACAAATACCAATGTATCTTTTAACTGGGGTTTTCCGGGACCTCCGGGCAATGTACCAAATGATACATTAACCGTATTTACAAATACAGCTGCACCAAATAATACAATTGTTGCTACTTATACATTAACGGTAACTGATAATATTAATAAATGTAAGAGTACCCAAACAATAACCATTTATCAAAATACTGCCAAACCAACCGCCATAATAACCGGAGGAAATTTTATTACTTGTGCTACTGAAACGGTTAATTTTACCAATGCAAGTATCAGTAACATTCCTGCAACATTTTTCCCAACATTGCCGGTAATTGGTTATTCATGGTCAGGTCCATCACCACAACAAACGTTTACCAATACATCCACCTACATTGCTTTTACACCTGCAGGTGTGGCAAACCAGTATACGTTAGTAGTTAAAGATCTTAATAATGGATGTACGGCCGTAACAACAAAAACATTGGGCGATAACAGGATCTATCCAAATGTTGGCCCTGCAACTTATACCTTTGATTGCGGAACGGTAGGTGCAAACATTTTCCCGGTAATTACTGGCACAACAAGTGGTTTCTCTTATTATTGGACCTCTTTAGGTTCAGTAACTACAGCGTCTTTCAGTTCTTTTACCAATTCAATGGTAACCGTAAATCTTGCCGGCTCTTATGCCGTATCGGTTACAAATACATTGAATGGTTGTACTAATAATGCAGTTATAACAGTTGTGAATGGCGCCTTAACGGGAGATTTTTCAGCGAGCTCAATTACAGGTTACGCACCATTAACTGTAAACTTTACAAACCTAACCGCATCCAGCTCAACAGCAACCGGCACGTCCAGTATTACTTCGGTATGGAGTTTCGGAAATGGGTACAGCCAGGTTACAACTTCATCCACCATTTCGCCGGTAACAACTTATAGCAATGCCGGAACTTATACTGTTACCATGTATGTAAGCAAAGGCACTTGTATCGATACAGTTGTAAAGATCATTAATGTGGAGTTACCATCTAAGTTGGAAGTTCCCAATGTATTTACACCAAATGGGGATGGTAGTAATGATGTGTTCTTCTTAAAAGTGACCAATGTTTCTGAGATCCATGCTTTGATATATGACCGTTGGGGAAATAAGGTTTTTGAAAGTAACAGCAATACCGGCAATATTGAGTGGGATGGCAAGAACATGTCCGGAAAAGAGGTATCTGCCGGAACTTATTTTTACATTATTACCGGCACCGGAAAAGATGGTAAAGACTATAGTCAAAAAGGAAATGTGAGTATCTACCGCTAAATTAAATTTTTGAAATTATATCCTGTATTGATTAGTACTAAATGCTATTTTTGTAATAGTGTTTAGCAAGCTCCAAAAAATAATCAGTCAGAACCTTATCCTAACCATTGCGTTACTTGTAACCCTAATTGTTTATTACAAATTTTTATTTTTTGGTCATATTAGTTGGGATGATCCCGAAATGGTTTTTAAAAATAAATATGTTAGGAATTTTGATATCAAAGAACTTTTCACAAACCACTTTGTTGGAAATTATATTCCTATAACCATGCTTGCGCACGCCCTTGGCTGGTTGCTTTTTGAAAACAACAATGGCGGGCATCATTTGATAAATCTTTTATTTCATTTAATTAATGGCATTTTAATTTACCGGCTAAGCAAACGTTTATTTAAAAATGATCTTATTGCCAATATTGCCGCAGTTATTTTTTTATTGCACCCCATCCAGGTTGAATCTGTTGGCTGGATAAGCGAATTAAAGAATATCCTATCAACCACATTTTACCTGGCAGCAATTTTATATTATTTAAATTATACAGAGCTTTCCAAAAAGCGCGACTACGTTTTATGCTTGTTACTGTTCGTATTGGGTTGTTTAAGCAAGTCATCAGTGGTGGTTTTTCCAATTGCTTTAATTTGTATAGATATTTTAATTCAAAAAAATATCTCGCTTAAATTTAATATAAATAAAATACCATTTATTCTTTTAGCAGTTCTGTTTGGTATCATTAATATTAAAACACAAACAGCCGATCTTTTTATTAATCATTCACATGAGTTTCCTTTTTATCAAAGGATTGCATTTGCAGGATTTGCATTACTTAAATACCTCGTTCTGTTTTTATTGCCTCTTAATTTAAGTGTTATTTATCCTTATCCCGAAATTACCACGCCGGTTATGGTGGTTGGTTTTTTGGGGTGTTTAATTATCCTTGCACTCCTTCTTTTTTTTATCAAACAAAAAAAATATCAATCGTTGGCTGTTGTGCTTTTTATTTTAGCAAATTTAATTTTGGTGTTACAGTTCCTTCCTTTTGGCGAAGTGCTTTATGCCGATCGTTACATGTATGTGCCGCTAATTGGTTTTGCCTGGTTGCTGGGTTTACTATTTTCAAAATTAAAAATTCAGTCCTTTGTAGTTGCATTAATTTTTATGTTCCTTTTTTCTGTTTTTTCTTTTGCGCGAAGCGGTGATTGGAAAAGCGCATTGAACTTGTATGAGGACATCAATAAAAAGTATCCAAACCAATTTATTGTTTTAAACAGTACAGGAGTTGAAAGCATGTTCTTAAATGAAGACAACAAAGCCCTCGACTATTTAAACAAAGCGGTTTTTGTTGCGCCAAGAAATTACAAAGGGTTTTACAACCGCGGTTTACTATATTTAAAAAATAATAAGCCCGAAGATGCCATTAAAAGTTTTAACCAGGCCCTTGAACTGTACCAATATCAAAAAGCCTATGTTGGCCGGGCCACAGCTTATTATATGATGGGCGACCTACCAAAAGCAATTAACGATGCCAACTATGTTTTAAAACAAGAAACCACAAATGCAAAAGCACATTTTGTTTTAGGTAATTGTTATAACGATCTTAATCGCTTGGAGGATGCCATGGGCGAATACAATAAATGTATAGAATTGGATAATAACGAAGCTGATTTTTATTTTAAACGCGCCATTGTTTACGGTAAAAAACAGGATTTTAATTCTTGCATTAATGAAATAAATACCTGTCTGCAACTAAACCCTAATTATTACGAAGCTTATTATTGGCGGGGTGTTGCCAAAGTTAATTTAAAACAAAGTGCCTGCGAGGACTTTAAGATCGCTGCGCAAAAAAATTACGAACCGGCCATTGCTGCCTTTAATAGATTTTGCAGATGAAAGTAACAATTATACAAACCAATTTATTTTGGGAAGACAGGGAAAAGAACCTGGCACATTTTGATGCATTGATAAATAAAATTACCGAGCCAACAGATCTTATTCTTTTACCCGAAATGTTTACTACCGGTTTTAGCATGGATCCTTTAAAGGTAGCAGAAGAACACAAGACTGTTACCTATAACTGGCTGCTAAAAAAGGCAAAAGAAAAAAATGTGATTGTTGCCGGAAGCGTTGCTGTAAAAGAAGGTAGCAAATTTTATAACCGTTTGCACTGGGCCGAGCCGAATGGTAATTGTAGTTTTTATGATAAGCGTCATTTATTTCGCATGGCTACCGAAGATGAAAAATATACTGCCGGTAAAGAAAAATTAATCAAACAAATTGGCGATTGGAAAATTATGTCCTTAGTGTGTTACGATCTTCGTTTCCCTGTGTGGAGTAGAAACTTTAAAGATCAAAAACCGCAGTACGATGTTCTAGTTTATGTTGCTAACTGGCCTGAAGTTCGTGTTTACCCATGGCGACAATTATTAATTGCCCGTGCTATTGAAAACCAATGTTATGTTATCGGCTTAAATAGAATTGGCAAAGACGGTAACGATTATAATTATTCAGGCGAGAGTTTAGTAATAAATCCTCGTGGCGAAATAATAAACAAACCAAAAACGAATGAAGAAAGCATTGAAACTTTAACTTTAGATAAAACTTACCTGGATGAATTCAGGAAGATCTTTCCGGTTGGTTTAGATGCGGATAATTTTAGAATTATATAACATTTAAAATAAAAAGATTGAAATTAAAAAAAATATTCATTGCCTTAGTATTCGTTTTGTGCTGTAACCTTATTAAAGCGCAGTTAAACAGCATACTTGCTGATAGTTTAACATTAAAACTTAAAACTTTAAACTTCGATACAAATCGAATTAAATGTTTGAACGAACTGGCTTTCACAATTAAATATTCTGACCCTGAATTGGCTGAAAAATATTGCAACGAAGTACTGTTATTAGGGGAAAAATTAAAATTTTACAGAGGCTTAGCGTTTGCAAACAAAACAAAAGGAATTCTACTTGATGAAGAAGGCAATTATCCTGAATCGATAAATGCCTATATGCGATCTCTTGCTTTTTCTCAAAAAATAAATGATAAAATAGGTATTGCAAGAACAGAAGCAAACATTGGTATTGTATTAAGAAAGCTTAAAAAAAATAGAGAAGCGATAGACTATTTTAAAAGATCGCATTTGTTTTTCGTAAACAAATATCCTATTTATGAAATGACCATTCAAATGAATATTGGAATTTGCTATATGAATTTGAAAAATGCGGATAGCGCTCTTTTTTATACAAAAAACGCACACAACATAATGCTCACAAATAATTTAAATGATCCTAAAGTTTATGGAAACCTTGGGCTAGCTTATTCGATGAAAAAAGACCATAAGCAAGCCGAAGTGCTAATAAAAAAGTGCCTCGAAATGGAAAAAAGCATGGGTAAAGACCCCAGTTCTATTGCCGTTTGGTGCGAAAATTTAGCACAAATGTATATTTACGCAAATAAACGAGATGAGGCAATTAAATTATTACAGGAAGCAATATCATTATTTGGCGAAAACAAATATATATATGAAGCAACGTTTACCTATGGCCTTATTGTGGAAGCATATGAAAAGAATAATGACACTAAAAATGCACTAAAATACCATAAAATATTATCGCAAATAAAAGATTCCATTTATAACTCAGAAAATTCGAAACAAATAAATGAAGTGAAAGAAAAATATGAAACAGAAAAAAAAGAAACTGAAATAAAACTTTTGACCGCTGATAAAGCCACACAGGAGCAAACGCTTAAAAAAAACAAAGCCATTATTTATTCAGGAACCGTTCTCACAATATTATTGATCATATTCGCCATATTTATTTTTAGAAATAACCGTCAGAAAAGAAAAATAAATAATGAACTTATTTCAAAAAACTCTCTTATTGAAAGTCAGAAAAAAGAAGTAGAGGCACAAAAAGAGATCGTTGAAGAAAAGCAAAAAGAAATTTTGGATAGCATTAGTTATGCAAAAAGACTTCAACAAGCTATTTTACCGCCAGATAATTTTATCAAGAATTATTTACCTCACTCGTTCATTTATTATCAACCTAAAGATATTGTTGCTGGAGACTTTTATTGGACAGAAACTGTTAGCGATAAAATTTTAATTGCTGTTGCAGATTGTACCGGTCATGGTGTTCCAGGAGCTATGGTTTCTGTTGTATGTAGCAATGCTTTAAATCGTACTGTAAAAGAATTTAAGATAACTGAACCTGGAAAAATTTTAGATAAAGTGCGCGAATTGGTTATTGAAACATTTGAAAAAAGCGAAAGTGAGGTAAAAGACGGTATGGATATTTCTCTAATTTCGATTGATAAAAATACTTCTTCTAATAAGAAAATAACCGCTCAATGGGCGGGCGCAAATAATCCGCTTTGGTATTTTAGTGATTCTGAAATGAAAGAAATAAAAGCAAACAAACAACCCATTGGGAAAACAGATATCGTAAACCCTTTTACCACACATTCACTTTCTCTAAAGTCGGGTGATAAAATTTATTTATTTACTGATGGTTATGCCGATCAATTTGGTGGAGAAAAAGGAAAAAAATTCAAATACAAACAGCTTCAGAACCTATTGGCTCAAAACAACACCAGAACTGCCGAAGAGCTTAAAGAAATTTTAAAGAGCAGTTTCGACAATTGGCGAGGAACACTTGAACAGGTAGACGATGTTTGTATCTTAGGTATTGAAGTTTAAACATTTATCCCGCCACTCACTTCTATACGTTGTCCATTTATCCATTTCGCATCTTCTGAACATAAAAAAGCAACAACGCTTCCAATATCATCTGCCTGGCCAACTCTACCTAAGGGTGACATATTACTTAGTGCAGTTTTTAATTGTGCATTCGAACGAATAGCTGCATTATTAAAATCAGTTTCTATTGGTCCCGGCGCAACAACGTTCGCGCAAATTCCTCTTGCACCTAATTCTTTTGCTAAGTATTTTGTAAACACTTCTATTCCACCTTTCATAGAAGCATAAATAGAATATCCAGGGTTAGCAAAACGTGTAGTGCCAGTAGAAAGATTGATGATTCTGCCACCGTCATTTAAAATTGCTAAACTTTTTTGCGTTAAAAAATAAACACCTTTAAAATGTACATTTAAAAATTCATCAAAATCTTTTTCAGTTGCAGTTGTAAATGGTATACTGCCACCCATGCCGGCATTATTAATTAAAAAGTCAAATTTATCTGTATTGAATTTCTCTTTTAATAAAGTACTTAATGACGCAATAAATTTATCCAAGCCTGAAAACTCTTTTAATTCCAATTGTAAAGCCGCACATTTTCCGCCGGCTTCTTCCACTAATTTAATCGTGTTATCTGCTTCTGTTTTGTTTCCTGCATACGTAATAATTACGTTATGCCCTTTTTTAGCAAGGCTTATGGCCATATCCCTACCTAATCCACGGCTTCCGCCGGTAACTACTGCAATTTTTTTAGTGTTTTCCATAGTATTCGTTTTTTTAATACAAATGTATAGACTAATTAGTCCTAAAAATGGTGATACATACAGAATAAATGGTGAGAGCTTCAGATTTTGTAATTTTCTTCGCGAAATTGTTTTGGCGTCATGCCCACAAAATGCTTAAAGAATTTAGTAAAGTTAGAGGGATCGTAGGTTAACTGAACAGCAATATTTTTTATAGGCGCACGGCTTTCTAAAAGCATTTCTTTAGATACTTTTACCAAACGTTCTTCAAACAAACTACAGCTCGATCGGCCCGTAACTTCTTTAACAGTATTACTTAAATGTACAGGGTGAATATGCATCATACCTGCAAACTCAGCTATTTCCAAAACACGGTCTTCTGTACCCTTCTTTAATGCAGCCACATAATTATCCAAATTTTGTATATAATGGCTTACTATCTCCTTCTGACGAAGAGATACAGCCTTTTTCTCTTTAATAATAACTTCTTGCATATTAATATCATAAAATTAAACAAAAATTAATACAAGATGCTGGATCTTTTCCTTAAATTTAAAATTATATACTACTTCTATACTCTTTTGGTGATGAAAATTTACAGAAAAATCTATGTTTTTAAATTGGTTTACATTTTGTTTTTCTTTGGGTCGAGCATAAAATCCTTATCGCAAAGTACCCGGACTTTTACACCATACCATATGGCTGAAAACAGTAAAGAAAGAATTGAAAAAATCAGACTAGATTTCAAAAAAGCAAGCGAAAACTCAGGTTATACCGATACAAGTTCCATCGGTTTTTTTAAAAGAAACATCTTGCAATTGTCTAACGCAATAATTACTTCAGATACAAATCATTTTGTATATAGAAATGATAAGATCACAAATTATTTGAATACGGTTCTTAAGAAAATAATTGCCGGCAATAATCAGTTAAATAAAACTGATTTTAAAATATATACTGCACAAACCAATGAAGTAAATGCGGCTAATTATTCTCAAGGAGTACTTTTTGTTAATTTAGGTATAATATACAGATGTAATAACGAAGATCAGTTAGCTTTTGTAATCTGTCATGAGATGAGTCACGATTACATGGATCATGTGATAAAAGGAATAAAAAAAAGGAATGAAATATATAATAGTTCCACTCTTGAAAAAGAAATGTCACAGTTATCAAAGGAAAAGTTTAACAGATATAAAAGATTTGAAGAAGTTTCAAAAAAATACCTGGCTAAATATCAAAACACTTCAAGAGAATACGAATTACAGGCCGATTCATTAGGGCTTGCGTTTTTGAAAAATACCGGATACGAACAAACAGCCGCATACAATCAACTTTTAATTCTTGATTCATGCGATAAATTTTATTTTACAACTAAAATCCCATTCACGAAAATTTTCAACTTCGACGATCTAAAATTTGATGAAGAGTGGTTAAAGGATGAAGAACAAACTGATTGGGGGAATAATGTAAATAGTTTAAATATTCCAGACTCACTAAAATCGCACCCGGATGCAAAAATACGCGCTGATAAATTATTACATTCAATAAAAGTTCAAAAAACAGCCATGGGCGTTTTGAAAAATGATTTTGGTGAATTTAAAAAACTAGCCCTTTACGAAGGGTTAGAAAAATATATCAATGAAGGTATGTATTGTTTATCATTATATAATTCGCTGCAATTATTAAATGAAACTCCCGGTCAGCCATATCTCATATTAAATTCGGTGCGGTGTCTTATCGAGATGTCTTTTTTTAAGCAACATCATCTGTCCTCTCAAATAATTGATATTCCTGATAAAAATTTTCCATTATCTTATAACGAACTTCTTAACTTTATTAATAATATAAATGATAAAATGGCTTTAAACCTGGCCGAACAACTTTTAAAAAAACATAAAGATATTTTTAGCATCGTTGATCCACTATATGGTTATCTCGAGTCATTAATGGAATTAAAAAAACAAACTTCATCTAAAAATAATATTATCGCAGAAACATATTCAAAAAAATATGCAGATACGTATTATTTAAATGAGCTTAAAAAAAGAATCAATCTTATTCATGATTAATATGAAAAAACTATTTTTATTATTTGTATTAGTTATTTTTGTTTTTAATTGCTCAAGCCAATCTTTCTCAATTAACCATGTGGAGAGTGCAAATAAAAGCTCTTTTCAGGCCATAACTGAGCAAGGTGTTATAAAGGGTTATTTTCTAATTTTTTACCTGGATCGTTATACTGAAACATCAAATTTATTAAGTTTAGAACTTTATGATCAAAATCTTAAACAAACCCATTCAATTGAATTGGTGAGAGATAAAAATGAACAATTAATTGATGGCGTATTTAATGGAGAGAAGTTTTGCTTTTCGTTTTATAATCTCAAGGCAAAATATATAGATTACCTTATACTTGATAAGCAAGGCGAAATATCGGGGAGTTACCCGGTAAATAATCTTACTGATCTTGAAATTCAATATTTTATTTTATTAACTTCAACGAAAAGTGATTATTACAGCGGGCTTTTGGCGCCGATAGAAAAAAAAGGGTTTATACGTTGTGGTATTAAAGCAAATCAAGGGGATGTCTTCGGGATACAAAAGGATATGCGTATTCAACTGGAAGCTTTTTCAAACGACGGTGAACTACTTTGGAAAAAAACAACCGGCATTGAGGGGAAAAAGATTTGGGAAAGCACAAATTATTTATTTTCAAACGAAAAGTATATTGTAACATCAATCACATATAGAAATGGGATTATGTCCAAAAATTTTAAAAACTATCTTATGTTTTTAGATGCAACAACAGGCAATGAACTTTTTAGAATGGAAGCCAATGTAAAAAATAATTATTTTTCCTATAACGGTATTAATTATGATGAAAATTTAGGAGAGCTTTTTTGTTACGGTGAATATTATGACAAGGAAGCAGGTGTTAAAAATAAAAGTATTGGATTGTTCATTAAAATAATTGATGCGGCAACAGGCAGCATTAAACAGGAAAAATATATTTCGTTTGAAAAGGACATAAAATCCCTAATAGAGAAAAAAAGTAATGTGGGAAAAATCGCTGACAGAAACATGGCTATTCATAAAATATTGAGAGCTGAGGATGGAAGAATATTTGCTATTACTGAACAATTTGCAAATAATGATAGTACAAAAACTCTTTTTTTATACGATCTGATCACTTTTGAATTTTCTAAAGAACTTGTTTTAATTGATGCGCAAATCGTGAATAAAATAACTGATACCCATACAAAATCGGAATTTAATACAAATGTAACTGCTAGTATAAATAAATTTACCAATGGGTTTGATTATTGTTTAACTTCAATAAATTCAAATAAAAATTTTACGTGTATTTATAAAACTACAGAGAAAAATAAATCCTACTTAGGCAGTTTTACGTATAAAAATAAAAGTTTTAATTATGATAAAATTCTTCGCACAGAAAATCCAATAATCTATACAGTTTTACCCGGGAAAGTAGGCTACATAGCCATTTACGAGTATTATGACCTTGAAAAAAGGATCAGGCTTAGGATTGAAAAATTGAATATTTAAATCAGGATGTTGCCTAGATATCTTGGCAAAACCCTCTAAAGTCTTATCTTTGTAACCTACTTATAACGTACTTTTAATTAACATGGAATATAATTTTACCGAGATAGAAAAAAAATGGCAGGCACGTTGGGCAAAAGAAAAACCTTTTAAGGCTTCCGATGATTCTACAAAACCAAAATATTATGTGTTAGATATGTTCCCGTATCCATCGGGTGCCGGCTTACACGTAGGCCATCCGCTCGGTTATATTGCTTCTGATATTATGGCACGTTACAAACGCCACAAAGGTTTTAATGTTTTGCATCCAATGGGTTACGATAGTTTCGGTTTGCCTGCAGAACAATATGCAATTCAAACAGGACAACATCCAAAAATTACAACAGAACAAAACATTGCACGTTACCGCGAGCAAATGGATAAGATCGGTTTTAGTTTTGACTGGGATCGCGAAGTGAGAACCTCCGATCCTGAATATTATAAATGGACGCAGTGGATCTTTATTCAAATATTTAATTCGTGGTACAACAACAATTCTAATAAAGCAGAGGATATTTCTACATTAATAAAAGAGCTCGAAACAAATGGCAATTCAAAAGTAAATGCTGTTTGTGATGATGATACCAAACAATTTTCTGCAGCAGACTGGAAAGGTTTTTCTGAAAAAGAAAGATCAGATATGTTAATGCATTATCGCATTGCCTATTTAGGAGAAGCATATGTTAACTGGTGTCCTGCATTGGGAACTGTGTTAGCAAACGACGAGGTAAAAGATGGTGTGAGCGAACGCGGCGGACATCCAGTTGAACGTAAATTAATGAAACAATGGAGCATGCGCATTACCGCTTATGCTCAGCGTTTGTTGGATGGATTGGACACTTTAGACTGGACAGAAAGTTTAAAAGAATCGCAACGCTATTGGATCGGTCGTTCTGAAGGAACTTCTCTTAAATTCAAGATCCACGGATCGTTAAGTCATCCTGAAGTAGATCCAAAATTAAATGAGATAGAAGTATTCACTACTCGTCCCGATACTGTTTTTGGTGTTTCATTTGTTACGCTTGCTCCCGAACATGATCTTGTACATAAAGTTACAACGGCCGCACAACTTGCATTGGTAGAAGAATATGTTTACGTTTCTAAAAATAGAAGTGAGCGCGAAAGACAAGCAGACGTTACAAAAATTTCGGGAGTGTTTACAGGCTCTTATGTAGAACATCCTTTTACCGGAAAACAAATTCCAATTTGGGTGGGCGATTATGTATTGGCGGGTTATGGTACCGGTGCTGTAATGGCTGTACCGGCGCATGATGAACGCGATCATAAATTCGCGAAACATTTTGGTTTGCCGTTACCGCAAGTAATTACGCCAACTAAAGAACACGATCTTGATAAAGAAGCTTGGGGCGAAAAAGAAGGAACATTAATTAATTCTGATTTTTTAAATGGACTGGAAGTAAAAGCAGCTATTAAAAAAGCAATAGAAGAAATTGAAAAGAAAAAAATAGGTAAGAAAAAAATTAACTTCCGTTTACGTGATGCCGTTTTTGGCCGTCAACGTTATTGGGGAGAACCAATTCCTATTTATTATAAGAATGATATTCCTTACGCTTTAAAAGATTCTGAATTACCTTTAGTATTACCCGAAGTAGATAAATATTTACCAACCGAAGACGGTGAGCCACCTTTGGCGCGTGCGAAAGATTGGAAGTACAGGCCCAAGCCCCTCTCTAACTCTCCCCAAGTGGGAGAGGATAGAACAAAACCTCGTTGGCAAACAGCCGCAAATTCTGGCTGGCAAGAAATGAAAGAGCGTGCTAAAGAATTACGAAATAATCAAACGGATGCTGAAGTTGCATTATGGCAACAAATTAAAAATAATCAATTAGGTTATAAATTCAGAAGGCAACAAGTGATTGGATTTAACATTGCTGATTTTGTGTGTTTAGATAAAAAATTAATTATTGAAGTAGATGGTGAAATTCATAATTTTCAAAAAGAATATGATGATGCAAGAACTTTAGAACTTGAAAAAGAAGGTTATAAAGTTATTCGCTTTGAAAACAAACGGGTTTTTTCTGACATTGATAATGTTGTTGCGGAAATTAGGCAGCAACTGCAAGTCCTCCCCAATGGGGAGGATTTAGGAGGAGCCGAATACGACTACGAACTTAGTACCATGCCCGGTTGGGCAGGAAGCAGCTGGTATTTTTTACGTTATATGGATGCGCATAACGGTTCTGAATTTGCATCTAAAAAATTAATGAATTACTGGAATAACGTTGACCTGTATATTGGCGGCAGCGAACATGCTACCGGACATTTATTATATGTCCGCTTCTGGACAAAATTCTTAAAAGATCTTGGTTATATTAATATTGAAGAGCCTGCTCAGAAATTAATTAACCAGGGGATGATACAAGGCAGAAGTAATTTGGTTTATAGAATTGTTCTTACTTTTAATAATTCAAAACATTCCGATCTTGGTTTGTATTTTCAAAATAATCCTATTTTTATCTCAAAAGAATTTATTACAAATGATCTTTCTCTCACTGAAGAAGGGAAAAATATTTTAGAAAAAGAAATAAACCAAGTTTTTGAAAAATTAATCTCACCAATTGGGGAAGAAATCTTAAACATGGATTATTCTTATGGTATAATTGCATTACATGTCGATGTAAATATTGTACAAAACGATATTTTAAATATTGAATCTTTCAAAAAATGGCAACGTGAGCTTCAAAATTCAATCATACTTTCAGAAGACAATAAATGTTATTGCGGTGTTATCGATGCTGAAAAAATGTCTAAATCAAAATTCAATGTTGTTTCTCCAGATCTAATTTGCGAAAAATTTGGCGCTGATACTTTACGTTTATACGAAATGTTCTTAGGTCCTTTAGAACAAAGTAAACCATGGAATACGAATGGCATTACCGGTGTTGCCGGATTTTTGAAAAAGCTTTGGCGTTTAGGCATACAGGTTATTGAAACTGAGAAAGCCTCCACCCTTGGGGGAGGTTTGGAGGGGGCTTCAAAAGCAGAATTAAAAACCTTGCACAAGACCATTAAAAAAATCACAGAAGATATTGAGCGTTTTTCTTTTAATACCTCCGTAAGTAATTTTATGATCTGCGTTAATGAATTAACAGAAGCAAAATGTAATAAGCGCGCTATACTTGAACCATTATTAATTTGTCTTTCGCCTTACGCACCGCACATTACCGAAGAACTTTGGGAAAAATTAGGTCACAGCGGAAGCATTGCCCTTGCCCCTTTCCCGATGCATAACGAAGAATATTTAGTAGATGATAGTTTTAATTATCCTATTTCTTTTAATGGTAAAATGCGCTTGAACATTGAGCTACCAGCTACTTTAACCGCTCCTGAAATTGAAAAAGAAGTAATGAGCCGCGAAGAAGTACAAAAATATTTGGAAGGCAAAACGCCAAAGAAAATTATTGTTGTGCCTAAGAAGATCGTAAATATTGTTATATAACAAAGCAAATTAAGGATATGAAAAAATTAAGTATCTTTAATTAGTGATAAAATTTTTATTTTATATTTCTCTCTTATTGATTTTGCTTTCTTTGCTTGTGTTCTGCCAAAGACGCACTTTTGTACACGTTAAAATCAAAGGTGTCTTGATAGATTATTTCGCAAATCAACCTATCATGGCAGAACTGCAACTACAAACGGATAATCCATCATTATTTAATAAATCTGGTGTTTTAAAAAAAATTGAAACTAAAAATGATGGAAGTTTTGATCTAAAGAGTAGAGCTATTTGGAAAAAAGAATACTATTTAGGCTTTATTGCTAAAGATAGTTCAATTTCTGGTTTTGTTTTTGGGGGCAAAATTGAGAATAATTCAACTGTAGAATTAGGAACGATTTACCCTGAGCATCGATTTAATTGTTTATTAACTTTAAACTCTATTTCCAGCAACACGCTCCATATTTCTAATTATTCAAACAACTATATCTATTACCCAGGAACAAATAAGACAATAACGCACTCTACTTTTTATTCTAAAGATGTTTTTGAATCACAAAACCACAATTATATAATTAACTATTCAATAGATAGCGCCTTTGCTTCATATTATAGATCTTTAAAAATTCCAATAATTAATAATTCAAATTTAACTGCCACACTAAATTTTTAGCTAAGGCACAATTTTTGCATATATCATTTTAACAAATAATTAATCTAAAAATTGTTATAGAAAAGAATGTTCTATGTTTTTTCCTTAACTTGTTATAGCAAATTGTTATACCAAAAGATCGGCTTATGAATTTGAAACTCTTCTTCATACTAAGTATTGTTTTTTTACTTTCGTTTAAACCAGATAACGAAAAAGAAATTGTTTCCTGGAAATTAGAACGGCCTTTAACCTGGGATGATTTTAAAGGTAAACCCGAAAGAAGATTTGCCGCCGCATCTACCAGTTACGATATTTTAAAAGCTGTAAATAAGGGCACTACAAAAACCGCCACGATAAAAATTGAGGCCGTGTTTTTTTGCCAAAGCTCCTGGAAAAAGAAAAGCTGGATAAACGAGCAGGTTTTAGAGCATGAGCAAAAGCATTTTGATATTGTAGAATTATACGCGCGCAAACTTCGCAAAAAGATCAAAGAAACTACTTTTACTTCTTTTGAAGATCTTAATTTAAAGATTGATGCTATGTATGATGTGAATGATAAAGAAATGGATAAATACCAGGACCTTTATGATGAAGAAACAGACGGCTCAATGAATGGCGACAAACAACGCGAATGGATGGCCAAGATCATGAAAGAGATAAAAGCTTTGGATGCTTATAAGGAAACTACTCTACAAATCTCTTTTACAAAATAATTACCAAACTTTCATTTTGCTAAAACACAAAATCCTCCGCCATCGATTTGCGAACTCCATTTTGCTTGGCAAAACCTCCAAAGAAGGACACTGTGTTTGCTGCCGCGTAAGCACACAATACGTCACTCTTTGGAGAGGGTGCCCGAAGTGCGGGAGAGGAAAATATACGCAAAAAAATAATGCGGTCAACTCGATAGACCGCATTATTTCATTTATATAGGACACCTAAAAACTACTAGTCAACATTGTCATGCAAGAAAGAATTGTTTGGACGAATTTCAATTTTCTTGTCATCACTTTCGCTTAAAGTAAAGCGAGATACACTTGATTCGGTACTTGGGGTCTTATTTTCTAAACTGATATTCTTACGCTCGAAAGCTGTTTGTTTTTCTAAAGCAGCAAGTCCTTCAGGGCTTTTCATTTTAAGCGTAATTTCTTTTAGCTTGCGAATACGGTCTTGCGCTAATTTGATCTGCTCTTCGCGCGAAATAGTTTCTTCTTCAAAAGTAGATTCTTCTTTTTCGTTTGAAACTGTTTTTTCTTCAGAGCTTACATCATTAAATGTAAATTCTGTAATTGTAGAGGTTACTTCACTTATAACTGTTTTGGTTTCTTCAACATGAGAGGTGATCGTAAAATCAGTTTCGTTTAGAGTTTCTTCTGTAGTACTTACAATATTTACTTCTTTCTGAGTTTCAGTTTCTTCTTTTATGAACACAAAAGGTTCTGCATTTTGGATCTCATCAATGATAGTGATCTGTTTTACTTCTGTAACAGGCGTTTCAATTTTCTCTTCTAAGTTCACTACTTTGCGATCTTTAAAGCTCATTGGTTCAAAACCTGTAGTTTGCTTTGATTTAAATCCTGTAGCAATAATTGTTACGCTTACATTATCTCCTAACGAAGCATCAGTACCATAACCAGTAATTAATTCAGCAGTTCCGCCAGCAGCTTCCTGGATAAAATCAGTGATCTCGCCAAACTCATCCATATCAATATCATCAGTACCACTCATAATATTTAATAATACGTGACGTGCCCCGCTGATATCGTTATCATTTAATAAAGGAGAATTCAATGCCTGCTCAACCGCTTTAATAGCGCGTTTTTCGCCACTAGCGATTGCAGAACCCATAATTGCAACGCCGCTATCCTTCATAACGGTTTTCACATCGTTAAAGTCAACATTGATATGCATGTGTAAACTAATAATTTCTGCGATACTTTTTGCTGCGCCTGTTAATACATCATCTGCATGTTCAAAAGCTTCGCTCATTTTTAAGTTACCGTAGATCTCACGCAATTTATCGTTACCAATAACTAACAAAGTATCTACATACTTTTTCATTTCTTCCAAACCTGCTTCGGCTTGCGCGCGACGTTTTTTTCCTTCGAAAGTAAAAGGAATAGTAACTATACCTACGGTAAGAATTCCTAATTCTCTTGCGATACTTGCAATTACAGGAGCAGCACCGGTACCGGTACCACCACCTAAACCTGCAGTAATAAATACCATTTGCGTGTTAGCGCCTAAGTATTTTTTTATTTCGTCTATAGATTCTATAGCTGCATCACGGCCAACGTCAGGAATTGAACCTGCACCTAATCCTTTTGTTGATTGCTCACCTAATTGGATCTTAAATGGAACGGGGCTTTTATCTAAGGCTTGTCTATCAGTATTACAAACGATGAAATCTACCCCCTTAATACCTAAACGGTACATATGGTTTACAGCATTGCTTCCGCCGCCGCCAACACCGATCACTTTAATGATAGAGCTGTCTTCTTGTGGTAATTCAAATTGCATCATGGTTATTTTTTTAAGGGTTATTAATTATTCTTTGTTTCCGGTTTATAGTTTCTTGTTTCTAGCGCTGAAGCGATTTTTAATCTGCTTCAGTGTTATTCAATATCATCGCTCATCCAATCTCTTGTTCTGCCAATAAGATCGGTAAAGTAGCTGCCAATTTTTTTCTTGGAGTGGCCGGCAATTTTCTTCGCATCTTTTTTATTTGCTTCTTCGTTCGTTAACTCAACTTCCACTTTCACAGAGTTGTTTCCTTTCTTAGAATCGCGTTCGTATTTTTCAATACCCTTCATTACTAAACCAACACCGGTTGCGTATAAAGGATTTTTTAATTCATCGTCGTTAGTTGCTAAATGTTCGTTTGGTGTTCCAATGCGGCAATCCATACCGGTAGTTAACATTACCAATTGCGGTAAGTGTTTTAATAAAGCGCCACCACCTGTAACTACAATACCTGCAGCCAATTTGCGTTCAAAGCCACTGCTTTTAATTTCAAACAAAACAAATTCTAAAATTTCTTCCATGCGCGCCTGAATAATTTGCGCTAAAAATTTCACCGAAATTTCTTTGTGCGGACGGCCACGTAAACCCGGAATTGAAATAATTTCGTTCTCTTGATTTTCCTGAGACAATGCAGAACCAAAACGCATTTTTAATTGTTCGGCTTGTGCTTTAATAATACCGCAACCTTCTTTAATATCTTCGGTAACAATATTTCCACCAAAAGGAATTACTGCCGTATGACGAATAATGCCGTCGTAAAAAATAGCAACATCTGTGGTGCCACCACCAATATCTACCAACACAACTCCCGCTTCTTTTTCCTCATCACTTAAAACTGCATCAGCACTTGCTAATGGCTCAAGGTTTAGATCGACAGTTTCTAAGCCGGCACGCGTAATACATTTAAAAATATTTTTTACCGCAGAAACCTGCCCGGTAATGATATGGAAATTTCCTTCCAAACGAATACCAGCATGCCCGATAGGGTTTTTAATTCCCGATTCGTTATCAATAATGTATTCCTGTGGAATAACATGAATGATCTCTTCGCCAGGGCTCATCACCAAACGGTGCATGTTATCAATTAAATTATCAATATCTTTTTGGTTGATCTCATCTTCTAAACTTTGACGAATGATCATACCACGGTGTTGCATACTTTTAATATGTTGCCCTGCAATGCCCACAATTACTTCACCAATATCTACATTTGCTTTATCGGCCGCCATAGAAACAGCAGCTTTAATAGAAGCAACAGTTTGTTCGATATTTACAACCACACCACGGTTTACACCAAGTGATTCTGCTTTGCCAATACCTAATATCTCTATTTTACCAAATTCATTTTTACGGCCAACAATAGCAGCAATTTTAGTTGTTCCAATATCAACTCCAACTACCAGTTCGGAAGCTAGATTAGGGTTGCCCTGATTTGTTGTTTTTTCCATAATTTTTATTTTTTAGTGCACACTACTAAGTTTTTGTATTTTAAATTAATATTCGAATATTTTGTCCAACTGTCAGATTTATTTAGTCCTTCGGTGTAGAATAATTTCAGTTTATTAAATTTTTCGGCAACATCTGTTGCATTGCCAAAAACGATTTTTTGATTGCCAATTGCCGGGAAGAGTTCTATTTCCTTTTCTTCGTTAACATAGATCTGGTGAATTAAATTCGCTAACACCGAATCGCGGTTTATGAAGTTTGCAACCGCATAGATATCATCCAATAGGCTTACTTCGCTGTATATTTTGCTTTTTTTGATCTGGTCAACCGAATACTGGTAGCGTCTTGAATATGGTTCGTAAATAAATCCGCTGGCAACAATAACGCGGGCTGAATAATTATTATTCAAAGGCATTAATTTTGTTTGCGAATCAATGTAAAAACTTTCTCCGTCGCGGTTAATAATTCGTAACACAGGTGTGCGTTGCGTGATATCAATTTTAACTTCTCCGTTAATATCCGCAGCAACTTCAGCATTTTCGATAGCCGGGTGCGAGTTCAAACTTTTTTCAAGTTCAGGAATATTAATATTCTTGTATTGATTAAGAAGGATCGAGTCTTTTCGTTCTACAAAGAATTGCTTAATATCTTTTTCGCTCAAAAATAAATTCTCATCGTTGTTATGAATTGTAATATTCAATGTTTTAGCAACAATATTTCTTTCACTTTTTGAAACGAAAGCCCATGAGCTTGTTAAACCTGCAATGGCAATAATCCAAAGAACGGTAATTAAAATTTTTTTATAATTCAGTTTTTTCAAAATTCGTGTTCAATATTTTTTCAAGCGGTTCTATCAGCGAATCAACATCTCCAGCTCCCATGGTGATCAGCACTTCGGGCGATGCTTCTTTCATTTTATCCAACACTTGTTGTTTGGTCATCAATTTTTTATCTTTCAGTTTCATTTTACTTAGCAACCAGGCTGAAGTAACTCCTTCTATTGGTTTTTCGCGGGCCGGGTAGATCTCTAAAAGGATGCATTCATCCAAAAGATCCAGGCTTGCCGCAAAATCATCTATAAAATCACGCGTGCGACTAAACAAATGCGGTTGAAAAATGCCCGTTATTTTTTTTCCGGGGTATAATTTCCTAACCGAACCAATAGTAGCCTTCAATTCTTCCGGATGATGCGCATAATCATCAATATATACTACTTTTTCGGTTTTTACCCTGTAATCAAAACGGCGTTTCACACCACTAAAAGAACGTAAAGCATTTTTTATAACATCACCTTTTATCCCAATCTGCTGCGCAATTGCCACTGCTGCAATCGAATTCTCAATGTTGTGTAAGCCCGGTAACCCAAGCGTAACGTCATTTATAGCCTCTACAGGACTTTTAATGTTATAAGAAAATTGTGCGTTGGCCATAACAATGGATTCGGCACAATATTCCGTATCTAAATTTAATGAGTAGATAAGGCGTTTATTACTCAGCTTCAAATCGTTATCAACATTTTTTTTAACAATGAGCATACCGTCACTTTTTACCTGTTTAGCAAATAAAGCGTAACCCTCTTTAACGTGTTCGGCGTTACCGTAAATGTCTAAGTGATCGGCATCAACACTCGTAATAACAGCTATTTGAGGATGCAGCGTTAAGAAAGAACGGTCGTATTCATCTGCCTCCACCACTACGTAAGCGTCTTTGTCATTAACATCGCCAAGCAGTAAATTGGTGTTATAATTTTTAGAAATACCTCCCATAAAGGCAAAACAATTGATGCCGGCGCTTTTTAAAAGGTGCGTAACAAGTGTTGTTGTAGTGGTTTTACCATGCGTTCCGGCAATAGCTATTGTTTTAAACTGTTTAGTGATCTCACCTAAAACAACCGAGCGCTTTAAAATGGTGTAATTATTTTTAAGCAAGAATTGATACTCGGCATGCTCTTTCGGAACGGCGGGAGTATAAACAACCAACACTTCATTTTTAGAATAGGCTTTTAAAATAGATTCGAGCGCAGAAACATTATCGTTAAAATGACAAGGAATTCCCTCATCCTGTAATTGGTTTGTTAAGTTGGTAGCAGTTTTATCATAACCAATAACTGTTTTTTTATAGTGCTTAAAAAAACGGGCCAACGCGCTCATACCAATGCCACCAACACCAAGAAAATAATAGAGTTTATAATTGAGTATGTTCATTTTCCGTTCATTTTTTAGCTCTAAGATCACAAAGTAACACTAAGAATAATTTTTCTAAGTGTATCTAAGCGCCCTTAGTGTCTTAGTGGTTATATCCTGCCAATTTTAATACTTCGTTTGCAATTATATTTGCAGAGTTTAAAAATGCCAGCTGTTTCATATTTGTTTTTAATTGTTGCTGCTCTGTTGTATTATTTACTAATTGAATTGCGCGATCTACCAAGACTTTTGTTGCTTCAATATCTTTCACCAAAATAGCAGCGTTCTTATTTACTAAAGCCATGGCATTTTTGGTTTGATGATCTTCTGCAGCTGTTGGTAACGGCACTAAAAGACAAGGTTTTTGAACGATACACAATTCAGAAATGGCACCCGCGCCTGCCCTTGAAATTACCACATCGGCAAATGCATAGGCCAAATCCATGCGCGAAATAAAATCTACCGCAATTATATTTTTACTCTCAAATTCTTTTGTTTGTTGTTTGGCAGTTTCAAAATAAATTTTGCCGGTTTGCCAAACCAGCTGAATGTTATTATCAGCAAATTTTTGTAAACCGCCACCAATAGCTTCATTAATAGCTTTAGCGCCAAGACTTCCACCAATAACCAATATTGTTCTTTTATTTGGGTCTAATTTAAAAAAAGTAAAGGCCTCGTTCCTTTTTTCTTCGATATTAGAAATATCTTGGCGCACAGGATTGCCTGTAAGCATTATTTTTTCTTTCGGGAAGAATTTCTCCATACCTTCATAAGCCACGCAGATCTTATTTACTTTTGCAGATAAAATTTTATTAGTGATGCCGGCGTAAGAGTTTTGCTCCTGGATCAAAGCCTGAATTCCTTTTGCTGTTGCAGCTCTCAATAATGGGCTACTGGCATAACCACCGGTTCCAACAACTACATCAGGACGAAAATCTTTAATTATTTTTCTTGCTGATAATAAACTCTTAATAATTAAATAGGGCAATTTTAAATTTGCTAAAGTAATTTTGCGTTGCAGGCCCGCTATAGCAATACCAATTATACGATAACCGGCAGCCGGAACTTTTTCCATTTCCATTTTGCCTATTGCTCCAACAAATAATATTTCTGCGGTTGGAACTAATTTTTTTATTTCGTTCGCTATGGCAACCGCGGGAAAAATATGTCCGCCAGTGCCGCCCCCGCTCAATATGACTCGGAGGGATCGGAATGAAACAACCTTTTCATTTTGACTTATTCTTTTTTCTTCTGCCATCGTTACAAATTTTGCAAAGAGACGCAAGCTATTAGCTTCAATTTGTGCCTTATCAAAAGACAAAATAATTGCGTCAATTTTGTAAACCTTATTCCATTCCTATCCCTATGCTGTTTCAAGTTTTTCTTCAGATTTATCTTCTACGCTTCTGCTTACGCTTAAAATTATTCCAATCGCTATCATAGTAAACCAAATAGAAGTTCCACCCATACTTATAAGTGGTAAAGGCTGACCGGTTACAGGGAATAAATTTACCGCTACCGCCATATTTACTAATGCCTGAAATACCAGGCTGAACGAAAGCCCAACGGCCACAAAAGATCCAAAGGGTTTATCATTGTCGCGTAAAATTTTTATACCTCTATATAAGAGTATCATATATAAGAACAATAAAACAAAACCACTTAACAAACCATACTCTTCAATAATAATGGCATAAATAAAATCAGATGAGGCTTGCGGTAAAAACGCACGTTGTGTGCTGTTACCAGGACCCTTACCAATTACACCGCCGGTAGCTATCGCAATTTTTGCCTGCTCGCTCTGGTAATTACTTTTAGTATCGCCGCTGCTAAAACTTTCTAAACGCGTTTTCCAGGTTGATCCCCTTCCACCGGGAATTGTATCGGGCGCAAACCAGATCCACGAAAAAAACATAGCACCGGCTAAAACACAAATACCTAAGATCTTTAAAATTATTTTTATGTTAATGCCACCAACAAACATTAATACCAGGCAATTAAAAAATAATAACGCTGCAGTTGAAAAATTTGCCGGTAAGATCAGGGCGCAAATTAATCCTATAGGAATTAAAAGATGTTTAAATATTGATCTGAAATCCTGTAGGTCTTTACCCCTTAATGCAAGAACCCGCGCTACATAAATGATCAACATTAATTTTGCAATATCAGAAGACTGAAAAGTTAACCCAATGCCCGGAACTTCTAACCAACGCGAAGCTTCACCGGCGCTAACACCTTTCAATAACGTGTAAATTAAAAGTGGAACCGACAAAATAAAACCAATTTGTGCCACTTTTGAAAATATAGTGTATTTAATTTTATGGAACAGGTAAGCAATTCCAAACCCTAAAGCAATGATCACAAAATGCTTAAATAAATAATATTCGGTATTACCTTGCTTAAATTTATGCGCAAGTGTAACCACAGCACTGTATACTACCAAAACAGAAAGCAGCGACAATAAGAACATGATAGCCCAAATAACCTTATCGCCTTTTAAATAGTTAAACAGTTTCATTTTTATTTCATTTATATGATTTTTCACATCAAAATTTCTAAAAATTTAAAGCGCATTATCCATTAACAAATGATGATCATTTATTTTAGCAGAGGCTAACGTAAACTATTTGCAAACGGAAACTTTAAATCAGAAAGCTGATCTGAAATTTTTATTACAAACCTTTTACTGCACGTTTAAATTGCATTCCTCTGTCTTCATAGTTTTGAAACAGGTCGAAACTCGCACAAGCAGGAGACAATAAAACTACATCGCCTTTTTTACCAATCTTGTACGAAGCGGCAACTGCATCATTTGCATTATCGGTTTCAACAATTAATTCTACCGCATCTTTAAATGCAGCAACAATTTTTTTATTGTCTTTACCTAAGCAAACAATTGCCTTTACTTTTTCTTTTACAAGGTCGAACAATTCGTTGTAATCGTTTCCTTTGTCCTGCCCACCGCAGATCCAAACGATAGGTTTTTGCATGCTTTCAAGGGCATACCAGGTGGAGTTAACATTGGTTGCTTTTGAATCGTTTATAAATTCAATGCCATTGATAGTAGCAATAAATTCTAAACGGTGTTCGATGTTTTGAAAATCCTGTAAGGATTCCCTGATGAAATCTTTTCGCACATCAACGATGCGGGTAGCAAGCGATGCCGCCATGCTGTTGTAAACATTATGTTTACCCTGGAGTGCTAGTTCTTCAATTGTCATAATTAAGGGTTGTTGGTTTGGTTTATAATTAAGGGTTATTTGGTTTTCGGTTAAAAATGCGCCGGGGCCATCAATTGGTTTTTTGATGCTGAATGGAACGAGCTCGGCTGCAAATTGATGCTCCTGCATGTATGCCTGAATGGTTAGGTCATCTGCACAATATACAAAAGCATCTTTTTTACTTTGGTTTTGGGTTATTCTGAATTTTGATGCTACATAATTTTCAAATTTATAATCGTACCTGTCTAAATGATCAGGTGTAATATTTAAAAGCACGGCTATGTCGGCTTTAAAATCAAACATGCCATCTAATTGAAAACTGCTTAATTCTAAAACATAATAGTCGAAATTTTCTCGCGCTACCTGCAAGGCGAAACTTTTCCCTACGTTTCCGCCAAGCCCGACATTATAGCCTGCTTTTTTTAATATATGATAGGTTAACAATGTTGTTGTTGTTTTGCCATTTGAACCTGTGATACATATTTTTTTTGCATTCGTATATCTTCCGGCAAACTCAATCTCTGAGACCACCGGAATTTTTTTTGCCAATAATTTCTGTACCAATTCTGCTTTATCAGGAATACCGGGGCTCTTGATCACCTCATCAGCGTTCAAGATCTTTTCTTCAGTATGTATCCCTTCTTCAAACAAAATATTCTCTTCTATTAATTGTTCTTTATACTTTTCTTTTATCAATGACCTATCGCTTACAAAAACGTCAAAACCTTTTTGTTTAGCGAGTATGGCACTGCCTACTCCACTCTCTCCACTGCCAAGTATCACAATGCGTTTGCCCAACTATCTTAATTTCAGGGTTACAAACGTTAACACAGCCAACATAATTCCTATAATAAAAAAACGCATGACTATTTTTGATTCATGGAAACCCACTTTTTGATAATGATGATGAAGCGGTGCCATTTTAAATAAACGATGTGTTTGTGCAAATTCTAAACCTTTTCGTTTTTTCTGATATTTAAAATACACTACCTGAAGGATAACGGAAATATTTTCTACTAAGAAAACACCGCATAAAATCGGTATCAATAATTCTTTTCGAATAGCAATTGCATACACCGCTATGATACCGCCAATGGCAAGGCTTCCGGTATCGCCCATAAATACTTGTGCAGGATAAGAGTTGTACCAAAGAAACCCAACGCAGGCACCAATAAATGCCGCCATAAATACCACGAGCTCGCCCGAGTTAGGTATGTACATGATATTTAAATAATCTGCAAAAATTGTATTACCGGATACATAAGCAAGTATACCTAACACCACACCAATGATCGCACTTGTACCGGCAGCCAAACCATCAATGCCATCAGTAATATTTGCACCGTTTGAAACTGCTGTTACAACAATAATTACCATGGGAATAAAAATTATCCAACCGTACTTAACACAGTCATCACATAACCAGGAAATAAAACTACCATAATCTAATTCATTATTTTTAAAGAAGGGGATAGTTGTTTTTAAATTTTTAACGGGAACTGTTTCGTATTTCGGGATCGTAAGATCTTTTTCTGCGTTTGGATTTGAAGCAGACCATGCGGTTTTTTCGTTATGCGTTAGTCTTTCTTTAATTACCACATCCGGATGAAAGTAAAATACACAACCAACAATTAATCCTATTCCTACCTGGCCTATTATTTTAAATTTACCTTTTAAACCTTCTTTATTTTTTTTGAAAACCTTTATGTAGTCATCTAAAAACCCAATTCCTCCCAACCAAACAGTTGAAATAAGCATTAAGACGATATATACATTTAATACTTTAGCAAACAATAGAGTTGGAATGATAATAGCGGCAATAATTATTAATCCACCCATTGTTGGTGTACCTGTTTTTTGTGTTTGCCCATCTAAACCTAATTCACGAATCGTTTCGCCAATTTGTTTTTTACGGATGTAATTAATAATACGTTTACCAAAAATGAGAGAGATAATTAACGATGTAATTAATGCGAGGGCCGCACGAAATGAGATGTACTGAAAGACCCCGGCTCCGGGGAAGTCGAATGCTTTGTCTAAATATTGAAAGAAATAATATAACATCTTATATGTCCAGTATTTTTATTGTTTCTCTAAAGATTTCAAAATCATCAAATGGTTGTTTCACACCTTTTATTTCCTGATACTTTTCGTGTCCTTTACCTGCGATCAAAATAATATCTCCGGCTTTACTTAAACTGCAAGCTGTTTTAATTGCTTCTTTTCTATCCGCGATCCTCAATGTTTTTTTTACGTCAACCGGGTTAACACCTTTTTGCATTTGATCTAGTATTGCTTCGGGATCTTCGCTTCTTGGATTATCGGATGTTAAAATAACCTTATTGCTATACTCGCAGGCAATTGCCGCCATTACCGGCCTCTTGGCAGAATCTCTATCTCCTCCACAACCTACTAATGTTATTACTTGCTCGTTGCCAGTTCTTAGATCTTTTATTGTTTCTAAAACATTTTTTAGAGCGTCGGGAGTATGCGCGTAATCTATAATTCCAATAACTCCTTTAGGAGATTTAATATATTGAAAACGCCCTTCAACCGAATTAAGATTACTTAAAGCTGTTAATACATTAGTTTTATTTTGTTTTAATAATATTGCGGCAGCATAAACAGCTAATACATTGTAGGCGTTAAATGTGCCAATTAATTTTACCCAAACCTCAACATTATCAATACTCAATAATAAACCGTTCAGTTGGTTCTCGAGGATCTTACATTTAAAGTCGGCCATGGTTTGCAGGCTGTAGGTATGTTTTTGTGCTTTTGTATTTTGAAGCATGATCATACCATTGCGGTCATCACGATTTATCAATGCAAAAGCACTATTCGGCAACTGATCAAAAAAACCTTTTTTTGCTTTTATATATTCGTCAAATGTTTTGTGATAATCCAAGTGATCATGCGTGATATTAGAGAAGATAGCGCCGATAAAACTGAGACCGGTTATACGGTGTTGAACGACAGCGTGAGAACTCACTTCCATAAATACATATTCGCAGCCTTGCGCGTACATGGCAGTTAATAGTTCGTTCAGCGTTAAAGCATCCGGCGTGGTATGCGTAGAAGGAATTACCGTATTGTTTATTTTATTTTCTACGGTAGAAATTAATCCAACTGAATACCCTAATGATTTAAATAAATTAAATAATAAAGTAACTGTTGTGGTTTTACCATTTGTACCAGTAATGCCAACTAATTTTAATTTCTCTGAAGGGTTATCAAAAAAGTTACAGGCAATAATTCCTAACGCATATGATGAGTCGGTTACTTTAACATAAGTAACGGCTTCATTTTTAATTTTAGGTAACTCTTCACAAATAATTGCAATAGCGCCGCTTTCAATGGCTTTGGTAATATAATCGTGTCCGTCTACCGCAGTTCCTTTTGTGGCAACAAATAAAGAATCTTTTTTAACTTTTCTTGAGTCAAACGTAACCGAAGAAATAGCCATGTGCGTAGAACCTATTATTTCTTCGAGCCTTACTTTATATATGATATCGCTTAACAGTTTCATATTAACGTGAGTACTATTTTATTGCCTTTATTAAATTTTTGTCCTGCTTCAATACTTTGTTTTTGCACACTGCCAAAACCCAGTAATTGAACATGCATACCATTATTTTCGAGTAAGAACAAAGCGTCCTTTGCCGAAAGACCATGCAGGTTTGGCATAATGCCTTTTTTTAATTGGCTCTCAATATTATTTTCGGCTAAAATGATCCTGGTTGAATCTTTTATATTACGGTTCACAAACTTTTCGCTCTCGGCATTAGTAGATGGAAGAGAAAAAGTTTTTGCAATAGCGCTTATCTCATTGCCTTTAGTTGTAATTACTGAAGGCACTTTTGTGATCAGGTTCCTTTTATCGTTAATTGGTTGAATAAAATCAAGGCTACCGGAATATACTTTTTCTGCAATCTCTTTAAAAACAGGGCCCGCAACCGCAGCCGCATAATACACACCATTACTTGGTGAATTAATTACAACGATGCAAGAATACAAAGGATTTTCTGCAGGGAAATAACCTACAAAAGATGCCTGGTAATTACGATCACCAATATCGCCATAGGCCGATTTACCTTTTACCTTTTTTGCACCAACTTTTGCGATCTGTGCTGTACCGGTTTTTCCACCCACTTTAAAAGCTGTAATATTTAAAGTTTTACCAGAACCATTTTGCACTACACCTTCTAATAATTTTTTTGCTTTAACAATGGTTTCCTTTTTTACAATTTGTTCTTCCAATATTTCAGTACCAAAAGTTTTAACAACAATACCATTACGTTTAATTTCTTTTACAAAACGCGGCTTCACCATTTTACCATCATTAGCTACCGCATTGTATAAGGTTAAGGTTTGCAATGGTGTAATTAAACTTTCATAACCATAACTTAATTGCGGTAATGTTACACCCGACCAAAATTTTGTTTTAGTTTGTGGAATCATTCCTTTTCCTTCTCCCGGTATTGACAATCCTAATTTTTCGTTCAGGTGAAAAGAATTTAATTTATTAGCAAACTGCTGCGGATTTTTAGAATAATATTTTGTAATGATCTTACTTACTCCAACGTTAGAAGATGTTTCGAACACCCGTTGAACAGTTAATGTGGGGGATTCGGGTGCGTGCGAATCTTTTACTTTCTTATCAAAGTACATACACTCACCATTTCCTACAGCAACTTTTTCATCAAGGCTAATATTGTACTCATCAATTACAGCCAACATGGAGGCCAGTTTAAATGTAGAGCCCGGCTCAGTTGGATAACCAATAGCGTAATTAAAGCTTTCGTTATAACTGTTTGTATCTGTTGTGCTTTTTGTAAGATTAACAATTGCTTTAATAGCACCTGTTTTTACTTCCATTAAAATTGCGCAACCATGTGAGGCTTCATTTTTTATCAATGAACGCATCAATGCTTGTTGCGCTACGTCCTGAATATTTATATCAATAGTAGTGTAAAGATCGCTTCCATCCTTCGGTTCTACCTCGTTCTCATCATTTATTGGTCGCCAAACTCCACCGGCAATTTGTTGCATTAAACGTTTTCCGCTTATACCACTTAATATGCTGTCAAAGGCTCCTTCTAAACCAACAGGTTTTATACCTGGACGAGCCATACCTATAGTTCTGCCGGCAAGCATTTGAAAAGGCCGTTCACGACGATTAGTTTGTAGTGTTACCAAACCACCTTTTCTTCCTTTTCTAAAAACGGGAAATGTTTTTAAAAGTTGTAGATCTTTATAAGAAACATTGCGCTGAAGTAAAACATATCTGTCTTCATCTTTCCTCGCTTTGTTCAGGATCTTTAAATACTCGCTTTCACTTTTATCAGCAAATAAATTGCTTAATAATAATGAAAGTGAATCGCGGTTGGCCTTATAAATTTTTTCGGTAATGCCGGGTGCATTAATATCAACGGCAATTTCGTAATAAGGTAAAGAAGTAGCCAGCAACGCCCCGTTAGCATCAAAAATATTTCCACGCACCGCTTCAACAGAATCCAATTTAGTAGTAAATGCTTCTGCTTTATCTCGCCATTGTTGTCCTTGAGCAAACTGAATAATACAGATGCGGTACAAGATACCAAGCGCAAACAAACACATAAAAATGTATACGAGATAGGTACGTGATAGAATATTTTTCTTTTCGTTCAAAATTATTTTCCCGGTTTATATAATTGTGTGCTATCTACTTTAATTTTAATTGGTGGAACAACAGGTTCTTTTAAACCCAGTTTTTCGGCAGATTTTGCCACCTCGCTTTGTTTACTTGCAAACATGAGATCGCTTTTGGTAGAAATATATTCTGACCGCAATTCTTTTAACTGGTTAGAAATTTTATTTACCTCGCGAATTTTATCATCGGCATAATAACCGTTAGCGATATAAAGAATAGCAATAAATGCTAAAAAAATAATAAAAGGTAAATGTCTTAAGGTTTTATCGTTGGTTAGGAATGTGCCGCTAAAAACGGCGGACAAGCCTTTTCCGAGAACTCCTTTTTTGCGTGGCTTAACCGGTTTTTCGGATTTAGGGCGGGTCGTTTCCTCAACAACAATTTCTTGCTCTATTTCTTTTTCCGTTGTGGATATTTCTCGGTACTTGTTTGCCACTTATATATTCTTGTTCTAAGTTTCTTGTTTTATAATTTCTGCTTCTGTTCAAAAAAGAACTAGAAAACAAAAACATTAAAGTTTTATTGCTATTCTTAATTTGGCGCTACGCGCCCTAGTATTGTTTTTAATTTCTTCTTCACTTGGTAAAATTGGTTTTGATGTTAGATTTTTGAATATTTTTTTGCTTGTTCCAAAAATCACATCTTTCTGCTCTACTCCGTCTACATTTCCCGATCGTATGATATTCTTTACCAGTCTGTCTTCCAGGCTATGGTATGAAATAACAACTAACCTTCCTTCGCTTTCCAAAAGTTCAACACATTGTGTTAAGCATTCTTTTAAAGCTTCCATCTCCTGATTCACTTCTATCCTTAATGCCTGAAAAACTTTTGCTAAAAATTTATGTTCTTCAAATTTTGGCGTGCAGGATGAGATGGCATCTTTTAATTCGTTGGTTGTTGCGATCTCTTTCACTTCTCTTGCAGCACAAATAACAAATGCTAAACGGTTGGCGTTATGGATCTCGGCGTAGGTTTTAAAAATGTGAACGAGTTGTTTGTCAGAATATTCATTCACAATTTTTTTTGCCGTCAATGTGTTTTGCCGGTTCATGCGCATGTCCAACTCAGAATCAAAGCGAATAGAAAATCCGCGAGACGCTTCGTCGAACTGGTACGATGAAACACCAAGATCACCAAGGATACCGTCCACACGGTTGATATTATACAATCTCAGGTAATTTTTAAGATGCCTGAAGTTGTGCGGTATCAAAGTAAAACGCTTGTCATTCAAAACATTTTTTTGCGCGTCCTCATCCTGGTCAAAAGCAAACAGTTTTCCTTTTTCGTTCAACTGTTTTAGGATATGAGCTGAATGTCCGCCGCCACCAAAGGTTAGGTCAACATATACACCATCGGGTTTAATGTTTAAATTATCAATACAGGCTTGTAAAAGAACGGGGTTGTGATAAGCGTTACTCATCGTCACCATCATTAAAATTTATTCCCCCCAATACATCCTCTGCTAATTTTTCAATATTTATTTCCTGATTTAAGAAGTCTTCGTATAATTTTTTATCCCACAACTCTATCACATTATTACTTCCTAAAACTTTCAGATCTGTTTTTATATCTGCATAATCGCTTAAGGATTTTGGTAGTAATAAACGGCCTGTATTATCTGCTTCAACATTTGTTGCGCCGCCGGTAAATTTTCTTACAAAAACATCGTTGGCTTTTATTAATCGGTTGAGTTTGCTTAATTTTTTATTTAATCTTTCCCATTCTTTTAGCGGGTACAAAACCAAACATTTTTGGTGAAGATTGCGGTTGATTACAAATCCATTCTCGAAAAATGCGTCCAGTTGCTTCCGGAGGTCGACAGGAAACATGAACCGCCCTTTTGCGTCCACTTTACAATCGTATTCCCCTATCATACTGGCCATTACTTAATTTTGTTAGATTGTAGCAAAAATAAGTATAAAACTCCCACTTTTTACCACTTTACTCCATTTTTTACCACCATTGTTGAAAAATTGAAGGTTTTAAACAATGTTAATAAGCCTAATTATCAGTTAGTTAAAATGATTTTTTGGCAGGAAACACAGAATTGGCAAGGATTTTAAAAACTGTTTGTCTTAAAAAGCATATAATTTTCGTTCAAGGATCTGAACAGGTTATTAACAATTTTGAAATTTTCGTCGAAAAATAAAAAAACGACACTTTATGGCAGGGTTTCTCAGCAAAAAATGACTGAGAATTAAATTTGATTTTACAATTTGGTGATGGTAAAGAAAAGTAAAAACTGTTTATTTTTTAAATAAACCCATCTTTTTTAAAATAATCGATGATAGCATCGATGATCAATTTATTTTGTTGTTTGGCATCTAGGTGCGGTAAATTTTCTTTTAACTTCCAGTGCGGCCAGCCATCTTTATCTCTTCCTTCGAATTCATAAAAGCCAAATGGTTCTAACAACGAACAAATTGCAATGTGCATGACTTCCAACTTCTCGTCTTTTTTATATTTTTTAAACGGCTTGCTTAGTTCCTGTAAACCGATGATAAATAAAATAGCATCATAATCCATTTCCTCCTCAAAACGTTCTTTTAATTTTACCTGGAGTCGCTCCCAATCACTCGCCATAAGATAGATCTTAGTTTTTAGAGTCGTTAGTTAAATTATCTTGTTCATCCTCTTCATCAAACTCACCTTCAGTCATGTCTGGCAATAATGTTCTTGGTGTTTGCACCTGTTGATGATGGAAATAAATAAAATCTAAAATTTCTTCTTTGCCAACTTTTTTTTCTGATGATGAAATAAAACTATTTGGTAATTCGTCCCACAATTTTAAAAGTTCTGTCTCAATATTTTTAATGTTCTTTGATAGTTCTAATTTAGAATTCTTATCTGTTTTTGTATAGATGATACTAAAGGGAATCTTATTTTCTCCGCACCATAACATAAACTCCTTGTCTATCTGTTGTAGCGGCAAACGGCTGTCTATTAAAATAAACAAACAAACCATTGTTTCACGCTTTTTACAATAATCGTAAATAATGGTTTCTAATTTTGCACGGTTACCTTTGCTTGTTTTTGCAAAGCCGTATCCGGGAAGATCGACTAAATACCAATTATCATTAATTAAAAAATGATTTATTAATTGTGTTTTACCGGGAGTTGCGGATGTTTTTGCCAACTTATTATTGCCGCAAAGCATATTTATAAGCGACGATTTGCCAACATTGCTTCTTCCAATAAATGCAAACTCAGGTAAAGTAGGTGTAGGGCATCCGAAAATACTGGAGGCACTTTGTTTAAATATGGCTTTTTTAACGATCATTTTATTTTAGTATTCCTTTCTCAACCAAATAAGAATGAAAGTGTCTTTCTTTTTTACTTTGGTAAACATCGGCTATTCTTACAAGTATGCCGGTCTCTTCAACACCTCCAAAATCGGGGTTAACAGCGGTTCCAAAGCATTTCATGGTACTGCTTAAATTCATATAGGCATTAACCAATGGCGGAATATTTTCGCCTAAGGCACGCACCAATTTATTTAAATGCGCGTGTCCTGCTTTGTAATCGAGTTTTTTTAATTCATCTATAAAACCCGAAACATCTGTTTTAATAGTGACGCCGTGAATAGGTGTTACCAATTTATCAGGATCAGGAAATTGATATGACAGAAACGATAAAATATAATCTCTTGCTGTTACATTAAAATCGGTATACATGGTTACTTTACCATAAAAATATTTCTGCGAAGGATTATCAATTACCAAAGCTCCCAAACCATCCCATAAATTATCTAAACTAAACAAGCCTTTGCGGAACTGTTCGCTTGGCTGATATAATGGCTGAATAAAAGAACGACCCAGCTCTATGGTATATGGTAAATATTCTTTATAAAATTTTTCATTAAAATTAAAAAGTTCGGTAGTTGCCAATTGTACTTTACCATTTATGTACTCTGCATCTTTACATAAAATAAAACGATAGGCGCCTACAATTTCTTTGGCCTCGGGATTCCATACCAATAATTGCTGGTAAGGGTGCGAACTGGTGTCGTACTCATCAATATCAATAGCTTTGCCGGTACCGCCACCTGCGTGCCTGAAGGTAACTTCACGTAACCTCCCTATTTCGCGCATGACATTGGGCGAATTATGATGTGTGATGATATAAATTTCGTTATTGCCATTGTTAGTCTTGCGAACATACCGCTCCCGTGTCAATTCACTCAACAACGCCTCTTTACTAACTTGTTCAACAATTTTTTCCATAAGCTAAGCGTAAATATACAATTAAAATATTCTTTTTTTAAGTATCTTTAATGCATAAATCAAATGAACATCTTAACTTTTTATAAAAAATTAACCTCAGTTTTTTTATTTTGTGTTGTGAACTCATTTTTTGGGCAAAATAATTATACGATCACTTTTGATAAAATAGATGAAATGTGTTCAAAAGGGTCGGCAGGAATAAGAATAGATACGATTAAATCAGGAGATATACTAACCGTAAATTGGAGCAACGGGCAGAACAATGTTTTTTCGATCAACAGTCTGGATGCGGGAAATTATTCGGTGCACGTTGTTATTAAAGCGCAGCCAGATACGGTTCTTATCACAAAAAAAGATACCGTACTTAAGTTTAAGATCGAAAAAATAGAATGCCCCGTTGTAGTTTCAAATCATTTTACGCCTAACGGTGATAATTATAACGATTACCTACAAATTTATAATATTGAAAAGTATCCTAAGTTTGCTTTATATATTTATAATAAATGGGGGCAACAGGTGCATCATCAAAAAGAAAGTTATACACCGTGGGATGGAACCTGGAATGGTGTAAAAGTATTGGATGAAACTTATTATTATATTTTTTATTACGATGGTGGAGATAAAAGTAAAGTACTTAAAGGTGATATTACTATCTTAAGATGAAAAAATCGATCTTATATCTAGTTATTTGCTTTTTTTGTGTTGTGCTTAAAGCCCAACAGTTTCCGCAGTACACGCAATTTATTTTTAATAAAATCGGTTATAATCCGGCCGCTTCTGGTACTTCTATTAACGCGCCTTACGAACTTATTTTTGGTGCCCGCACACAATGGTTTGGTTTTAGCAATAATCCTAAATCGGGTTTTGTATCTTTTAATTACAATTTTGTACCTAAACGCGGTTATACAAAATGGCATAACGTAGGTATTTATGTTGATCAGGACCAGGCCGGAAACTTTGTACATAATGATATTTGGTTATCCTACACGTTTCATTTACTCATCACCAAGAAAACGATCTTGTCGTTTGGTTTATTTGCGGGCTTAAAACAATTTAAGCTAACCAAAAATAATTTAGACCGTAACGATCCTGCCGTTTCAAGCAGCAGTGGCTCTGTTTGGGCTTACCCAGATCTTGTGCCCGGTATACGATTGACCAATAAAAAATTCTTTATGGATGTTTGTTTCCAGCAGGTATCTATTTTTAAACAAGCCGGCATAGGCGGCCAAATTGGTTCGCCATCCCGCTTATTGCCGCATTATAACTTTAGTATCGGTAAAAAATTTAAAATAAACGATTTCGATAAACTAATGGTTGCAGTAAATGCACATAGTTCCATTACCAGTTTGCCATCGCTTGAGTTTAATGTAATCAATTATTACAATAAACGTTTTGCGCTCGGCGCCAGTATCAGAAGCAAGAACTTTGTGTGTGCCATTGTACAATTTAAAATGCTCGATAATTTAAATGTTGGCTTGGCTTACGACCTCTCTACAAATAAGGTTTTTAGGGCATCTCCAAATACCTTAGAGATCATGATCAGCTTCTCGCCCTTATTTGGTGGGGAAATGACTGAAAAAGTAACACATAGGAGTGTAGACGATTGCACCTTTTAGTGTTTTTGCTTTAAACCATTTCCCGTTTACTTCTATCCACTTAAAAAACAAACGCTGCCACATTTAAGTAGTTGGTTTTATATTCCACGCCATACTTTTAATTTTACATCAGGATCTTATTGTATTAAAGCGCGCAATGCAAAAACAGATCAAACCTTTAAAAACAAATATTATGAGCTATTTAATTAATAACCAGCAAAATTTAAACGAAGTTATTTTTGCTAACCGCAATAAAAGTTATGGCGCTTATGCCATTCGCTCTGCATACGGAAGTACGATCTTTAAATCATTAGCTGTAATGATCTTTGGCTTTGGTACATTTATGTATACAGCTTATTATTTTTGCAAAAGGAACAATATGCCTGAACAAAATAACGCTCAATTAGTGATTCAGGATTCTTCTATGGTAACTATTTTTGATCTTAAAAAAGATGAACAAAAAACAGAAACCAAAACAGAGACTAAAACAAAATCGTCAACCATTAAAACAAATGATGAGATTGGCAGAAAAGTAAGCGATTCGCTAACCGTTGAAACTCATTCTGTGAACATAGATCATACGCCAACAGGAACGGGTACAAGCTCTTTAGCAACTAACGATGTGCCGGATACCGGTGGCGGAAAAACAACTGGTTCTGTTACAACAACAGGTGGTGGAAAAGAGATCGAAGAAACTTATCGCGTAGATACACAACCTGAATTTGAAGGTGGTTTAAATGCACTTTATAAATTTGTGTCTAAAAATGTAAGGTATCCCGGTCTTGCTTCTGAATATGGCAAACAAGGTTCGGTTTATGTAAAGTTTGTGGTTGACGAAAAAGGAAAAGTAGGCAACTTAACTTTATTGAACAATGTAGGTTATGGTATGGATGAAGAAGCTTTAAGAGTAGTTGGTATGATCCCGAATTTTAAAACCCCGGCTACTGTTAAGGGCCACCCGGTAAAAGTATATTACCAAATTCCAATAAAATTTAAACTTAATTAGCAATAAGGGCTCATTAGTGTTGTTGTAACTATGTGTAAAAGGTCGGAACCAGTATCCGGCCTTTTTTGTATTTTTATATTAATGGCCAGAAAAGAAAGAAGCACATTTGTACAACAACGACTTATTGAAAATGCAAGCGTCGAATTAAAAGACAAAGAAAGACGACGCGAACTGTATAATTATTTTTACAGAAAAAGTAGTTTCTTTAAATTTTCGATGTACCTGCGCCTCCTAACAATTGTGTTTAGCGTTTATATTATTTATTTTAATAAATTGGTTATTACTTCTATTAGCCCTGAGATCGTTTCAATATATGACGTTGAGGAAACACACTTTACAAAACGAACCGATTCGCGCGACCATAAAAGTATTTATATGACAACAACTCTTGGCAATAAATATATTATTGACCTTCTAAAGTCGAAACCGGATAGGTTTGCCATTGGTGACACACTTCTTATTGCGAGAAATATTTTTGGTAAAAAAACTTATGTAGAAAAATTAGGAGGCGAAACAAGTAATATTTTGGTTGGCTTAGCCCGCTGTAACAATTATTTGATCTTTGTAGCAGGTTTTACTATACTCTCTTTTATGCTAAAAGATGGCTTTGATTTTTTTAGCAAAGTAATTATGTACTCCGTTCTTTTCTTTGATCTTGTTGGAATACTGGTGTATTTTTTATCTTAAGAAAATAAAAACCCGTTTCAAATAAATTGAAACGGGTTTTTTACAAAATTTTATTGTTAAGATCACACCTATATTGTTGTCATTATGATTTTATTGAACCATACTTGGACAGGCCCAGTATGACACTACCCCAACAATTGTTTTACCAGCACAGAAACCATTTTATTATCTGCTTTACCGGCCAATGCTTTTGAGGCCGCGCCCATTACTTTGCCCATATCACCGGGGCCAGCTGCACCAACGGAGGCTATAATTTTTATAAGTTCTGCTTTTACTTCTTCTTCGCCCATTTGCTTAGGTAAATATTCTTCCATTACGGCTGCCTGCGACAATTCAACTTCTTCCAGATCGGGGCGGTTCTGTGTTTTATAGACCTCTGCCGATTCTTTCCGTTTTTTTACTTCTTTTTGCAAGGCCTTATTAATGCTCTCATCTGTTAAACCTTCGGGTGAAGTTTTTAATAATAAGATAACCGATTTAATGCCACGCAAAGCTTCTAGCTTTTTTGCATCTTTTGCCAGCATGGCGGTTTTTATTTCGCTGTTTATTTTTTCTTCAATATTCATATTCTCTCCGTTTTAAATCACATACAAAAATAAAAAAATTAACCAATCTAAAAAGAAAAATTAACCACATAGACACATAGGACTGGCATAGAAAAGCGTTTTTGCTTAAAAAAAGGTAATCATAGTTTTTCTTCGCTACGCGAATAAAAATTTGTGAGCCTTTTTATGAGTATCGTTTTTTCCTATGTGCCTATGTGTTAAAAAAATTGAACAAAAAAAAGCCACCTTTTAGGGGTGGCTCTTTTATTATTTTATTAGTATTAGTGACTAACAGTAATTTTACCTGACTTTAAAGTTTCGTTAGCGTTACCAATTACACTATACATGTATAAACCTGTTGTGTAAGAAGAAACATCTAAAGTTAATTTGCCATCAGTAAGATTTTGTTTTGCAACTAATTTACCGGTAACATCATAAACTGCTACTTGTTTTGCTTCTGTGCTTTCTGTAATAAAGTTTACTGTTGTACTTGAAGGGTTAGGGAAAACACCTACATTAATTGGAGCAAAACCAGTTGGATTAAGACCAGTTACAACTGAAGGGTTACGACGTGTAACAAGCGTTTGAGTAGAGCTTGAAGCGGCAGGACCAGTAATAACAATTGTTGATGTAGTTATAGAAAACCAAGCTTCTTTTGTAGAACCAACATTATAATAATCCCAGTTCTTTTGAGTTACAGTTCCATTTGTTAACGCTGTAGGAATTGCAAAATTAATGGTTTGAGTAGTAACAACACGCATTGCATTAACATAAGTACCAGAAGGTAAAATTAAAGTACCGGTGCCATCTGCTAAAGTAGTGCTATTACCGGTAAAGGTTCCATTAAATGTAAGTAATGTAATATTTCCGGCAGTAGCAGCAGAACTAGTAGTATTTAAACTCATTGGATAAGCGGCTACTTCTGCAGCGGTTGTATATACCAACGTTGCATTGTTTGTTCCAACTGTAATATTACCACCCCAATATTTAAGATCGGTAGCATTAGAAGTGTAATAAGAAATATTAGTAGGAGAAGAACCAACTGCTACACCTGTAGAAGGATAAGCGGTGTTGGTGTTTGCGGTTGTTGTATAGTTTTTTACAACACTGGTGTGTGTTGCAATTGTACCAAAATTCCAGGTAGCATTTGCTCCAGATGCTCCGGGGCTAATAGCTAATGAGTCACATTGCCATGTTGACGATACATCTCCGCTTACAGGAGAGTGATTTGCATTTGTTAATTGAGCATTTGCTGAAAATGCCGCTAATGCTGTAATAAGCGATAAGTAAATTTTTTTCATATTTTTTTATTTTAGTATTTCACCAAAAATATAAAAAAAACCAGCCCTTTTTAACTTTTTTGTGGTAAAAATGTAAAAATGAGAGTATTTTAACATAATGTGATTTTTTTACCACATAGGCACATAGTTTTAATGAGGTTAAACATTATTTAAACAAAGGGAATCATAGGTATTTCTTCGCCCATGGCGAAGAAATAATGTGACCTTCTTTCTTTTCTTTTTTCTATGTTTCTATGTGGTTTAAAAATGACCGAAAAACAAAAAAGCCATTGCTTTTAAGAATGGCTTTTACTGAAGTTTTTAAATATTATTAATGTGTAACGGTTACCTTGCCTGTTTTTAAATTTTGGTTGTTACTTCCAATAACTGAGTAAGTATATAAACCGCTATTGTAAGTTGATACATTTAATTTTAATTTACCATCGATCAAATTTTGTTTTTCTATTAATTTACCGGTAATATCATAAATTAAAACAAACTTTGCGGCGGTACTTTCAGTTACAAAATTCAAGCTTGTACTAGAAGGGTTAGGAAAAACAACCAGATCAATTACATTTTGTTTATTTTCTTTTAAACCGACTGTAGATGGATTACTTCTGGTAACAACTGTTTGTGATGAAGGTGTTGGTGATATGCCCGCCACAAAAGTGGATGTTGAAATAGTAAATAAAGAATTTTTTGTTCCTACATTATAATAATCCCAGTTTTGTTGGGTTACTGTTCCTGTCGTTAATGGTACAGTAAAGGTGATCGTTTGTGTTGTAACCACTCTGATCACATTTGTAAATGTTCCATTAGGCAATATTAAAGTACCGGTTCCATCTGCCAAAGTACCACTATTACCTGTAAAAGTGCCACTTTGTGATAAAGACGGAACTGTAATGTTTCCACCGGTAACTGAAGAGCCGGTAGTATTTAATATCATGGGATAAACTGCAGTTATAGCCGCATTAGTATAAAGTAATGCCGCAGCAATTGCGCCAACGTTAATATTACCACCCCAGTATTTTAGATCTGTAGCGCTGGAAGTGTAAAAAGATTCATTTGTTGAAGATGAAGATACATCCACACCGGGCATCGGGTAAGTTGAGTTTGTATTTGTATTGACAGAATAATTACTTACAAGACTACTATGCGTTGTTATTGTTCCAAAATTCCAATTTGCACCTGCACCAGATGCGCCGGGACTAATAGCCGTTGAGTCACATTGGTAAGTAGTGTAAGTTTCGCTATTTATTGGTGCATGATTAGCCTGTGTTAATTGTGCATTTAAAGTTAAACCGCCAACTAATAATAAAAGAGATAAATAAATTTTTTTCATGAGAATAGTATTATTTGTTTTACCAAAAATATTAAAAAAAACAAGACGGTTTGACCTTATTTTATAGCAAGTATTAAAAATAGCCTCAAATTCCACTAATTTTCACAAAAAATATTCTTGATTCAGGCAAAAACCATGATTAGTGTAACTTGTATTGTTCTAACAATAATTTCACTAAAAAATTCGTAGCAATATTCTTACATATATTATTTGAAATTTTCCTAAACTCACTTTAACAACAAAGAACTATCACCATAGCTTAAAAACCTAAAATCATGTTCTAGTGCGTATTTGTAAATGTCTTTCCAACTGTTTCCAACAATACAGCTAATTAATAACAATAAAGTACTTTGTGGCTGGTGAAAATTGGTAATAATGCCATCCGCCAATTTTAACTGATATGGCGGGGCCAATAGTATTGCTGTTTTGCAGCTAAGCTGTTGTAATTTGTTTTTATCTAACCAATCAATTAAAGCTGTTAAACTTTCAGTCGCAGTTATTTCTTTTTTAGAAAATTCGTAAGGCAACCACTGCCTTATTTCAAGATCAACCGGTGGTATTGATGGGTCATAAAAAACCTGTGCTCCAAGCCAGTAAAGTGATTCAATAGTGCGTAAAGAAGTGGTACCAACTGCTATCTTTTTTTTAGTTTCGCTTTTTTGTAATTCCTGTATGGTTGTTTTGCTTACATCTATCCATTCGGCATGCATATCATGCCCCGCTAAAGTATCTGATTTTACCGGCTTAAAGGTACCAGCGCCAACATGCAAGGTAACATACACGGAGCTTATATTTTTAATTTTTAATTTTTCATTCACTTCGGGTGTAAAATGCAAACCTGCAGTAGGAGCAGCAACGGAACCATTTTTTTGGGCATAAATGGTTTGGTATCTTTCAGCATCCAACTCTTCGCTTTTACGTTTTAAATAAGGCGGAATTGGCATAGCTCCCGTTCTTTCAAGCACTTCAGCAAAGCTTAAATTTGACGGTTCCCATAAAAATTCTACCACCACATCTTCATTTCTTTTTTCAAGCAATTTTACTTTTAAAGTAATATCATTGGATGTTAAAACAAGTTCTTCATCACGCCATTTTTTTAAATTTCCTACTAAACATTTCCAGTTTACTTTTTGAGTACTTAACATGGCCTGTGTAATGTCAAGATCATCAAGAAAAGGTTCTAGACAAAATACTTCAATGGCCTGACCTTTAGTATTTAAAAAATTTAAGCGTGCCTGAACAACCCTTGTATTATTAAATATTAAAACGCTTTCTGCTTCTAAATTATCTGCAATATTTTTAAACCCTGTTTCACTGATCTCTCCATTCTTATAAAGTAATAATTTAGAGGCATCCCTATTCGCTAATGGATAATTAGCAATTTTTTCTTGCGGCAGATCGTATGTGTAATCTGTAATGGAAATAAAAGAAGGATGGATGCTCATTTTAAAAAAAAGAAAATTATTTAATGTTCATCAGGCGCATTACTTTTTCAATATCCTCGGGTGTATCTATGCAATGACTGTCAAATTTGGTCTCTACGCATTGTATCTTATAGCCATGTTCGAGCCAACGCAATTGCTCTAACGATTCGGCCAATTCTAAAGCAGAGGGCTTAAGCTGCGTTATTTTTTCTAAAACATCTGTACGGTAGGCATACATGCCCACATGCCTATAATAATCATAATGTTTGTGCCATTCTTTTTCATCTACACCTTTAATAAATGGAATAACATTGCGGCTAAAATAAAGCGCTTCGTTGTTTTTATTTAAAATTATTTTTACTTCGCCTTTATCAAATAATACAGCGTGATCGTTACACTTTATCATTTGTGTAGCAATTTCTACACTATTAGTGCAGGCTTTGGCCAAAGAATTTATTTGTTCGGGATCTAAAAAAGGTTCGTCTCCCTGGATATTTAAAACATGTTCAAATTTTTGCCCGTTCAATTTGTATGCCTCAAAACACCTGTCGGTGCCGCTTGGGTGTTTAGCACTAGTAATTACTACCTCTGCGTTAAACTCTTTGCAATGTTTGGCAATTCGCTCATCATCGGTTGCAATAATTACCTTGCTCAAAAGATCGGCCTTGCATGCCTGTTCGTAAACGCGACGGATCATGGATACACCTTTTATCTCTACCAAAGGTTTACCAGGAAACCTTGTAGAGGCGTAACGGGCAGGTATTATTCCAATTATTGACATGATCAAGTTTTTTTAAATCATTTCTCAAAAATAACTAAAAACAATTAGCTATTTTTAATGTTTGTAAGGTATGAACATTAAAATTATTATAGCCTCTTTTTTCTTGTTTTTACTGAGTTTTTCGTTTACCGGTCCCGGCGATGTTAAACCCATGAAGATCCTACACCAAATGTATGATTCTATTAAGAATATTAAAACACTACGTGTAAAGGTAACGGGAGTTGAGCGAAATGAAAATAAATTCATTCTATCGGCTTCAGAATATAAAGTGCAAACCAGCCCGCGCAAAATATATCTTAATAATAAAGAAAAAAAAATAGAGATCTTATATAATCCTGAGCTTTATGGCAGCAAGGCCATTGTTAAACCTCATACATTTCCATATGTTACGGTAAGTCTTGATCCTACGGGCAGCATCATGCGCAAGAACCAGCATTATTCTATTAACGAAGTGGGTTATACTTTTATTGGAAATTCAATAGCATTAACCATAAGCAAAGACAAAGATGGTATTGCTAATTTTGCTTATTTGGGCAAGAGCCAAAAAAATGGACACAGTTGTTATTTACTTGAATATGAAAATAAAAATTTTGCCTATACAAATTATACCGTAGGCGAAAAAGAGACCGCTAGTAGCCTGGCAAACAAATTAAGCGTAAACGATTTTATACTCCGCGATAAAAATGGATTGGTAAATGATTTTGGTTATCTTAAAAAAGGAACCATTTTAAAAGTACCTACGTTATATTGCAAAAAAGCGGTGCTGTTCATTGATGAAAAATTAATGCTCCCGGTTTCAATAAGTTTATTTGACGATGTAGGTTTGTTTGAATCTTACGAGTATTTGAACATTGTCATAAACAAACCTTTTGCCGACGACGATTTTAAAAAAGACAATAAGAACTACGGTTTTTAAAGTTCTTTCATTAAAACTTTATACAGAGCGATCATTCCCTCAATATCTTTTTTGTGTACTTTTTCGTCCGGCGTATGAACATTCTCTTCTGCTGCGCCAACAAAGCACCAGTCCCAGGGGTATTCGGCCATTTGCAGATCTTTTGCATCGCTACCGCCGCTTCCTTCAACCTCTAATTGAAATGCGCATTTATTTTTTTTAGCGATAGAAATAATTTTATTGATATAACTTCTTCTCGGCACTAAACTATCGCGCAAACTAATTACCGGACCTTTGGCGTAACTTACACCATCAGAGATCCAGGAGATATCTGAAATTAGAGCTTGTGAGATCTTGTATTTATCCTGTAAATATTTTTGCAGGTATTGTACGCTGCCGCCTCCGTGTTCTTCGTAGGTACTAAAAACAATGGCGCCATCTTTTAAAGTAGCTGCCACTTGTAAAGCGCTATAAACACCCAATCTATTATCCATGTAACAGCATTGGATGTGATCTTTATCTTCTCGCCATTCGGGTTTAAAAGTTAACTCGGTACCGGTTTCAAAATCTCTTTTTCCTTTATAAGACAGTTCGCGCATGCCTGTTTTTTTATCATCGGTCACCTTTAGCTCTACTTCCTGCAAACCTATACTATCAGAGCCTATCAACTTAAAACCGTTTCTTGTAACAGGACCTCCGATCTTTACCAATTGTTTACCGTAACGCACGGTAAAGCCAATGCTATCCATATGTGCGAAAACAGCAGTGCGTGGTTTCCCAAAAATTAAAATAATATTATCCTGGAAACCATCGCCGTAAATAACTTTTGGTTTTTGTTTCCATTTTTTCGAATTCTCTTTTATGTAATTCAAAATGAACATTTTCATGCCAACTTCGTTGCCGCTTGGCGCGTGCATATGACACATTTCTTTAAGGAGGGTATATTTTGAGTCAACTTTTTTGTTCTTCATAAGGATCTGTTAAAGTGTTTTTAGATATTTGAGTTTTGAAGTATAAAGTTCTTTAAAATTTTCTTCGAGCTTAATTGAATTTTGTTTTTTTATTTGAAAAATAATTGCGTTTCCTGTTTCGTATGTATGCGAAATTATCTTTGCGCCACTCTCTTTTAAAATTCGCATCACCAAGTTAATACTTTCTTCATTAAAATCTACTTTATATTCAAATAAAATAAACCGTTCGTAAATCTCCGACACCTTTATAACCTCTGCTGCCGCCGCTCTGTATGCACTTATAAGGCCGCCAACACCTAAAAGTGTGCCGCCAAAATAGCGCACAACCACTACCAATATGTTAGTAAGGTCATTTGCTTGTATCTGTCCTAAAATGGGTTTTCCCGCAGTATTTGCGGGCTCACCGTCATCATTAGTCTTAAAAGCGGCTTTATCCGGCCCAAGTCGCCAGGCATAACAATGATGATTGGCAGTAGGATGTTCCTTTTTTAAACCATTCAAATGTTCTTTTACTTCCGATTCGTTACTAACCGGAAAAATAAAAGCCAAAAATTTTGAGCCCCGCTCTTTAATAAGCGTTTCTTTTTGTGTTTTTATAGTTAGGTAAGAATCTGAAAATAGCATTAAAATGAAATTAATAAAATAGAAATAATGGCCAGCGCAATGCCGGTGATATTTAAAGGCGATAATTTTTCTTTGAATACCAACCAACCTATAAAAGCTGAAAGTGCCACGTTAGAAAGGTTTAAGACGGGAAACAGTTGCGCGCTTTGAAAGACCTTTGCGTCTAGCGATTTAAAAATAAAGAAGATGCTAAAGTAATTTGGTACTCCTAAAATAATGCCCGCTGCAATATTTTTTGGTTTTATTATTTCGCCGGGGTTCATTGATCGTCGCACAAATACAAGATAAATTAAAATGCCGCCGCCAACTATAAAAGCGGTTAAAAAAGTGCAAATCGTAAATAAACCGCTATCATCTTGGGAGTGCACATAAAATTCGTTACTGGCATTAATGATAATGTCAATAAGGCCGCTGCCAATAAAAACAAGTATGGGCAGCCAAATCAAACCGCGGTTGATCTCTTTTTTTTTGTTTGAATAAGTAGAAAGATAAACTGCGATAAGCGCCAAAAAAATTCCCGCAATTTTAAGTATTGACAATTGTTGTCCTAAAAAAATAATAGAGAACAGTACGGGCATTACCACACTCATTTTATTTGCAACCGATGCCGTTGAAATACTTATGCGCTGGGCCGTTAAAGCAATTAAGTAAAATATGCTAATGAACAAGAGGCCAAGTGGCACGCAAATATAGATCCATTGTGCACTAAATATGACGTGCAAGTTAATGCCTGAATTAAGAAAACAAATGCCCGTAACCCCTGCTGTTATGTAGTTAAAGACAATGGCTACAAGCGAATTTACCGCATATTTTTGAAAGGCCTTAAAAATTACTAAAAGCAGTACACTTATAATTATGGTAAGTACGATATAAAGCATTTGAACGGTAACAAATTTATGATATAAAATTAAAAGAGTAGCCTATTGTAAAATTTATTTTTATATTTTTGATGTATGAACAAATACCTTACATTTTTTTTACTGCTTTTATTCTTTTTAGTAAAACCGGGGTTTTCGCAAACTATTTATTACAAAAACGTCAGCGATTCTATTTTACCGTCATTTAAAGATACGGCTAACAGAATAATTCTCGTTAACGGTGACTCATCTTTAAACTTAAAAAATAAATTTGCTTACGTTCAGCGTTTCTTTCCAAAAATAGAATTTCAAAATATTAAAATTAAATTCAGGAACTCGCAAACTATCGTAAAAATAAAACCGACTTTTGCTTCTATTTTTAAAGCGCCTAAACAACGCACCTACAAAATTTTTTACAGTAACCTTTCAGAAACAACCTTAGATAGTGTTTTGCTTAAAAACCTATCGCTGAATTCTCAATTAGGATTAATAGCTGTTCAAATGAGCCGAATAGAGGATTTTAGGACCGGTGGTTTTTTTGATTTTGTTGCTTGGCATTTTAAACAACTTTCTACACGTTCAAAAAATAAAATTAATTACGATGACGAGCTTCGCGCCATTGAGGCAGGTCTGGGCTACCAGTTATTATCATTAAGCAAAGAGAACGAAGAGAAATTGAAAATTGAAAAGTGGAAAAATGTAAAAGGTTATGCCAATTATATTAAGCAAAACAAAAAACGCTCTATGAGCGCCGAGATCATTTCCAATTTTGTTAATGACCAACCGGTTTATCATGCGCAACAATATAAATAATGCGCAAATAATAATTTAATACTAACTATATAAATAGCAATTAGCTAGATCACAAAAAAACATATCCTTGATTTGACCTTTTACACCAAATGTATACAAATGACGTTTTTGCCTTCAGAAAAATATATTGAGCGGCTACTTAACAAGTAAATAAATTGAGACGATCTGTTACATACCTATTTATATTATTAGGCCTTTTATTTTTTGGGCAGACTAAAAAAATAGACTCTTTAAAAACTATTCTCGCAAAAACCGGCAACGACACTAATCGTGTACTAATATTAAACAAACTCTCTATTAACTTAAAACTAGTAAGTGTTTACGACGAGGCATTACAGTTTGCAGAAGAAAGCAAAACCCTTGCAAAAAAACTAGATTTTAAAGTTGGATTGATTCGGGCGTATAGTAGCGCCGGTGTTTTAAATTTTTATAAAAGTAATTATTCTGAGGCATTAAAGAACCATACTGAGGCATTAAAACTTTCGGAGGCAATTGCTTATAAGCCCGGCATTAGCAGCGCTTATAATAACATTGGCACAGTTTATTTTGAATTGGGAAATTTTCCGGAATGCTTAAAATACCAGTTCCTTTCTTTAAAAATTAAACGCGAATTAAAAGATACTGTGGGTTCTGCTCTTTCTCTAAATAATATTGGTAATGCTTACATACGCCTGCAAAAATATCCCGAGGCGCTTAAATACCACAACGAAGCGCTTCAAATACGAAAAGAGCATGGCGATAGATCCGGCTTTGCTCAATCACTCGAAAATATTTCTGCATTGTATAATATGACCAATGAGTTTGAAAAATCTTTATTCAATAGCGCTATCGCCTTAAAGATCTGTGAAGAGCTTGGTGATAAACAAGGTCTTGGAATAACCTATTCGAATATCGGAGGCTCGTATTATCAAAAAGCAGTTTTAGCAGAAGATAAGGGGTTAAAAAAAGAAGCAGACGAAGCCTATAACGAATCCCTAAAAAATATTGCCACTGCCATAAAGATCCAGGAAGAGGTTGGCGATAAATATAATATAGCTTCTTTAAATGCGGATATAGGTCTGGTATATTTTAAATTAAAAAAATACCGAGAAGCTGTAGAGCATGGTAATATCGCCTTGGCGATAGCAAAAGTATCCGGTAATCTTGAGATAATTAAAGAAGTAAGCAGCGGCTTAAGTAATGCTTACACAAAATTGGGCGATCACAACAAAGCGCTTATTTCCTACAAAGAACACATTGCGGCAAAAGACAGTTTATTTAATGAAGAGAATACCAAAAAAACAGTGCAGCTGGAAATGAATTATGATTTTGAGAAAAAGGAAGCGGCGGCAAAAATAGAAAATGAAAAAAAAGAAGCCATTGCTGCAGCAGAAAATAAAAAACAAAAAATAGTTATTTGGTCGGTATGTGGGATCTTAATTTTAGTGATCACCTTCGCGGTATATGCATTTAGAAGTTATTTACAAAAACAGAAAGCAAACCACGAGATCACAAAACAAAAAGAAACCATTGAAAAAAAACAAAAAGAGATCCTTGATTCTATTCATTACGCAAAATGTATACAAACAGCATTACTACCCTCAGAAAGATACATTAATAAAAATTTAAATTATTTGAATAACCTTGATAAAAGCAACCCATAATTATTTTTTCTACCTAATTTTCTTTAGCCTGTCATTTTTTAACGCGCAGGTTGAACAAATAGATTCATTGCAAAAAAAATTAAAGATTGAAACCATTGACACCTCAAAGATCAAGTTACAATTATTTATTTCCAATGCTTATTTTGGCGTTCAGGTGGATTCGGTTTATAAATATGCCAGTTTGGCATTAACGTTTTCTAACAAAATAAATTATGCTTTTGGAAAGGTAAAAGCCTTTGATTTCTTGGCGCAGTATTATTGGAGTACGGGTGATTATGAAACATCGATAGAACATATGCATCAAAAATTGGCAGCCTTAGAAAAATACAACAACAAAAACGAAATGGCCCTTACCCTTGGCAACATTGGCCTTGTCTATCATAGCCAAAGCGAATACGAAAAAGCGTTGGAGTATTATTTTAAAGCTTTAAAAATAGAAGAAGATTTGGCGGATAAAGAAGGCATTGCCCGCAACCTTGGTAACATTGGTAGTGTTTATTTAGCAAAACAGGAATGGAATAAAGCCCTTACTAATTTTAATAAAACCTATCAATTGGCAAAAGAGTTAAACGATCAGCGGTTACAGATTACTGCTTTAAATAATATCGGCGCTTTATATTTTGAAAAATATCAATTCCAAAAAAGTCTCGATTTTTATACGCAGTCACTTGCTATTATTGAAAAGCATGGCGCCAAATCATTGGGTAGTACAACCTATATGAATATTGGTAATATATATTTATACATTGGCGATTCTCTTAAAAAAACAAGCGAAGGCCAGCTTGAGGCTAATAAGTATTATTCCAAAGCGCTACAATTCTTTACACAATCGCTAAGGTTAGCTAACGAATCGGGAGATATAAATGTACTGGCTAACTCACTCGGCTATTTAGGCGAATTGTATATTTCTTTAAAATTATATCCAAAGGCCGAAGAAAATCTTAAGCAATCGCTTGTTCATGCCAACACCATTGGCGATCTTGGCCTTATAAAACTGCAACACCTTGCCCTAAGCAGGTTATATACGGACACTAAAAAGTTTGATTTGGCTCTTATACATTATAAAAAATTTATTTCTGCGCGTGATAGTATTTTTAACGAAGCAAATACAAAAAAAGCAGTTCGCCTGGAAATGAATTTTGAGTTCGATAAAAAAGAGGCGGCTACTAAACTCTATCAGGAAAAAAAAGAAGCCATTGCTGCCTCTGAAAGTAAAAGACAACAGATCATCATATGGTCGGTCTGTGGTATACTGGTTTTGGGCTTGGCCTTTTCGGTTTTTGTCTATAGAAGTTTTTTACAAAAACAAAAAGCAAATGAAGAGATCCTTAAACAAAAAGATGTGATAGAAGAAAAGCAAAAAGAAATTTTAGACTCTATTTATTACGCCAAACGCATACAAACCGCCTTATTACCATCGGAAAAATATATAGACAGAAGTTTAGAAAAACTCTCAAATAAAACGTAACTTGCAGTAAATGCGCAAACATTTACATTATTTTTTAATTGTTGTTGTGGCAAATTTTTTCGGCCATGCATTTGGGCAAGAACAAACTGCGCAATTCAAAAAATCACTCGACTCTTTAGAAACAATTTTAAAAACGGCTCCACCCGATACTAATCGCGTTATATTATTAATGCGTATTGCTAATAGAAATAAAAATTTTAATCCCGAAAGAACTTTGTCCTGCGCACAGGAGGCCCTCGCTCTTTCGTATGAACATAAATTCAGGAACGGACTTTTCAGGAGTTTTGAAGCGCTTACCGCCGGTATGAAATATACCGGTCGTCAAAAAGAACTTTTGGTTTATTTAGATAGTTGGGAAAAAGCCGGTGATTCGCTTGGCGATATGCATCAAAAAGCAAAAAGCTGTAATGCACGAGGAACGATATTAATGGATCTTGGTAATTATTCAAAGTCTGCCGAAAATTATTTTAAGGCCATTAAAATTGATGAGGGTCTTACCGATAAATATGCGCTGGCAGCCGATTATGGAAATCTGGCATTGGTATATGAGTCTATGAAAAAATACGAGCTGGCTTTAGAGTATGTAAACAAAGCCATGAAAATTGATAAAGAGCTGGGCGATAAAAAAGGCTATTTAAATGCTATCGGAAATTTAAGCAACATTTATTCTTACATGGGCGATAATAAAAAAGCGCTGGAGTACGATTTTGAATTTTTAAAACTGGCAGAAGAAATAGATAATAAAATGCTGGTAGCTTCTGCATTAAGTAACATTGGAAGTATTTATGATGAGATGGGCGATAAGGACAAGGCCATTGATTTCTATAAAAGAGCATTGCCCATGGCAAAAGAAATTGGTAACGATGAAATTATAATTGTGAATGGCATTAATATTGGCAATTTATATTTAGATAAAGGCCAATACGATGCCTCTATAAAAATGTTACAAGAAGCGCTTGTAAAAGCCGAAGAGATAGATCTTAAATTTCACATGAGTGAATGTTACCGATTAATGGCACTTGCTTACCGCGGAAAAAAAGAGTTTGCTAACGCTTACAGTTTTTTAGATAAGTACACCCAAGCAAAAGATACTTTGTTGAATGCGGAAAATTCGCGGCAGGTAAATGAAATGTCGGCCAGGTATGAAAAAGATAAACAGAAATTAAAAATAGATGCCCTCGAAAAAGAAAAACAATTATCAAGTCAGGTCATCGAAAAACAGAATAATTTTCGCAATGTATTGATCGTTGTAGTTGTGCTCATTATTCTTTTGGCCGGGGTTTTATTTATGGCCTTTATGACCAAACAAAAAGCCAATCGTTTACTTGAATTAAGTAATGCCGAGATCCAGCAACAAAAAGATATCATCGAAGAAAAGAATAAAAGCATTACCGATAGTATCTATTACGCTAAACGCATTCAAACTACTTTACTGCCTTCAGAAAAATATATTAGTAAAAATATGGAGAAACTGATGAAAAAAGATCAGCCTAAGGACTAAACTTTTATGCTATTAAATTGTTATACTAAAAAATCAGTGTTATGTTAAAAAAATTACTTTTTATTACCGCATTCGCATTTATCGCTTCCTCGTCCTATTCACAAGCCATGCAAGGCCCTGATAATGTATTTATAGGTACCATCAAAAAAGATGGTACTGTTTTAGACGAGGCCAATAAAATAATAGGCAAATTTAAAACCGATGGAACAGTATTAGGTAAAAATTCTATCATTATTGGTTACGTTGCAAACGACGGACATATTGAGAACGAATCGCGTAAGTTAGTTGGCACGATTAAAGAAGATAATAATATTTATGATGCCGATAATAAATTAATTGGCAAAATAACTCCCGATGGCATTGTTCAAAATCAAACCGGGGAAGTGATCGGCCATGCTGCAGATATTTTACCGAGATGGGCTGCAGCTTATTTTTTCTTTTTGTTTTAACTCCATATTCCCCCTTTGAGAAGGGGGTTAGGGGGGTTGAAAAATAAAAAATGTTTTATAAATTTTGGCGTCACTTTTTTTCTTGAACAAAAAAGTAACCAAAAAATTCAAGGCTTTATTAAACTTTTGCTAAAAATATTTCTTCTTCAAGCCAGATGATTTAAGCGCTTCGCGAACAGCCAAAATCATCTTCGCACATACCTACCCTTTTGAAAAAGAAGATTTTTTTACGCAAAATTTTAAAAGGCCGCCTCACTAAGTGTGCTTACGCGCAAGCACACCTCGTAAATGGCCTCAAAGAAATTCCGTAAGATTTGGGTTTTTAATTTTTTAACCACCGGTAATTTTAAAATTTAGTCCAACTTATCTATTTAGGCATTATACCATTTTAAAATTACAATTGAGCCCTGACTAGCCTTTAGTTCCAAAGAAGTTCGATTCAGGGCGACGCCAAAAAATTAGAAACATCAAATCAAGGAATTTCTTTGCAGCCTTGATTTTTGCTCCACTTTTTATCAAGAAAAAGTGGATTGAAAAAAATTAAATACTTTTATTATTTTTCTGTCACTTTTGGCGCAGGATAAATATGCAACGCTTATTTAGGCCGGAATGTGTGAAGGCCACCCGCATGCCAGGCTCAATGCTATGCATTGCCCTCTTTCGCGCGGCAGAACAGCGAAAGAAAAACCGCTCGCTAAGCACTTTTCTAAATACTTAATCAACTTACCGCCTAGCTTAGCTCGCAACTATCTCTGCAAAAGATCAAGATAGAAAACTCAAACATCTAAGCGCTTAAAAAACAATTAGGTCTTTATCATTATTGCTCAATAATGATAAACAAAAAACCCGCTTTTCAGCGGGTCCTAAAAAATTATCTCAAATAAAGCATCTCCCTATATTTCGGTAGCGGCCATGTCGCATCATCTACAATGTTTTCCAATTTATCTACATTGTAACGGATGGTATCAAAAAATGGTTTTACTTTATCGCAATACGCGTGTGCTTGTTTTTTGGTTGAATCTAAATTGTTAGCATTCTTACGTGCTTCCGTCATATCATCGGCAGCTTTTTTAATAATGGTAACATGCTCGCTGATCTCTTTTATCAATTCAATTTGTGTATCGGCAGCTTTTTTAAATTCCGCAGCACCTAAAATTTCTTTTAAGCCTTTTGCATTTTCAATTAAACCACGTTGGTAATTTAAAGCGGCAGGAATAATTTGGTTGTTTACCATATCTGCCATGATCCGTGATTCGATCTGGATCTTTTTTGTGTACGTTTCTAATGCTATTTCGTATCTGGCTTCCTGTTCGCGGTGACTCAAAACACCCATGGTCTCATACATACCTAATGTTTTTTTCGAGATCATTGCTTCTAAAGCTCCGGGTGTTGTAGGAATATTATTTAGTCCGCGTTTTTTTGCTTCCGCTTTCCACTCATCGCCATAACCGTTTCCTTCGAAACGAATTTTTTTGCTCGCGATAATATATTTTTTTAATACCTGGAAGATGGCTTCATCTTTCTCAATTTTTTTCTCGATCAAGGCATCTACTTCTTTTTTGAAAGCAATTAATTGTTCGGCAACAATTGCATTTAATACGGTCATTGGTCCACCGCAATTGGCAGAAGAACCTACCGCACGGAACTCAAATTTATTTCCGGTAAATGCAAATGGCGACGTACGATTCCTATCTGTATTATCTAATAGGATATCAGGAATTCGCCCGATGTTCATTTTTAATTTTGTTTTTTCTTCCGGACTCATTTTTCCACCGTGTACCGATCTTTCTAATTCATCCAATACACTTGATAATTGTCCACCTAAGAAAACAGACATGATTGCCGGCGGCGCTTCGTTAGCTCCTAAACGGTGATCGTTATTTGCCGAAGCAATAGATGCACGTAACAGGTCTGCATGTTCATGCACAGCCATTACGGTGTTAATGAAAAAAGTAAGGAACTGCAAATTTGTTTTTGGTGTTTTGCCCGGTGACAATAAATTTTTTCCTGCTGTTGTTGCTAAACTCCAGTTGTTGTGTTTACCGCTGCCGTTAACACCTGCATAAGGTTTCTCGTGTAATAACACGCGGAAGTTATGGCGGATGGCCACTTTTTCCATCACATCCATTAATAACAAATTATGATCTACCGCTAAATTTGTTTCTTCAAATACAGGCGCGCACTCAAATTGTGCAGGTGCTACCTCGTTATGACGCGTACGAACAGGAATGCCTAATAAATGTGATTCATATTCAAAGTCGCGCATATATGCTGCAACGCGTTCCGGGATAGAACCCCAGTAATGATCTTCTAACTGTTGGCCCTTTGCCGGAGCATGACCAAACAACGTACGACCTGTTTGTTGAAGATCGTAACGGATATTATATAAAGCAGAATCAATTAAAAAATATTCCTGCTCCCAACCTAATGTTGCAATTACTTTGGTAACGTTCTTATCAAAATATTGGCACACATCAGTCGCCGCTTTATCAATAGCGTGTAACGATTTTAATAAAGGTGTTTTAAAATCAAGCGACTCGCCGGTGTAAGAAATAAAAATTGTAGGAATGCAAAGTGTTTGTCCCCAGATAAAAGCCGGCGATGTTGGATCCCAAGCTGTGTAACCGCGGGCTTCGAACGTATTACGAATACCGCCATTCGGGAACGAAGAAGCATCGGGCTCTTGTTGCACCAAAGCATTACCGCTAAAACGCTCAATAGCGCGGCCGCCCTCGATCGGTTCAAAAAAACCATCATGTTTTTCGGCTGTAGCGCCCGAAAGGGGTTGAAACCAGTGTGTAAAATGTGTTACGCCTTTGCTTTGCGCCCAGGCTTTCATACAGGCTGCAACCTGGTCGGCCATTTTACGCTCTACAATAGTGCCGGCATTCATAGAGTTTTGAATGCTCGTAAACGCTTCTTCAGAAAGGAACTCGCGCATGGCATCTAGGCCAAACACATCAGAGCCGTAGTATTCAGAAACTTTTTTGTCAGATTTCTCTAACGCCACCGGCACACGTCTTGTAACGTCTTGCATGGCTAAAATTCGTCTTGTGGTCATTTTATAGGGGGTTAAATAGGTTTTTAGTCAAAATTTTTACAAATATAGTCAAAAAATAGGGGGTCAGCACAAAAAATATCAACTTTTTAGGAAATTTTTGTTGAAAAAGAGGGGGGGGGGTATTTTATAAAATGTAAAATCCCGGGTTAAATAAAAAAAAATGAAAACTTGTTGAAAAATAA
>JACCXH010000068.1 GCA_013697245.1 Bacteroidota bacterium
GTATGCTCTTAAAACAACCCTTTTTAAAGTGGCCTATTTTGAATGAGAATCAATGGTACACTTTGGTGAGAATGAGTGGCCTATTTTGGATGAGTACAGGTGGCCTATTATGATGAGAATCTACAAACAAACACACAAAGCTAAAATTACTACTGGTATAAACTTATTCCCTTGTGTTAAATCGGCTGTTCCCGCTTATTTTAGTGCATGGTGGACTAACTCAATCAACGCTGACATTAACGACATCTCTCAAACTTATGGGCCTGCCGATGGATACGTAGGATGGTTTTTTACTGCCGTGTCTGTAGGTGTTGAGGAATATTTTGATAAAAAAGACGGTGTAGATTTAATTGAGCTTTTTCCTAATCCTACAAATGATAATTGTTTTATAGCTTTAAATAAATCGTTTACTAAAAATGTTACTATTGAAGTTTATAATCAACTAGGGCAACTGTTAATTAATCAGTTTATTCCTACGGCGTTTGAAAAAACTATTGTACCTTTAAATGTAATGAATTACCCCGAAGCAGAGCTGTCGGGGGTATCGCATTAACCGAAAGCTAAACTTAGTTGTGTCTTATGTAGTTGTTTATAATTCCGTTTTCCCTCTCCTTGATTCTGAATGTATTTCAGAATAACATCTTCATTAGCATATTGACCAACTGTATTTACATAATACCCCGAAGCCCAAAAATTCCCACCCCATAGTCTCTGTTTTACTTCAGGGTGAAGTCTGAAAAGTTCTTTGGCAGTAGTGCTTTTTACCGTTTGGGCTATACTCTTCGCTGATATCATTGGAACGCTTTGTATTAAAAAATGAACATGGTTCGCATCAGCACCAATTTCCACAAAATGTATCTCATATCGGCTGGATATACTCTTACACACATCTATCAAACTTTTTTCCACTTCATCTGACAAAACACTTCTTCGATACTTTATTGGACAAACCAAATGATACAAAAGCAAACTTTTATTATGGCTTTTATGAATATGTTCGCTCATAAAACAAAAGTAATTCTTTCCTTATATTATCCGACTACCGAAGCAGAGCTTCGGAGTATTCTCTGAATAAAAAACGTTTATGTTCCTTTAAATAATGGTTTTGGCAGTAGTGTAGTTTGTGGAGGGAAATTATTTTTGTGTGGTCAGTTTACACATGTTGGTGGTTTAAAAGCAAATCAATTAGTTTCTTGGAACGATACAACTTGGTGCAATATTGGGGGCGATATGGATACGTTAGTAGGTTCAATCACTCGTATAGCATGTATGCAAGATACTTTATATGCCGCTGGCAATTTTTCTAATGTTAGTGGTATTAATAGCAACATAGCCAAATTCGCTAATATAAAACATACTGACTCTTGCGGCAAAGCAAGATATAAAATAACCTATATTCCGGTAGAATCCTTTGATTTTAAATTTTATCCTAATCCTGTAAAAGATAAATTAACTTTAGAATTTATGCCGAATAAATTCATTAATAAAAAAATTAGTATTTCAAACTCATTAGGTCAAATAATCTACGTGTCAGATAGTCTAAATTCAAAACAAGAAATAGATTTAAGTTTTTTATCAAGTGGGATTTATTATTTAAAAGTTCAAAATAACACCGAGCAAAAAATTTTTAAAATCATAAAGGAAAGAAGAAATATAAATTATATTTAATCGCTATTATTATAATTACACTTATCCTATTGTAATTTTCTATTAACGACCGGCTTCATGATCAATTGTAGTTTCTTCCTTTACGTGCATTGTCAGGTCTTTTTTACCAGTATTGGTCAATTCCATTTCACATGAAATCACTATTTCATCGCCAATCATTAAGCCGCCTGCTTCTAACGTTGTATTCCAAACAAGTTCCCAATCACTTCTTTTGATCTTACCTGTAACTGTAAATCCGGCTTTTTCGTTTCCCGAGGCATCATTTATAATTCCTCCGAATTGCACATCAAATTTTACATTTTTTGTAATTCCTTTTATCGTTAATTCACCCCACAATTCATGATTGCCATGCGCATCTGGCTTTCCAATAGTACTTGATTTAAAAGTTATTTGTTTATGAGTTTTAGCATCAAAAAAATCGTCACCCTTTAAGTGTTCATCACGTTTTAAATCTCCGGTAATTATGGAAGAGCTATCAATCCGCAGATCAATTTCGGCAGTCATAAAATCCCTTTCGGTTGTATAGATGTTTGCATCAAATACTTTAAAAGAGCCTTTAACATGGGCAATCATTAAATGTTTTACTTTAAAGGTAATTTCACTATGCGATTGGTCTATCAACCATTTTGTTTCGTTTTTCATGTTTATTTAATTATTGGGATTGAAAGTTGTGACTTTTCGAGTTTTATATTTTTTTTATTTCTATTTTTTTAGATATCGCTTTTAGCTTTAATTGTTATTAATAATTACTTATTTTCTTCAAGAAATTATTTTTCATCTAAAATCTTTTTGCGTTCTTTAAATTCCTCCTGCGTTATTTTACCCAAAACAAAAAGGTTTTGTAAGATCATAAGGGGCGTTGGTTTTTTTCGCTGGCCGGGAATGTCGTAAGGCAAAGCAAAGATCCAAAATATTAAAACAATCCAAATAAACCACCAAATAAGGTGCATGCCCCAGAAATGATAACCGTCGTATAACATAATTTTAGTTTTAAGTTTATAAATTAATTGAGTTTAAAAAAAATTCTTGAACGCTGTCTTTTTAGAAAAAACAACTATTCTTTTTCGTCGTTTTTTTACAGGCTTCAAATCGCTATTAGCAATATGGTTATCTATATGTTCTAATGGAATTTGCTCATTACTACTTTCCCTTTCAGTATTTAGCCAGATGGGTATTTGCTCATTGTAATCAGTTGATTGTTTCATTCTATTTTTATTTAAGTTGTAGTTTTTTTAATATTATTGTTTGTCATCAACATGCATAACCATTATTGGTATAGTGGTAAATAAAGCAATACGTTCTGTAATACTCTTGTGCATAAGGTTTTCCCAAAAATCACGATGCTTACTCACAAAAACCATCAAATCAATGTTTTTTTCTTCGCAATAATTTTTTAGTTGCTCCACGGTATCATTGCCGTAAATCGTATGTTTTTCATATTGTAGAGCAGAATCGTTTGCCGTAAGCTTATTCCAATCTATTTCTTTTTGTTTAGCTTCAAATAGAGGATCGAAATTCTTAACATTTACAAAATGAATGTTGGAATTCAACCCAACGACAAAATCAGTTATATGTTGTACAAATTCCGAGGTCATAGAATCATAATTACTTGCAAACATAATTTGTTCCAAGGCATGCCATTTTACATCTCTCGGAACAAGTATAACAGGGCAATGCGCTTTATTAGAAACTTTCAACGAGGTAGACCCAAAAATTTTGGTTAAAACATCCGATAAGCCGGTTGTTCCAATAACTATTAAATCTGTATCATTGTTTTTTGATAATTCAGTTAAAACCTTTACAGGCTCTCCGTTTAAAATTTTTATATTTATTTCTTGTAATTCATTATCACCATCTTTTTCTTCACTTATAAGCTGTTCAATATTACTGGTAATTTGGCTATCCTCCTCAACAGAAACGAGAATAACCACATCCGAAGCAATCATAAGATTTTCTTTAACATGCACTACTGTTAATGCAGCACTTAAGGCTTTGGCTAATTTCTTAGCGTAAACATATGCATGGCGTGCTGTAACCGAAAAATCAGTAGCAACAACTATATTTTTTATATTTTTCATCAATAGCGTCCTAAACGTTTATAATTAAAAAAAATAAGAGAAAGAATTTAAGTATCTCAAATTATCTTTGAGTTGCACAACAAAAAAACTTTCTCTCATGACAAATATAACTTTGTTTTCTCAAA
>JACCXH010000073.1 GCA_013697245.1 Bacteroidota bacterium
GAGACTCTCTTTTATCACGATTTGTTTTGGTAATGACATATTGATTTATTATATAGTCCAAAGTTAATACAAAATAATCCAATATGCAAATATTGGACTATATATTATTTCAAATTGGTATAAAAGATGTTTTTTGGCTATTTTTTCTCCCTCAAAACCTAAATTATGAGAATTTTTATTTTTCATTGTAATAATTATCCCGAAAATACATAATTTAGTATTCTAATTAACTCCTTGAAATGAAAAATTTTTTACTTGCATTAACATTGTGTTTTGGTATAGCGCAAATTACCGCGCAAAACTTTAACGGAAGTATTGAGTTTAAATACTATACTCAAAAAGACACAAACACGAATATTTATTTGGTAAAAGACAAATTAATAAAATTAGATCAGTATGGTAAAAAATCGGGTGCTATTGAAGGAAGTTTTATTTTTGACCTTAACGAAAATAAAATAAAATTCGTTAATCCAAAACGTAAGGTTTGGGGAGAACATAAAAGCGAAACGCCTCCAATTGTAAAAGGTGTTTGTACTGTTACAAAAGGCAATGATACGAAAACCATCCAGGGAATTAAATGTACAGAGTATACTGTAAAAAATACGGAAGAAAATACCAGCATTACTTATTGGGTGGCAGAAAATAAATTTTCTTTTTTTGTGCCGGTAATAAAACTTTGGAACAGAAAAGATAAACAGAGTATTTATTTTAACCAGATCAAAGATCTTCCGGAAGGGTGCATGCCGTTATTAAGTGAAGAAAAACAATTAAGTGACGGTAAAGTGTTAACTAAGTTGGAAGTGGTTAAAATTGGCCGTAAAGTACCGGATGATGCGAGTTTAGCGGTGCCACCAAACTATAACAAGTTTGATCAATAAGAATTATAAAACACAAATAAAAAAGGGGCTTAACGCCCCTTTTTTATTAAAAAAATTAATCTCTATTACGTTTTGGTTTATCATTTACACCAAACACCGCGTTTAATATTCCGGTAATAAGCGATAATATCAGGCTAAATAAAAGCGCCCACCAAAAACCATCTACATGGAAACCGGTTACCAGCTTTTCGGCAAAAATAATAATAAAGGCATTTATAGCCAGTAAAAAAAGCCCCAAAGTAAAAACCGTTATGGGTATGGTTAAAATAGTTAGAATTGGTTTTACAATAGTGTTTAAGAAAGCTAAAACCACTGCAACCATTAGTGCCGATAAATAATCATCTACTCGCACATGCGGCAAAATATTGGCGACTATAAAAACCGCCAAGGCCGAAACAATTATTTTTAAAATGAAATTGATGCTGTGAAATTACTTGTTTTATTAATTGGTTAAATAATTTTTTATCAAGAAAATCCAATAGCAAGTTTTTGAATCTCTTTTTTGCTCAATCGCAAAAAATCCTCCTAGCCCCCTTTTGCAAAGGGGAAATCATTAGATTAAGTTTTTTGTTTCTTCTTTTTAGCCGCCGGAAACAAAATATTATTTAAGATTAACCTATAACCCGGAGAGTTAGGGTGTAACGAAAGATCGGTTGGCGGCTCTTCAACGCGGTGCTCATAATCTTCAGGGTCGTGACCGGCGTAAAACGTCCAGGTGCCTTTACCAATATCGCCATGAATGTAACGTGCCTCACCATATGCTTTTGCCTCGCCCATAATCAATACGTTTTTTTTAATGTACTTTTTATCAAAGGCCACTGTTTGACCCCAAAATCCCTGGATGGTACTTGTGTGATTTTGACATAACATGGTTGGAACAGGATCCCACTTGGCAGAGAATTCGAATAAAGTGAACAGGTCTGTTTTTTGTGTCATACCAAAATTTCTGCGCGTTAAATAGGTATCAATGGTAGAGTATTCATACTCATACGGGTTCTCTTTTAATTTATAATTCTCGAAAGCAAATTCTTTCGAAAAATCTAATTTAGATTGCGCGTTCTTATCTGCGGGATCATGATCGAACATGCTTTCGCAAATATCAACCCCTTCAGCTGCAAGCGCAATATCATAACTATCAGTGGCGCTACACATAGCAAATAAAAAACCGCCGCTAAAAACAAAGTCTTTTATTTTTTTCGCAGAATTTAATTTCATTAAAGAAACCTTTGCGAAACCTAATTTTTTAGCCAGCGCTTCATTTTCTTTTACTTCATTTTGATACCAGGCTGCATTTTGAAACTGTGAATAAAATTTTCCATACTGGCCGGTAAAATCTTCGTGATGTAAATGCAGCCAATCGTAATCTTTTAATTTTTCTAAATAGATCTCCTCATCGTAAACAATATCGTAGGGAATCTCGGCATATTTTAAAACAAGCGTTACCGCATCATCCCAGGGTTGTTTACCTTTTGGAGAATATACTGCAATTCGTGGGGCTTTCTCTAGTTTAATAGCATCCATATTTGCTTCTGGATTAGCAATTTCGGCCAAAATCGAACTTCCTTGCGCGTCAGAAATGGTTTCGTAACTAATACCTCTAATTACACATTCGTTTGAAACCGGTTTTGCATTTGGTATCATAAAACTACCGCCACGGTAATTTAAAAGCCAGTGTATCTCTAACTCACCTTTTAAAGCCCAATAAGCAAGGCCATATGCTTTTAAATGATTTTTCTGTTCATCATCCATTGGAATTAAGATGTAAGCGCTAAAGGACCTGCTTACAAAAAAAAGCGCAAAAAATATAATTAAAAATCGTTTCATTAACTGAACACTAATTTAGGAATAATTGCAGAAACCGTAAGGAATTGTTTTGGGAAAAAAAGTTAAATGTAAAGTAGGGAGAACTTATGCGCCTGCAATTAATTTATTTCGTAAGGCAGTGATCTTTTCCTTAATGGTTTTAATGGTTTCAACGTTTTGAACGGTATTGGCTTCGGCTACTTCAAAAGCATCGCGAATAGATTTAAGATCGGCAATAATAAATTTTGTACCATCTGTTAAGTTAGACGCTTCTAACATGATGATAATGTTCTTTAATGACTCATTCTGATTAATGATGGTTTTAATTATTTTTTCACCGTTGGCTGTTTCTGCTATCTGGCAGGAAACATACATACCTTCAACCCAAGATCCGGTGAGGATGACAGCGGACGTTGCAGGGCGATTATTTACCTTTAAAATTTCATCTGCTTTTTTAAATGCAGCAGTAATGATTTCTAAGGTTGAATCTTTATTCTCTCTGTTAGCTTCCATCCTGTCAAACATAGCCTGATCGAATGCATTGTTAACGCCAATGTTTGCGGCTAATGAATTAACGCATTTTAAGAAAACCATACTTTCCTGGGTTTGATCAAAAGAATTGGCGATGCTAAGGTCAGAGCCGTAAATGCCTAAGTTTGCTGCTTTATAGAATTCGATGGTGTATTTAGAAACCGAATTAGGATCGTTTAAAAAATCAGGATTGTAATCGATCTTATTGTCCTCAATTAATTTTAAAATTAATTTTCTATCGGGCATTGAATTAAATACATTTTGCGCATTTAATTTTGTTTCCTGAACAGCTTGTTTCGTGTTATCATCAATAACAAGATTTTCATCCTGTTTTTCACCGTTTTTGCAATAAGTGAAAGAAAGGGTAAAAACAACTAAAATTATTTTAAAACTAAGCCTGATCATAAATTGTACTTGACAAATATAACAAAAAAACTTTCAATTACTTTTTTACCCCATTTTCGTAAGTAATTCTATTGATCTCTTTACCGCTTTTATCATAGAATACCCACAAACCATGAGGAACGCTTTGCACTTTGCCTTTTCTTCGATCGTTAATTATTTTATAGTTACACTCGCTTTGCAGCTTTGCATTTGTATAATACGAAAGGCTTTTGCCACTTAGCTTTCCATTTTTAAAGTGCTGAGTACGATTAATGCCGCCGGTCTCATAAAAATAAGTCCATTCGCCCTGCTGATGCCCTTTACGATACTTGCCTTTTGTATCAACAAAGCTTCCTTTTTCGAACCATTGGGTATAGCTGCCATGTTTTATACCGTTTACATACGAACAGGTTTCACGAGGCTGCCCATTTTCGTAAAAATAATCCCATTTTCCTGATTTTTTGCCTTTGCTATTATAGTTTCCGATATAATTTTGTTTGCTATTGGCGTACCAGCCAAACCAATCACCTATTAACTGGCCATCTTTAAAGCTGCCTTCATCCTTTTTTGCGCCGTTATCCCACCAGCTTGTCCATAAACCGTTTTCTTTACCTGCAATATAAGGGCCTTCCTGTAGTTTTTTGCCATTCTCGAACCAGGTTGTCCACACACCTGTTTTTAGGTTATTATCAAAATTACCCTGGCGCCATTTTTCGCCACCGCGATAAAAATAGTTCCAGGTGGCTGTTTGTTTGTCATTTAAATAATAACCTTCGCTTTCCACTTTTCCATTAGAGTAGTAATAGATCCATTTATCATCTCGCAGGTCATCTTTCAGGGTGCCCGTCATTTCAAGTTGGCCATTGCTTGTATAAAACTTCCAAACACCATTTTTTTTGTTGCCGGTAAAATTGCCTTCACTTTTTATTTTATGATTTGGAAAATAAGATGAATAATATCCGTTTAACGCGCCACCCTCATAGGTTGCTTCATAATCCAGCTCGCCATTAGCATGAAAAAAACGCCAAATACCATCCTGCAAGCCTTCTTTGTAAAAACCCATTGCTCTAATAATGCCACTATCGTAGTTAGCTGTAATGCTGCCATTACCATTAGTCACCAATTGCTTTCCCTTATTATCCCAAAGGTCCATAAGGTACAGCGTACTGTCTTTATATTCTTTTACGAATTTTTTTTGCCCGTTCTCGTAATATTCCTCCCAATGGTTACAGGGCTTACCGCTGCAAAAATTTTGAATGGCCAATAATTTTCCGGTTTTAGAATAGGTTTCAACTTTGCCCTGGCGCTTATCTTTTTCAAAATTACCTTTACTTTCAATTTGGCCATTATCAAAAAAATAAACCCACTCGCCTTCTTTTTTTCCTTTTTCAAAACTCTCGCGACTTTTTACTTTGCCGTTCTCGAAAAACGATGTCCAAATGCTATCAGCAAGGTTGTCGGTAAACTTTGTAAGCTGAGAGACTTTACCGGATTTGAAATAATAAATATTGGTGCCGTTCTTTTTACCTTTTTCATAACGCTCTACGGCTTTTTTGTTGCCGTCTTCATAATAAAATGTCCAAATACTGTCTTCTTTTCCTAAAAAATGACTGAGTTTACCTGAATAATAATAACCTTTGGATAATACTTTTCCGTCTTGATAATACTCGGTGTATGCGCCATAGGGAACACCTTTGTAATAATCTGTTTCAGATTTTAATTGAGTTTCTTTAGCATCGTAATACTCTTTTTTTGGTTGAGAGGAGAGGGTAAGACTGAATGTAAAAAGGAAAATAAAGGCTAAAAATCGCATAATGTAAATTTAACCACTATAATACCCATGACGCTTTTTAGTTACAGCTTTTGTGAACAAAATTTAGGTTGAAAACAATTACAAGGCCTGGCTTTTTTTAAACAACAACACTAATCATTCAACTTCAACACCGCCATAAACGCGCTTTGCGGGATCTCAACATTACCAACTTGCTTCATACGCTTTTTACCTTCTTTTTGTTTTTCCAGTAATTTGCGTTTACGGCTAATATCACCACCATAACATTTTGCGGTAACATCTTTACGCATGGCGCTTATGGTTTCACGAGAAATAATTTTTGCACCAATAGCTGCTTGTATAGGAATTTCGAATTGTTGTTTTGGAATAAGTTCTTTTAATTTTTCGCAGATCTTTTTTCCGAATAAATAGGCATTGCTTCTGTGAATTAAACACGACAAAGCATCTACTGGTTCGCTCTTTAATAAAATATCAAGCTTTACCAGGTCTGAATCGCGCATGCCAATTGGATGGTAATCAAAAGAAGCGTAGCCTTTGGAAATAGATTTTAAACGATCGAAAAAGTCAAATACTACTTCGCCTAAAGGCATTTCAAACACTAACTCTACGCGGTCTGCCGTTAAATAATTTTGCGTAACAATGTGTCCGCGTTTTTCAATACACAAACTCATTACTGGGCCAATAAAATCAGACTTAGTAATAATATTTGCTTTGATATAAGGCTCTTCGATACGATCGATACGTCCCGGATCTGGCAGATCGCTTGGATTATTTACAGTTACTACATCACCATTGGTTTGGTAGGCAATGTACGATACGTTAGGAACGGTTGTAATAACCGTCATGTTAAATTCACGCTCTAAACGCTCCTGCACAATTTCCATATGTAACATGCCTAAAAAGCCGCAACGAAAACCAAAACCCAGGGCTAAAGATGATTCAGGCTCCCAGGTTAAAGAGGCATCATTGAGCTGCAATTTCTCCATACTATAACGCAGTTCTTCAAAATCATCCGTATCTACAGGGTAGATACCGGCAAAAACCATTGGCTTTACTTCTTCAAAACCATGAATGCCTTCGGTACAAGGACGATCAAAATGCGTAATCGTATCGCCCACTTTTACTTCTTTGGCACTTTTAATGCCTGAAATAATATAACCCACATCGCCGGTACTTAATTCAGGGCGGGGCTCCGGCTTTAATCTCAAAACCCCAACTTCATCGGCATTATAAAATGCGCCGGTGTTTACGAATTTTACTTTCTCGCCTTTTTTAATGGTGCCATTAATAATTTTAAAATAAGCAATAATTCCTCTAAATGAATTGAAAACAGAGTCAAAGATCAAAGCTTGTAATGGTGCGGTAGGATCGCCAACGGGTGCTTTTATTCTTTCGATGATGGCAGAAAGAATTTCTTCAATGCCCATTCCTGTTTTTCCACTTGCAGGAATAATATCATCTCTATCACAACCTATCAGATCAACGATCTGGTCTTTTACCATTTCGGGTTCTGCACTTGGCAGGTCCATTTTATTTAAAATTGGAATGATGGTAAGATCGTGCTCTAAGGCTAAATATAAATTGGAAATAGTTTGTGCTTGTATGCCTTGCGCCGCATCTACGATAAGCAATGCGCCTTCGCAGGCAGCGATAGAGCGCGATACTTCATAACTAAAATCTACGTGGCCGGGAGTATCAATTAAATTAAGAACAAATTTTTCGCCTTTGTAAGGATAATCCATTTGAATGGCGTGGCTTTTTATGGTAATGCCACGTTCTTTTTCAAGATCCATGTCATCCAACACCTGCGCCTGCATATCGCGCTTGTTAACGGTTCCGGTAAACTCCAATAAACGATCTGCTAAAGTGCTTTTTCCGTGGTCAATATGTGCAATAATACAAAAGTTCCTAATGTTCTTCATTTTCTACCGATACGCTCTCTAAATTAATTTAGCCGCAAATATACGAAAAAGTCGCTTTTTATACCTCATTTTTATAGGTATTATGAGAATTTCGCGCTACTTTCGAATGACTAATGAAAACTACTTTTTTATCTATCTTACTGTTTTTAACTGTAACAAGTATTTCGCAAGAAACCAACTTTAAATCCATTATGCAGCGTCAAAGCGAATATTATGGCGCTTTAAACCTAAGCACGGACGAGCAGTTTGATAGCTTAAGAAATGAAGAGAATGGAAGTGCGATAAATAACAAAGCACTTGAAATTTCCAGTTCGCCCACCTGTACACTCAATAAAAAGATTTTTGGCTGGCACCCTTATTGGGTGGGCTCTACATACACCGCTTACCAATGGAACCTGTTAAGCGATCTTTGTTATTTTAGTTATGATGCTTCTCCTTCAACAGGTAATAATACAAACGCCTCTTTTGCCTGGACCACAGCAAGTGTTGTTACCGTTGCAAAAGCCAACGGAACAAAAATTCATATCTGCGCTACCATGTTTAGCGGACACTCTACATTTTGGGCAAGCAGCACCGCGCAAACAACATTTATCAATAATATTGTTTCATTATTAAATGCCCGCGGGGGAGATGGTGTAAATATTGATTTTGAAGGCATGGGCTCTTCCGATAAAGTTCCGTTTACCACTTTTATGACCAATTTGAATAATGCTCTAAACACAGCCAATCCTAATTATAAATTATCATTGTGTTTATATGCGGTTGACTGGAGCGGAACTTTTGATATGCCTGTATTAAATAATGTGGTAGATCTTTTTACAATAATGGGCTACGATTACTATTATGGTGGCAGTGCCACAGCTGGCCCGTCATCACCATTATACAATTATCAAACCTCTTACAATTATACCATTGCAAAATCTGTTACAACTTATATTAAAGCAGGCGCAACTCCATCTAAAGTATTATTAGGCCTGCCATACTATGGCGAAGAGTGGGAAGTTACAGCAAATACAATTCCTGCATCAACCACTGGAAATTTTAATTCGTCGCGCACCTTAAGTTATCTTTTAAGTAATGCCGGCACCTATTCTGCTGCCAATAAACATTGGGAAGGAACGTGCTACAGTCCTTATTATGCTTACCAAAGTGCGAGCATATGGCGCCAATGTTTTATTGATGATGTGTATAGTTTAGGAAGAAAATATGATATGGTAAACGAACGCGGCCTTGGTGGAATTGGTATTTGGGCCCTAGGGTACGATGCAGGCACAACGAATTATTGGACGCTAATCCAAAATAAATTTAGCAGTTGCGCACCGTTGGTTTGTAGCGACAGCCTTTTTGATATGGGTGGGCCAATGCGTAATTATTATGATAACGAAAGCTATACGTATAAATTAGCAGCACCAACCGGAAGTTTGGTAAAACTGCAATTTAAAAGTTTTGGAACAGAACAGGGGTACGATTCATTATTCTTATATAATGGCCCGTCAATAACTTCTCCTTTAATTGGATCGTATACCGGAACTAACAGTCCCGGAACCGTTACCTCGAGCGGACAAAATTTGACACTGCGCTTTAAAAGTGATGGCGCTACCGTTAATTCTGGATTTAAAGCCATTAGATCCTGTACACCGCAAGCTATTGCCACCGGTATGACGGCAAATGAAATATCTGACGAAATTTTAATTTACCCGAATCCAACCAATGGTAAATTATTTTTATCGGCAGCAAAAATAAAGTCGTTTGAATTATTTGATGCGCAAGGAAAATCGATCTTAAGGAAAGAAGTAAACCTTGAAACCAGTACAATTATTGATCTAACAAGTCTGAATATCAATAAAGGATTATTTATTCTTCGCTTGCATCAATCAAACGGTGCCATCAGCACCAGAAAAATAATTTATACTGAATAATTATTTTAATCGCCTTCTTAATTAATAATTACTTTTTTAGTAACTGTATCTCCGCTCTTACTAATCGTTACAAAATAAACACCTCTTGTAATTGAAATAGTATTAAATTCCATGGTATCATTTTTCTTTGTGAAAGGAATTGTAATTGCTTGTCCTAATAAATTTGTAACTTTTATTTGTGCGCCATCCAATTCAGTTCCTTCTAACACAAATTTATCGTGTGCAGGATTTGGATATAAATTTAAAGAAGCATCAAGCACATTTTTTTTAATCGATAACGGCCCGTCTGTTGTAAAACTATATACAAAACCGGCACCAAAATCGGGCTGAAAAGTTTTAATGACATTGCTACTATTATCTTTTATGCGAATGTAACCTGTGCCCTGGCCTGTATTTGCCCACCAAGAAATGCCGTCATTTCCTGTATCCAGGAAAATTAATTTGTAGCACCCGTTTAATGAATAGAATTCTTCATAAACCGTAGCCCCAACCGAATAACTGCTTTGACCAACAATATTTCCGTTATCATCCTCAAGGGTGTAAGAGTTTTGGTAATAGAAATTATTGGTCAGGCATTCGATCGAAAATACGCCCGGCAATGTTTCGGGAACAACAAACGAAGAGCTATAAATATTATTGAACGAATAATCATCCACAACCGAATTTGCTTTTTTAAGCTCAACATTAAATTTATTATTTGTTGGCGTAATGCCCGATTGCCATAATGTGTTTACGGGTAAAGTAATTGTTACAGTATCCATAAACGCAAGGTTGCCCGACCAGCTATAGGTTTGTTTAGTACTGGCATTGTTTATCCAATATTCAATATCAAGGCTTGTTAAATTTGTGGAGCCTGTATTTTTTACCAGGATGGACGGACTTGTACAAATTGGATTGGTTCTTGAATAAAACACTTTATTGCTCGGCGCCAAAACGTCAACAATGGCTGCGTCAACCGAATGATTAGGGCCGCCATAAGTTATAAGTTGGTTGGCAACAATAAACCTGTAATCGCCGGTAGCTACCGGTGGATTAGATGTGTTATAATCTAAAGTAACGGTTGAGCCCGGTGTTACAAAAGGAGTAATATCCATCTCTTTTAATAACGAACTTAAACCCGGACACCAGCCCTGTCTGTCATACAACCAGGTACCACCTTGCGGGAAAATAGGATTTAAAGAGCATTTGATTGTATTTTGCCAATCAAATTCATTTGATCCACCGGCAATATTAAAGTAATGATGAATAGCACCGCCATTTTGTTTGAACTCGCCCTGCGCGCCATGGCCGGTAATGGTTGATCTTACTTTAAAAGACTGCCCCGTACTTAACATGGGCACGTTTAAAACATTAAATCGTGCATTATTAATAATACTTCCTATTGGCACGCCACCATAGCGTGCGCCACCTTGCCAGAGTTGGTTAAACTCTAACACATTGCGAGGTGGTGTACCTACAATAAAAATAAAATCAAGGTCCATTTGTTCCTGGTTCTCGCCACCTAAGGTCATTAACAATCTTTTCTGACCTTTTAATAATGGTGTAAAATCGGTAATGTCGTAATACCATGATTTACCATTTATGCCAAGATTCAGGCCTTTGCCATATGGCGTTACAAACGACATGATCTCGTTATAAAAAGGATAACGGTTATAATAATTTAAATTGTTGATGATTATGCTGCCGGTTGGGATAACAGCAATCGTACTGGTTAAAGTACCAAGGTCACCATCATAGATTTTTATTGGCGTTGCTTGGTATGAATTTGAGGTAGAAGTAAGAACTACAGCATCATTTATTGCGGGTGTTACTGTTGCGTTAGAAGTGATCGAATATTGCTGAACAACATTTGGATTCCTTGCAACAGAATCTTTTGTGATAAGAGTTGTTGTTGTTAAAGCATAAGTACCATTTAAAAATACAATGTTTGGGCGTAAAGTACTTTCTGTAAACGTGCGTTTTAAATTATTACCTCTATCATATGTCCACTGCAAGTTAACGCCTGTTGAGGTTAAGTTGTTCTTTATATCTGTAATATTTAACCCGGTGCCTTCGTTCATTTTATAATAGCCTAACAGGTTATTGTAAAAAGGATGAGTTGCGTCAATAGATTTATTCATCCAGGTTTGAATATCAGTTAAGGATAATTCTTTGTTCCAAACAGTAAACTCATTAATTTTTCCTTTGTAGTTAAGGGTGTTAGAAACGGTAGCATCTTTCCCGAGAATTAAAGTGAGAATGGAAATAGGTTTTGTTTTACCGGTGCCGGAGCTCCATAATAAACCGTTTAAATAAATTTTCATATCACCGGTTGCTGCATTTTTTGTAAATGCCCAGTGATTCCATTGCCCGCCTTGTTCTGCGGCAGTGGCTACTTTGTTTATCCTGTCGTAGCCCCCGGCACTATAACCACAATCAAAATACATGTTGTTATCGCTCCATGGTAAATGCAGATTAAGATTACGTTGATTGACATTTGCAGAATAGCCTTCAAGTAAAGAAGTGTTTGTTGGTAATTGAGCAGAATTGCCATATGCCCAAAATGAAACTGTAATTTCATTGCTGATGCCCGAAAGCACAGATGTATTTAAATAGCAATGCCCGAGTGATGAAAGATCAAGCGCGTAATTATTTTTTGTATACAAAGCCATAACCGATGACGAACTTGTGCCATTAAATACAATTGGATTACTCGGAACTGTATTGGTAAAAGAAAGATCAATTAAAACATTACTGGTACCGTTCCAAACAAATGGCGTATAAAATTGAATTCGGTTACTGCCATTTACAAAAGCATAATTTTGATTATATACGTTTGTAAAACCACTTACAGTAACGGTGCTTGAATTTAAAGTTGTTGAACCGCTGTGTTGGATACCAATTTTAAAAAAATTAACGCCGCCACCTGTGTTGGCCACATTTAATAAAATACCATTAATATTTCCAGCCACAAAGCCAGCAGCGGTTAGTTCGGTTGCAGTGTATAAGATCTGCGAGCGGCCGGATCTTTCATCTGACTTAAGAAAGTTTGGAACAGAAGATGAACCTGTGCCAATTGTAAATTGACCTTCGGAAACAATATTATTTAAGACAACATTGTTTTGACTATAATTATAATAGTCATAAATAGGTTGTGATACATAAGGAAAAACTGTACCGGTAAAATTAGAGATAACATGACTTGGCTGAAGATTAAGATCATTCTCGGTCTTTGTTGAATCAACAATATAAGTGTTGCAGGAATAATCCCATTCGCCACAACCCTGGTTGGGTAAGGCTTGTGTAGAGACCAAGCCATTCTTGCAACGCATGTTGTATTTTAAAATTACTTTTTCGTAAGTAAGATTACTTGGCGGAAAACTAAGAACAGTGTCTCTGGTTGTACTGCCATATTTAAAAGCTTTTACAATAATGGTATCGCCTGGTACCTGTGCATTAGTATTAAATGCTAATAAACAGAATAAGCTGTGAAGGATAATTTTTTTCATTTTTAGGTAAAATTTAAATGCTTTTAGATTTTGTAACGCTAAGCTACTGAATATTTTATAATTTAAATCTTTTTTAACTAAAAATCCTCTTTTTAGGGGATAAAACTTCCCGGTAAATGCCTTTAGTTTTGTTTAGGTTAAACCTTTTAAATAAATACTATGAAAAAATTATTACTATTATTTGTAACGCTCTGTTCTTTATCTTCTTCAGCACAAACAATTCCAAACGCAGGTTTCGAGAACTGGCAGCCATACGATGGGGCACTTCCCATACAAGTGCCACAAGGCTGGTGGTCTTATGATGTGCTAGTAAAAGCTTTTCATCCAGCTTATACAGGCAGCTCGGTACTGCAAACTAATCAAAGCCATAGCGGTACTTCCGCTATATTAATGCAAACTAATATTAGCAATGGCGATACTATCAACGGCCGTGTTTTTTCCAGCGATTCGGTTGAGCTTTTTGGAAGTCCGCAAGGCTTCTCTTTTAATCTAAGGCCCGCTACCTTTAGCGGCTATTACAAATTAAACTTAGTTGGTAACGACAGTGCAGCCTTTGCAATAATAATGACAAAATGGAATGGCAATCACAGGGACACCATTGTGGCCAAAGTATTTGCATTTGGCTCAAACGTACCAAGCTACACGCAATTTAATTTTCCTATAACATACCTTTTAAACCAATTTCCTGATACTGCATACATTGTCATGGGTATTGTTGGGCCAAATAATAAAGTATCGCACGTGGGTACACAATTTTTTGTAGATGACCTTTCCTTCTCTGGTTCGGTTCCATTAGGCATTAAAGAAAATAGTAAAGAAAATAACCTTGTAAGTTTTTATCCTAACCCATTTTCAAATACAGCGGAGGTAAGCTTAAATACTACCATTAATTTAAATAATACGCAATTAATTATTTGCGATATTACCGGTAAAGAGGTTAAAAAGATAAAGCCAACAACTTATAAAACTACTATTAGCAGGGAAGGCCTGGAAAAAGGAATCTATTTTTATAAATTATTTAATTCGCAAACAATAACATCAACAGGAAAATTTGTGATAGAATAAGTAAATTTATAACATGAAAAAAATCAACCATTTTATTTTTTGCGCGCTTGGTTTTATATCTTGTAATATGGCTTCGCAAACGCACATGCTGGCAGAGTTTAAAGCTATGCCTGCACTTGCGCTGAGTTCTACCGAAGCCTTTAAAGCCAGCAAGATCAAAATAAATGATGGGGTTTATTTTTACGAAGCCGCTAGCGATCCTATAACTGCATACAATAAAAAATTGCATGAAGATAATAAACTCAACCAGGATATAATTGTGGCAAAAGGGCAAGCTGGTATAGCTCCGGGCATGGGCGCCGCCAATGATTTTTCAGATCTTAATAGTCCCGAAACGCAAGCCAAACTTGCAAAAATGACGCAGGATGAAAAAATAAAATTTGCGATGGAAATACAAGCGCGCATGCAGAACAATAAAAATTTGCAAGCTGTCAGCGTACAAACTAAACCAAGCCCGCTTACGGGTATTCTTTTAAAACTAAGCACATCATTGCAAGATCTTTTAACTATTATGCCCGAATATAAAAAAGCGCCTTCGCCGGGGTTTGATAAGTGCGCTATTACATGCGCATCTGATAACGACCCGGTATGTGCTGCAAAAATAAAGGCTTGTTATAATAAAATCAGCAAAGATTTTTATACCGCAGAAATAACAAGATATAATGCCTTTATAAAAAATATAGCCACGCAATACAATCTTAAAAAAACCGCTTTCGAAAATAACCTAAAGGAATTTGACTCGCAGGCAGCAAAATATAAAAGAGAAGAGATAGCAACAGACAATTCAACTGTAATTGCCCTGCTCATGAATGTTGCCGAAAGAATAGAAGCTTATGAAAAAATCGGCGCTATGATATTGCTTGAAGCCAAAAATGACAACAATTGCAAAAACGCATTTTAAAGGTTTTATTTTTCCGGTTCCATGTCTATGGCCTCATCTCCGGCTTTGTATGGCACGTAAGTAAAAATAAACTGGAACATTTCCTCTGTGGTTTTCATGCTTTCAACACCATTGCCTTGGGTTATTCTTTGCGGCGGCGAAAAAGGGTTGTTTGGATTCTTAGAAGTATTATCAAATGTACCATACACAAAAATAGTGCAGCCTCTTTCTAATTTTACAGGATGTTTATAGGTATAATAATATTGCCATCTAAAATCCCATTTATTTATTTTAATTAAAGGAATGGTATCGCCGTTTGGCTTTAAAGCAAATGCCCAAAATGTTTTACCAATTAAATGCATATGCGGATTTACCGATAATAAAGAAATGGGCGCAGACAAAGTTGTTTGTGTGTGAAACGTTTTTATTTCATTAGGTGGTATTATAAATTCAGGTTCAATTTTAGAAATGCCAAAAGTGCCTAATTGTTTTTCGGTTACCGGTCGTTGAATGGGGGTCTTCCTATAAAACACATTTATATAACTACTGTCTAAAAGATTTTTATTACTTGGCCCGTAGTGAATGTTGTTCAATAAAAAAGCACCGTTCTTTTTAAAATGATAACCGCCAATTTCTTTTGGATAAGAAGGCGGAATATAACCCGGTAAATAATACACCACATTTGGTGTGAGTGTTGGAAACTGAGGCTGCAATTGATCTTTATACGGAATATGCATTTGTGTATATACATCTATTAACTGTGCTTTGGTATCTTCGTGAATAGACTCTCCGCTTAAATAATTAAATGTTCTTTTATCATCGTAACTAATTAAATGACCGTTTACGTGATGAATTAATTTACGTTGTGCAGGAACAAACTCTACAAAATCAATAATGGTATCTTTTTTTATTTGATAAGGATATTTCATAATTAAAAAAGCATCGATACCATTTCCTTTTACGGCATAAGCTTTTTGCGGTTTAATGACAAGATCAGGTTTTCCAAAATAAGAACCGGTGTAAAATGTTGGCGCTTTTGGTTCAGTTAAACTATCACCGCGCAAACAATTATTGTCTACCCAAAATTTTAATAATTCTATTTCATTTTTATTTAGAACACGTTCGCCAATAAAATGCGTGTAACTGGCATCGGCTGGCCAGGGAGGCATGTAGCCGGTTTGGGTTACAAACTTTATAAGCTTTGCTTTTTTTACTGCATCAGCATAACTTAATAAAGTAAAAGGTCCGCTTTCACCTGTGCGGTGACAAGGAGAACAACTTTTATACACAATAGATGCAATGTGTTTGCTCCAGGTAATTTCTTTATCAGTAATTACTGGCTCATCTTTTTTTGGATCAGAAGTGCAGGAATGCAAAAATAAAATTGATACGAAGGCAGAGAGATAAAAAGAAACACAAAGAAATGTCTTAGTGTAAATTAGCGACTTGGTGTCTTTGTGGCAAAAACTCAAGGGTTAATAATTATAATAAGGCGCTATCATCAAATAAACCACCACACCGGTAACGGTTACATATAACCAAATAGGGTAACTAAAGCGTGTTAATTTTTTGTGCTTCTCACGTTGGTCGGTCAAGCCATAATAAAACGATAATAAGATCATTGGTAAAACAGCCACTGCTAAAAAAATATGCGATACTAAAATAATTACGTAAAATGGTTTTATACCGCTCACTGCTGCACTTTCGGCAATACTCATGATGCCGTCATGATCCACATCACCATACTTAGTGTCAGGAATAAAATAATGCGCGGTTACATAACTTAATAAAAACACTGTGCTAAAAATAAAGGCAGAGATGTTTAATTTTTTATGCAGCTGGATATTTCTTTTTTTAATGGCCAATAAAGAAAAGATCAATAAAATAGTACAGCTCCCATTTAAAAATGCATTTACCATTGGTAATTTATAGATCAGGTTTGGGAAGGTGTCAGGATGCGGGATCCATTTTTGATTTAATACAATTACCAATGCGCAAACGGCAACCGTGGTAATGTATATTGTAAGTTTAACGCCTTTTTCGCTATAACTGCTTAATGTTGCCATTTTAAAATTTTTTATAAAGATACTAGTATTTCAAATACTAAAAGTGGTTAAAAACTTGCTTCTGTGTGCTTTTTTTGTACATTTAGGTAACTAAAACCTTTAGCATGAAATTTTTATACAGCAGTTTATTTATTGTATCCTTTTTAGTTACCGGCATAGCGCAGGTGAGCACAACCAAAAAAACTTCCTTTACTTTTAAAAGGCAGGCAGTAGTTAATTATAGCACAGCGCAGCCAGACTACAGCCCAAAGTTGCTGATGATAGAGATGCCCAAACAAAGGGCAGCGAAAATGGAGACCTACAATTATCCGGCAAATTATAAGACAAATAATATCAACGCTGCCGCCGCCATTTTGCCTACACTTTCTGTAGGCCAAAGTTTTGTTGGTAATCCTTGGGGTTTAAGTACGCCCAACGATAATGATATGGCTATTTCTAATGGCGGCATGCTTATTTCTGTCATCAACACAAATATTTTGGTAAGAAATACAGTTACAAATGTTAACTCACCAATAAAATCTTTAGCAGTATTTACTACACCTATTAACAATCTGCATCAGGAATTTGATCCTAAAGTAATGTACGATCCGGTTAAAGACCGCTTTGTTTTGGTTTGTTTAGTTGGTTTTGTAGACACTACCAGTAAAATTATTGTTGGCTTCTCGCAAACTAACGACCCTTCGGGCAGCTGGAATTTATATACTTTACCCGGCAATCCTTTAAATAATACACTTTGGACGGATTACCCAATGATAAGCATGACAGATAAAGAATTATTTTTAACTGTTAATTTGCTTTATAATAACCAACCTTGGCAAACAGGTTTTAACGAAAGCTTAATTTGGCAAATGAAAAAAGACAGCGGTTATGCCGGCTTGCCCCTAGGCAGTGTTTTACACTCCAACATTAAATTCAACAATAAACCAATTCGTAATTTATGTCCCGTAAAAGGTGGAAGCCAATTATATGGGCCCAACATGTATTTTATTTCTAACCGAAATTTGGCATCACAAAACGACACCGTTTTTTTAGTGAACGTTACCGATACCATTGGCGCGCCAACAGGCACTGTAACAACTAAAGTATTAATTTCTAACCAACCCTATTATTTACCGGTAGATGGCAGGCAAACAAACACGCTGCAAACCCTTGCAACAAATGATTGCCGTAACCTGGGTGCTTTTTTAGAGAACGGTAATATACAGTATGTACATAATACAAACCACCCGGTTAATAACAGGCCAACCATTTATTATGGTGTAATAAACAATCCCGCGGCCGTTAGTCCAACGGTAACGGGTTATATTATTTTTAATGACACTATGGATTTTGCTTACCCTAATATTTCGTACGCCGGAAATTCTGCTACCGATAACACTTCTATTTTTACATTTAACCATAGCTCTAATAAAGTATTTGGTGGCACCTCGGCTATACGGGCAGATGCGTTGGGCAATTTTTCGCCGGTGCTGCGTATACAAAACGGCACAACTTACGTTAACCTTTTATCTGCTACGCAGGAAAGGTGGGGCGATTACACCGGCTCGCAAAGAAGGTATAACGATCCGGGCAAAGTTTGGATGAGTGGTTACAATACGTATTTTTACAGCGGGTCTTACCCTTTTGCACACAGAGCCTGGATAACTGAGTTAGGCTTAAACCCTTTTATTGTTACTGACATTAAACACCAGGTAAAAACAAATGAAGCTTCGGCAAACGTATTTCCAAATCCGGCAAACGATGTGTTTAGTGTTGAGCTTAGCTTAGCACAGCCCGAATATTTAAGTTTTGAATTGTACGACCAACAAGGTAAATTAATTGCAACGCTATTACGCGATTGGGTTAAAGTAATACAAAACACATTTAGCTTTAGCACACAATCATTAAGCAAAGGGGTTTATCTTTTAAAAATAAAAGGTAATTACAATACGGCTATTACTAAAAAGGTGGTAGTGGAATAGAATCTTAAATTAATTTTTCCAAATTGCTTATTAATGTAAGTGGAATGCTTTTTAAGAAATCACAACAAGCCCGCTTTGGTTTAACAAATCTTTATATAATGTGCCTTGTCCGCTTGAACCAGGCAAATATTTCTCTCTATTAAATTCCTCCTCCTTAAGTGTAATTTTTGCGAAAATAGCTATAAACTCTTCTTTAGAAATTACCTCGCCAATACGCCCGAAACTTAAGTAAGCATCCTTAAAAAATCGCATTAAAGCGATAAATCCAGTTGACTTATTCAAAATATTATTTGGTAAATTCACATTTGTATTCCATGCATTTGGCCATTTTTCTTGAACCGCATAAAAATAGTTCCATAGAATTTGTGCAATTTTTACATCCGTGTCGTCGTCAATGAAAATATTACGAAGAAAATATTTTTTTAAATCATTCCCTTGAACATATGGTAACTTCGCTTTCTTATCTTCTTTGTTTCTTTTATAGAAATCTCTATCCAACTGAGGATCTTTTGAAATATAGGAAAGTAGGCTTTTAACGAATGTATCTTGAGTTATGGTTTCATTTTCTTTATCTACAGCTGTTCCGAGTATTTTAATTTTTTTATAAAATGGGCTTGTTTCTTTTTTTGTTAGTGCCCTAGCTATGTTATGCCCAGTCTTTTGTGGACTTCTACTTTCAGCAAAAGCAAATAAATCCGCGACTAAGGAATTACTAACATTTTTTTGTTCTTTGTTAATCGTAGCAAAAACAATAGCTTGATCTTCTAACTCCATATCAATATAAATTGTAACGATACATTGAAACTCTTTACCTGGTTTTGTAAAACTCCTTAGGCCAGCAATTCTATGTTGCCCGTCTAGTACCTTTGCCACATCGTCCTTATGACGGACACTCATGATTTTAGTTTCTGAATTATATTTTGCATTTTCGGATGAAACAGCTAGAATTATACTATTTGGAAAAGTTGCATCAATAAGATTTACATATTTACCAATTACTTTTTCTCGCTTTTCATCTAACTTTCTTTGTATTCCAATATAATCCTCTAGCTCCCTATTGTCTTTTCCAATTTCCATTCTTCTCACATCAGCAAAAGATATAACTTCCAAATCGTCGAAATTAATTGCTCCGATATACATTAATCCAATGGGTTGTTTAACTTCCAAACATTCAAATTCAATATATTGCTCCGTAATTATTTCCATCTGATTAAGTTAAAGCGTTTGCGATATTGTTTGATTCTTCATTTCTTTGAGCGCCAATATCTGGAGTTGGTTTATTACTTAATAATTGTGAATGGTAAAACAATGCAGTCGCTATAATAAAAAAACTAAATGATATATATTTTATTACAGGTAAATTAGGTCTCGGTGATACGATAATCAGTGCGTACAGTAATGCTAAAATCAATAATGCAATCATTATTATCATCGATAATAGCCTCCTCCAATCTGAAGCGCGTACTTTAAACTTATTATATACTAGATATGCTCCGCTCAACAGTGACACACTATACAATAGAATTTCGCCTGATTTATAGAATTTACTATACAAAATCGTTTCGGAATTTATTATACCTGCAAAAACCCCAGCAATTGTTGGTAATACAGTAAATATCAGTATAACGAGTGTTTCAACAATTGCAGTCCAATGGTAATCTTTAAAAAACTGTTTTATTTTCATAACTATATATTTTTATACAAAAGTTCATTATATTTTTTCCGATTCGCTCCTTTACCCCCGATTAAGCTAAAGCGATTAAGTTCAAAGCTTGTTCCAGTATCACCATAAAGCTGTTCTATACTTGTGTGTGCTGCATTGGTCAAAATAAAATGAGCTCCTTTTTCTTTGACAGCTTCGATATAATTTTTAAGTCTAATTTGATCTTTCCAAGAAAAAATTTTTTGGTTATATTTAACGAAGCCATTGTTTTCATGGGCAACGGTGTATGGCGGGTCCAGAAATACAAGATCATTTTTTTTTATTCGATTTAATGATTTGCTAAAATCTTTTGAACTAAAATAACAATTTTTAAATTGTTTGCTAAGTTCGAGAAGTTCGTTTTCAATTATTTCCTGACCAACATTGCGATAACCATAAGGTACATTATATTGTCCCAATTGATTGACCCTATAAATTCCGTTAAAAGATGTTTTATTTAAATATATAAACTGCGCAGCATTTTTAATTTTATCATTAAATTTTTTAGATCTTATATTATAATAAAACTCTTCAGTATTCTTAAATTTATATAACTCTTTAATTAATTGTTCCGGTTTAGATTTCATAATTTGATATGAATTGATCAGGTCCCTATTTAAATCAGAAAGATATGCCTTGCCAGTAATAATGTTTTTGGATTTCAGATAGATAAATATTGAGCCGCCACCGAGAAATGGTTCGTGATAATCGTTAAACTGGTTTGGAATAAACTGATTTAACTGTTTTATTAACTATGTTTTACCACCTGCCCACCTTAGGAATGGCTTAATGGGAATTTCATCTTGTTTCTCATGAGCCAATTTTTTAATTCTTGTGGCAGTGTTTTTCATAATAGGCATGTATCCTTTGTAAATTAAAGTAAAATATTTGAGACTTACTAAATAAAAACACCTACTGCCAGCAGTAGGTGTTTTTGGATTTTAATGCTTGGTTATTACTCATCCTTCAAAAGAGCTTCCCCTTTTACCAGCCATGAGAAACCAAAAGCTATAAAAGCAATGGTTTCTAAGCAAAACGTCGGTTTATAAATAACAAGATTGTTGTAGACGCTTTTAGGCAAGGCAAAAAAGATGATTAAAAGAATAACGCAAACTAACATAATATATCCGCATACTTTATATACCAGATTTCTTTTTACTTTTTCAGGCGTTGGGTTTGTTTCGCCTTTTGTAAATAAGAATAAACTAAAGTAGCACAAGCTTAAAATAAAAAGGCCGGCAGCACTTAAATGGATGATGCCAATTATTTCATAACGCTGCACATCGCACCAAATATTGCAGGGCGGTATTAAACCGGTAATGGGGTCTAATTTAATATTGGTTGGCATTAGCGCAACTGTTAAACCAAAAATGCCTGCCAGTGCAGAAACTATCCTGTCGGTTAAGTCATATCCTTTATAAGAGAGCAGGAAGATAGATAAGGTGCAAACGTAACCCACAAATACATCGCGCATATTGGTGTGATAATAATTGCTGATGGATAGTTGCACTTGTTTACACTGACCAAATAGTAGTGTTCCTAAAACCAGAATTAAAGGGAACAAAATACCTAATATGCCAATGATCTTGCGAACCGTTAAATAAGAAAGTACCAGTTTATTTTCTTTTTCGAGTTGCCTGTAAATGTTATCCGGACTTTGGCCGCCGGGGTTTTCTGTAGGGTCATTTGACCCTGAATTATTATTCGTTTTCATTTTTTAAGTTTTTAATGATTTGCAATTTTTGTTGAAAGAAAAAACCGCCGCAGGTTGCAGCGGTTTTAAAAGGAAGGGAATTAGGCTTAACGTTTTATAAACCTGAAAAGAAATTTTAGTATACGCAACGTACTATACTTTATAAAAGATGCAACTATGTAAAATACATTGCTGCCTCTATCAGCAGTATTGTTTGTAATGGTAATACTAATTTCTTTTGTTTCTTCGGGCTGCATTAATCGTCCCGCATCTGCTTTTGTTAATTTAGAACCCGATGCAATGGCATCTATCAACTGTTTTTTATCCAGGTAGTTCATTTGTGAAGCAATAGCTACTATCAGCTTCTTAATTTCAGTTACATTTTCCATGATCTTGGTTTTAATAAAGAGAAGCGTTGTTAGCGCCTCTCTTAAACATGAAGAATTAATTAACTACAAAAGCAATTTCGGATGTTTGACTGTCGCCGCTGGTATTAATAAATAATACCCTAAAATAATATAAGGCACCGCTTACAAGGTTACCAATAGTGGCTCGGCTAACCGTGCTGCTTGAGGCAGTTACCCATGCATTTTGGTTGGTTGGGGCCATACAGTATTGCCATTTGTATACCGTTTTTATTTTTGCCTTAACTTTTAAGTTTACAGCGCCACGATCGTCGGTTGCGGCGACTTCAAACTCGGACAGGTTTTTTATGTGGGGTAGCTTTTTACTATCCATGGCTGCTAAATGCACTTTGCTTTCATCGCCATCGGCAACACCTTCCACGTAATGCCCAAGGTCATTCATTAATTTTAGTAGCTCGCTTTCTTTATCATGCATAATAGCTTTTTTGCTTTTGCCGCCGTCAACAGCATTATTCCAGGCTATCTCAAGATCGTTAATAGCGGTTACCACTGTGGCAATTGCAGGTATAGGGCTGGCAAAGGTAGCGGGGTTATTATTAATAGCATCGGTAATTAACCTTGCTTTATTTATTTTATCTGGCACAGAAGTTCTACTCATATTCAGTGCCACTTTTAAACTATGCTTTTTCATAATTTCATATTTTATTTGTGACCGCTGAACCAGCTTTTATTGTCATGGGATAATAACTAATGCAAGCAAATAGTTATAACATGGCTTAAGAACTTTTTCTGTTTTTAACCGACTGCGAAAACAGGCTGAAAGAGATTGCAGTGCGTAAGCGGTTAAGCATATATGCCGAACGTTTACTGTAAGACCTTTGCTATGTTTCCGAACGCAATAGCGTATTACGGAGTGTTTTAATAAATCTTAAAATCAAATTATACATCAACTTAAATACTTAAACGTTTAAAACATAAAAATAGTACAGCTCTTAACGCCTTTTAACAGGGCATTTCAGGGCTTTTTTATAATTGGTTGTGTTTTATAAACCAACGGTACATTTAAACCAATTTAGTTACACGTTGCTTTATTTTGTATTGAGACAAAATGTTTGCGGCTTTAAACAAAATGTCTTTGTATTAATACAAAGAAGCTTTGCTTCAATACAAAGGAGTTTTGTCTCAATACAAAATGCTTTAGGTTAAGCCGAAATGATAAAAGCTTAATGCAACATATCTTTGTATTAATACTAAGGAGCTTTGGCCCAATACTAACGAGTTTAGGTTAAGCCTAAATAATTGCGGCTTGAGACAAAATATTTGTGTCTTGAAACAAAATAGTTTAGGTTAAGCCGAAATGTTAATGCCTTTAACCGAAATGTTTCCGGCTTAAGGTAAAATATATATGATCTAAGACAAAATGCCTTAGGGTTTAACCTTAATAATTGTGCGTAAGGAGAAAATGTTTACCATTTCTCTGATATACTAAAAGCCTGACATTTAGAGTAGGTAAATTTACCTATAAAAAGGTAGGTAATATTACCTATTTTTCTATTAAAACAGATCTCTTAACCTTAATTTCCCATTCTGTTTTTATACATTCGTTACTCTTGTATAAATTATAACTGCAATTTTCCGTCCTGTCCTCTTTCCCGATCAGTTAAACACAATTCTATTTAACTGGTTTTTACTTTTTTACGCTTGACTAAAATTAAAAATTTTGAACCCATATTAATTAATAACCTCAAAAAAAACAACCATGAAAAACAACCACTATTTAATTTTATTTCTAGCAGCATTTTTAGTCGGAAATATTTTCAGCCAGTCGCCGAACAAATGTTCCAATCCAGCAGGAAATGTTACTCCGCCAATTTGTCCAATTGATATTGCGGGATATTATACAACCACAACCTCCGTAGTATATGTTAAACTTAATTTTTGGGTCACTAAACCCTCAACAGGTACGGGAGTATTTGCAAATAATACAATTACTGATGCAAACAACTATATTAATGCTTGGAATGCAATAATGGCAAATTTACAGCCACCCAATTTAAACCGAAGCCCAAATCCGGCATATTATTGGAATAGCAAAATACAATTTGTTCTTAACAGTTTCCAATTTGTAACTAATAATGCCGCTTATAGTTCTGCGCCAGTATGGAATACTTATAATGATCCAGCCGCTATTAATTTAACTTGGGGAACGCATCCAACCAATAATGGGTACGGTGCCGCCATGGATATTCCTTCAAATCAAATATTCATGGTTCACTCTCCTGTCAACCTCGGCCAAACCTTTGGTGATACAACTTTGATCTTACATGAGCTTGGGCATGCCATGGGATTAGAACACACTTGGGCTTGGGATTACAATGCTATTCCTATTGCAGATGTATTTCCGGCAGGGTCTTATCCAAGCGGCTTACCTCCTTATGCAACACTAGTTGATGACTATTGGTTTGAGGATAAAGCTCATTGGAATATTGGTTCGCTTAGCTGTGCAGGAATGACACCCGGTATTAATTCTAATAATATTATGGGTTATAATTTTGACTGTCGCCGTTATCTTAGCCCAAAGCAATTGGGAAAAATACATTACCATTTATCAAATGATCTTTCAAAAGTTGTGCAGAATCCATCCTGCGCATCAGATAATTCAAATATTAATATCAATACTAATACTATTTATGGCAATCCATTACTACAAATTAATGGTAATCTAACTGTAAAAGCAGGTTACAAATTAACGATATCAGGTACATTGCGGATGCGAGAAAATGCTAAAATTATTGTAGAGCAAGGCGCAAAATTGGTAATAACATCTTGTGGTGTTATCGAAAGTTCTTGTGGCAAATTGTGGGATGGCATTGAGGTGTGGGGAAATTCTGGCCAAGACCAATCGATAAATGGCACAACAAATATGCCAAATTACCAGGGCATGGTTGATATTAATGGAGGCACAATTAAAGATGCGAAAACCGGAATTTATTTGGCAAAAAAAGTAAGTGGAAGCCCTGATCTTACCACCACTGGTGGAATCGTTCAGTCTATTAATGCTAATTATTTAAATAATAAGGTTGGCGCGGCATTTTACACATACTTTACAAATAGTATTATTTTAGATTATCATGGCAACCGAAGTTATTTTAAAAACGATCACTTTACCTACAACTCAAGTTACAAAGGCGATGCTAGTAATTTAGCGTTTGCACATATTACCGGAAGCGAGATCGCAAATGTGAGAGTTTATGGCTGTACTTTTTTAGGAAATAATAATGACGGGTTCAATACTGTACCGTTTCAAAATCCTTTAAATGCTTATGGTATTTACGGTATCGACAGCCGGTTTATAATAAAAGATTTTTGTCTAAATCCAATTAATGCAACAACCTGCAATGGCACACCTGCAAGAAATACGTTTACGGGTTTCGCAACCTCCATTTATTTAACTAATGCGACAACATCTTATGCTAGCACCATTGACCATGCTACCTTTAATAACGATGGATATTATCCTTGTGGGCAGATATATTTAAATAATATTGTTGGGGTGCAGATACTTAATAATAGCTTTATTTTTGGAGGAACAAACTCGTTAGCGGCACCAAATTACGGCTTGTATTTAAATGGATGCGATGGTTATTTAGTTCAAAACAATGATTTCTCTGCCACAGCAATCAAAACAGCAGGGATATATGTTAATAATAGTGGCACAAACCCAAATAGCATTTACAATAATACGTTTAATAGCCTTCAACAACCAATATGGGCTATAAGCGTAAATTACAATCAACAAACCGGTGTTGGGCTAGTAATGAATTGCAATGATTTTTTTAGCTCCGTTTATAACATTGGCGTTGAAAAAAGCGGAAGGGTTTGTGGCAATTGCATTAATAATTATGGTGTTGCAACTACGCAAGGCGTTTACAATATCTTAAATGATCAAACTAGCGTTAGAAATAAATATTATTCAGTTGCTTGCAATACAGGTGCTGAAAATAAATATTATATTAGTATTCCAACTAGTTTTGCAATTACAACTCATGGTTCTTATAATGGATCACAATGGCACCCAACCCCTCAAACAAATGCAAGTTGTAGTAATGCTACAGAATTAGTTGATATTGTAGGAACGAACCCACCTAATAGTTCACTGAAATCTATTTACTGCCCGGTAAGCAATACTCCAAGTTTTGGTAGTCGCCTGCTTTCAGGAACTCAACTAGCTGCACACCGATTAAACAGACAGGCTTTTATCGACAGTATAGCAGCTATGAGGGACGGCGGTAATACACAACAATTGATAAATACTATTTTAATTTCTGGAAACCAAAACACATTAAAGGATTTGTTGTTAGCTAAACCTTTCTTAAGTGATTCTGTTATTATTACATATTTTAAAAGAACTAATGTTCCGGCGCAGAATCTGAAAGATGTTTACGATAAAAACTACCCATTATCCCCTGTTTTGTGGAATAAAATATTGAACTTAAACATTGCATCCTCTGCACTAAATTATATGCAGGTTAAGCAAGTAGAAAACAAACTTAGCAAACACAGCATACTTAAGGCCCAGCTTGAATTGGTACAAAGAGAGATTGGCCTAATTCATCACGCAGCGATGCGGGATTATTTGAATATGGAAAATGGGGCACAATATGATAGTATTCTGTCAATTTTAGCAACTAATGAATTACCAAAAGCTAAATATACTCGAATTGGACTGTTAATTGCCGCTAAACGTTATGCGGCAGCTACAGTCGCGATAAATTCGCTCCGTAACGAAACGCCGAAGAATAATACGTTTTGTGATTTGCAGGAAATTGCGCTAAATATTTCTCAAAATCCAAGTGGTATAAGTCTGTTAAAAAATAACCAAGGCATTAAAAATCAATTATTGCTTGAATCTTCCAAAGATGATTTTTTAACGGGCGGTATAGCTATAGCGTTATTGGAGAAAATTTATGGATTTCAGGTTGCAGAAGAACGCATTGAACCGATTAATGCGAGCACATCAAATAAAACTATTTTCAATGAAGAAAATAATCTTACAGCTATTTCTCTTTCAGATAATATTAAAATTTATCCAAATCCTGCCAAAGATCAACTATTTGTAGAGTCGGAGGGCGATGAAAATGCGGAAATTCAATTAACAGATCTTACAGGCAAGGTTGTTTTAAAACAAAATTGTGTGCAAAGCTGTGTAATTCAATTAAGTACTTTGCAAAATGGTATTTATTTAGTAAATTTATATAAACAAAGCAGGTTAATAAGCACAAAAAAAATTGTGATCATTAAATAAACAATGCGTTATAGGAAAATATTATTTTTAGTTTGCCTTTTGCCTTTATTAAGCAAAGGGCAAACTTATTTTAATAATTACTACAAAACAGGGTATAATAATACAGCCAGTACACATGTGTTTAATAACCCGGCCGATTCAAGCTTTACGGTCTTTAATTATGCTAATGATTCAGTAACCGGTTATCAGGGCCTATATTGCACCAATATAAGTAAAACCGGTATCCTTAATTTTAAAAAAACACTTACTTATCCTAATTATGATTATTATTCTTATCTAAATGGCTTAAAACAATTTATACCAGCTACCAACTGTAGTTATTTTGGCGCATCTGTAACTTATACTTCAAGCTTTAATACCCTCTTATTTACTAAAATAAATAAAGTAACGCTGGATACTATTAAAACCTCTTTTTATTATGATGGTATTTATAGTTATTATATGAACAACCTTATTAAGTTTAATGCCAATAAATACTATTTGATCGGTAATAAAAGTAATTCTTCTAGCCAATGGCCCTGCGTTTTTCAACTAGACAGCAATTTGAATATTGTTACCACCTTTACAATTTCGAATCCATTTAATATGGGTTGTTCTGCTGCCACTTATGATCTGGTAAATAAAAAATTGATCCTGTGTGGGCGAAGATATAATTCCTCTAACCATCCCAATAATGTTATAATGATCTGCGATACTTTGGGCGCCGTTTCTACAGCGTCCTTATATCCTACTTATTGGACCAATGGAGTGTCACAGTCGTTTTATTCCGGAATTGATAATACTATTGTAACAATCGGTGGGATTCAAACCAGTTTGTATGCAAATAATTATGAAATGTACAGATTACAGATCTGTAAATACGACCTTAATCTAAATCCTATCTGGAAAAAAACCTACGGCAGATCTACGATAATAAACACCTGTTATTCAGGCGTCATTAATAATGATGGAAGCCTTGTTGTGGCATGCGGCTATGGCGATTCTACCAGCTTGCCATTAGTGAACGAAGATATTAACGGAACCATCTTAAAAGTAAACAGCAACGGTGATAGTTTATGGATGCGGCAGTACAGTAATTATGTCACAGGAAGTTCACCCGCAAATTATTGGGAAACATTTTATGGCATTGAAAAAACCTTGGATGGCGGTTATATTTTATGCGGGAGTGTCGTTAACAAGCCCCAAGGTAAAGCCTGGATAGTTAAAACAGATAGTTTGGGCTGCGTTTCTTTTGGTTGCGGAAACTTAATTACAGAAGCTGTTGAGAACACGAATAGTAAAAAAGAACTTGTTCTTTTTCCAAACCCTAGTAGCGATATTTTAAATATTGATTTTGATCCTAACGATAAATACACCAAGGCACAGGTTATTAATAGTCTTGGACAAATAGTAAAAGAAGATGTTATTGAATTAGAACTTAAAAAATATTCTATTGATATTAAAGACCTGCCCGAAGGTGTTTATTTGTTGAATCTAAAAAGTTTGGGTTCGACAAGCCCAACCACCGTTAACATAAATAAACGTTTTGTAATTGCGAGATAAAAATTAGAAAATGAAACACCTTTTTATATTTATAGTTCTTTTAATTATGTGTAAATATAGTAATGCCCAAAAATATCAACCTTATGATACCAATATGGTTTGGAAGGTGTTTCAAACTGGTAGTGCAACTGCTTTTTCAAACCAATGTTACAGAACGGATGCGTACAACTATTTTGTAAGGGGCTATATTGCAAATAACGGTAGATTATGGCACAAGGTGTATGCAAATGTAATGCAAGGTGTTTTTATTCACTCTCAGTTTGGCGGCAACTGCGATCCGTCTATAGTGCCCATAAACTCAACACAATTTATTGGTATGTTCTCGAACGATACTGTAAATAAAAAAGTATATTTTGTTCCTACATCAACCCTTGTTTCAAACTTTACAGCGGATGATACACATTTGATCTTTGATTCAAAAAATAAGAATATTGATGATACGATATCTGTTTTTTCGGGAGGAGATCCCTCAACGAAAATATTAAACTACAAAATAAATACAATTGATTCGATATTGTTGGGAACAAAATATCATAAACGTTTTAAAGGCGCAACAACTAATACTATAAATTATAGTCCAAACATTGCTTATTTTATTGAAGGCGTTGGAGCTAGTGCTGGGGTGTTTAATAGTTATTTTTATAGTTTTAGTTACCAATCTTCAAAATTAGGCTGTTTCTCTAATACAAATTACACGAAGTATTATGTGGGACAGAATAGTTTTACTGTAGCACTTCAAGCTTACCCATCAGCGTTAAGAGATACAAATGTTTGTTTTACAACATTGCCATCGGATATTATTTCAAATAACCTGAGCGATCAATTAAACGGCATGTATCCAAACCCGGTAAAGGATAAATTAACTCTTGAATTTGATAATGCCACGAGCAATAATTTATATATAACAAACACATTGGGGCAAATAGTTTATTCAGTAAATACTGTAAATTCAAAAGAAGAACTCGATCTAAGTTTTTTACCAATTGGTATTTATTATCTAAAAATTCAAAACAATTCTACGCAAAAAGTATTTAAGGTCATTAAAGAGTAATTCTTAAAAAAGCACAAAAAAAATTAATCGAAATAAAAAAAGCCTTCCCATTATTGGAAAGGCTTTTTAGTTTAAGTTCTATTTTTTTATAACCCCAACAATACCTCTTCGGGTAATTTGCCGCCAAATAAAATGCGGCTTGGGTTCTCTAACATCTCTTTTACTTTTACTAAAAAGCCAACGCTTTCTCTTCCGTCAATAATTCTATGATCGTAGCTTAAAGCAACATACATCATTGGGCGAATTACCACCTGCCCGTTAACAGCCATTGGGCGCTCTACTACATTGTGCATTCCTAAAATGGCGCTTTGCGGCGGGTTAATAATTGGTGTGCTCATCATACTTCCAAAAACACCTCCGTTGGTAATTGTAAATGTGCCGCCGGTCATATCTTCAATCGTTAATTTACCATCGCGTGCTTTTACGGCAAGCTCTTTAATTCCTTTTTCAATATCTGCAATGCTCATTAATTCTGCGCTGCGCAACACAGGCACCATTAAACCTTTTGGCGCACTTACGGCAATACCAATATCACAATATTTATTGTAAACAATTTCTTCGCCATCTATCATCGCATTCACTGCCGGAAAATGGTATAAAGCTTCGGTTACTGCTTTGGTAAAAAAGCTCATAAAACCAACATTGCTTCCGTAAACTTCTTTGAACTTATCTTTGTATTTAGCACGTATGGCATAAATGGAGCTCATGTCTATTTCATTAAAAGTAGTTAACATGGCAGTTTCGTTCTTAACAGAAACCAAACGCTTGGCAACCGTTTTGCGCAACGAGGTCATTTTAGTACGATCTTGTGTTCTGTCGCCTTTCCAGGAATTTGAAAGTACAGCTCCGGCAGTTGGTAAACCGTTAGATAAAGCAGCCAATACATCTTGTTTGGTAATGCGTCCATCTTTACCGGTACCATTTAATTGGCCTGATTTAATATTATTTTCTGCCATTATTTTAGCAGCCGAAACACTTGGCGTACCTGTTGCGTAGGTAGCATCTTTTTTACTGTCTTTGCTAACTGGGCTTGTAGAAGTTTCCTTCTTAGGCTCTTCTTTTTTAGCCTCTACTTTTTCAGTTTTTTGGGCTTCCTTTTTAGCTTCCGGTTTAAAAGAAGTATCAATTTTTACAACTACCTGTCCAACTTTAACCGTATCGCCTTCGGCAGCTAATACTTCTATTTTACCGGACTCTTCTGCATTTAAAGTTAAGGTTGCTTTGTCAGAATCTATTTCTGCCAACACTTCATCTTTTTCAACCACATCGCCGGTATTTTTTACCCAACGTGCTATTACTACTTCTGTAATTGATTCGCCCGGACTTGGTACTTTTAATTCTACTATTGCCATAATTATTTTCTTTTCAGTTTTTTGGTTATTGTCTTCTTACTTCGTTTATGATGCGATATAGCGATTATTACGATTGTTGTTTCTTCAATGACATAAAAAACATTGAAGGGAAATCTATGAATGATCGCTTTTCTTATTTTTTTACTTACTTGTTTATATATTAAAGGCTCACGTTTTATTAATTCTATTTCATTTTCAAGGCAAAGAATAAAATCGAAATCAAGACCTGTTCTTATTCTTTTGTACCATTCTGTAATTTCATTAAAATCTTTTTCGGCTCCTTCGGAGAAAAAAATTTCAAACTTCATTTTTTCTTTAAATATCCTTTTTTAATATCCTCCCACTTTTTAATTTTAGTAGGATTTTTTTTATAAGCTTCAAGCCTTTCGTTCACAAACTCAATCCCTTCCTTATCCGTACCATTTTTTACCGCTTCACTCCTTATATTTTCCCATAAGGATTCTACTACAAAAAGCTTTTCGGCCATTGATCTTTTGAGAATTTCGTCCAGATTTTTATCCTTTAATTTTCCCATGAGATCTTATTTAACTAATACTTTAGAAAAAATAGTTGTCATTATCTCTTCATTTTCTGCCGCGTGACGTTTTGCAAAACCTGTTGCCGGGCTTGCCGCTTCATCTCTGCCAACATATTTTAAATTCAACGAACGCAACCATTTATCTACAAAACGCCAAGGGCCCATATTCTCAGGCTCTTCTTGTACAAATAAATATTCTTTTGCTTTATCGTATTTTTTCAAAATAGCATCTACCTGTTTTTGAGGAAAAGGATAGAGTTGCTCTAAGCGGATAAAAACAATATCAACAACACCTTCTTTTTCTCTACGCTCAATAAGATCGTAATAAACTTTACCGGAACAGAATGCAACACGCGTTACTTTTTTTGCATCAATAGTATCATCTAACACTTCGCGGAAATTAACTTTTGTAAAATCACTTATCTTGCTTACACAACTTGGGTATCGTAATAATTTTTTAGGCGTAAAACACACCAATGGTTTTCTAAAATCGCGTTTTAACTGGCGGCGAATAACGTGAAACTGTTGGGCGGGTGTTGTAGTATTTACAATCTGCATATTGTTCTCGGCACATGCTTGTAAAAAACGTTCCATCCGTGCGCTTGAATGTTCCGGGCCCTGGCCTTCGTAACCGTGCGGTAACAATAACACCAAGCCATTCATGCGGCGCCATTTATATTCTGCCGAAGTTAAATACTGATCAATAATAATTTGTGCACCGTTAAAGAAATCGCCAAACTGCGCTTCCCAAATAGTTAACGTATTTGGTGCGGCAAAGGCGTAACCGTATTCAAAACCAAGCACACCATACTCGCTTAATAACGAATTGTAAATACTTAATTTTTCTTTTGAATCAATACTATTTAGTGGCGTGTATTCTTCTTCGCTATCCTCTACTTTTACAACAGCGTGGCGGTGTGAGAAAGTTCCGCGTTCCACATCCTGTCCGCTAAAACGCACAGGGTAGCCCTCTTTCATTAAAGAAGCATAAGCTAATAATTCACCCATGGCCCAATCGTAATTATCGTTGGTGATCATGGCTTTTCTATCATCAAAAACCTTTTGGATCTTATTAAAGAATTTTTTATCGGCAGGAAGCTCGGTTGTTTTTTTGGCCAGCTCTAAAAACACTTTTTCATCAATGGCCGTTTTAGGAGATTCTTCAAAATCCTTATCGCTTGCCATTTTTACACCCTTCCAATTTCCTTCCAGGAAAGAAGTGATCTTTGCCTTGTCAGTTTTTTTAGCGGCATCTAAATTACTGTCCAATTCTGCTTTAAAAGTATTTTCTATTTCTTTAGCCTCGTCAGCTAATTCAGAACCTTCGGCAGCTAATTTTTTTACATAAATATCTTTTGGATTGGCATGTGCTGCAATTGCCTTGTATAATAAGGGTTGTGTAAAACGTGGTTCATCTCCTTCATTATGTCCATATTTACGGTAGCATAAAATATCTATAAATACATCGCGACGAAATGTCTGGCGGAATTCCATTGCTAATTTTGAAATAAAGCATAAAGCTTCCACGTCATCACCATTAACGTGAAATACCGGACATAAAACAACTTTTGCAATATCTGTACAATAGGTTGAAGAGCGGCCATCAATAAAATTAGTGGTAAAACCAACCTGGTTGTTTATTACAAAGTGAATAGTGCCGCCTGTTTTATAACCATCTAATTGGCTCATTTGTAACACCTCGTAAACAATACCCTGGCCGGCAACTGCGGCATCGCCATGTAAAATAATAGGGCATACTTTTGAGTTATCGCCTTTATGTTGATTATCTATTTTTGCGCGAACGATGCCTTCAACAACCGGCGCCACAGTTTCAAGATGCGACGGGTTGGGAGTTAAACTAATATGAACTTTTTTTCCTGTATCGCTGGTTTGATCGGAAGAATAACCCATGTGGTATTTAACGTCGCCGTCAAATAAAGAATCTTCACTTGGCCTGCCTTCAAACTCTGTAAAAACATCTTTGTAGGTTTTATTCATGATGTTGGTAAGTACATTTAAACGTCCGCGATGCGCCATTCCAATTACATAATCTTCAATACCTAAATTAACGCCATGTTCCATCAAAGCATTAACAGCGGGTATTGTAGCCTCGGCGCCTTCTAATGAAAAACGTTTTTGACCAACAAATTTTGTATGTAAATAATTTTCAAAAACAACAGCTTGCGTTAATTTTTTAAGAATGGTCCTTTTCTCATCTTTAGAAAATGAAGGTGTGTTGCGGTTCTTTTCCATACGCTCCTGCAACCATTTTAAAACTTTTGGTTCGCGGGTGTATAAATATTCTACACCAATACTTTGGCAATAGGTTTGTTCTAAATGTGCAACAATATCTTTTAATTTTACAGCACCAATGCCAATTACACTTCCGGCCTGGAAAACAGTTTCGGTATCTTTTTCAGAAAGCCCAAAATTTTCTAAGGCAAGAGTAGGATCGTAAGTGCGGCGTTGACGCACCGGATTTGTTTTAGTGAACAAATGTCCGCGTTGACGGTAACCGTTTATTAAACCAATTACTTTAAATTCTTTACTTACATTTTCGGGAATTGCCCCACCATCTCCATCGTAAGATGTTTTTGCAAACTCAAAACCTTTAAAAAAATCGCGCCATGATGCATCAACCGAATTGGCATCCTGTGTGTATTGTAAAAACAATTGCTCAATTGCGCTTACATCGCTTGTTCCAACGTATGAAAATTTGTCCATTTTATTGAATTAGAATAGAACGTAAAATTAACAAATTTTGCAAGATTTGAGCTAATTTTACCTTACTTTTGTAGAGATGAAAAGCCCTTTTAAGACCCTATTTTTGCCATTTTTGCTAATAATGTTGGCCTCTTCTTGCTTTTTTGGGCAAACCAACCAAACACAGACCCAATTAAAGGTTAAACAGCTTATTGATAAAAAAGCAGAATATAACCGTTTAACGAATGGAGAAATGGATGGGTACCGCATAAAAATACATTTTGGCGGCGATAGGGAAAATGCTAAAGCTGTAAGAAATAAATTTTCAGCAAAATTTTCAGATTATAATACTTATGAAGAATATCAACAGCCTAATTTTGTGGTTTTAATTGGCGATTTTAAAACAAAACTGGAAGCTTTTGAGACTTTAAAAAAGATTCAGGTAGAATTTCCAAATTCTTTTATTGTAAAAGGAAGAATAAGAGCAAAGTAATTTCTATAATTTTTGCAACAATAAATTTCTGATCAATTCTGGCTGTTCATTCGTAACCAGGTGGCCGGTATTTTGCAATTTCAAAAAAACCGAAGGGCAATTTTTTAGGTGCGATCTTGCAAAACTGTAATTGCAGGTATCGGCTATTTTATCGTTAGCGCCTGTAATAACATAAGTAGGCGTGTACAATTTTTTCCATTTAGGCAACATTAAAAGCATTTCACGTTCGTGCGAATATTTTTCTTTTGTGGCCACATTCAACATTTTAGGTAAGAACCATTGCACGGGTTTCCATTTACCAATGCTACTGAACCAATAAAATTTTTCTTTTTGCGGATCGATCACCGGCGATACCATAAATAGTTTTTCTACTTGTTGCGGATAATTGATAGAAAGAAAAGCCGCTATTGGCGCGCCGTATGAGCGGCCAAGCAACACTATTTTTTTACCGGATATATTTTCTTTATCAATAATTTCTTTTACAGCCAAAGCCTGTATTTGTGTGGATGTTTCGGCTTTACCATAATTTGATTTACCATAACCCAAGCGGTCGATGGCAATGAGCTTATATCTTTGTTGCAATAATGTATCATCCATTAAATTCATGTAACCGTACCAGGCGCCGGGCGCACCATGTATAAGCACGAGCAAGGGCAACGAGTCGTTCCTGCTCATAACTGCATAATGCATAGTGTGATCCAAAAAATTAATATTCCGGTAAGAAGGTTTTAACGTTTCGTGCGCATAATGTAATTCAAGTTCTTTGTCGGTGTAGATATATTTGTTAAGCATAAAACAACCTGTAAATACCCCCGTAAAGCTTAGTAATAAGAGGCTGTAAAGAAAATATTTTTTAATTGGCACACACAAAGATAAGAAAGGAAAGACGTATTCTTTTGTTAAATCTTAATAAGGAATGCTAAATAAAGCGATAGAATTTTAGCTCTTTTTGTCGGCATCTTGAAGTTTAGCCAACTCTTTTTTTACATATTTTTCAGTCGGAAGTAAAGCCAACTGTATGCGTTTGGCATAACGTATACTATCAGTAATTTCTTTGTTTTTTTGTTCAACAATTAATTTCTGGCTCTCAATAATTTTGTTTTGTTTTTTGGTAAGCCTGAATCTTTGCAACAAGGCATATGAGAAAATAAGCACAATTAAAAGCACGCCAATTGCAATGTAAATAATAGTTCGTTGTTTTGCTTTTTCTTCTTCCTGCTTTTGAAGTTCTGCATCTGCTTTTGCTTTCAGATCATTCTCCTGCCGGTCTAAGGCATACTGTGTTTTTAAACTGTTAAGCGTTTCGCTTTTTGATGAATTAAAAATACTATCATTTAATTTTCTTGCCAGTTCATGATATACAAGAGCGTTTTTAAAATCCTTATCTTCTTTATAGTTCCTGTAGAGCCCCATAGCAGCAGCTTCTTGAGTGTTTAGGTCACCCATGGCTTTTGACAGTTCAAGGGATTTTTCCAAATAAACAGTAGCTTCTGCGGTTTGATGAAGTTGAACGTATGCTTCAGCAATATAAGCTGATACTGTGGCCAAAGATCTTTTGTCACCCAGTTCTTCAATAATTTTTTTGCTTTTTAAAAACATTTCCAAAGCTTCTTTTGGCTGATAATTATCATAATAAAGACTTCCGATATTTGCATAAGCACTTTTAATGCCGTCTTTATTTTCCATTTCGGTAGCGTATGCTAAAGCTTCTTCATAAAAATGGCGGGCCTTATCAAATTGTTTCTTTTTCCTGCAAAGATTTCCTAAATTATTGGCTGAATTTATAAGGTCAGTTTTATTATTCATTTTTTTATGGATAGCATAGCTCCGTTGCTGAAATACCATAGAAAGGCTATCTTCTTTTAAAGAAGAATATATTACTGCCATGTTTCCAATACAAGCAGCTATTTGTTTTTCATCACCTAGTTCTTCCTGAATTTTTAAGGCTTTTTGCAAATACTCTATTGTTTTAGGATAATCGGTAAGGCGATAATAAACAATGCCAATATTGTTATAAGATCTTGCTATCCGTCCTTTATTATTTGTTTCAAAAGCTACCTGAAGAGCCTTTTTATGATTGACAATTGTTTTGGGGTAATCTCCAAGAGCAACATAACACCCGGCTAATTGATTGTAGATATTCCAAAGAAAAGAAGTGTTTGATATTTTTTGAGCAAGCAGCAATGATTTTTGCGTTAACGCTAAGGCCTGGTTTATATCGCCTTGATCTCTGATCTCTAACGCCAGTTTACACATTGTTTTTATGCGGGTAGTATCATGAATAGTTCCTGCCAGTTCATTTTTCATACTATCTATTTTTTTGGCAGGTTGCGCGTTCAAACAAAAACAGCTTAAAACAAAAAAAAGTAAAAATGTTATTGATCTATACATTTAATAATAATTATTTTTTTGATCTTTCCAGTTCTGCCATTTTTTCAGCGCCGGGGTAAACCGACTCATTTGTATATAACCGCACCCCCAAAACGCACACATCATCTACTTGTTCTAATGGTCCGATCCAACTCTCAAATTTTTGTTTTAAAACAACTTCCTGTTTATACACATCTAAGTTATTATTTTCCAACAAAAGTTCTTCTAATTGTTTGTATTTAAATTTTTTACCTTTTGGCCCGCCAAACTGATCCGGAAAACCATCGGTATACAAATATAACATATCGCCTTTTTTTCCTTCAAATGAAAATTCAGTAAAAGGCTCTTTCTTTTCGCCAACACCTACAGGCATTTTATCACACTGCAATTCATTTAATTTATTTTCGGAGATCAATACCGGTCTGTTATTTGCGGCAGCATACGTAATCGTATTGTTTTTTTCTTCAATACAGATAAGAATGCCATCCATTCCATCTTTCCTGCCATTTTGTGAAATGGTCTCTATCAGGCGTTTTCTAACATGATCAAAGATCTCGCAAGGTTTTATTAAGTTTTTTTCTTTGATGGCTTCATTAAGATAGTTAATATTCAACAAACTCATAAAAGCTCCCGGTACCCCATGGCCGGTACTATCACAAACCGCAAGATAAAAACGTTTATTTTTTTTGGTGGCCCAATAAAAATCGCCGCTTACAATATCTTTTGGTTTAAAGAACACAAAACTATCAGGGATGGTTTGATTAACTAATTCGTGATTAGCAATAAGTGTTTTTTGAATTTGCAAAGCGTAATTAATAGAATCTACAATTTCTTTTTGCTTTTCGTCTACAATGTTTTTTTGATGCTCTATTTCTTTTTTGCTTTCTTGTAATCCAACATTTTTTATTTCTATCTCTTCTTTTTGAGAGTTCAATAAAACATTATCTTTTTGTTTTACCTTATAAGCCCGTAAACTTAGAATCAGCAATACTACTACTAAAACCCCTACAACGCTACCTGCGATCAACAAAGTAGTTTGACGTTTGTTTTCTAAAAACGCTTTGTCCTTTTCATTATTTGACAAAGCCAGTTCTTTTTCTTTTTTATCTAGCTGATTGAAGGAATTTAAAGTGGCGATTCTTGTATCAAATAATTCAGAATTAATAGAATCACGAATAAGCACCGATCTTTCAAAACAGCTTAATGCCATTTTATAATCTTTTAAAGCTCTGTATACCTGCGATTGGTTCATGAAAATTACTGCCTCTTCTGTAGTGTTACCTGTTTGCCTTATAACAGTTAGGGCTTTGTTTGAAAACTCTAACGATCGGTTGTAATCCTTAAGTGATTTATAACAATCTGCTTTTACGCCTAACAACACGCCATAAGTTTGTTGGCTTGTTATTGTATCAATAATGGCAAGGCCTTTATTTACTTCAACAAGCGCTTCTGTTGCTTTGTTTATTTCTAATAAATAATTGGCCTTTGTTAAATGCAAGGAGGCGGTATAATCGTTAAAATGAAGTTGTGCTGCAATTTTTTCCATCTCTTTAATAAAAAATTCGCAGGCCTTCATGTCTTTATTAAATCGTGTAGTACTGGTAAGATTATATACCACAATACTTAGGTCACGAATATTATTTTCTTTTTTGTAGGTTTCGTAAGAAGATTTAAAATATTTCTCAGCCTCATCATATAAGCCTCTTTTATGATAAATGGTGGCAATGTTTATATACAATTGTGCTTGTTGTAATTTTTGTGATTCACCTTTTAACTGTTTATTTAAAACAACTGCTTTTTGCAATGTTTCAAGAGCAAGATCGTTCAACTCCGAATTATTATAAACTATGCCAATATTGGTTAAGATCACTATCTGGTTTTCGATCTGATTCCAGCGCTTTGCGTTATCGAGGCCAAGGTTTAAGTATTTTAGCGCGTTAACATAATCGCCTTTCACCAAATAAACTGAGCCGATATTTGTGTATGCTCCCGTATATCGGTCGGGCGAATTATTTTTTTTTCTTAACTCAAGAACTTCCTCACCAACTTTTAAGGCTTCATCTAATTGATTATTCATGCGCAGCAACAATCCTTTAACATTCCTACCGGTGATCATGCCATCTACATAATTTATTTTTTCTGCCAGCGCCATGGCCTCTTCATTATACATCTTTGCTGTATCGGTATTGTAATCAAGATATTGGTATGCCAGCTCATTCAAATAAAAAACGCGTGCGGTATCTGCGTCCTTATGTATCCGCACCTGTTGCCTTAAACTATCAAGCACAATTTGCTGCGAAAAAGAAACGCAACAACAAAAAACGGGGATAAGGCTTAAAAGCTTTTTCATTTTATATTTTTATTCCAATTACGCAAATATCGTCTACCTGTTCTAAATCCCCTTTCCATTTTTGGATCGTTGAATTTAGAATTTCTTTTTGGGCAGTCATTGGCGTATCACAATTGGCAAGTAATAATTGATTTAATTGTTTGTATTTGAATTTTTTTCCTTTTGGGCCGCCAAACTGATCCGCAAAACCATCAGTATATAAATAAAGCGTATCTTCTTTTTGTAAGTCAATTTCATGCAATTTAAAATTATCCATTACTTCTCCTTTTCCAACAGGCATTTTGTCTTTTGCTAATTCAATTACGGCGTCATTGCGAATTAAAACTGGCGAATTATTTGCCGCTGCATATTCAACTTTTAAATTTGTTTTATTTACAGGAATTTTAAGAAGCACCGCGTCCATCCCGTCGCGCCCTCCATCCATGTTTTCTAATAAACGTTTACGAACATGGTCTAACACCTTGTTAGGTGCCGAAATATTTTTTTCGTTAATAGCTTCATTTAAAAAACTAATATTTAGTAAACTCATAAAAGCGCCGGGCACACCATGTCCGGTACTATCACACACCGCTAAATAAAAATGATCATCCTTTTTAATTGCCCAATAAAAATCGCCACTTACAATATCTTTAGGATTAAATAAAATAAAATGCTGTGGTAAATTAGCGCTTAAAAGATCCGTATGGGCTAATAATGCAAATTGAATACGCTTTGCATAATTAATCGAATCGATCATCTCGTTGCGCTGCGTTTCTATAATATCTTTTTGTTTACGGTTTTCTTTGAGGCGCTTAAAAATAATAAAGGTAAAAACAGAAACAATCAGTAAAAATAAAACAGATGCGCCAAGTATTAGGTCTTTTTTAAAAGTTTCAGATTTTATAATAGCTTCTTTTTTTTCTTGTTCTTTTTGTAAAATGATCTTTTCTTTTTCGTGCTCATATTTCAAGGATTCGCTGGTAAGCTTGCGGGTATTTTCCTGATCGAACAAACTATCTTTTACCGACACCCAAATCTTATGATAGGTGAGAGATTTTTTATAATCACCGGTTTTTTCATACACATAACTTAGTTTATTGGCAATACTACTTATCAATTCTTTATTATCAATATTCTTCGCAACGGAAAAAGCTTCTTCTAACATTTTAACAGCCTCTTTTATTTCTTTTTTTTCGAAACTAATTTGGCCAATAATTTCGAGACAGGTAGCAATTCCCTCGTAGTTATTATTTTTTTTCGAAATCCCGAGCGCGCGTTCATAAAGCGGAAGACATTTTTCAATTTTATGTTGTTTGTAATAAACAGCCCCAACATTATAGCAACCAATAGCTATGGCTTCTTCATCACCAACCTTTTCGCTTATGGCAAGGCCTTTTTGAAGATAAAGTAGAGCCTGGTCAAGTTGTTCATTACCCTGATAATATAAACCAATGGCCATTAATGAATTGCCAATACCATTAAGATCGTTTACTTTAGTTCTTAATGCAAGGGCCATTCTATGGTATTTGATAGTATTGGAAGTATCATTTGCCTCACTAAATAAATGACCAATATTTGAATACGAATTAGCAATGGCAATGGTATCGTGCAATCTCTCTTTGATCTTAAGGGCTTTAAAATAATAATCCAATGCGGTTGAAATATTGCCATGTGAGCGATATACTACACCAATGTTATTTAGCATACCGCCTACAAGAGCAGAGTCTGATAAAATAACATAATATTCTTTTGCTTTTGTAAAGTAATAAATGGCAGAGTCAAGGTTGCCTCTATAATTATACACCTGGCCAAAATTGTTGCATGCCAAGCCCAAAACGGGATAGAATTTAAGTTTTTGTGAAATTAAATAACCTTTGTTTGCATAAGTATAACCGGAATCAACGATACCTCTACCTAAATATAAAGTAGAGATCCTGAGATAAGCTTTTGCGCCAATTGTATCGTTGAGGTGCTTACCGGCTATTTTTAAAAGACTATCGATTTTTTTATTCTGCGAAAAAAAAGGCAGAAAAAAACAACAAAGTATTATCGCGAAAAATATTTTTTTGACTTCGACTATTTTAATTGGCCATCTCATTAGTACTAACGAATTTAACATGAATTTAATTGAGGCACAAAAAAAGTTTAGCACAATGCTACTTTTCAAACTGGTAATGGCTATAATCCATTAATAAGGTCTTTAAAAACAAATCGTCTTTTTGGTTTACGCTTGTAATACCATACTTATCCTTAATTTTTTTGGCGAGTAATGTAATGTGCTGAGGTTGATCTTGTGCCAATCCAAAATCCAGTACTTCTTTTATGGTATTCGCATCCACATCACTCATTAATGAAATTTGCGAATAAACAATCTTATAATCCGGCCTTTGCCTGCGTAAAATAGTTTGGTCGAGACTTACTTTTTTATTGATCAAAATAACAGTTGTGCCGGCAACCATATCGCCAAAGCGTTGCGAATTTTTAGATACTGCAACTGTAATTAAGGCTACAATTGGTTTATCAATTATTCTGAACATAGAGCGGACCAAATACGAGCCAAAATTTGGTTGCGTGCCATCTAATTTCACCACTTTTATTTTGAGGATCTTTTTACCAAAGCTCTGGCCGTTTAAAAATGTTTCGCAAAGCAAATTATATAACATGGCGGGCAATAAAAGCAAGATCAGTAAACCTATCATTATCCTGTTAAAATTCTCGTGGCTTTCGTAATCGCCGCTATAATCATTTCGGTTAATGGCCAATGAAAATATGGTAATTATGATGGCCGCATAAGAATAAATAAAGACAATGTCCAGCAAACCAGCCAGGATCCTTGGCCCAACACCTGCCGCGGCATAACTAAGGCTAACGTTTTGAGAAGTGGTTATTTTAATCTCGCTCATTAAAAGCTGTTGGCTAATTCTATTTAAATATTTACATTTATGTGGTTGCTAAGATAAACCATTTCTACAAACTTTAAGATGAAGGAAATTACTTTTTTAAAACAAAACGCCGAAAAGTGGGAAGGATACGAGAAAGTATTGGATGAAAAAAAAGATGTTCATCCGGCAAAAATAACCGAAATGTTCATCGAGCTAACAGACGACCTCTCTTACGCCAACACCAATTATACTAAAAGCAATACCAATGCATACGTAAACGGTATGGCCTCACGCATACACCACCTGGTGTATAAAAATAAAAAAGAAAGCGGCAACCGGTTCGTTACTTTTTATACGAAAGAATTGCCTCTACTATTTGGGCGATATCATAAACAGTTGTTCTACTCATTTGTAGTTACAGCAATAGCAACTATGGTGGGTGTCTTATCTCAAATTTATGACGATAGTTTTGTACGCATGATACTTGGCGATTATTATGTGGATTATACCTTAGAAAACATTAAAAAAGGAAACCCTTTGGCTATTTACGGTGAAGAGAACCAGTTTTTAATGTTTGTGCAAATCACTATTAATAATATCCGTGTTTCTTTTATGGCATTTATCTTTGGTTTGTGCACGGCTTTTGGGACTTCTTTTTTTCTTGCTTACAACGGCGTAATGTTAGGTTGTTTTTTCGCTATGTTCTACCAGCACAATGTATTGGACAAAGCCTTAAAAGTTGTGTGGATACACGGTACGCTCGAAATATCGGCCATTGTTATTGCGGGCTGCGCGGGTTTTGTTTTAGGAAACAGTTTTATTTTCCCGGGTACGCACACGCGCATGCGGGCATTTATGCGCGGCGGAAAAGATGGATTAAAAATAGTTATTGGATTAGTACCTGTTTTTATTACAGCAGGTTTTTTAGAAAGTTTTGTTACCAGGTATACCGAAATGCACATGGCGCTAAGCCTTACTATTATTGGTTTATCTTCTATGTTTATTGTCGGTTATTTTATTGTTTTACCAATTTATTTAAAAAAGAAATATCAACCAACTTATGAGTGAGCAAAAAATTTATTACAGAAAGGTGCGCGACCTTGGCGGCATTTTTACAGCAACCTTTGCATTTATTAAACAAAATTTTAAACCATTTTTTGGCGGCCTGCTTTTTTTGGCCGGACCGTTCATTATTGTTGGATCGGCCATTTCTGCTTATATGATGGGCTCATCCATGACCTTTACAAAAATGGTTCGAAACCTCGAATCATTCTATGGTAAATTACTGGTATCGTATTTTTTTTCTATGATATTCATTTTTATTGGCATAACAATTTATAATGTGATTTTAAATAAAAATTTAATTGAGAATGAAAAATTAAAAGACGATGAACCATTAACAATTAATCATTCGTTAACCGGTTTTTTTAGTGACTTTTGGCGCGTATTTGGAAACACTTTATTATTTGTTTTGGTTTCTGTTGTAGCAGTTGCTGTTATAGCTTTGGTATTTGGGGGTATTTTTTCCTTAACCGGAGGAAGCAATGGTAGTGGCGGAGCAATTGCACTTATTGTGTTAATGGTAATTTTATTGTTTGTGGCAATATTAATTTTTGGCCCAATACTTTCATTTATACCTTTAGCGGCATTATTTGTTTGTCAGCGCGATAGAATTGGAATCTTCTCAGCGATCAGAAAGGTATTTTATTATTTGAAAGGAAATTTTTGGACGACCTGGGTAGTAAGCTTTGTTGCATTTATATGTTATTCCATTATGGGATTTATAGTTCAATTACCGGTATTAATAATTACGCTTATTACAACATTTTCAAGAGCAAAATCAACTATTGGTTTTGGAGAGGCCGATGAAACAACACCGCTTTTATTAGTGACTGCCATTATTATAAGCTCTTTATTATCCTACGGTGTTCTTTCGGTTTATTATTTAATGAGCATTTACCAATATACAAACCTCGAAGAGAAAAAGGAAGGCAGTTCAATTATCGAAAAGATCAATCAAATACAATAATTATTTTGTTCTTAAAAAAGCATATTCTATTTAGCTTATTTTTTTTATTTTTTGTTGAGGCAAGCTTTGGCTCTATTCCCAAAACTGTAATTATTGATGTTTCAAAACACACTCAAACAGATACCGCTAAAATTGAAACGCTATCTCCGTCGAAAGAAAAAGAAGATAAAACATTTTCAGATACCCAATTAAAATACAAACAAACCATAGCAGCCGAAAAAGGAATGTTTGCACGTTTTCTTGAATGGCTTGCCGAAAAACTTTTTGGAAATGCAGGCTTTGATAATGTTATTACTGCCCGCCAAATTATTATATGGACAATTATTATTGGCGCCATGGCATTATTAATATGGCTGCTTGCACGATCAGACCTGGCAAGTTTAATTAAACCAAAGCCAAAAGCAACAGCGTTTAATTTTATAGATGTTATTGAAGACCTTGATAAAATAAATTTCGAAGAAAAAATAAAAACGGCATTAGCTGATAGCGATTTTCGTTTAGCCACTCGTTGGCATTATTTAAAGATCTTATTCTTAATGGATAAAGGCAAACTAATTGAATTTGCTTCTTATAAAACTAATATCGATTACCGTTACGAGCTAAAAAGTAAAAAACATCAACATGCATTTATACGCTTAAGTTACATCTATGAATATGTGTGGTACGGTAAATTCATTATAGGCATTACAGATTATAAGTTAAAAGAAACCGAGTTTGCGGATTTTGAAAAAGAACTAAATGTTTAAAGGCAATAAAAAATTTGTTTACATTTTTTGCGGCATATTTGCCGTTGTAATTGCTGTGCAATATTTTTTACCCAAACCTACAAATTGGTCGCGTACTTATTTAAGTAAAGATAAAGCGCCTTTTGGTTGTTTTGCTATTTATAATTTAATGGAGAATGTGTATTCAAAAAGTTATAAGATCAACAATAAAACCCTTTACAATTTAAATAACGAGCAAAATAAAAAAACCTCGTTGGTATTAGTCAATGATAATATTAGTTTTAATAAGAACGATATTCGCTCACTTTTCGAATTTTTAAATAAAGGAAATACTGTTTTTATTTCCGCGAATCTATTTAACGGCGCTATTGCAGATACATTTCATATAAAGACAGACCAGAATTATGCAGATTACTTTGAATCGGTTGATTCTCTGATCAAAAAAGAAGGGATAAAGATCAAGCTTGCCGCCTGTAATTATAAAAAAACATCTTTTTCTTATTCAAGAGTGGCTTCTTCTGCGTACTTCAGAAATTTCGACTCCACACGTTTTAAAGTACTGGCCGATCTTGGAAAAGATAAAGCCTGTTTAATTGTTGGTAATGTTGGTAAAGGTAAATTGTATCTAATGACCGTGCCGGATGTTTTTGGAAATTACTTTATTGTTAATGATCCAAACCGGAAGTTTGTTTATGCCATGTTATCGCTTATTAAGAATGATGAACTAGTTTGGGACGAATATTACAAAACATATAACGTAACTAATTATTCGTTCATTAAATTTGTTTTAGAGAACGATTCTTTATACGCAGCATATCTGTTAATAATTTTTATTCTTATTTTTTATATGATCTTTGAAGGAAGAAGAAGGCAAAGAGCTATTCCTATCATAGAACCGCCAAGGAACAGCACACTTGAATTTATTAATGTGGTAGGCCATGTATATTATAATAGCAAGAACCATCAAAGCATAGCCGCAGAAAAGATCAAGTTTTTTTATGAAGGGGTAAGGAGGAAATTTAATGTGAACACCAATCAAATTAATGATGAGTTTTTAAATGAGATCTCGGTATTAAGTGGCATCGAAAAAAAATTAATACGACAATTATTCGTTTATTGCGAAAAATTAAAAGAACCAGTTGAAATAACAGAAAATGAATTAATAGAATTAAACAGGCAAATACATAATTTTAATAAAAACAGTTTACGATAAAATGGAAAATCAATTTGAAAACAGAATAGATCTAAGCGATCTGGTAAATAAGACCCAATCGGTTAAAAATGAGATCTCGAAATATATTGTTGGGCAACAACAATTAATAGATCTTTTATTAATTGCTTTATTGGCTGATGGTCATGTTTTAATTGAAGGAGTGCCGGGTGTTGCAAAAACACTTAGCTCTAAGTTATTAGCAAAAACAATTGATGCAGATTTTAAAAGAATCCAGTTCACGCCGGATCTTATGCCAAGCGATATTATTGGCACCTCTATTTTTAATGCTAAAACGGCCGACTTCGAATTTAAAAAAGGTCCCTTGTTCGCAAACATTGTTTTAACGGACGAGATAAATCGTTCGCCGGCAAAAACACAAGCCGCTTTGTTTGAAGCAATGGAAGAAAGACAAATTACTGTGGATGGAAAAACCTATCCGCTCGATCTGCCATTTATGGTATTGGCAACACAAAACCCGATCGAGCAGGAAGGAACTTACCGCTTGCCTGAAGCGCAGCTTGACCGTTTCTTGTTTAAGATCCATGTTGGTTATCCTTCTATGGAGGATGAAGGAACGATGTTAATGAATTTTCATACTAACTCCCACATCATTGACCTTAATAAAATAAATAAGGTTTTAAATAAATCTTCTATCAATGATCTTAAAAAACTGACCACAAAAATTGTGATTGAAGAAAATCTTATTAAATATATTACGCAGATCGTACAAGCTACACGGAAAAACTCGGGATTATTTTTAGGTGCTTCACCACGTGCTTCTATAGCAATTTTAAATTCGGCCAAAGCAAATGCCTGTATTCAAAACCGTGATTTTGTAACACCCGATGATATTAAGTTTGTTTCATTCCCTGTTTTACGACACAGGATAATATTAACACCAGAAAAAGAAATGGAAGGGGTTGGTGTTGACACGATCATTCAGCAAATAATAGATAAAGTAGAAGTGCCACGATAATCTTAACCACGAAGAACACGAAGAAAGCTCAAGGAACACAGAGAAAAAATTTAAATGACAGAAAACGAAATAGCTAAAGTTGCTGTAGAATGTGCTTTGAAAGTGCATTCAACTTTAGGCCCTGGACTTTTAGAAAGCGCTTATGAAGAGTGTTTATTTTTTGAATTAAAATATCGCAGTACTCTTGGTGCATACTTTGTGCGCTCTGTGGTTAAAACATAAACATGCTAAGCAAAGCAAGAAACATATTTAAACAAATACGATTAACCAAATGGTTTTACAGAGCTATTTTTGGCTTGATTGTTCTATTTATTTTATCTTTCTTATTTACTGTGATCTATGATATTGCTTTTATTTTATTAATACTTCTTGTATTTTCAATGGGTATTGATATTTTTATTCTTTTTAGGAACCCCGAACCAATTGTGGCAAACCGCAGTTCAAAATTTCAACGCCTTAGCAATGGCGATGTCAACGATTTGGAATTAAAAGTTCAAAATTATTTCCCCTTTAAAATTCAAATATCTGTTATCGACGAATTGCCGGTTCAATTTCAGGTGAGGGATTTTAAAATAGATTCTTCTTTGGACAAGGGAGAATCAAAACGTTTCGCATTTCAGTTACGCCCGGTTGAAAGAGGCGAATACCATTTTGGTTTAATTAATTTATTTGTTTGCTCGCCAATCAGTTTAATTGAAAGGCATATAAAAGTGGAGGAGCCTTTTATGATGCCATGTTACCCGTCTTTTTTAAAACTAAGGCAATATGAATTGTTGGCAATAAGCAATCGTTTGTCGGAGCTTGGTGTAAAAAAGATCAGGCGAATAGGGCATAGCACCGAGTTCGAGCAAATTAAAGAATACGTTACCGGAGATGATGTTCGAACGATTAACTGGAAAGCTACAGCAAGAAAAAATCAGTTAATGATAAATCATTATCGTGATGAAAGAGCACAGCAGGTTTATTGTTTGGTAGATATGGGCCGTATAATGAAAATGCCTTTCGAAGAATTAACGCTTTTAGATTACGCTATTAATGCAAGTTTGGTATTAGGCCATGTAGCCTGGATAAAACAAGATAAGCCGGGATTAATAGGTTTTTCAAATAAAATTAATGTGGCTGTAAATGCCGATAGAAAGGGAAATCAATTATTGCGTTTACAGGAAGGATTATATAATGCCAAGACCAATTTTGAAGAAAGTAATTATGAGAATTTGCTTTCGTTCACGCGCACAAAGATCACGCAGCGAAGTTTGTTATTATTGTTTACCAATTTTGAAACATTAAGTGGTTTACGCAGACAACTAAAGTATATTCGTAAAATGGCAACACAACATTTGGTTGTGGTTATATTTTTTGAGAACACAGAGCTAAAAGAGCTGTTGGAACAAAAACCACAAAACACTTTCCAGATCTACGAACAAACCATTGCGCAAAAATTTGATTTCGAAAAAAGACAAATTACAAAGGAATTACAGCAATACGGCATATTGAGTGTTTACACAACACCACAACAATTAACCGTAAACTCTTTAAATAAATACCTTGAAATTAAAACGCGGGGAATGATTTAAATTAATTGATCATTAAGTCCCTTACCCTTGCTATTTCTGAAATGATCTCTTTAAGTTGTGCATCTGTAATATTTACAGTACTCTTGCTTTTATTTACGATCACCAATTGTCCGTTAACTTCTTTTGTTTCAGGCTCTACGTATTGGTAGCTAATATCTATCTTGCTGTAGATCTGTTTTAGTTTTTCAAACTCAGTTACTATTTGCGCAAAATATTTATCATTCTTATAGGCATTTAAAATAACCAAAATGTTATCTAAGTTTATTTTTTCAAAACCTAAACGCTCTGTAAGATCTTTATTTGGTTTTAATTTTGCAACCTGGCAAGCAATGTGCACGCCTTCTAACCATGCGCCTGAGATCATTAAAACACTTAGTTCATTTCTGTTCTGTGTTCTTAAGTGCGCATCCATTTTATTAAAATTATCAGTGCTGATAAAGATCAATGAATCATAATTTTTAGTGTTGGTTGCTAAACGCTTTAATGTTTCAAAATCAAAGAACTGGCCAATGTGAATTTCATCGCCCAACTCTTTTATATTCTGCAAATAACTCATGGCAGAAAATGTTTTTTCGTAAATGTTTATGTAACCAAGATCTGCACTATAAACGCCAATATTAAATGCTACTTTATAATTGGTGTTGTATTTAATAAGATTGGTGGATGGGTTAAGCAGGTTCGCATCATAGCCTTGTCCATTATCTTTAAGCATGGTAGCCATTTCTAAAGGAGAAGGAATAGACATGATGATGTTATTGATCACCTCGGCAGAAATGTCGGGTTTAATTTTTGTTTGAATAGTGTCTTCGGTTTCTTTTTTCTCAACAAATTTTTCTTCATTGCCCCCACAACTCACTAAAGCAAAAAGAGGTATAAGTATATAAATACCAAAATGGATAAAATTAGTTAGACGTTGCTTACTACAATTTTTCATAAATGTTTTTTTGTAAAATAATAAGGAGATTAAGATTTTGTGAAACCTAAAATATTAACACCGCAAGGATCTTTTGAATCTTCGTAAAAGGATTCGATGTAATAGATACCTGTTGCACTGCACGGATATTGAATAGACGGATACACCTTTTTCTTTAATTTATTGGTAGCAATTAAATTTTTGTCTTTATCATAAACATTCACAATTAAACGACTGCCTTTTATTGCCTGGTCGCAACACAATACCATATATGTTGAACCTTTACTAAATAAATAGGTAACCATATTGGGTTTATCCTGAAGCTTGGTATTATCAATATAAATTGTTTTTAAATAGGTAAAAGTTCCAAGTTTAGAATTGCAATTATCAGAAACGCATTGCGCTTTTAAATAACAACTCAAAAAGATCAAGCTGAATCCAAGAAATAGTTTTGCCTTCATAAAAAAATAAATGTTTTAATGTTTAATAATGGGAACTTAGCGTTTGCTAAACAAATTTAAAGTTTTTTTAAGAACTTCAAAATATAAAAGAATAAACAGTAATAAAGAAATGAACCAAATTACGATAGAATTGAACCAAAAAGTGCTGATTTCCTTGCCAAAAAGGTACTTATTGGGCGAAAAGAAGTGAATATTGTACGAAATATACTGATTTGGAGGATTTATGTAGATTGGGTCGATCTGTTGATTTAAACGCTCATTTTCAACAATATATTTATTTTTTACATATTCCTTCCGTACAACGTCCTCTAAATACTCGTTCGAATACTTATTTTTTATTCTTTGGAACATGGCCTGCCCCTCTTTAGAATCAACCAGGCTCGAAAGTTTTAGATTTTTTTTAAGATCATAACGAATGAACTGGAAATTATAGTAACGGTTTAAACGTAAAAAATGATTATTAAGGTTCTCGAAAGTAATGCTTGAATATTTTTTTGGGGTTAAATAAGCCATATCATTAAACAATACATCTTTGTTTATTTTAGCTTCCCGCGCTAATTCATTTCGAATGATGGCCAGTTTTTCTTTTAACTCTGCCTGAGACTTTACATCTTTTTCTTTTGATAAGCGTAAGGCATCGGTGCTAATTTGTACCAGCTCAGGTATATAATAAGTCATTTTATTATTTATCTGGCTTATGTTCTTATCAAAATCAAAAAATGGCGCCTCGTAATTGTTATACCTGAATTGCTGAACCATTAAACCCTCATACGCCCAACGCGAAGGCATCATGCTGGCAATATAAGGCACTCCCGATCCCCCGCCTATAGAAGAGTTTAGCTTATCAAAGGTAAACATGGCACCACCCAAAATTAATTGTGGAATAACTAAAAGAGGAATTAATATATAAATAGTTACTGCCGAGTTAAACGCGCTGGAAATATTTAAACCAATTAAGTTAGCAGAACAGGCCACCGTAAAAAGCATGAACCAACACTGCACATTCATGCCTTTTAACTCAATAATATAATTGCCAATTAAAACAAATAATAAACTTTGTATAGCAGAAATAACAAATAATATTTTAACCTTGGAAAGATAATAGGCAAATGGGCTAAGATTTAAAAAACGTTCGCGTTTTAAGATCTTACGGTCTTTATATATTTCTTCGGCACTTACTGTAAGCCCAATAAACAACATAACAATAACGCACATAAATATATAGGCAGGCACATTATCATTATCCCTGAAAATATATTCTGAGCCTTTTATGCGAGAGGTATAACGAATCACAAAAGATAGCAATGCCGCCAGCACCGGGGCTTCTAAAAAATTGATCAATAAATATTGTTTGTTACCGATCTTAGAAAGAAGGTCGCGTTTAATAAAAACAAATAATTGTTTTAAAATACCTGGAATTTTAAACGAGTTAAAGATCTTATCTTTTACTTCTTTAAAATCAGGAAATTTTACATTTGTTTTAAAAGAGCTGTGCCATTCTTCCGGCTGCACTTTTCGGTTGCCGGTGTAGTTTCCATATTCATCCACCTCCTGGCTCTCTAAAATATTAAAAATTAATTCGGGATTAACGTTTCCGCAAAGTTCGCATTCGCCAACATCACAATTAACATGGTTGGCCGCTTCTTTAAAATACATAACGGCCTCAACAGGATTGCCGTAATAAATATTATAACCCCCCACATCCAACACGCAAATTTTATCGAACATTTTAAAAATGTCAGATGATGGTTGATGGATCACCACAAAAATTAAATTACCTTTTAAGGAGAGTTCTTTTAAAAGATCCATTACATTTTCCGAATCGCGTGAGGATAGGCCGGAAGTAGGCTCATCAACAAATAAAATAGCGGGCTCCCTAATAAGATCTAGCGCAATATTTAAACGTTTACGCTGGCCGCCACTTATTTTTTTATTAAGCGCGTTGCCAACAATAATGTCGCGGGTTTCGAGCAGACCTAAATTTTCGAGTGTAGCTAAAACAATCGTCTTTAATTCGTCGGGCGATTTATCTTTAAAACAAAGCTGCGCGTTAATATAAAGATTTTGATAAACGGTTAACTCTTCAATTAAAAGATCATCCTGCGAAATGTAACCTATTAAACCTTTAATTTGTGTTTTATCTTTTGTAACATCTAATCCGTTAATGCGAATGCTTCCGGCGCTTGGGGTTTCAATACCGGACAATACATTTAACAAAGTTGTTTTACCCGCGCCGCTGGCACCCATTATACCTACCAAGGCACTGTGAGATTCGGAAATATTAATATCCCTTAACCCAATTTTTCCACCGGGAAATTTATATTCTAAATTTTCAACAACAAAACTTAATTTATTGGCCTGTGTTTTATTAAGGAATGTTTCAACAATATCGGAATAGTAGATCGTTCCCCTGGGAACCCTGATAGTGCTGCCCGGCGCTAATAAATAAACAATGGATTGATTAACGGGAATGCCATTAATGTTAAGCTCATTATTGCCTGTGTAACTTGTAAATAATAAGTTCACGCTTGGAAAACGGATCGTAGATATCTCGCCGTCTAAGCCTTCGGAGTGAATGTGATTTGCTTTTGTTGTTCTATCGGCATTATCATCAATTATAACAAAATGCTGAGCTATATCATCCGGAATATCTGCATGTGTAAAAAAAATCTCAACGGCGCGCCTTTCTTCTTCCGGAATATTAAAGGTTTCCGCGGCGGTATTAATGATCTCAACTCTTTGCTCTGTAAATGAATTATTTGCTTTTAATAATTCATATAAACGCACTAACACAATTACCTTTTGTTTTTGAGCAAGCGTTTTATTTATTTTAAGACAAATAGTAAGCGTTTTAAGCGAATCAGAAACTGAAGTCAGGCGGCGTTTTTTTGGAGCCGGGGCATCTTCTCCTTCTGCAGTTTTAGCTGGCTTCTCGTCTTTACCAATTAAATAATTATCGTAAAGCAAAAGATACTCTTCTGTTTTTGCCTTATTAAGCTGGAATGCCAAAAAACTCCGCACAAAGTTGCGTTCAGAATCACCACTTCCATCATCTTGTTTAGCGATGATGGCAAATAATTGCATTAATGCCCTAAGTATTTCCTCACTCATAAATTAACTGCAGCATGAAATTAATCATTATTTGCTTTTATACAAGTATTTTAAATTTAAAACTATTCTTCTTTCTTTTCTTCTTCTTCGCCCATGGCGCCAATCTGTTTCATTTTGCGCAGGAAGTCGTCTTTCTTTTTCGCTGTAGTAGCATCAAAGCGGTAGGATGGGCCTTTGTCTACCTCCATTTTTTTACTTTTACTTTTTAGCTCTTTCACATCTTTATTAAACTGTTCGTTGCTGCTTACGGCTAACATAGTTCCGTTATAATAAGTAAAATAATACCAGGTGTTTGGATCTGCCTCAATGTAAATATCTAAAATATCTTTACCTCTTTGTTTTTTAATTTGAATTTTTCCCGTCATGTAACGAAAGATCTCTGTTTTTTGGATGTTGCCAACCCCAAGCATTTTCCCTTCGGATAAATAAGCTTTTGCCTCGCGGTTATAACTCATTTTTACATCGTTAAACACAATGTTCTTTTCTAATTCATCCGGGAATTTTTTATAGTTACCATATAAATTTAATTCTGATAGCGCCCTGTCGCCTTTATCTTTTCCTAATATCTCAATTAAACCATGGTTAAAAAGATCGCCCTCAAATGGTGTAGGGTTTAAACTACCAAGGTACAATTCAAAATCCTTGGCCATTTTACGAATAGCACTACCTTCAAAAAAGAAATCGACAACCAGCATTAAATTAAAATTAATACTGTCTTTAACCGTATTGTATTTGGCGTTACCAACGCTTTTTAATTTTACCTGGCCAAGGTCGTTACTAAGATTATAGTTACCCTCAGTATATATTTCGCAATTGGTGGTATTTAAACTTACGTAGTTACCGGGTAAACTCATCTCTAATAATTTTTCTTTATTTGAGATCTCATACATTTCATTTTCTTTATCATAAGTTAATATACCGTCGGCCTCAATAACATCTTTAGAGCTTCTTGCGCCCTGCAATGATAAAAACGAAGCATAAACCATATTTGTATCCTGATTATAGAATAAGCCAGTTCCAACTGCCCCGCCTTTAACATCAAGCGCTTTTTTAGGGATTGGTATTTGAATATCTTTTGGATTGATCTCGCCGGTAAATTGTAAATACGATTTTCCTATTTTTTTACAATTGTTTACAATTTTTGTTCCACCTTCATAAAATAAAAACTCGTTGGTGGCAAATAAATATACTTTACCGGCAAAACTAAAATGATCATTGAATTGGAATTTTTCTTTTTCATCAATTAAACCTTCAGAAATTGTTTGGCCCGTTGTATCCGGACGAATGGTATTAAATTTAATGAGGTAAGGTTTGTCGTTCTCATCTAAGTATTGATATTCACCCGAGGCAAGATAACTTCTTCTGCCAAAAATATTGGTTGTTGTGTTCCTGATGGTGTGGAACTTTGTAACAGTATTTGCAAGTATGGATGAATTCCTTAAAGTATCCATAACCGCGTTCTTAAAAATGGTAACGTCGCCGTTGTTGGGAAACATTCTGGCATCTGCTACGTTAATATATGGCACGTTCTTACACTTGATAATATATTTTTTTAAATTGTATTTTGCACCGGGGGCAAAAAAGCGTAACGAATCCTGCCTGGGATGAATACTAATAAACTCCGGACCTTCAAGATCAAGTCCTTTTTCGGCGGCCTCTGTATCAATTTTTTTCTGGGTATCGCCCAATTCCATTTCTTCAGAATCCATGTACCATTTAAAGCGGTCCATAAAAGCAATATATTGGTTCTTATCAAATTTTACATAAGAGCCTTCGCCATTGGTAATAAAATCACCTTCCCGTTTATCAAAATCTATTTTTGCGTTTACGTTAACAGTACTAAATGTAAAACCATCTTCATTAAAGGCTTTTAAATGGAAATTGGCTGTATCACTAAAGAACCGTCGTTTGACAAATAGAATTTTTCCGGAAGTGAGATCGGCTTTCTCAAAATCTATTTTTCCGTTACCTGTTAGTTCTTTATAAGTTAGATCGAACCTGCCCCTGAACTCAGCTTTTTCTTTGTAAGCTATGAACGGTTTTTTAATATCAAAAGCCTGTAACAGGTCAGAATACGGCATAAAGTGCAGGCGCACGGTATCGCCATGTGCAGTTGGGAATTCAGGCGAATCGCCTTCTTTTACATCAAAGGTATTAGCGTTGCCATTGGCGCTATCCGGAAAAAATATTATATCCGGAACCTTAGAGTTGCTGGAACTAAAGTTGAGGTCACCGCCACCACGCAAACCTTTATTGCTTAAGCGTATCTCATGATTAAAATTACCCTTACCGCCATAGATCGGGAAACCACCTTCAGGAGTTTGCCGAATAAACCCGAGCGAATAATCTTTTTGTAAAGTAAGCACTTCTCTAAACGAAGGAAAAATTCCCGCAGAGGCAAATGTGCCGTCAAACCGCAGGCCTTCATTTCTAAAGTTATCTAAACTATCTATGGCAAATGGGTCTAGCTTAAAATAGAATTTATCTTTATTGTAGGCGCCTTTAAAAATGGTACGTTTATCGTAAAAAGCATAACTCTCTTTAAAGCTTTGAAACGACGGGAAAGTAGGCGCACGTCCCCAGCCACTTTTATTCTTGGGCGCATCTATCCGTAATTCACCATTTACATTCTCAATTAAGGTTTGCACTTTTTTAAAGGGTACATTGCCATTAATATCTGGTTCAAAAGCTTCAACATAGATTTTGATAGAGTCGATAGTTTTCATTTTAACTTTAAATTCATCATAATCGAAAATAAAATCTTTTCCAATGAACTCAAACTTACCGGAAGATAATGTGCCGTTAAAATCTATTTCGCGATTCTTCTTTAAGATCAACTCGCCATTTCTGGGAAACATGAATACTTTTTGAGTATCGCTTAGTAGCACCTGCTTCACCCCGCGAACAGTGATATCGTAATTTAATAGGTTCAACGTAGCATTGTCTTTACCTTGTATTATAGAGTGTAGGGTAATAATATCATAATCGTGCTTGTGTTTTAAATTATCGGCATAATCAAATAAACGCTGTCTTATTTTTATCATATCCGTTTCGGGATCATAATAAACTAAACCGTAAATGGCCATTTTAAAAATAATGGGCCTAAGATCAACCGCAAGAAACTTAATGTATTTAGCAAAATCAACTGTAGTAAATTGCGCCGGCTTTTCGTTGGCATTATAATACTCTATCATTTTACTAACAGGGCTAACAGTTTCTTTACCTCTTATGCTTTCTGCTTTTTCTCTTGTATAAAAATCGGTTGATTCAAAATAAGCTTCGCCTTGAAAATTATTCGGTAAAAAATTAAAAGCAAGTATAGGCTCATCCAATTGCCAAAGTATTTGTTCAAAATACATATCGTATTTATGGAAGGAGTTGGAGAAAGGTGTTTTCTGCAAACCGTCATCGCCTCTTAATATGGTTACCAGTCGTTTATCTACCTGATAGGTAAAACTTAAACCGGGATGATAAATAGTATCTTTATTTAAGAAAAATTTTACAGCGCCGGGGTTAGCAACGATCCTGTCTTTACTCATTCCAAATGAGCGGGCACTAATTTCTAGAAACTTTACACTGTTCCTTTTAAAGATAATTCGCGCAGGATTGCTATTAGTGCCGGAGCCAACAAACTTAGGGCCGCGCATACCAAACCCACCATCGTAATCAACATCAGGATAAATATTTTTTACGATCAAACGTTTGCTGTAAGAATCAAAACGCGGGTAAGTAAGCTCACCGTTCTCTGTAATGATCCTATCAGAAAATCTTCCCACCTGGGCTTTGTCAAAAAACTGTTTTCCAACAAAAGTGGCAGTATCGCTGGCGTAATTGCCGGTTTTACAATCAATGGTGTAGCGTTTAATGGTAGCATAAACTTCTTTATCAAGGCCGCAGCGCGCCCAACTTATTTTACCGCCTTTACCAATAAAAGTACCAACGTTGGGATAATAGGTTCCCTGCGTTTCTTCAATGGCAATACTATCGCCCCGTGGGTTAACGCCAATAAGGGTAATATCTTTAAAAATAATTTTAGGAATGGTGTCGTAATCAAACTTATAATTTGGCTGGTATGAGTAATAAATGTAGGAAGGTGTTTTATAAAAAGCATTGTATTTGAACATGTTTTCGCCAAGCACAATTAATTCCTGCACCCCGTTATTTCCTTTTTTGGCGAGCATCTTCATTAAGCACAATTGCCAGTTCTGAAAAGTTTCAACAGGTAATTTTTTTTCAAGGGCAGCATAAAGCGCCGAAAAATAACCAATAATAAATGGGTTAGGCTTTAAACGCTTATTGGCCATGGCAATACAGGCTTTTACTGTCGCCTCTTTATAATAACCTGTAATATAATTCTCTTCCCAATATCGACTAAAGGTTCTCATGTAGGTTTCTGCCTCAAGTCTGTTAGACGTGTTCTCTATAAAATAACTATTAAGGTCATTTATAAACTTTACTGTATCGTTAGATAATTGACTTCCTTTTTGCGAATAACTGCAAAAAGATAAAAGCAAAAATGCCAGAGATAGTATTTGTTTTTGGAACCGGGAAAACATAAATAAATTATTTAACCAAATATAATTAATCAATTAGGTAATTAATAATAAATTTAATTTTTTTAGCTCGATTTCATTCAATTTACCTTTCTAAAGGCTGTGCGACCTGCTATAGCAGATTATAGCCCATTTTACAACTTAATTTTTATAATTTGCAATAAAATTGTATGTTTGATTGATTATGCAGATAACTAATAGCGGAAAATATTCGTCTATAGCCGAATTATTTAGAGTATTAAACAACTATCAATTAAATTATGCATATAATGGCGACTTTACAAACGACCTTACTGAACGGATCTTAGCCTTAGCTGAGACGAATATGGATGTAGAGAGCGAAAGCCTTAAGATAAAAAAGAAAGTTTATTTTATAATTGTTGAGTCGCTTCAGAATATAACACGACACCAAGGAAGCAGTAAAAATTCGAGATTAATGGATGGTTTTTTTTCCATTCATAAATTTTTGGGTGGATACCTTGTAGGCTCAGGAAATGCAATTGAGAACGATCATATTAAATCATTATCTCAAAAGTTGGATAAAGTAAATTCGCTAAGTGCAGAGGAGCTAAAAGAATATCAGAAAGAAGTGTTAAGTGCAGGGGGGTTCTCTGAAAAAGGCGGAGCCGGCCTTGGTTTGATAGAAATGGTGCGAAAGAGCGGCAACAAATTGCAATACGATTTTGAAAAAATAGACGAGCAAAATTCTTATTTTTATTTTCAGTCTAAAATTACCGAGGCGCAAGCAGGCGAGAACCCGGAAATAGATGAGCAAAATCATGAGGTGGTTAAAAGTGTTCATCGTGCAGTAACGAAAAATAATTTAAAGGTCTTTTTTCAGGGCCAATTCAAGCACGAAAATGTAAGAAGTTTATTGTCGATGGCTGAAGGAAGCATTTACCTGGCCGAAAAATTTGAGTTCAAAAAAACCTCTGTAGCTATTATGATCGAGCTACTTCAAAACATTAGTTATCATGCGGCAGGAATTAATAATAGTGATGATAGGCCGGGCTTGTTCATGGTGGCAGATAACAATAACATTTGCTCACTTATTACCGGAAATTACGTTAATAACAATAAAATAGAAGAATTAATAAAGAAAATAGATTTTGTAAATTCGCTGGATAATATAGCTATCGAAAAACTTTATTTAGAAACGATCATGTTAGATCAGGATGAGTTAAAACGTGGCGCAGGCCTTGGCTTTATTGATATAAGAATAAAGAGCAAGAATAAGATAGAGGTAGAAATGGTTCCCTATACCGATGAAAAAACATTTATAATTATTAAAGCAAATATTAGTTATTAAGAATATGGCGGCATTAAATTTAGAGGCAACTGAAGATCTACCTCAGGTACTATTTGATAGTAGTAAAGGTGTTTTTGAGATCTCGAAGCGTTCGCTGCCCGAAAACGCTATTCTTTTTTATGAGCCGTTATTAGATTTTGCTAACGAATATCTTAAGGCGCCAAAAGAGGAAACAACTATTGCCTTTCATTTTGATTACATCAGCACTTCATCTACAAAACAAATTATGAAGTTGATCCTTTTATTTGATCCAATTAGCGCCACTAACAAAGTAAATTTAAATTGGAACTATGATCACGGCGATGTGGACATGTTGCAGACCGGAAAAAGGCTGGAGCAATTAACCAGTTTAAAATTTATTTTTAACGAAGTTTAGATCTTAAATCCAATTATTAGAACATCATCAATTTGTTTGGATTCACCCTTCCATTCATCAAACGTTTCTTCCAACATGTATCTTTGTTTTTCTACCGCCAAAGTGTGTATTTGGCCTAATAATTTTTCGTAACGGGAGGTTAAAAATTTCTTTTTTGTTTCTTCTCCAATTTGATCCACATACCCGTCGGTTGACATGTATACCATCATATTTGGCTTTAATGTTATTTCAAACGGTGTTATTTTTTCGAGATTATCTATTGCTAAGATCCCGTTTATAGAACTTATTTGCGGCTTGATCTCTTGTGTTTGATAATTATCTACAATATAAATAGATTGGTTGGCCCCTGCAAAATATAATTTTTTAGTAATGTGATCGATCTTGCAAATAGAAATATCCATACCGTCGGTATTTAACTCCTCTTTTTCTTTATTGATCAATGTGCCTGATAAGCCGGCGGCTAATGAAGTAATGATCAATGCGGGATCATGTATTTTTTTGTGGGTAATAATCTCGTTCAATAAAGTGCTGCCAACCATGCTTAAAAACGCGCCGGGCACACCGTGCCCTGTGCAATCGGCAACAACTATAAATGATTCGTGACCTTGTTTTGAATACCAGTAAAAATCACCGCTTACAATATCTTTTGGAATGTAAGTGATAAATAAATTAGGAAGGTGTGCAATAATCTTATCTTCAGAAATTAAAATAGATTCCTGTATACGTTTTGCATAATTAATACTTGATAAGATCTGTGATTGTTTTTCTTCTACCAAACTTTTTTGCCTTTCAACCTCTAACTTTTGCAGAGTAATGATCTTATTTGCTTTTTGTTTATGACGGTTGCTTCTAAAAATAAAAATTGCAAGGGCTGCCATAAAAACAAAGGCAACAATAAACATATTCAACAATGATTTTTGTTTATCATTTATTTGTTTGGCGTCGTCCTGTTTTCTTTCCTGCTCTAATTTGGTAATATTTTCTTTTTGCTCAAACTCGTAATTCATCTCTGCACGAATACTTTTTTCGTTATCAATGAGTTTAGTTAGACTATCCCTGAACTGGATATATAGTTTATAATTTTGTAAGGAGGATTTTGTATTACCTATTAGTTCTTCCAATTCTGATAAATAAGCATAAGACTGACTTATACCTTCTACCTGCCCAATTTTTTGATATAACTGCAAACCGGTAGTAAAATATTTTTTTGCTTCTTGTGCATTCTTATTCTTTTCTGAAGGATTTTTTTTAGCTTTTGACATGAATGATACGCCAATGTTTGAATTTATTAATGCCAGCTCGCCTTTGTTACCTATTTCTTCGAGAATCTTTAAGGCCTTAAATTGCGTGGCGAAAGATCTGTCAAAATCGCCCTGCATTTCATAAACGTTTGAGATATTTAAATAAGCAATGGCAACATTACGTTGATTTTTAGAACCTTCAGCGATATTTAAAAACTTAAAAAAATAATCTAATGACTCTTCAAACTTACCTTGCTCAGCATAAACTGTTCCAATATTGGAGTAAGAAATACCCATGGTTGCTTTATCGCCGATTTCGGTACTTAATTTTAAAACCTTACTGTAGTACTCAAACGATTTACTGTAATTCTTTTGCCTGTCGTAAGTAATTCCTAAGTTGTTGTAAATGGTCATTACCTCATCTTTATAATTAACCTCATCAATTAATTTTAATGCCCGGTAATAATAATCCATCGAAGCAGCAAAATTATCCTGGTAATTATACAGCTCGCCAATCTTGTTAAGGCAAAGCGATGTTTTGTAATTATTGCCGGTTTCCTCCCTTAGTTTTAATTCTTTTTTGTACTGCGATAGAGCATTGGCATAATTTTCTTGATTCTCAAACGTATAAGCAATACTTTGAAAAGAGTTGGCCAGCCAGTTCTTTGAAACAGAAATAGCCACCGCGGCTACTAATTTTTCGGAAATTATTTTTGCGATACTGGCATATTTAATTGCTTTAGCGTAATCTCTTAAGGTCACATACTCTTTACTAAGTGTTATTAAAGTGCTTATGCGAATAGTATCGTCGAGACTGGCTGATGAAGACTCGGCGTTTAATGTTTTTATAACAGACAGTAAAGAATCAACGGCACGGCTTTGCGCATTCAGGTTTCCTTTATTAAAGGAAACAAGAATAAAAGTAACAAAAAAAATATTTTTCAAATTAAAGTTCAAGGGTAATATTTCAAACGAAGAAAAACTAAATTTTGCACATATTTACATAGGGCTAAAATATTTTTTAACAGTTAACACCTTATTTCCTTGCAATTTGTTCATTAAAAAACCATTTAAGAGGCCTTTAAAATCAATATCTTTAAGGCTTAATTTTAACTATGGCAACTATAAAATATTCAGAGCAGATAGCTGATCTAGAAGCGGCAAAAAATTTAGGGCTTTTAGCAGAAGAGTTTGACAAAATTAAATCAATACTTGGCCGAACCCCTAATTTTACTGAGGTTTCTATCTTTTCTGTGATGTGGAGCGAGCACTGTTCTTATAAAAATTCAATTACCTGGCTAAAAACTTTACCAAAAGACGGGCCACATATGCTGGCCAAGGCCGGTGAGGAAAATGCAGGGTTAGTTGATATAGGAGATGGTTTGGCTTGTTGTTTTAAAATAGAATCGCATAACCACCCAAGTGCTATTGAGCCATACCAAGGTGCAGCAACAGGTGTTGGCGGTATAAACCGCGATATATTTACAATGGGCGCAAGGCCAATTGCCCAATTAAACTCTTTGCGTTTTGGCGATCTTAATTCGGCAAAAACCCAATGGCTGTTAAAAGGCGTGGTTAAAGGCATTGGCGATTATGGTAATGCTTTTGGCATTCCAACCGTTGGCGGCGAGGTTTTTTTTGACGAATGTTATAATGTCAACCCCCTTGTAAACGCTATGAGCGTGGGCATTGTAAAACAAGGCGAAACAGTAAGCGCTACTTCGTACGGAGCAGGTAACCCTGTGTTTATTGTTGGCTCATCAACCGGCAAGGATGGTATTGCAGGTGCTGCTTTTGCCAGTAAAGATCTTACCGAAGATTCTGCCAAAGACCTTCCCTCAGTGCAAGTGGGCGACCCATTTCAGGAAAAATTGTTATTGGAGGCTACCTTAGAGGTTATCAAAACAGGCGCGGTTGTTGGTATGCAGGATATGGGCGCTGCGGGTATTACCTGTTCTACTTCCGAAATGAGCGCAAAAGGCGAGCATGGGATGAATATTTGGTTACATAAAGTACCAACGCGTCAGGCAGGTATGCACCCTTTCGAAATTTTATTGTCAGAGTCTCAGGAACGTATGTTGGTTGTGGTTGAAAAAGGAAAAGAACATCTTGTAAAAGCTGTATTTGATAAATGGGACCTTAACTGCGAACAAATTGGCGAAGTAACTACTGGCGACCGATTAAAATATTATATGAATGATGAGCTTGTAGCAGATGTGCCGGCAGGTGTTTTGGTACTAGGAGGCGGCGCACCGATCTATGAAAGAGAATATAAAGAGCCGGCCTATTACGCTGAATCTAAAAAATTTGACATCAATTCTGTTTTTGAACCAACCGATTTAAAACCTATTATGCAGCATTTGGCTAAACATCCCAATTTAGCAAGTAAACGTTGGGTGTATAACCAATATGATAGTATGGTAGGCACTATAAATATGAGCACCAACAAACCAAGCGATGCCGCCATTGTAAATATTAAAGGAAGCAACAAAGGTTTGGTAATGACAGTTGATTGCAATGCCCGTTATGTAAATGCCGACCCTGAAAACGGCTGTGCTATTGCGGTAAGCGAAGCTGCACGAAACATTGTGTGTAGTGGCGGTATACCAAGTGCAGTAACCAACTGCTTAAATTTTGGGAATCCTTATAATCCCGAAGTGTACTGGCAATTTGTTGGTTCTATAAAAGGAATGAGCAGTGCTTGTTTAAAATTTCAAACACCGGTTACGGGTGGCAATGTTAGTTTTTATAATCAATCAAGTTACGAGGGGCCGGTGTTCCCAACGCCTACCATTGGTATGATTGGGATATTAGAAGATAAGGCATTACAAACAACCTTAGATTTTAAGCACGAAGGCGATACCATTTATTTAATTGGCGAAAGCAAGAATGATATTTCTTCGTCAGAATACTTATACAGTTTTTGCAAAGTAAAGAACAGCCCGGCGCCATATTTTAATTTAGATACTGAATACAATGTACAACAAGCTGTTAAGGCGGTTATTAAATATAAACTCATCAATTCGGCCCATGATATAAGCGATGGAGGTTTATTTATGAATCTTCTTGAAAGCGCCATGGTAAATAATTTAGGTTTTGAGATCAATACAGAACTTTCTATCCGTAAAGATGCATTTTTGTTTGGTGAAGCTCAAAGCCGTGTGGTGGTAACCGCTTCAGAAGCGAATACTTTAAAACTAGAAACAGAATTAAAACAACAGAATATCCCATTTACAAAGCTAGGTGTTGTTAAAGGTAATGCGGTACTTATAGATGCTGTTAATTACGGAACCGTTAGTGATTATAAACATTCTTTTGATACAAGTATAGAAGGTTACATGAACTAATTAAAAAGGGCTTCAAAATTTTGAAGCCCTTTTTAATAATTTATTAATTGTTCCCTTTTATTATTTTTTATCCTTGATATTATCTTGTGTGGTTTTCACCATTTCTAAATGCGAACCAACTACAGGGGCAGATTTTTGTGCCCAGGCTTTAATTTCAGCATCGTCACATTTTTCTGAAACACCCTCTAACATTTTAAGTGCATCCTCGTGTTTATCTTTCATTTTAGAAACATAAGCCTTATCGTAATCCATGCCTGTTTTTTCGTTCAATTGTTCAATATCTTTTCTTTGATCTTCGGTTAAATTTAGTGGAAGGGTAACTGATTTTGAAGTCGCCAGTTTTTCAATTTCCACATTCATTTTACCATGCGCTTCCATCATCATCATTGCTAATTTTTTAACTTCAGGTGTAGCGGCATTCATACAAGCATTTTCAGCGGCTTTAATTTCATACATGTTACCCGAATAAGCATCCACCAAATGATCAACGGCTTTCTCCTCTTTACCATCAAATTTTTCTTCGTTAGCTTGTTCAGCAATCTCTTTAGAGTCTTTGTTATCAGAGCAAGCTGTGTTTAATACGGTTAGTATTCCTAACGCTGTAATACATGTTATTTTTTTTAATGAATTCATAGTTTTTTTTCCTTTTATATATAAAACATCATGCCAGCAATTATATTATCACAAAAGAGAGGAATAGCAGTATTTGCGCAATGTTTTACCCAACAATAAAAAACAATCCCCGTTTTTAAACATGACTATGAAAAAATGATTATTTTTTGTTGGTGTTTTTTGATATTTTTTTTGGTTTTTCATCCACGTCTTCTTTTATGGGAGGTTGCTCGTTCTCATAATAATTTGAGCCATCAAAGCCCTTCCCTGTGCCTTTTTTATTTTTTAGATGGCCACCTTTATTATACTCTTCGTCACTATTTTTTACATTATTTATATTCTCGCCTTGGTTTCTTAAAGCACTACCTTCTTCTTTTTTAGAAGCCGGTGTTTCAGACTTTTTAGTTTGAGAATTTTTTTCGACTTTCTTTTTTAGATCAGACATGATACTAGTTTTGCATAGATGCATGTAAAAAGTATGCCAATACGTTAATAAGCCGTTATAATACACGAGTTAAAAAAATAAGAAAGGGTTTTTTTAAATCAAATGCTTTGTAATTCGGGCAATTGACTCACAGAATCCAATACCTCAAATAATTCTGCGGAAGAATTTAGCGTAACTAATTTAGTGCGGGTTTCCTTAAAATTCGGAATGCCTTTAAAATAATTGGCATAGTGATTGCGCATTTCCAACAGGCCTAGTTTTTCACCTTTCCATTCAACCGATTTTTGTAAATGTAATTTGCATACTTCCACCCGATTTACAATTGTTGGTCTGGCCAAATGCTCGCCGGTTTTAAAAAAATGTTTTATCTCATTAAAGATCCATGGGTAACCAATGGCAGCACGGCCTATCATAATACCGTCAATACCATATTTGTTCTTATATTCCAATGCTTTTTCAGGACTATCAATATCACCATTACCAAATATTGGAATTTTTATACGCGGATTATTTTTTACTGCGGCAATAGGTTCCCAATTGGCAGAACCCTTATACATTTGCTGGCGCGTGCGGCCGTGTATGGATAAAGCTTTGATGCCAATGTCCTGTAAACGCTCAGCTACTTCCATAATGTTAATGGTATTATCATCCCAGCCTAAGCGTGTTTTAACGGTAACAGGTAAATTGGTACTTTTTATAACAGCTTTGGTTAAACGCACCATCAGATCAATATCTTTTAAAACACCTGCACCCGCACCTTTACAAACCACTTTTTTTACCGGGCAACCAAAATTAATATCTACAATATCCGGATTAGCGGCATCTACAATTTTTCCGGAAAGGCCCATTGCTTCCTCATCGCCACCAAATATTTGTATGCCTATTGGGCGTTCATAATCAAATATGTCTAATTTTTTGCGGCTTTTGATCGCATCGCGAATAAGGCCTTCACTGCTTATGAATTCGGTGTACATAAGGTCGGCACCATATTGCTTGCAAACCAAACGAAACGGCGGGTCACTTACATCCTCCATAGGCGCAAGTAATAATGGAAAATCAGGAAGTTCTATATTATCACCAATTTTAATCACGGCGCAAAGATAATAAAAAAGAAGTGAACATTATCTGCCTTGCTGATTGTAAACCTCATCCAGCATGTTTTCCATGTCGGCTTTAAAAAGGTTAATTCTGCCCAATGTTACATTTATGGTAACGGTTTGCTTATTATAATGTTCTTTTTTATATGTTTTAAATTGTTTGGGCACAAAAGGAAGACTGAAATTTACTTTGTAATTATCGTATTTAAAATTACTATTGGTATTATTCGTATTAACAATACTGTTTTCGGTGCTATAAATATTTAGAGTTATGCTTTGGTCTCGCCATTTATGATTAAAATAAATTTGCCCGGGTAGCACAAAACTTTTTGTGTTTTGATTGCTCAGTGCAGGAAATTGTTCTTTTTGCAGATCAGCTTTAAAATATAAAACACTGTCTGACGGATTATTTAACCAGGTATCACTTGTATCGCCCTGAATTTTAAAATCGGCAAAGGTAACTTTTAAATAAAAATCGTTTTTGCTTTCATCATAAAATAAATAGGAAGGCCCTTTTACGGTATAACAATCAACAGAATCTAAACACGACTCGATAGATGTACCCGAAGAGCCCACGACCTGTGCTGAAAATTTTAAAGAAAAAATTAATAAAAAAAATATAAAATATAACTTCATATGTATAAAGATACGCAAAATGTATGCCTTTAATACCTTAAACCTTTTTTCTGTTCATTCCCAAAGCTTTTAACATCCAATTCGGCAATGGCTTTTCTGGTGCGCGTTTTTTTAGGTCTAAATACCAGCCCCATTTTTTCATGATCGGTATTTTTTTGGTTTCCACAAATTCTATCAAGGCGCCATCTGGGTCTTCGATATAAGTAAAGTGTCCTGCTGCTTCGCCCATCTCAAAACCGGCTCCACCGTCAACTGTAAATGGATGACCGGCAGCTTCGCAGGCAGTTTTTAAAGCAGCCATATTTTTTATATCAAAACATAAATGTATAAACCCAAGGTCGCCCCAAAAACGGTTCTCAAAAATTTTGCGTGGCGTGTAATTTTTTGCCTCTACCAATTCAATATAACTGTTACCAAATAATTTTGAGAACGGCCCAACGCGTTCTTTGCTATGTGTTAAAATAGCACGCTTAGCTATTACGGCGCCCCCAGGCAATACGGTAAGATCTGCAAAACTATTTTCTTCTTTAAACAAAACCTTATCATAACCTAAAACATCCGAATAAAATTTAATAGATTGTTCAATATTGCTTACGCCAATTATCATGCCTATTGGTCCGCCGGTATCTCTTAAACCTTTACCAAACCAACGATCATCCTCAATTACCTCGAACAAATTTCCAAAAGCATCTTCCATAAAAAAATGTTGTTTACCAACCGGGTTCTTAGTTATTCCACCCAACAATTTTGCATTTTTAGACTTTAAAAAATTGAAAGAGGCTTGCACATTTTCTGTTTTTATTTTGGCGCAAAATAAACCCAGGTCGCCCAATTGAGGCTTGAATGTTGCCGGTTGAGGTGTGCGACTGGTATATTGCCAGATCTCGAAACCACCGCCACCTTTCATATTAATGGCTAAAATGGCGTGGCGTTTATGCGGTTTGCCACCGGTATAGGGCAGCATTAGGTTGGCTTCTGCGGCCTCTTCAAAAACAGGCACATCCATTCCAAAATGGGTATTGTACCAGTTAAAACCCTCGTTAACGTTGGCAACGCCAATGCCTACCTGTTGAATACCCGAAATTATATATGTCATAGTGGTGTGATAAAACTTTTGTAAATTTATAGCAGTAAAAATACTAAAATTATGTACGGCAAATTAAAAGAACAACTGCAAAAAACATTAGGTGAAATAGAAAGCAATGGTTTATTTAAACGTGAACGCGTTATTACCACGCCAATGGATGCGGTTGTAAAAGTAAACGGCAAAGAGGTTATTATTTTTTGTGCCAATAATTATCTTGGTCTATCATCGCACCCAAAAGTGATAGAGGGAGCTAAAAGGGCTTTAGATAGCCATGGTTTTGGTATGAGCAGTGTACGTTTTATTTGTGGCACACAGGATATTCATAAACAGCTGGAAGAAAAAATTGCCAAATTTTTAGGAACAGAAGATACTATTTTATATGCAGCCGCTTTTGATGCCAACGGTGGTGTGTTTGAACCTTTGTTTGATGAGCAGGACGCCATTATTAGCGATGAGTTAAATCATGCCAGTATTATTGATGGTGTACGTTTATGCAAAGCGCAACGCTACCGTTACAAAAATTGTGATATGGTCGATCTGGAAGAACAATTAAAGGCGTCTCAAGCCCAACGTAATAGAATTATTGTTACAGATGGTGTGTTTAGCATGGATGGTTTTGTAGCGCCTTTAGATAAAATTTGTGACCTCGCAGATAAATACAATGCATTGGTGATGGTGGATGAGTGCCATGCCAGCGGTTTTATTGGTAAAACAGGAAGAGGAACTATTGAAGCAAAAAATGTAATCGGCCGTGTAGATATTATTACGGGTACTCTTGGAAAAGCATTAGGCGGCGCCATGGGCGGCTTTACATCGGGTAGAAAAGAAATTATAGAATTGTTACGTCAGCGCTCACGTCCGTATTTATTTAGTAACTCACTTGCGCCAAGTATTGTTGGCGCCAGCTTAGCGGTGTTTGACATTTTAAGTTCAACAACCGAATTACGTGATAAATTAGAGTGGAACGTAAATTACTTTAAAAAAGGAATTAAAGCAGCGGGCTTAGAAATTAGAGAAGGCGATAGCGCCATTGTGCCTGTGATGTTATACGATGCCAAATTAGCGCAAACCTTTGCGGCTAAATTATTGGATGAGGGAATTTATGTGATCGGATTTTTCTTTCCGGTGGTACCAAAAGATAAAGCGCGTATCCGTGTTCAATTAAGTGCGGCGCACGAAAAAGAACATTTGGATAAAGCCATTGCCGCTTTTGCTAAAGTTGGCAAAGAGCTGGGAGTTGTGAAGTGATTTTACGATTTATTTTTTGAAACGATTATTGATCTGTACAAGATGCGTATAGAATCTTTTGCTGATAAATTGCTCGACACGCAGGCAATAGTAAATGAAAACAGAAAGCTTGAAAAGATATTAATAATACCAATTAGCAGAATGCCAATAAAGATTGTCACCAATTCTGCCCAATGATATACATATATTGAACCTATTGCGACCCCAAAATTACCTGAAGAAACGGTTACGTGACGTATATCGAAAGGTAAACCAAAAAAAGTTCCTAAATTTCCTGCGGTTCCTAAGATAAGTCCTAAAAACATATTACCTATAATAGCACCAAGATTTTTTTCTACAAACGCGCCTGCTTTTGTAAGAAATTTTTGCGAATATTTTTGAGACCATCGAGGATGCTTTTTAATGCGTTCGGCAAAATCCGCAAACACAACTTTATTATCATAATACCCTGTAATAATACCCGCAAGAGTTAAAAACACACCTGTAATAGCTGCATATATTAAAGACAGGCTCATGAGCGGATGGTTTGATTTTAATTGTTTCTCGGCGGTTGAATAATCAAAGAATTGGTAATGAAAATAATCTTTTAGAATAAAAGCAACTAAAAAACAAAGCGGTAACACAATAATTAAATTGCCAAGTAAAGAAACAAACTGACTTTGTATGATTTGCTTAAGAACAAGCGCGATATTTGACCTATCGCCGCCTTCGCCTATATTTCTTGCAATGTATGATGCCGTCATAGCGGGCTGTTTGGTGGCTAAAGTAAAATGTAAAAAATGCATTAATACAAAGCCTAAACCATAATTTAATCCAAATAACAAACCTTCAAAAAACAATGATAAATTTAATTCATGAATATAATGTTTTACGAAAACAAGAAATACAACTATCAAACCTCCACCCATAGCAGAGCGGAATAATTTTTTATTTTCATTTCTTGAAAAGCCAATGTAATGCTCACCTTTTTCTGACGTGTGGCTCATTATGCGGTACGCCAATAACCCTGTATTTGTTTTTATAAAACTTTGTACACTATACTTTTCATGATTTGCTTTTAATAATGTAAGCGATAATTCTCTTGAGGCAATATGTTTTATCTCTCTTTCTTTAGAAAAAATAAGAATTAATGTGCGTATTCGTTTAATGTGTTGTTCTGCCCTCTTAATTAAAAATGTAAGATGCAGGCTGGTGCCCATGTCATCTTTTTTTGACACCAGTATTTTAAATATTTGTTCACAGCGTCTCAGTTCTATAAGTACAATAGTGCTGTTCTGCTCAATGTCTGTCTTGGTTTCATCGGCCTCAACAAATTCATTAATAGCCCTGTTCAATTCAAAAAAAGGCGAATGTGTATCATCTGCTTCGGGTAGTTTTTGCACAATGTATGGATCAACGCCTAAGGTTACCAAACGGTGCGAGAGTATAACCAGGGCATTTTTTAATTGTAAATTAACATTAGCCTGGTAAAAAGAATTGGTAAGAACAAAAAATGAAAAGATTTTTGACCAGTTATTAGCATCTATTTTAGTTAGCCACTCGCTACTTTTTTTAGTTTCAAATAAAAAAGAAAGAAAATTACCAACCTCTGTTGTATTAGTTACCGGCGGAAAAAATTTATATTTTATTCGTTTAACTAATTCGGAAAAAAAACCATGGCTGGTATTAATGCCATAGTCTGTAAATGCATTTACAAAAAATGCGTTCTCAAGAAATAAACTTGTAAATTTTTTTAATTCAAACTGTAATACATCATTATTTTTTTGACGGTTTAACAAGGTTGCAAGCTGCTCGTTAAAATCATTTTTGCCGGAAATTCGTTTGATTTCGGCAATTAAGAAAAAAATATTCAGGTACTGATCCTTTTTAAGTTCCATAATGGTTTAGGTCTGTAATATACGCAACAGTATTAATATTATAGTTTGGGGAGTAATTTCCGCAACTAAATTGTATCTTTTTGTTAAATAAGTCATTATTTACTCTCACAAACCAACCAATTAACAGGAATAAAATTTGATGCTTTTTTATACTAAACTTTTAAATATAAAGCCATGTATTCAAAAGAGATCAAAATAGACCCTGTTTCGAAAATTCTTTCGGGAAAAATTTCTAAGATATTAATTCTTGCTGCAATCATTCTTGCTGCATGTTTATCTGTTTAATTTAATTCGGATCGTTAAACCCAAAAATATCACGCCGGTCTTTTTTTGTTGGCCTGCCCGCACCTTTTGGACGTTTAATATTTGTATTAAAAAATACGGAGTCTAATTTTTCCTGCTTGGTTTGTGGTGGCGAGTGATCTGTATAATGTTTTTGCGCGAGTTCAAAATTACCACGCTTCTCAATTAATGCAGTTACTTCAATTATTTTTTTTATATCACTAATTGTAAGCGTATATTTTTCGCCAACTTTTACAAGATGCGAGGGTTTAAAATTATCACCCTCCAGCTTTACCTTTCCACCTTTAATGGCTTCAGATGCCAGTGTACGCGATTTGTACATGCGTATGGCCCATAAATAAGTATCTGCTCTTACTTCCATCTTTTTATTCTTCGGTTATCCAAATAAAATCGTTCTTGCCGTTGTAATATAAAGTTAATGTGTAATTACCTTTTTGTAAGCCTAATTTTTTAGTATCAATTACTAATTGGTTAGTTCCACTTTTTATTTTAAAATTCTTTACAGCAGCTTTTTCAAAGCCGGCTAATAGCGGTTTTGTAAATGCCGCCGTTAATTTAGCCTCTATGGTTGAGTTTAGGGTTATTTTAATTTCCTGTGAGAAAGAAATTGTTTTATCAAAAGTAATTTCAGAAAAATTATTTTTTTGGTACGACGAGAAAAAGGCTTCGTTAATATTAACATGTGTTAGTGGTGTTTTGCTTTTGCCACTTTGATTCCAGCTTGCAGTTACAATTCCATTCTCTGAATTTAGATTCAAATAATTTTTAGGTTGTGTGTTCAATGTTATTTTAAGCGGTTCGGTATTTAATTTATAATGCTCAAATTTTAAACCGCCGTTCTTGCTTAAGGCCAAATAAACATCGTTGGTTATTAGGTTCTCATAATAATTCTGATCATCGTAATACAAAATATAAACAGTACCGGTTAAGTCAATTGTTATAACAGGCATAACCTGCGCTCTGTGATTAGGCCTATATGTTATCAGGATAGGGTCCATCCATGTTTTGCCTTTATCATCACTATAGCTCAAAAAAACATCCTTGTTTCTTAAACCATTTTTTTCGCTGCTCCAGCAAATATAAATGCGGCCTTTAGTTAAACCGGCACTATTATCGATGGCAATACCCGGAAGATCGTTCAAAGCAGGGCCGCCTTTATTTTTGGCGGCACATATTATTGTTTTTAAACCCTGGGCAGATTCAAACACCAACGAATCATTTTCCATAAAAGCCTTAACTACCTCGCCATTTGAAGCTTTACAGATGGTTGATCGGGTGGGAACTGAAGTATAAAAACGGCCTGTTGCAATAAAAACCTGTGTAAACACGTTCTTTTGCAGTAGGAAACAAAAAAGTATAACTAGATATTTTTTTTGAAAGATCAATTTTTTTCCATTTAAACAAAAGTAACACAATTTGTTTGTTTTTCCTTAATTAACAAGGCTTTTAGGGTGCCTAAATTTTTCTAAACGGTAGCTAATATTTCTTTTGATATGTCTGTCAAAACCTTATCTTTAACCTTTATTTTTTATGGAAAAATCTACTATTAATGCTTATTTAGATCAAAACAAAGAACGCGTGCTGAACGAACTTTTAGATCTTTTAAGAATACCTTCGGTTAGTGCCGACAGCAGCTATAATGCCGATGTAATTAAAACTGCAGAAGCAGTTAAACAACGTTTGATAGAAGCCGGTGCCGATAAGGTGGAATTGTGTAAAACAACGGGTTTTCCTGTTGTATACGGAGAAAAAATGATAGACCCTAAAAAACCAACTGTAGTTGTTTATGGTCATTACGACGTTCAACCGGCCGATCCTTTAGAGCTCTGGGATTCACCACCGTTTGAACCGGTAATAAAGAAAACCGCTTTGCACCCGGATGGTGCAATATACGCGCGCGGTGCTTGCGACGATAAAGGCCAAATGTATATGCACATTAAGGCTTTTGAACTCATGATGAAAACAAATACTTTGCCTTGTAATGTAAAATTCATGATAGAAGGTGAAGAGGAAGTTGGTTCGCCAAGTCTTGGCCCCTGGATAATAGCAAACAAAGAAAAATTAAAAGGAGATATTATTTTAATTTCAGATACATCTATTATTGCAAATGATACACCAAGTATTGATACCGGTCTTCGTGGCTTAGCTTATATGGAAGTAGAAGTGGTTGGCCCAAACCGCGATTTGCATAGCGGTGTTTATGGTGGAGGTGTTGCGAATCCCATAAATATTTTATGCAAGATGATCGCCAGTTGCCACGATGAAAACAATCACATTACTATTCCTGATTTTTATGCAGATGTTATGGAGCTAAGTGCTGCAGAACGTGCTGAAATGGCAAAAGCACCTTTTGATCTGATCGATTTTAAAAAAGACCTGAATGTGAATGATGTATCCGGCGAAAATGGTTATTCAACTATTGAGCGCACAGGTATTCGTCCAACATTAGATGTGAATGGCATTTGGGGTGGTTATACCGGAGAAGGCGCAAAAACGGTTTTACCAAGTAAAGCATTCGCAAAAATAAGTATGCGCTTGGTGCCAAATCAAAATTCAGATAAGATCAGCGCTATCTTTCATAAATATTTTGAAAGTATTGCTCCAAAATCAGTTAAGGTATCAGTTAAACCACATCATGGTGGTGAACCATATTTTTTAAGTTCAGAAAACAACGGCTACAAAGCTGCAAGCATGGCCATGCAGGAAACGTATAATAAAAAACCAATACCAACTCGTGGTGGTGGCAGTATTCCTATTGTAGCATTGTTCAGACAAGAGCTGGGATTAGATAGTATTTTACTTGGCTTTGGTTTGGATTCGGATGCATTGCATTCACCAAATGAACATTATGGTTTATTTAATTTTTATAAAGGCATAGAAACTATTCCTTTATTTTATAAATACTATACACAACTTTCTGCTAAATAATTATTGTTTAATTATGAATTTAAGCGATTGGATAGGAACCACCGGTGTTACAATTCTTTTAATTGCTTTTGCGCTTAATATTCTAAAAAAAATTACCCCTGAGTCAAAAAGCTATCTTGTTTTGAATATTCTGGGAGCTTTATTAGCAGGCATTTCCAGCTATATGATCCATTTTTGGCCTTTTGTGATCTTAGAAAGCGTGTGGACATTAGCCAGCCTGGCGGCATTACTTAAAACTTTAAAAAAATGAGAGCACTTAAATTATTAGTTCTACCTGTTTTGTTTTTGGCGTTTTGTTTTACAAGTTGTAAAGATTTTAAAGAAGCGCAATGCACAGGTGTAAAAGGCTTCAAGATCAATAAAATTGGCCCGCAAGGTATTGATGCAGATATTTTGCTGGGAATAAAAAACCCAAACCATATGGGCTTCTCAATTTATAGAAGCGAATTTGATGTGATTTATAGTGGTATAAATTTGGGTAAAGCCAAACTTTCTAAACGCGTGCACATTAATGGTGACACGGAAAAAACCTATAGTTTTAATTTAAAAAGTAATTTTAAAGATGCCAACCCAATGGATGTTATGAAATTGGTAACCGGTGGTGGAAAAGGCATGATAGAAGTAAGCGGCGACTTGAAAGCCGGAAAATTTTATTTGAAAAAACGTTTCCCTGTTAAGATAAAAGAGAGAGTGGATATGAGCAGCAGAGATTAAGTACTGCTTCAAAAATTAACCACATAGAAATCTATGTGGTTAAATTAGTTCACAGAAGGATCGTTTCCGAAATCGGCAAAAATACTGTAAGTGTTTTTTATTTCACTTAACTGAAGTCGCCAAAGATCTTCTGCCTCATTTCCAAAAAATCCGGATTCTACTTGTTTATTTATCAACCAGTGTTTTTTCTTAATTTCTCTTTCTAGTTGTCCTTCAGCCCAGCCGCTATAACCAGCAAAAAAGCGCACATCGTAAGACTTTACTTTTCCGTGTTCAATTAAATGCATAAGTTCATAAAAATCGCCGCCAAAATAAACATCATCTTTTATTTTAACAGAGTCACTCAGGTCATTCCCCAAACGGTGAATATAAAATAATTGGTCTTTTGCAACCGGGCCGCCTTCGTATATTGGAAAATTGCCATTTTTTATTTCCGGTTTCACGTCGCGCAATTTAAAATCTGTTTTAAAATTTAGAACAAAGCCAAGCGATTCTACCGAACCATGATTGGTAATATATACTACCGAGCGGTTAAAAAAACCATCCTGCAATAAAGGGTGTGCTATAAGAATATCGCCTTCCATTAATTAAAGTTAAATAATTTTATTTGAAACTTGTAAAGTTCTTAAATAAATTAATTGCTCTTTTTCAGAGGCTAAGCTAAGGACTTGTGTTTTATTTACCAATTTGTTTACTTCCTGTAAAATTGCTGTGTTTGGGGAATAATTATCCCTTGCATAATGCACAAACTTTAAAAGCATAAAAGCATCGAGCCAATCAAAAAAACGTTTTTTAAATTGTTGTTTTGAAGTGGTGTTATTCTTTATCTCTTTTAATTTGTTTTCAAACTCATTTTCTTTTAAAAACTGATGAAGAAATTTTGGCAATAGTTCAAGATTAATTTCTTTCCCGTAAAGATCCGTCTCAAAAAGTGTTTTAAGGTCTTCAAAAATTTGAAAGGCATATGTATTAAAAGTGTCGTCTTTTTTTTCGATAAAATTTTGCTGGGCACGGCCGGTACCAAAAGGTACGCGGGTACTAATTCGCGCGCTGGGATACACAATGGCAGAGTTTAACTCAATTACTTTGCCATAATGAAAAATTTTATTTAAAAAATAAAAATCCTCACCGGCCTTTCTTTTATTCATGCCGCCGGCTTTACAATATATACTGGCTTTAACAGCCATACTGCTACCTATGGTGTGAAACGCATATGGAAAATGACAATAAGAAAGCGCTTCTTTATAGTAACGTAAAAATAATTCATAAAGAATAATGCCTTTTTTAAGTATTTCATCTTTTTCGTTCTCTAAATTATGTTCAAAATGCAGGCAAATAGTATTATAGTTTTGTGGAGAGCGTGCGTATTTTTCGAGCTCCAGTAAATAAGTTTTATTTACTGTGCAATCGCCATCCAAACAAACTAATAAGCCGTCGTAGTCAATTGCTTCAAATCTGCGAACAGCCTCATCCATTCCAATTTTTCTTGCTAAGCCAACGCCTGCATGTTTTAGTGGAAGATCATCAACTGTGATAAAATAAAAAGCTAAATTCCCATTCGCTAAAATTTTTTTCTCTAACTCTTTTTTTTGTTTTTCATGAAACTCTTTTGCTTCCGAATCTCCTTCGGCGCAATTTAAAACAATAATTACTTCTGCAATAAACTCTGTCGCTTGGCAAGCCAATAAGGAATTAAGCGTTTTTTCGAGATCAGGTTCACAGTAGGAAGGTATAATAATAATTTGTTTGCAATATTTGTTAATTGTTTCAGTAATAAGTTTTGTTGTGTTGCTAAACTTATTTAGATAGGTTTGTGTTATAGAATGTAAGTTCTTCACGAATACAAAAATAACTTTATTATGATAATTGCTGCTATAGTTGTTACGGATCTAAAGAATGGCATTGGTAAAGACAACCAATTATTATGTCATTTACCGGCCGATCTCAAATTTTTTAAGGCCACCACCATGGGCTGTGCCATAATTATGGGCCGCAAGACCTATGAAAGTATCGGGCGTTTATTGCCGGGAAGGAAAAACATTATTATTACCCGCAGTGGCGATTATAAAGTAGATGGTGCCGAGATCTTTCATTCCGTAGAAGGGGCTTTAAAATATTTGAAAGAAGATAAGATCTTTATTACCGGAGGTGCTGAGATCTTTAAAGTATCTATGGACTATGTGAATGAAATTTACAGAACGGTTATTGACCATACGTTTGAAGCCGATACTTTTTTTCCGGAGATTAATAAAAATGAATTTAAATTGGTTTGGGAAGAACCGCATCGTGCAGACGAAAAGAATAAATACGATTTTAGATTTCAGAAGTGGGAGAGAAAATAAATTATTTTGTTTTTTCTACAACCTCGCTTAAAGAGCGGGCAATGTTATAATAATTATTCGACACACTATTTAAATACCTGGGCTTATATTTGAAACAATAGCGTTCAACGGTTCCTTTTGAAAAATCAATACAGTAAATAAGTATCCCGATTTGTGCTTTGTAAAAGAGCTGACTGTCTCCTTCATTATCCAGCAAGTCTGCAAAGTATAATTTCTTGTATCCATATTTTTTTGATATAGCGTAAAGCTCCGGAAAATCGGATTCTAAATTGACAGTTATCTTAAGAACCTTTTTTACGTCAGAAAATATGTATTTTTTCTTTATCGCAGTTTCTTGCTGCCAACTATCTGCCACAACTTTCATAGATAACAAATCCAACCAAGTTGTGTTTTGGTAGCTATCTCTAAAATCTAATTCAGGAAAAATAAATACATCGGTATTAAAACTGGTATCTTGCAAACTAATAGGATTTTTTTGATGGAAATCTTTATAGACAGAAGTTAAGTTTGTGATCTGTTTTTTCGAAAAACTTTTTTTACCCCTTGTGCCGGTATAATAGTTATTGAAAAAGAATGGATAACTTATTTTTTTGTAACCTGTATTAGGATTTTTGCTCGCCAAAAAAGTTTGTTCATAAAAGACTTTTTCTAGCTCGGTTGTTTTATATTGCTCGGGCATTTGCGTAGTAGTCTGATTTTTAAATATCGGGTAGGCTTTGTAATTTGTTTTTTCTGCAACAGCCGTAAAATACTTTAGCGCATCTGTATTCGTTACAAACTCAATATTGCTTGTGTCAAGTAATTCGTTATATGCAATTTGTGAATTGGTATTTTCTTTAAATTCAAATTCATAAACATTCTTTAAATTTAAATGAATACTTTTTTCAGTTTCAGGAAATTTAATAGAACTAACAACAGGCTTTTTAATTGGATTAGAATTTATACCAGATCTTTTAAATACTGAAGTAATAAAATATTCATTACCTGATTTTGGAAACAAGGCTATTTTCCTCCTTAAACATTCTGTAATAAAATAAATATAAAATTCATCTTTTGGCGAATATAAGTGTTGTAAATATGATTTCTCAATGCAATCATTAAGATTTGCCTGAAAAAAATTCAGGTAGATCACTTCATCAATGGCACGTTGCTTTATGGTTTTGAACATTACGGAATCAACTAGATAATTATTTTTACCTGAAAGCTTATTTGCTAAAATACTGTCTTTAAGATAAGCGAGTCTTTTTTGAGAAGGTGGATGTGTATTAAAAAGTGCATAATGTTTTTGATACCCTTTCCTGTTTTTGCTATTATTAGAATATTGAAGGAATTTATTCTGTATAGATAATATCGCATCTGGAGAATAATTATTTTTCCCGAAAAATTTTACAGAAAACATATCGCTTTCTTTTTCCTGGCTCCTTAAGTCTCCATAATATTTACCTACAGTAATTACTGATGGTATAAAACCGTATGGGCCTAGGAAAAAAAACCCTTCGGCAAGAATAGTTGCATTTTTAGCTTTTTTGTATCCTTTTACAGAATGATTTGAATAATAATGACCAAACTCGTGTGATAGAACGGCCGCCAATTCAGCTTCATTATCCAAAATTGAAAGCAAACCAATGTTCACGAAAATAGAACCATCTTCGCGACAATACGCATTTACTGATGCATCACGAATAATGTATATTTTTAAATTATCACTTAAATATTCTGACGGTATTGTTTTTTTAAATATACTATTGATATATGCGGTTTCACTAATGAGGTTGGTGTAAATTTCATTTGTACTAAGAATATCTTTAGCAGATTCGGCGTTGATCTCTATAAACTCGTCAAGTCTGTCCTTATTTTTAAAGTGACTTTTATATCTTTCGTATAATGCAGCTTTGTATAAACTATCATTAAAATAAAAATTCTCTTTTTTTTCAGGTGTAAGTGCTATAGGATGAGACCCAAATGATTGGGAAAATTCATTTTTTGAAATGAAGAATAATAAAACCAGTAAAAATAATTTCATAAAGACGTTTAATCAATAACCAGTTTCTGATCATTGTAATCAAACAAATTTAGTTCTTTTGCTTTATTGAACAACAATTTAACAGCGTTAATTCCTGTTTCTCCCAAGTCGATAGAAAAATCGTTCACATAAAGTGCAATGTGTTTTTTCATTACCTCTTCACTCATTTCCTGCGCGTGGGCTTTTACATAATCCATACAACTTTCAGGGTCAGCAAAAGCAAACTCTACACTTTTTTTTATTAAACGATTCACTTTTTGTTGAAGCTCCGGATTCAGGTCTCTTTTTATAACAATGCCACCTAAGGGAATAGGGGCATGGATCATAGCATCCCAGTACTCGCCAAGATCCATTATTTTTTCGAGACCGCGTTCTTGATATGTAAATCTGTTCTCGTGGATGATCAGGCCGGCATCTACTTCGCCGCTTAAAACAGCATTCTCTATCTCATTAAAAACATATTCTTTTTTATTTGTAAGTTTTGGAAATGCAATTGATAACAATAAGTTAGCTGTTGTTAATTTACCGGGAATAGCCACTTTCATATTCTCAAGATCCAATTTAAAATTTTTTGAATGCACTAACAAGGGCCCACAATTAAACCCTAATGCGCTTCCGGCCTTTAATAAAATATAATGATCCAGTGCATAAGCATAAGCATGGTAACTTAATTTTGTAATATCTAAGTAACCGTGCAGGGCTTTTTGATTAAGCGATTCAACATCTTCTAAACGCACTTCAAATTGCAAGCCTTCGGTATCAATTTTATTGTGAATGAGTGCATCAAAAATAAAACAATCATTTGGGCAGGGCGAATATCCTATAGTTAGTTTCATTTGTTGAGGTTAGTAATAAGAGTAACAACCAATGCATTCAAATTGTTTATGGCCAACGGCATGTTCCATTTACTTTTGTCACGTTTTTCTACATAATTGGAAACTGCTCTTAGTTGAAAATAATTTTCCGATAAACGGCTACAACCCCTAAAAAAGGCAGCGCCCTCCATGCTTTCAACATCAGGGTTAAAAAGTGTTATTATTGTTTTAATGCTTTCTTCATTACCATGCACTTTGTTAACCGTTATACCTTTCACTTTTTTTAAACCATTTAAAATAGGTTCTGTTATCAATAAATTATTTTGAAAGATATTTTTTCCACCTAAACCAAGGTCGGCATATTTAATAAAGCTGGTATCGTCTTCTGCGCCCATTTCGCTTAAAGTATCTTCAACAACATTTACTACCTCACCAATTTGTAGATCCTTGTTAAAAGCACCGCAAACTCCCACATTTATTACATAATCAAATAAGTTGTGCGAATATCTGCCTAAAAAGTAAGCTGTATTTACCATGCCAACACCTGTAATAAGCACAGAAAGATCTGTTTCCCCTTCGTTCATAAATAAACCGGCTTCGCTAAACACATTTACTTTAAAATGAGTAATAAGTGGCTGTATCTCATGTTTTGTGGCGGCAACGATTAAGAATTTGGGCATATTCAAAATTAGTCATTAGGCATAAATATCGCTAATGTTTTAGCTACAGATTGCATAAATTCAAATAGATTTTTTTCAATAGCATTATTAATGAATATAGATCTTTGTTATCAGTAAAATCGGTGGCGGTTTTTCACAAAGGTTCAATAAAATTATTGCTAAATTTACAGCATGGTTTATCTTACCCGTCACGAACATTTTAATGCTGCCCATAAATTGTACAATCCCAATTGGAGCGAAGAAAAAAATACCGAGGTCTTTGGAAAATGCGCCAATGCTAACTGGCATGGACATAATTACGAATTATTGGTGACCATTAAAGGCCATGTAAATAAAGAAACAGGTTTTTTAATGGATGCAAAGGCTTTGAGTGTTATTTTACAGGAGCACGTGTGCGAGAAATTAGACCATCGAAACCTGAACCTGGACGTTGATTTTATGTCCGGAATATTGGCCAGCACAGAAAATCTGGCTATTGCCATTTGGAAACAAATATTGCCGCATTTGCCCAAAGGTGTTGATTTACACTGTGTTAAATTATATGAAACACCCCGAATCTGCGTAGAATACTTTGGTGAATAGCTTTTTTCTTGAAAAAAATTCTTAACTTTATTCTTGAAAACAATTTTGTAAAATTGTAGATCAAATTTATAAACTCTTTGTAAGCAAACTTCTTACACACCGTTTATAAAAATTAATTGGTATAGCTTAACCACCTATTTCTGATTTAACAAAGAAACATGGAACAGAAAATTGCTGTTTATAGAAAAGAACATTTTAATGCAGCGCACAGGCTTCATAATCCGGCTTTAAGCGATGCTGAGAATGCTTTGCTTTTTGGTAAGTGTAATTACGCCAATTATCATGGCCACAACTATGAGCTAATTGTAAAAGTAATTGGCGAGGTTGATCCAAAAACAGGATATGTTATTGACCTGAAAGTTTTAAGCGACCTTGTAAAAGCACATATAATTGAAAAATTCGATCACAAGAATTTAAATTTAGATACCGTTGAATTTAAAGAACTGAACCCAACGGCGGAGAACATCGCCATTGTTATTTACAACATTTTACGTCCAAAACTCGAAAAAAAATACGAATTAAAAATAGTGTTATATGAAACAGAAAGAAATTATGTTGAATACCCTGCATAAAGAAAATAAAACGTCCTTAGACGAATTAAGTATTGATGAGATCGGTAACGAACATATTGGCACCAGTATTGAAACACCAATGAAACAAAATGCGTTTGATATGAGCAACGAGGAAAAAATAAAAAAAATAGAGTTCCATTTTAAAGAAATTATGGAAACCCTTGGTCTTGACCTGAGCGATGATAGCTTAAAAGGAACACCGCAACGCGTGGCGAAAATGTACGTAAAAGAAATTTTCAGCGGGTTGGATCCTGCCAATAAACCCGTAGCAAAATTATTTGATAATAAATACCAATACAATCAAATGCTGGTTGAAAAGGATATTACTTTTTACAGTAACTGCGAGCATCATTTTGTGCCCATTTTTGGTAAAGCGCATGTAGCTTATATCTCAAACGGAAAAGTAATTGGTTTATCAAAACTGAACCGCATTGTACAATATTTTGCAAAGCGTCCGCAAGTGCAGGAGCGTTTAACAATGCAGATCGCGAAAGAACTGCAAACTGTTTTAAAAACCGAAGACGTGGCTATTTTAATAGATGCTAAACATTTATGTGTTTCTTCAAGAGGAGTGCAGGATGCAAACTCTGCAACGGTTAGTTCTTTTTATGGTGGCAAGTTTGCGAATGAAACTACCAAACAGGAATTTTTAAAATATATTGAAATGAAAACACAATACTAATAGAAATAATTCTATCAATTAAAAAGGCTACTTAAATTTAAGTAGCCTTTTTAATAATGGTTAAGTCGAAATTAATTTTTTACAACTCTATAAAAAGAATTCCTGTTATTGTTTGTTACACTAATAAAATAAATTCCCAGGCTAACATTAGAAAGATCGAGCGTTTCGTTTAACTCTGTTTTGTTATTGTAATTTTTTTGCAGAACAGTTTTACCTAAAACATCTATTACTTTAAACTCGGTTAAACTTTCAGATTGTAAATTCCCTACCGAAAAATTTACCACATTATTAAATGGGTTTGGCCAAACAGCTAAACCAATTGGGTTACTTTTTGATAATGGATTTAAACCTACGCTAAGTGAGATAGTGAAATTATTATTACTCACATCATAAAAGATATTTCCTTTTGATTCAACTTTTATTCTGCAGGTTGCAACTGTAGCAGTTAATGTTGGTGCCGTAATTAATTCAGAACCATCATTTGGTGTAGAGCCTAACAATACACTATAAGTAACGCCGGCATCATAAGAGATCAAAACTCTTACACTGTCGCACGATACAGGAGGAAGGTTGGTACTATTAACAGCCCAGGTAATTGTTTGTGGCGTACCAACACCCCAAAAAATACCGGTAGCATCAGGATTAGTAACTGCTAATGGCCCGGCACTTGAAATGGTAATAGTATTAATAGCGTAACAAACTCCGCCTCCGCCCATTTTATTATCGCGGGCAGTTAATCTAAAGGTTAAGTTTTGTGCGCTTGGTGGAACATATTCTCCTTTTGTTGTTGTAAAATTCCCGCTTAATACAACGCTTTGTTTTGGGAACATACGCGAAGGGGATGGAGTAGGAGTGTAAGACATAAAATAATTTCTGTTACCGGAATTCCAGGTGCCTGCAACACCAAGTTCTTGTTCTTCCCAAGAAAAAGTTAAAGCATCACCATCGGGGTCTGTACCGCTTCCGGTTAATATGAACGGTGTAGATTTTGGAACGACATAATTTCCTGAACCTGTAACTACCGGAGGATTATTTCCGGTTGTAGTTGTAACCGGGCAACTATTTCCTGAAGCACCATGTGTGTAATTTACAATCTCATCATAACTAATCGCATGAAAATAAGCAATACTATGTGCCGAAAGATCATCTGTTCCACAAATTCCGGCATAAGCCATAATGGTAATTCCACTTCCCGGCTCAACAGCTGTTGAAGCGTTACGGTTACCGCCACCACAATTACTCATGGTTGAATTAAATGTATGGTTACCGCCAAATTGGTGGCCCATTTCGTGAGCAACATAATCAATATCATATGCATCACCAACAGGACTTGGACTTCCTGTAATACCACTTGCTTTTTGTGAGTTTTGACAAACAACACCTAAGCCGGCTAAACCGCCACCACCGGTGCTAAATGTATGGCCAATATCAAAATTAGCAGAGCCGATAGTATTTGTAATTACAGATTGGCTTTCGTTAATTAAAGTGTTTGCATTATTGTTTCCGGTGAACGGATCGGTAGAAGCGTTTGTGAAAATAACGTTTGTTTCTGTTGCCACCAACACCAAACGTACGGCAACTTCAGTTTCATAAACACCATCTACACGGTTTACACTAATAATGATCTTTGCTAATGTTTGTGCCATGGTTGGTGTAGCAGAACCTGTTGCAGCTACTGCATATTCGCCGGTGCAGGCAAGTGCCAAACGATAAGTTCTTAATTGCTGGCCAACACAAACAGCTGATGGTGTAAGAACACTACTTACTGCTGCTTCGTTTTCGCCTTTTTTTTTAGGTGAGGTAGAAGATTGCTCTTTTTCACTTTTAATTACACCAACTTCCGGTAATTTTTGAGATGGGTCTTTTGTAAAATCAGAAGTGTAATAAGTAATGTAATCTGTTAGATTCTCTAAACAATATGGATCAATAAAATAATCGCCATTTATGGTACGAACCATGGCATGAAAACCATATTCAGGCGTCCAGTCTAATTTTCCATTAGCATAAGCATCATCAATTCCTTTAATGCTGTATGTTTTAATATTAGGAAATTGCGCTGCTAAGCCGGGTTCCATAATTGGACTTTCAATAACTTTAAATTTTTGAATAGTACCATTTGGAACTGGTAATGATATAATGCAGGTGCTTTGGTTTATTTTTACATTACTTTCAAGAGGGGCAGAAAGCAATTGTGTTTTCAGATCGTTTCCATTTAATTGAAAAGAAAGATATTTATTTGGAACGATCTGTCTTTTGCCGGTTTGTTTTATGGTCGACTCGCTTACAGGTGACCAAAATTTATCGTTATTGCTTTGGGCTTTAATGCCAAAAAAGAAAAATAAACTTAATGATACTAATAATGTAGATTTTTTCATGTGTTTGATTATATAACCAAATCTAAAAAAATTAAATCATAAAAACAACTAAACCGTTTAGATCTGCTTATTGCCGCTTATCAAGCCCCCACATCATTTTATTGCGTAGTGTGGTAAAAAAATGTTGCCCTTCAAGGTTAATAAGATTGATCCTGAAATTAGCTTTTTTAATAAGTATTTCAGAATTGGAGGGTATTTGTGCGCTGCGCGAATCAAGTGCGATATTAAAACTATCGCTGCGACCGCTTACCTTAAAGCTAATTTTTTTATTGTTTGAAACAACAATTGGTCTAACCGTTAAATTATGCGGAGCAATAGGTGTGATAATAAAGTTATCTGAGTCGGGCATCATAATTGGTCCGCCGCAACTCAAAGAATAAGCCGTAGAACCTGTTGGTGTAGAAACGATCAGACCATCGGCAAAATAAGAATTAAGAAAAACGCCATCAATATAGGTATCAATATTTATCATGGCGCTACTGTCTTTTTTATGAATCGTAAATTCATTCAATGCATAATTTACATCATTAAAACAATTTGCGCAACCGCTGATCTCGATCAATTCACGTTTATCTAAAGTAAATTGTTCTTTTAATAATTGAAGTAAAGCTTTTGTAAGATCATCTTTATTTACCGAAGCCAAAAAGCCCAAACGACCTGTATTTACGCCTAGGACAGGAATGCCCGAATTTTTTACATAGGCAACGGTTTCCAGCATGGTGCCATCGCCCCCTAAACAAATTAAGTACGATCCTTTAGAGATCAACTCTTCAGAATTTGAGAATGTATCAATAGGAAGATTGAAATTATAATTCTCTTTTAAAAAAGTATAATAAGGTTCATAAATGATCAGATCTACCTTCTCGGTTTTGAGTATGGTATAAATTTGTTCGATATAAGCCGAGTGATTATCCTTTGTTGAACGCGCGTAAACTGCAATAGTCATGTGTGAACCTGTTTTAAATTTATAATAATTTGTTTCAGGCTCTACGAAGATAAGGATTTCTCAATTCTTATTACTTTTTCCTCTTTTTTTATCATTTTTCCGATTGGAGCAATAAAATTTTGAAGGCCGTTGTTTTTTAACAACTCTATTACTTGCTCAACAGCAGCGGGCGTTACAGAAAATAAAAGGCCACCATTGGTTTGTGGATCGGGTAACAAATTAAATGCTTCCATCACGTCTACCTCAGGACTAATTTCTGTGATTGCGCTATAGGCATTCCAGTTCCGGAAAGTAGCATCAGGAATAGTATTTTGTTTTAAATAAAAAGACACCGATTCGATCTTTGGTACTTTAGAATAATCAATAATTGCAGAAAGGTTGCTCCCTTGGGCCATCTCTATCAAGTGGCCTAAAAGACCAAAGCCTGTAACATCTGTCATTGCAGTTACTCCTTTTATCTTTCCTAATTTTTCTCCGATACTATTTAATTGTGTTAGCTGATGTGATAAAGTTATCCTGTCCTCTTCCTTTAACAAACCTCTTTTTTGCGCAGTAGCAAGTACGCCAACACCAATAGCTTTAGTTAAAAAAAGAAGATCACCTTCTTTGGCGGTATCATTTTTTTTAAGATCCTTTATATCTATCAAGCCGCTAACAGCCAAGCCAAACATGGGTTCCAGAGTATCAATACTATGGCCACCCGCTAATGCAATACCGGCTTTTGCACAAACAGTTCTTGCACCTTCAATTACTTTTTGCGCCAATTCGGTTGGTAACTTTTGTATGGGCCATCCTAAAATTGCCAGTGCCATAATAGGTTTGCCGCCCATAGCGTATACATCACTTATGGCGTTTGCCGCGGCTATTCGCCCAAAATCAAAAGCATCGTCAACAATGGGCATAAAAAAATCGGTGGTTGAAATTAATGCTGTTCCATTTTCAAGGTCGTAAACAGCAGCGTCATCATTACTGCTATTGCCAACCAATAAATTTTTTGATGGTTGCGAAACAGAACCTTTTAAAATTTCTTTTAAAACCTGTGGGGCTATTTTACAGCCGCATCCGGCGCCATGCGCAGTAGCTGTTAAATTAAACGTATTGTTTGTTGTAGACATGTTGAATGAGTTTTTCTGAATTTATTTTTGCATCTACTGAAATAAGATCAAGCAATGTTATTTTTTTCTCGGCCTCTTCTCTTTTATAAGTATTCTTTAAATAGAGTCTATCATAATATTTTAACAGCACAGAAAAACAATTAATAAGATCATCTTCTAAAATAAAATTTACTGCGTTTTTTGTTTCCAAACCACCTAATTTTTTTTTGATCCGCACAATGGCATTAATAATCTTTTCTTTACTGTATTTTCCATAATCGACCATAATATGTTTTAGTCTTTCTTCGAAAGGAATATTTAAGAATAGAACCGGACAACTGCGCATACTTTGGAAAAAAGGAAGCGGTACATTTACATTTCCCAGGCGCTGACTTTCGTCTTCTAACCATATAATTGTATTTGTATTGTCAGCATTGTGTTTCTCTAATTCTGCGGCCAATAAATTCTCGAACATTTCCTGCGACGGTTGTGCGTGAAGATCTAAATTTCCAAAGGCAGAGCCTTTATGCAAAGCTAAATTTTCAAGGTCAATTATCTTTTCGTTCCTTTTCTTTAATTCGCTTAGTACACCTGTTTTATTACTGCCGGTATAACCGCCCACAATGCGCAGTTCGTATGCTTTAAAAAATTGTTGTATAGCATAATTGCGATAGGCTTTATAACCGCCTGCCAGCAAATAAACCTTAAAGCCGTAAAGATCAAGAAGCCATGCAATGGCTGCGCTGCGCATACCCCCGCGCCAACAATGTACGCCAACTTCTTTACCAACTTTTTTTTCTGCAATTAGTTTTTCAACTTCTTCAATTAGTTTTACTGTCTTACTTCCAAAATAATCAAGGCCAATTTTTATGGCTTTCTCTCTGCTTTCTTGTTTGTAGGCGGTACCAACTACTTTTCTTTCTTCATTTGTAAAAAGTGGTAATGAATAAGCACCGGGAATATGCGCGTGTTCGTATTCACCGGGACTTCTAACATCTAATAAAATCAGCGAGTTAGCCCGTTGAATAAATTCATCTATATTTAATTTGGTTATAGGCATTTTAACATCACAAATATGCCTGAAAGATACAAAAATAACCAGCCTTTTACCGAATTGTAGGACAATACAACCGAATTGTAAAAGAAAAGTGATATTCACCAACCTTTCTTTTATACTTAACGTATTGTTAGGCAGATGAAGCTCTTAATTAAATTATAAAATTCATTCTTAATTATTAAAACAAAAACCATTATGAAAAAAATTTACAAATTAATTTTAGTTGCTGGCGTACTTTTTTTTGCAAAAAGTAATGTTCATGCACAAGTTCCGGCCATGGTAAAGGATATTAATCCTGGTGCACCCGGCTCAACTATTACCGCTATTGTGCCTATGGGTACAAATTATTTCTTTCAGGCAAACGATGGAACAAGTGGCAGTGAATTATGGAAAAGTGATGGCACTTTAGCCGGAACCTCAATGGTAAAAGACATTAATGCCGGCGCCGGAAACGGTAACCCAAATGGCTTAACAGTAATGGGAGGTAATCTTTATTTTTCCGGTAACGATGGTGCATTAGGACAGGAATTGTGGAAAAGCGATGGCACATTAGCCGGAACCGTTATGGTAAAAGATATAAATGTTGGTGCCCCGGGTTGTAACCCTTTTGGCTTTACGGCTATTGGCAATTTACTTTTTTTTAGCGCAAATACTGCAGCCAACGGATATGAGTTATGGGTGAGTGATGGTACTACAGCCGGAACAATGATGGTAAAAGATATCAATCCGGGTGCAACAGGTTCGATACCGGCTGAGCATCTTGTTCTTAACAACATTTTTTATTTTGCGGCAAATGATGGAACAAATGGAAATGAATTATGGAGAAGTGATGGTACATTAGCAGGCACAACTTTAGTAAAAGACATTAATGCCGGTGTGAATGGTTCTAACCCCGGAGGTTTTGTTTTAATGGGAAGTAATTTATATTTCAGGGCAACTGATGTAGCCGGCGGCGCTGAATTATGGAAAACAGACGGCACATTAGCCGGCACTACATTAGTAAAAGACATTAACCCAGGCGCCACAGGATCTATTCCCAGCGGCCTTTACACGATGGGCAGCAATATTTATTTCCAGGCAAACGATGGTACAGCAGGCACAGAACTTTGGAAAAGTGATGGCTCAACAGCTGGCACAGCTTTGCTTAAAGACATCAGTGTTGGCACAGCCTCTTCTACACCAAAAGGATTTATTTTGATGAACAATAACCTATACTTTAATGCTACTGATGGTGTTAATGGCGCTGAATTATGGAAAACAGATGGCTCTTTAGCCGGAACTACTTTAGTAAAAGATATCAATACCGGCGCAGGTAGTTCGAATCCAATAAATTTTATTGTAAATGTAAATGGTATTTATTTTGCTGCAGATAATGGAACAAATGGCAGCGAATTATGGTTAACAGATGGAACAACATTAGGTACAAGCATGGTTGCCGATATTAATCCGGGTGCTGCATCTTCTGCGCCGGCAACATTTGGCTTAATAGGCTCTACTATATGTTTTTCTGCAAATAATGGCACTAACGGTTCGGAACTATGGTCATTTTTATCAACTACAGCCATAAAAAATAATGTAAGTTCAAATAACGAACTAATAACTTATCCAAATCCGGCAAGCACCTCGTTATTTATTAAAACTGATCTTACTACTAGTATTAGCATACAGTTATTAGATATGAGCGGTAATTTAATTTTGAATAAAAGATTGAATGGTACAACCACAAACGAATTAAATACTTCTGAATTAAGCACGGGAATTTATTTATTAAAGATCTGTGACAGCAATAATGGAAATGTAATGGGTGTAAAAAAGATTATCATAGAAAAATAATCTTTTAATTTATAAATAAAGCTCAAAGGCCCGAACTATTGTTCGGGCTTTTTATGGATGTAAAAAAAAAGAGCAACCCTAACTAAAGAGTTGCTCCCCCACAATAGATCAACTTCACTTACCAACTTTTATTTTTTGTTGATCGTAAACTCAACACGTCTGTTAAATGCTTTGCCCTCATCGGTGTCGTTAGCGGCAATTGGTTTTGTTTCGCCATAACCAAATTGTTGAAATCTACCGGCAACAATACCTTTAGAGATAAGATAATCTACCACAGCTTTTGCCCTGTTAGCAGATAGTACCTGGTTGGCATCATCATTACCAACATTATCTGTATGTCCCGAAATGGTGATCTCCATTGTAGGATTATCAGTAAGTATTTTCACTAACCTGTCTAACTCCAGAAAAGAAGTCGATAAAAGATCCCACTTTGCTGTTTCAAAAAAAATATTGTTCAAGCGAATGGTTTCGCCAATTTCTACCGGAACCAGATAAAGATCGCGTGTAATTTCTTTATACTCCGAAATATTTGAAAGGTCTATATTATCCGATACAGCAATAAAACCCGACGCGTTGGCATTAAAAGAATAATTTTTGCCGTAAGGCAACACTATTTTATAATCTCCATTATTTGGATTGCTGCGCGCGATACCGGCTTCACCACCACCCGGTAAAAATTGATAGAGAATAGTTGCGTCAATATTTTCTTTTGTTTTTGCATTAATAACTTTACCGCTTACCAGCACAACAGGATTTGGTTTTATTTCATCTTTTAATTTAATTCTTACAATATCACTGCCGCCAATCGCATTACGGGTACTTACCATGTATGCATAATAACCCGATGCGGCAATACTGTAATTGGCATCGTCGCCCACTGTATTAATTGTGGAACCTAAATTTACTGCGGGGCTCCAATTTAACCAGGTATCATCCAAACGTTTTGCAAAAAAGATATCGCGCTTGCCAAGTCCGCCGGGCCTATCACTACTAAAATATAAGGTTACACCGTCTGATGCAAGAAAAGGAGTATCTTCTTTATAGCTTGTATTAAATGTTTTTCCAAGATTCATTGGCTTGCTCCATGAGCCATCTTTTTCATTAAAAAAACTTACGTAAATATCATTGAACTCACTTTCTTTTGTTTCAGAAAAGCTAGTTAATAATGTTTTACCATCATTAGCGTAATAAGACCCTACGTAAATACCTTTCACCATATCATCGTACGATTTTAATTTTATTTTTTCAGGAACACTCCATCCTCCTATGATACGTTTGCTAAAAGAAAATCCAAGCGTGTTTACAACTAAACCGTTTTTATAGGCTCCTTTAACAAGCATGGTATTTCCATCCGGGGTAATGCCAACCACTTTGTTTACTGTATGATCATTAAATGGTTTTCCCATACGTTGCGCATAGCCCCATGATGTATCTGCTTTATTCCATTCGCTATAATAGATATCTTCGTTTGTAATTGAACGAATAAAAAATAAAGTTTTTTCGTCTGGCGAAATAATTGGTGCTATCTCCTCATATTCTGAATTTACTTTTCCTCCCAGATTCCCTGATTCACCCGGTCTTAAACCTTTTAAAAGAGTATTGATGTCTTTTTTTACATTTAGAACATTCATGTTCTTTTTATCGAAACCAAAAACAAAATTAGCAGCAACAGCATCTTCCGTTTTTGTAAATTCAGGTTTATTGGTATTGTATTTTTTTATGATCTCATCAAATGTATATTTTGTGTCGCCATCCAATACGCCCACAGCATCTATCTGTGGCTCTGCTTTTGCAGCCATGCCACTAATTTTTATTTTTATCGTTTTAATTTTTTTTGTGCGCTCGGGAATGTTAATGGTAAATAAACGATACCCTGTTGCTACCGGATCGGCAGGTTTTTCATAAACAGGTGTGCCTGTTCCTTCCTCATCCAGCAATTCTACTTTTACAATATTGCCACAAGAATTATTTTCAACTATTAATATTTGTTTTGCTTCCTGCGGGATTTTAAGATCGAGCCACAACTGCGCACTTTTTTGTTTATTGGCAGTAGCACAACGTTTACTTAACTCGCCATAATTTTTTGCATCCGGAGCGCCTACTGCCATGCGCGCATTGAATTGGTCCTTGTTGGTTATTTCGTTATCGTAGTTAATTGAAAATGCCCATTGAATTTCTTGTGCATTTAGCTTAACTGTAATAATTGAAAATAAAAATAATGCTATAATAAGTTTTCTTATAAAAGTTGTCATGAGGAGTTTTTTTTAAAGAAAGCCCCATCTTGCAGTAAATGCTTGATGAGGCTTTTAAATTTGAAACTTAGAATTATTTTTTGCTTTTGTCTAATTCTTTTTGAAGGTAACCGCCAATTTTATTTGCGCAACCTGCAATCATATTTTTATAGGCAACATCATTTAGTTTATCGTTCTCAGCCTTTTTTGCTTCATCTTTAATTTTAGGATTGATCGCTAGCCCCTTTTTAAAAGGCATACGAACACCGCAATAAAATAAGCCTTTACTATAAAAGTTATTGTCCTTTTTACCTTCTTTAAGCGGCGTTGGGTTTGGGCCAAGAATGTGCATGTTAACAGCGCTTAACCAAAAACGGGTTTTCGACCATTTTGTATCAGCTAATTGTGTGTTAAAGATGATCATTACAGCATCTACTTCAAGGCTTTTGCAAAGGTCATATCCAACCGACTCTATCATTTGGCCGTCTATACTCCCATTAAGATTTTGGAGTCCAACAGACTTCTTTTTTGCATCCGACATTTCTGTTTTATTTATTTTTACCAGTTTATATCCGTCTGCGGCTTCATCCATTTCAATAGTTGTACCCGAATTCCCCATTTTTTTTGCCCATTTGGCAAACTTCTCTCCAATTTTATTACCCGCAGTATGCTTTACAACAAAATCGTTGTATGCTTGTTTTTTATCATCGTCGGTTAAAAACTCAGAAGGAGTTAACACATCAATGCCATAAGTTTTAAAAGAGGCCTTTAATGTTTCAATGCTTTTGGATGAAAAATCATTTGCAAAAATTTTTCCGTTAGCGCTACCGGTGTTGGAGGTGTTAAAGCTTTTACCGGTTGCGTTGGTACCTGAAACATGTGTAATGCCAGGATCATCGATATAAAATGACACTAACGCAATACGTTTTGGCATTTTGCCTAAAGCTCCCATATCTACCGCAAATCCTTTTCCGTTTTCACGTATTTTGGATTGATTAAAATCATACTTGGCTTTGCCTTTTAGGTCTGTTTTTGCTGCATAACTCGAAAGTTTTGGTGCGCTACATGCTGCTGTTAAAAGAATTGCACCTGCTGTTAGACATAATAAATTTTTCATTGTTTTTTGTTTTGGTTGATTATTGTGATTAATACGCTACAAAGTTGCGGCGATCGTAAAAAATCGGAAATACCCACAATTGGGTATTTAGAGTTTTTGGCTCTGGGTGTACCTTTGTTTTAATAAAACAACATTATGAAAACAAAATTAAAAAGCCTGTTGGCTATAGTATTGCTAGGTAGCGCAATAACTACAAGATCACAAAATGTTTCTTACCAGATAATAGAGAACGATCCGGATAAAAGAAATCTATTCATCCACCTTAACCCTTTCAATACGCAAGCTTATTTGTCGGATATAACTATAGGTTATAATATACAAGCTACTTGGCTGGCGGCAAAACACCTCCAGTTTCAGGTCGATTACAGGAAAGCCTACCTTGATGAAAATGCGACAGGTATTTTTTCGCCAGTTGGATTAAAAAAATCGAGCCAGTTGGAAATCGGCGGCATATTTAATATCGTTAATAAGAAAAAAAATAAATCGCATAGAATAGTTCTTAAATCATCCAGTTCAGGGCGATATACTTATACTTCATCTATCTATGTAACAGGTGAGGCAAGAAAGATCATTGGATTTAGAGGTGGGCTCCTTACCTTATTCAGCAATCACAAGGTGAATAATGATTTTACAAAAAAAGCAGATGGCATGCAAGGCAAGAGAGCGGATGGAACGGTTAGTTATTTACGCGACAGTATAAATTTTGAGACCATTAATTTTACCGCACGCAGTATTGGATTATATGGCGGCATAGATTTTAAAACCATAAAACAGTTAATTGTAAGCGCAGAAGGTTACGGTACAAAATCTAATAAAATAATGAATAATTTTTACCTAGATGTTTTATTTACACCACTTGTAAAATATGATCTAAAGCTAAATACCGGCCAAGCGTATATGTCAAATGTGGATATAAATATTCCTGAAAACAAACGGAAAATTTTAGGCTGGAGACTTGGCTGGCAATACACTTTGAACCAACCCTGCGGCTTTAATGCTAAGATGGAACTTGGCCAACAGCCCGGACTTGCAAGCAAATCGTTTTTCCTGACCTTTGGTTTTGGGATGACAATTGGATTAAAGACCAAAGAACTTCCGATATAAAATTAAAGCCCTCTTTTAAAGTTAGGGGTTAATTTTTTTATCTGTGGCTCCGCTCAGAATCGAATATTTAGTTATATCAGGTTAGTTATTAAGATATCCATTATTAATCCATTTTTGAATTGCATCAATTTCACATTTTGGTAGTTGGTTCGTGTTTTTAGGCATTGAAGAAAAGGCGGGTAAATGCTTTATACTACCTAATAACTTATTATTTGCGATTGCGATTATGACGCCGTTATAGTTAGATAAATCAAATCCACCTCCTTTGCTGCTTCCATTATGGCATCCAACACACCAAACCTTCAAAGTGTTTTTAATCCTTCCACTATAAGTAAAATTGGTTGTGTCACAGCTTTTGCAATTAGAGCTATTACGAGCACCCATATTGATCCACAATTTTATCATATTTACATCATTTACACTCAGTTTTGGGTAAGGGCTTTGTGGCATTGATGGATTATTACCCCTAATTGTATTATAAATTTCACTATTTAAAGGATGTTTAGGTTTAATTCCTCTCATAATCCCTTCATAATTTGATAAATCATATCCGGCTGCTTTATCAGTAGAATTATGACATTTGGCCATTGAGCAATTTGAAACAAATATTGGCAACACATCCTCTTGGAAACAGCCATCTGGCCCCACAATATCTTTTGTGCAGGCGCTTAGAAACAAGACAATGCTTAAGAGAATTAAAGTAAATTGCTTCTTCATTTTTTCTAATTGACATTTATTATCAGTTTCCATTTAGTTTATCTAATTCTTCACCTCTGTGATTTGGTTCAATTCAGGTATCTCTGAATTCCAACCGTATACTGTTTTTATTTTTTCACTTAATGCCTTTGACGATTCCTTTTCTCCATGGGTGATGAATATTTTTGAAGGCCTGTTTTTTAATTCCGATAACCAATTGATTAATTCTCGCTGATCTGCATGAGCGGATAACCCCTCTACTAATAAAACATTTGCCTTAACCGGCCAAAGTTTGCCTCTCATTTTTATTTCTTTAGCTCCTTGTAATAACTCTCTTCCTCTGGTCCCTTCGCCTTGGAAACCGACCAAAAGTATAGTTGCTTTTAAGTCATTTAAATAATGTTCAAAATAGGTTAGTACTCGCCCTCCTGATGCCATACCGCTTCCGGCGATAATTATTTTTGATGTTTTTATATTGGCAACGTGTTCAGTTTCTTCATATTTCTGAATGATTTTTATATCACGGCACATTTTACTGCAATCATCGTTGGAAAGTTTATGCCAAACCGGGTTTCGCTGAAAAACATCAAGCACATTTGTACCCATCGGACTATCCATATAAATAGGTATAGATGGAATTAACTTTTCATTTTTAAGTTGCCATAAATAATACATCAATAATTGCGTTCGCTCAACTGCAAAACTTGGAATTAGAATTGTACCATTATTTAAGCACGCCTTATTAACCGCATCTGCTAAAAGTTCTTTTGTGTTATTTGGATGTAACCTGTTGCCATAAGTAGAGTCTATAAAAAGAATATCGGCTTGTTCAGGTTTTTCAGGCATGCGCATTAATGGATCATTTTCTCTTCCTATATCTCCTGAAAAAACAAATAATTTCTCATTAATTTTTAGTTCAATAAATACTGACCCAATTATATGGCCGTTGTATCGGAAGCGAAATGAAATTTTAGGGAATAGTTCTGTCCACTGATTATTGGTTTTAGGAAATAGGAAAGGAAAAACAGCCTCAGCATCTTTCACAGTATATAATGGTTTAGCGGGTTTATGTTTACTATATCTAAACGAATTAGCACGTTCCGCATCTTCTTCATGAATTCTCGCACTGTCACATAAAATCAATTTAGTAATTTCTATGGTTGGTTGCGTTGCGTAAATATTTCCGGTAAATCCCTGTTTCACCAAAAGAGGAAGGTAACCAACATGATCTAAATGACCATGAGTAATCAAAACACAGTCCAAGGAAGAAACTTCGAATGGCAAAGGTGCCCAATTTCGGAGACGTAGTTCTTTTAATCCTTGAAATAGCCCGCAATCAACCAATATCTTCTTGTCAGAAATTTCAATCAAATATTTTGATCCCGTAACAGTTCCGGCGGCCCCTAAAAACTGAATTTTTACTTGTTCTTTTTCGTTCATTTTTTTAAAATTAAATCTTTACATAATTGCTGTGCTTCTTTCATTACTGTTAAAATACGTGAAGGCTTAACCCCGGAAGCTACAAGAATTTTTTCTTCGTTATAAATCTCTTTACATAATATGATTCCTTTGTCGAGTAACCGTTGTTTTTCAACTTTAGTCAAAGAAGTAAGGCAAGTTATTGGATATAGACCTAAAGAATCTATTTGATCTCTTAAGCCTGCATTTATTGGGTAGTCCCAACCAAGAAGATTCAATCCGGCGCAAATTCCATATTGAAGGGCGTCGGTAGAAAATCTTGTGTTTGTTACCACCCACCCTTGATGAGTTTTGAGATCATGTCCGGGAAGTTTCATCCATTCAGCCTCAACATCCCTAAACCTGGATTCGATATACAATGGAATTTTTACATCACAAAAGATACCGGGCAAATTATGATACTTGCATTCAATCATAAAAAAGTTGTTTTCTTTTTCGGCAATAACATCAATTTCATGACTAACACATTTCCCTTTTACTATCTCGCCAATTTTGGTTTTGTAACCTTGATGGTTTAGTATTTTGCTAACATACTTTTCAAAAGGAAAACCTGACGGACCAAGTTCCATTATAGCTTGCTTCAGATTGTACCGTGCAGCAAGTGGGCGAGAATTCTCCCTTAAACGTTTAAAGGCGAGACGATAAATGTTTTTAGTTGTCATACCTTCAAAAAGTTGGGAGGAAATTTCGGCGATAATAGAATTAATTTGATCTTCAGTTGCGCCCGCACGTTGAAGTGAGCTACTGAGTTTTTTTTCAGAAAACAGACTTTTTTCACCTGATGCCTTTGTTATAAACATGTCTTTATTCATTTTTATTTTCTAATGTAAATGTTTTTAACTCTTTCAACATCTGCCAAGTTTTTAGTTTTGTAATTTCTAATCAAATAAACCGCAACAAATACAAATCCGGTACTTACCACTGCAACAATATATTCCTTGTCTAATGAGGAAGCTATATTGTTGGCAAAATGAAATAGGATGACCGCAACAATGCTTCCTTTACTGAAATTAAATAACGAAGTAATAATCAAAGCACCTACGAATATTGCAAAGAAAAATCCAATTGTAATCATTAATGAGAACTGGAATCTCCAAAGAAAGAAGGGCAAGTGCCAAGTCGCCCATATTACTGTTAAAATTATTGTTGATTTGATTGCGGAATATTTCTCTTGCAGGTGCGGTAACAAAAAACCCCTCCATCCAAATTCTTCAAAAATAGAATATGTGATAAATGGCAATAACCAATTAATGTAAGTGATTTGCGTTGAAAGGTTAAATTGTTTTTTAGTATCTGCAAATGAATACCAATGACCTGCAAATAAAGGATATGAAAGCAAACCTATTGCAAAAAAAACGATAGGGCTGAATATAATTAATAAAGATTTTCTATTTATTGTTTTAAACTTAAGCGCTGAAAATAATGTTTTTACACCGGCTTTTCCGTAAAATAGTTTCGCGCAAATAAGTGCGCCTAAAAAGGGTCCTAGTGCACCAAAATTGTATATTAGATTCAATTGATCAAATGTTATAGATCCTGTTTTATAAAAAGCATAGCTCGTTAAAATTATACCCCAAGTAACGAAGTATGTGATAAATATGTATGACCATGTAGCTTTATTCATCAGTAATAGTTTGTTTTTATAGATAACATTTTTTGTGGTAGAGATAAATTAGGCCAAATTTGTTTCGAGAGTGTGATTATACCAACAATAAGAATCAGAATGAGAACTAAATATTTAAATTGATTCTCCGAAAATAGCATGAGTAATTTTTTTCCGAAATAAGTCCCAACAATACTAACCACAAGTAAAATTGGCACCAAATACATATCATGCTCATGCATGTATCCATTTGAAAAATAAACCACACCTCTACTAAAGTCTATGCCCAAATCTATGATTGCAGATGTTGCAATAAAAACTTCTTTTTTAAGGTCAAATGCAGCTAAGGTTAAACCTCGAATAGCGCCTCCGGTTCCTAAAAGCCCCGCTGTTATTCCCGATAAAGCCCCGCCACTTAAAGAATTCATAATAGTTGGCTTTACAACCATTTTCTTAAATATTATCAAGAGTAAACTCAGCGAAATTAGAAAAACCGCCAAAATCATTTCGAGTAATTTGCTATTGCAATATTTGCTGAGATAGGCGCCGAGTATAACAAACAAAACAGCAGGTACGCCAATGTTTATAATAAGTTTTTTATCGAAACCTTTTCTAAAAAATGCAATTTTTGTTATGTTACTTGATAAGTGAAACAAAACCGTTATGCCAAGAACAGAGTGGAAATCAAAAAAGAAACTGGCTATAGGTACAAAAAATAGAGATGATCCAAAACCGCCAATAGTTCCTAAAACTTCAGCAACCAATGCTAAACACACAAAAAGGGCTAAATGCTCCACTTTACATTATAAGTGAAAATCAAGTTGTTCCTCAATATCTGTTGTGTACCGCTGCTACTAAAATTCATGTTATTGTTTTTTTATTCGTGAATAGCCATTACCGGTACCTTTGCTACAAAAGCCATTTTTTTGGTATTAGATTCGGAAAAGAAATTGTAAAATACAGAGTGTTTTTTGCTAATAATTGCAACCATGTCTACTGCTCTTTTATTAATGTATTTTTTTATACCACTTTGCATGTCTTTTGCTTCTAAAATTTTTATTGGCAATTTACTTCCATTAATTTTTGCGGTTGTTATTACGGGATCAGAAATTTCATCTGCTGTTCTCACATGCAATAGAGCCAATTTTATTTTTGATTTTTCAACAAATTTTTCAAAACCGGATAGCGTTGGTTTATGAAGTTTTTCGCTGCTGTCAACAGTCAATAAAATGTTTGACAATTTATGTGTTTTGTATTTTGATGGTACAATAATCACCGGGCAATTTATTTTTCCGGCAATGTCAATACTATGACTTCCATAAATAAACTTCGATATTTTATCTTTAGCCTCAAGTCCCATTACAGCCGCTTCTATTTGGTGTTGTGCCGTAAAATTTTCCAGTTCATTCTTAAATTCACCACTTGTTGTGAATGACTCGATTTTCACTTTAGGAAATAGTTTCTGTAATTCACTTGAAAGTTTATGTGTATTATGCCGACTTGCACTTCTTTGAGCGCTATAGGAAATTCCATAAAGGCCCACATTAGAATGTATAATAGGCGCGTCAAAAAGATTAAAAATTGTAAGTTTACAATTAAGCTTTTGAGCTAATAATGCCGCATATTTACAAGCATTGATTGATGATGGCGTAAAATCTGTTCCGGCGATAATTGTTTTCATTTTGTTTAGGATTGGTTAATTGACTTTTTTTAATTCTCTTGTGTTGGATAACTGATAATGTAAATTACACTTTTTAGATATTTTTCAGGCAACAGATTTGTTTAAGGCCTCCCCTTCAGAATTCTGATGTTCGAGGGTCCAACCATCAGTTATAGTGGTTTCGAGCCATACTTTACCTGATTTCCTGAATATTTGAACACCTAAGCCATATACATCCCCAAAATGTTGTTCAAGGTCTGAGACCGTCATGCCAGCCGTTATCGTAATACTCCCTTTGTTATGAATTGTGCGGCATTCACCAAGCGTTTTGCTACTGTGTTTAACCAACTTTTTCGAAGATCCACTACCTGCTGAATGAGGTTTTGAGAAAAACTCAAGTTTAAGGTATGGGAATGCTTTGCCAAACTCTTCCTGAATTGCAAATATTTTTCTGTTGTCATTAATTGTTATTTTCATAATAGATCTGTTTTAATTTATTTTAATTTGCCAAATAGAAATCCAAGTACCGCTGCCAATAATACGGCTGTTATAGTATTATCCATTTTGCCAGAATAGGAAAGAATAATTGCACCAACAATAACAACAAGAATTAGTAGTGACTCTAATGTTGTCTTCCATAAATTCGGAATCGTTACTGCCTCAGAGTACCCCTTAAATATATTTTTCAATAAATTACTTTTGCTATGACTTTGTTTACTACTTCCTAATAGATTAGATAACTCGGTATCAGTAATTTTACCGTCAATTATTTTTTGTTTTAAACTTTGCACATCCATTTTTAATGATTTAGAGTATTAGTGAATAGCCAGTAAGGGAATATTTGTATGAAATGCCATCCGTTTTGTATTTGGCTCTTGAAAAATGCTTTTAAGAATAGAGTGTTTCCTTGGAATCATTACAACCATATCCATATTACGCTCAGAAATAAAAGTATTGATTCCGTCAACTACATTTTTATCCCTCAAATAATGAAGTGAATGGTCAACACCTGATAGAGAATCTTCCAAAGAAGCTAAATCAGAAACTGCATCCGGAATAGAAGGTGCAAAAGCAAACTCATCTATCACATTAAGTACATATAAATGCGATTTAAATAAATTAACAATTTGCTTTAATGGTTGAAGAATAGTTTTATTCTTCGTTTCTAAATAGTCGCAAGCCAATACTATTTTTTTTGGAACTTTAAATTTCACACGTTGATCTATTGCAAAAACAGGGCAATTAGCCTCTTTAATCAAAGCAGTTGTAATACTGCCCAATAGTTTTTCAGACAAATAACCCGCCCCTTGCATACCCATAACTATAAGATCTATTCTATGCTCTTTTGCGTAAAGGGTAATTTCATCAACCGCAAATCCTAAAATTGCATGATATTCAATTTGCAGACTCTTTCCATGCTTTTTTTCAATTTCTTTTTTAAGCTTTAATAAGCCTTTCACGGCATATTGTTCAAGCTCATCGGAAGCAGGAGCCATGATCATTGCATCAGTAGTAACTAATGGTAAATGGTATGTATGAAAAAGAACTATTTTAGCTTGCATTAATTTGGCGATCTCGCAAGCATACTCAGTTGCATTTTTTGAAATTTCAGAAAAATCTGTAGGCACAAGAATTGTTTTCATAAAGTTAGTTTAGGGCTTAAAAAAATAAAACAATTAAATCAAGAATTAAAGCAATTGCACTTACATAGGTAATGACTTTCATTGGCGCAACAGCAATTACAAGTGCCAAAGCAATTACTGAAGGAAAAGCGACCAACGCTAATTTAAGCGCATCAGCTTGTGCTCCAAATGCAGCTGATAATCCGCCGGAGCAACCAATAATTACAACTAACATTGCAATTATTCCAAAACGATTATCTTCTAAATTACTCCAAAATTGAGAATACAAAATTGCATTAGAACTCTCTATTCTTACAGAAGTTTTTGCCTGATTTGACCTGATTGTTGTTTCCATGATTTTTGGTTTTTAGGGTTTAAAAATTAAGTGATCTAATGATAATATGTTCCAAGCCAGAGGAACGAATAGGAGAAATAGTATTAATAATAAGCGAGGCAATACATACTTGGTATCCCACATGGGTGTATTGATTCCAAAGCCAATTGAAGCAATAATTAAATTTAGACCAAGTAAGTACAATGCACAGTATTCAAAAAGGCCAACTATTAAAAGTAATCCGCAAATCAATTCAGTATAACAAGTAAACCAAGATGCTGAAACTGTAAGGAATTTTGGGATGCCCTTACTTGCAAATCCCGATTCAAATGTTGCAATAACATTTTTCAATTTAACATTAAAAACGGCATCATATCCTTGAAAGAAGAAAAGGCAACCTAAAAAGACCCTTGCTATTAAAACGGCAACAACTTCATGATATTGATTAATAATTTCCATTTATTTAAATGATTATGAAACAAAAGTAGGGAGGTTATAATACGTGACGAATGAGTTGGGTCAGACTGAGATATGATTATTGTCAGGTATTCTAAATTGCACAATGCAAAAGATATCCTTAACCTTATACTATGAAAAAACTAATATTCCCAATAACTATATTATTATTAATGAGTTTTGCATTTATTAAATATGATAAGCAACCTCTTACCGTATATACAGCAAAAGGAAATAAGGCAACTTATGATCAACTTTTAGCTGAAGCTAAAAAAGTTGATATTATACTTTTTGGTGAATTACATGACAACCCGATGTGCCATTGGTTACAAAAAGAGATTACTGAAGATTTATTTGCAGACAAAAAGGAAAATTTAGTTCTTGGCGCCGAAATGTTTGAAGCAGATGATCAAATTGCATTAAACGAGTATCTTGCCGGAAAAACTTCGGAAAAAACAATGAAGGAAGAAGTAAAGCTATGGAATAACTTTGCTACCGATTATAAACCTCTATTGGATATAGCCAAAAAGAACGGTTTAAAATTTATTGCCTGCAATATCCCTCGTCGTTATGCTAACATGGTTTATTCAAGGGGAGAGAAAGCGCTTGATAGTATAGATGTTGAAGCGAAAAAATGGATTGCACCTTATCCAATAAAATATGATAGCACATTAAAATGTTATAAAGAAATATTTGAAAATGCCGGAGGGCATGGTGGTCAAAATCTACCGAAATCACAAGCATACAAAGACGCGACGATGGCATACTTTATTTTAAAGAATTGGTCTAAAGATAAAGTCTTTATTCATTACAACGGAGCGTATCACAGCAACAATCATCAAGGAATTGAGTGGTATTTAAAACAACAAAATCCAACTTTGAAAATTTTAGTTATTTCTTCTACTGAGCAGAAGGATAATTCTAAATTGGATGAAAACGCAATTGGTATAGGAGATTTTATTATTTGCACGCCAGAGTCAATGACTAAAACATATAAATAGATCAGTTTCTCATTTTAGCTAACTTATCGTAATTAAGCAGCGAAATTTTGCTTCCGGATATTTCAATAAGCTTTTCTTCTTTAAAGTCACTCAAAGTACGAATAACCGATTCGGTTGCGGTTCCTACAATATTTGCTAAGTCTTCTCTTGAAAGGTTCATACTGAATTTTTTATCATCTTCCTTTTTATATTTATCGGAGAGTTTAACAAGGGCTTCAGCAACTCTTTTTCTTACAGAATTGTAAGCAAGTTGAACAAGCTGCTTTTCTTTTTCCAATAAGTTATTTGAGAGAATTTCTATGAATTTTCGAGAGACTTCAGCATTTTTATAAATCAGTGAGAAAAAATCTTCCTTTGGAATCATATAGATTTCAGAATCTTCGAGTGCGGTGGCGCAACTTGAGTATTTTTCATCTTTCAATAATGAAAGATAACCAAAAAAATCTCCTTCATTGTGTAACTCCGTAATCAATTCTTTGCCCGACTCGCTTGTTTGAATTATTTTTATTTTTCCTTTACTGACAAAATAAATTCCTTTTGGATAATTTCCTTCTTTATAAATGTCATCTTTCTTTTTATAAAGTCGGGCCTCTCTTTGTTCAGATAATTTTTTTAATGACTCTATTCCTTTAGCATCATTTATAAAATCATTTATCCCTGAAATACTTTTTGTGAATTCTTTTTTAAGAATATCATTCTTTTTAAAACGGCTCTCAATAGCACTTAGCAGCTCAACGTCATCGAATGGTTTTGTCAAATAATCATCGGCGCCCATTTCCATCCCTTTTCTAAAATCGCTGCGCTCAGCTTTGGCAGTTAAAAATATAAAAGGTATGCTTGATGTTTCATCATTTTTTGATAATAAATGTAAAGCGCCATGCCCATCTAAAACGGGCATCATAATATCACAAATAATAAGATCGGGTTTTTCTTTTTGCGCCATTTCTACACCCTCCTTGCCATTATTTGCAGTGATAACGTTGTATTGAGCAAGTGTTAAAATCTCTGCTGTGTTTTCACGCACATCTTTATTATCTTCTATCAACAGGATTTTTTTCATTTTTATTGTGGAATTATAATTTTAAAAGTTGTGCCTTTATTTTCGATGCTTTCAAAATCTAAAGAACCATTCATTAATTCAACATATTTTGCAACTATATTTAATCCCAGGCCGGTTCCTTGAATGTGGATGGCATTATGGCCTCTAAAAAAGCGTTCGAAGAGGTGTTTTTGATCTTCCTTTGGAATTCCTATCCCACTATCTTTAACGGAGATTTTGACAAAGTGGCTTGAAACCTGAGTAATAATTTCAATCTCCCCACCTTGCGGCGAAAATTTAATTGCATTAGAAATGAGGTTAAACAATATGTTCTTTAGTAATTTTTTATCAATTAAAGCCGTTTCATTTCCCGAATAAGATTGAATAAGTTTTTGGTCGAGTGTAACCATACCTTCCATTTCAACAATTATTTCACTTATAAAAATGTTTAGATTTATTTCTTCCGGCATATTCTCAAGCCTTCCTTCTTCCAGTTTGCTTACTGAAAGAAAGTCATTCAATATATCCGTTAAATTATTAATAGAAGTTTTTATTTTACTTACATGCTTCAGCTGATTCTCTTTATCATCTTTTTCTCCGTATTTAGTTACGAGTGAAAGTGAAGACATCATGGTTGTTAATGGTGTTCTGAATTCATGCGACGCCATTGAAACGAAGCGGGATTTCAATTCATTTAGATCTTTTTCTTTATCCAAGGCCTTATTAAGATCTTTTTTTGTTTTTTCTAACTCGTCAATCGCCTCTTCTAAGATAAGTGTTCGATTTTTTACCTGTTTTTCAAGTTCAGTAGAGTAACTTTTTAATTTTTCCTCTGCTTGTTTCCGAACAGTAATATCAACTATAAAAGCAATTACAAATTTTCCTTCTAGGTTAGAATAAGGGCTTAAGCTAATCTCAACAGGGATTTCAGCTCCATCTTTTTTCAATCCAAAAAGATCCATGCCCGCACCCATAGACCTGGCATGCGGATTATGATTATATTTTTCACGATGAGCAGTATGCTTATCTGTAAGTCGTTTAGGGATCAAAACCTCTATCCTTTTGCCAATAAGTTCGTTTTTTTCGTAGCCAAAAAGTTTTTCAACACTTGGATTACTTCTGATGATCTCACCTTTATCGTTTACTACAAGAATTCCTTCTGTGGCGTAAAGAAACAATGCTTCCAAGCCTTCCTTACTTTCCATATTCTTTAAATTGAAGGGGTTCATGGTAAATTTAAGGCTTTTGAGCAAACAAATGTAAAAAATGAATTTATTGCTGCATATGACGAAAGTCATATGGGATAATGAGTCCGCTCATACTGCATTACAAGCCATTACCTGACATTTGATCACATATAAACATTAAAAAAAAAGACATGAAAACTGAAAAAATTTACACCCAACACGATGAAAATAAGGAATGGTCGAGCAATTTATTGTTTTACAAAGATGAAATTAAGATAATGGAAAATCGTTTAGCGGAGATTAGTTCAAAAAACACATCAAAAGAAATTTTAGCGCAAGTTGAACATTTTCAAAATCAATTGATCATTCAAAGAGAAAATATTGGTAAAATATCTCATGAAATAAATATTAACAATCATGCCATAACTCATGAGATTGAAAAAAATATTACTGCCATCGATCATAGAAGTATGAAAGATCATTCTGTCATTAGGGACAATGTAAAATCTTTTGAAAGCATTTTTATAACACTTAAAATTGAGCTTAATACTTTTTTAAGTAAATGGATGTGATCAATCTGACTTATAAATAAAATCTAAATGAAAGTCTTATCAACTCTATCCGTTGCTTTAATTTTAATAGGCTGCTCAGCTCCCGTATGGGCTCAGATAAATATTAATGGCGATATAGCAGATTCAACTATTACCCTTAAAGAATTCAACCAAAAAATTAGCAACAAACAAAAAGCTGTGTTAGTTTATTTCTCTGCTGATTGGTGTACTGTATGTTCTAAAATGAAACCAGTTATAGAACGAATTGAAAAAGAATATGCCAATAAAATGATAATTTTAAGAGTCAACACAGAACGCGATAAAGAGATAACAAATGAATTTGAAATAGATGCTTTACCTGTTTTGATACTTTATAAAAAAAGTTGCACCGAATGGATTCATGTTGGTTTATTAGATTCACGAACCCTTCATTCTGAAATCGATCCTTTTTTAAACATTATTGAACCTTAAATAAATGATAAGCTTTAATTTGGTTCTATCTGGCGGTGGCGCAAGGGGTTTTGCGCACATAGGAGTTGTTAAGGCATTGTTAGAAAAGGGTATTTCCTTTTCAGCCATAAGCGGTACTAGTTCCGGCGCAATTATCGGTGCTTTTCTTTGTGATGGTTATACTCCTCACGAGGTCGCACAAATTTGTCGCAGTGGAATTCCATTAACTAGAATAAATCGCCATTTCTCAAAAGGAATACTTTCAATCGAATCTTTAAGAAAAACTTTGAAAAAGTATTTGCGAAGCGTGAATTTTGGAGATCTAAAATATCCATTCCACGTAAGTGTAACAGATTTAAACACCGGGAAACAGGTTGTATTTAACAAAGGTAATATTATTGAAGCAATTGTTGCATCAGCTTCAATTCCAATTATTTTCCCTCCTGTTTTCATTGATAACATTCCTTATGGAGATGGCGGAATAAGTGGTAACCTGCCTGTTGAACCATTTATTGGCTCTAACATTAAAACAATTGGCGTACATGTTAACCCCATTAATCAGTATAATTCTTCGTTAAGTCTTATTCGTCAATTTGAAAGAATAGTGCATTTAGGTATTCGGGAAAATGTACTACGTGAAATTGAAAACATACACTTGCTTATCGAGCCGGATCGTTTATCTGAATTCGGATTGTTTGATATAAAAAAGATTGATGAAATCATTAAAGTTGGTTACGATTACGTTAATTCCGAAATCAATTTTTGCAGGCTGTTACATAAAACTAAAGCAGAGACATGATGAATATCATAGTGTGGTATGAGAACCCTCACAACGATTCCAAAGTTGATTTAATAATTTCGTAGTATAAACTAAAAAATAAAAATTATGACCCCAACAGAAAATTTACATTATGCAATCGGTCAAATAGCCTACGCTATTGCCCGTGCGGATGGCGAAGTTCAAAAAGAAGAACGTTTAAAATTTCATAATATAGTAGAGGCTGAACTACGTTGTAAAGACCACGCTTTTGATATTTCGGACATTATCTTTCAAATAATGAACAGGGATAAAACTTCAACACAAGACGCTTACGATGGCGCTATGAATCAGATTCGTACAAACAGCCATTATTTGAGCCCACAACTTAAAGCAACATTCATTAATGTCATGGAAAAAGTTGCGAAAGCTTATAAGCCGGTAACAATTGACGAAATGTTACTACTTGAAAAATTTAAAAAAGACATAGCCCCATTAAAAGGTGATGCTATTTTCTTCGAAAGCAAAGTTTAACCTAGAAAGCAAAGGCTTAAAAGTTTGACGTCTGCTAAAGATAAAAAAAGACCCATTCCACCGGATCTTAAAACCTAACTGTTAGTGCTTCGTTTAAAATATTAAGGGCGAATAAACCATTTAATAAGTGTGAACTCTAAAACTATTATCCCTAAAGGCGTTACCCAATAATCATAAAGGGTGCCCATCTGTGCTTCACCTAAAGGTATGCAATTTGTAGGTAAATACTGACAAAGATCATCCCTCTTGCTAACGAAACGCATGGTCAGCTATTTATATAAAATAGAAATTTGAAAGATAATTTATTAGGCAACAGTAATACTGACGAACCGATCAACAGCGGCACTGAAGAAAAACTAATCAAATGAAAAAATGAAAAATGAAAAAAATTGTATCGACGCTTGCTTAGCTTGCCTTGTAACATGCGAAACATGTTTAACAAGTTGTATTAATGATGGCCGCAAAGAATGCGCTTCTCTATGCCGCGATTGCGCTGACATTTGTGTTTTATGCGCAAGACTTGAAGCGCGGGACTCTAAATACGGACACGACTTACATATTTTATGCGCTAAAATATGCAAAGCATGTGCGATAGAATGTGCAAAACATGCTGCTCATCACACAAGTTGTAAAGAGTGTGCTGAAGCTTGTGCAAAATGTGCTGCTGCTTGCGAAGAACTTGCAACTGCAAAAGCATAATAAAATCGAGCAACAGCGATTCTGAAGACCGGGCAACAGCGGAACTGACGAAAAAATAAATAAACAAATAAAATGAAAAAAGTAATTTTAGTATTGGCCGCAATTGGAGTAATTACAATGGCCGCAACAACAAAAATGTCATCGTTAAATGATAAAGTAATTGTAACGAATAAAATAACAAATGAAAAATACAAGGCATGTATTGAGGCGTGTGAAGAAGCAAGCGAAGCGTGTAAGAAATGCGAAAGTAAGTGTTCAAAAGACAAGGATGCTAAAATGGCTGTTTGTACCCAACTTTGTAAAGATTGTGTAATCGCTTGCAAAGCCGCAACCAAAGCAATGTCCACGAATAGTGCAAATGTAAAGAGCGAATGCGCAGAGTGCGCCAAGGCATGCGAAAAATGCGCAACTGAATGTGATAAATTTACTACCGACCATTGCAAAAAATGTGCAACTGACTGCCGCAAAGCAGCTAAGTTGTGCAATGAAATGTAAGATCGTAAACCTATCAAAAATCCCTGCCATAACAATTGGTGGGGTTTTTTTGGCGGGAATAGAACTTCATTGAAAAGGAATCGTTTCTCATTTTTTCAAATTTTAAGTGTTTCACCTAAGTTTTTTTTAGTGAAACACCCGTTATTACTGAGATTGAAACATGTTTCACTTAATTTTTTCAAATGGTGAAACAAAAAATTTCACTCTCCTGAAACAAAGAATAAACAAATGTCGGTTAACTGCGGGGTTATTCAAAACTCCTTGAACGCAAAACCCGCTGTTGAAGCGGGTTAAAGCGGGTTGATTTGTTTAAAACTTTCTTCAGTGGCTCCGCTCAGAATCGAACTGAGATCTAAAGTTTAGGAAACTTCTATTCTATCCATTGAACTACGGTGCCTTAGGTCTTTTATTCAAAAACCAGGGTACAAAAATAGCAAAATCGTTGGTATTAGGAAAAGATAAGACAATTAGAACCTTATATTGACAAAAATTAAGTAGAATTCTAAATTGTTTTAACAATAAGAATAATATTTAATGCAGAAAAGAAAGACTATTTTTGAGTTTAAATTAGATGAGATTTTTAAGAAACTTTTTTAGTATCGTTACTTTCTTAAGCTTGCAGTTTACATTTGCGCAAACACTTAGTTTGCCTCCGCGTCAAAACACCATGCTTACAGGCAGCCAGTTTAGTGCCGCAATTGCACCATTAAGTTTAACCGCTCGCGAAAATTATATCTATAATGAGGTCATTAGCGGTAACATTCCTAATTTTTACCGCACACTTACTCCAGTTACAAGTACCGCTATTATTGCAGCGCAAACTAAAAGCGTTACTTATTATGTAATTCCTGATTATTTAGCGGTGGGCCCCGACACGAATTATTTTTTATGCCCAATGTCGCCCATGTTGGCCACAAAAATTGCCGATACATTGGGTTGCACTTTGCCAACGCGCAAAATGGTAAACGATATTTATGCGCAGGCCACACTTACAATGGTGCCGTTAACGATTCCCGCAAGTGGCACCATGACTACCGTACAAGCTTTTGCCCAGCATAATATCATGGTAAAAAATCAAAGGGCTACTTTTGTTTCAACGTATTCATTAGGGACATTAACCGGTGGAGATAAAAAAGACATCATTATTTCTAATTTAATTTATTCAACCGCTAACCGTGTTATTATTTATGGTTGGCATACTTCTGTTGGTAATCCCATCCAACCCATGACCAATGTGCATGCCGATACCTATATGGATTATAGCCATGGCATTCGTTTAGTTCAGAATGATGTGATGTATTATTCTACGCCAACTACGGTGAAAGCTATTTTACAATCTACTTTAAACGCATTGTTAAGTGACGAAGGGGTGATCAATCCACCTGAATATCCTTACGGAAATCCTATTACATCTTTAGCTGTACCCAAATCTTTTGCGGTATTAAATAAAGGCAATAATACCATTGATATAAAAGTAAAGAACGACGGGCAGGTAACGCATTATAAAGTTTATACAAGTAACAATGGTGTTTCATTTAGCCCGCCGCTAACAATTATAAAAACGGCTTTGAATTTAAGTGCCGTTACCGCTAACCAACCTTGTTATATAAAAATAGCGGCATATAATTCTACTTATTCTGTTACCTCTGCAACTTCAGAGGTACTGGCAGCTGTGCCATGTAACATCCAGGATTCATTACTGGTAGTAAATGGTTTTGATAGAGTAGTTGCGGGCAATACATTCGATTTTATTAAACAACATGGCGGTAGTGCTTTTAGTAATAGCATTTATTTTTCTTCAGCAACCAATGAAGCCATACAGGACGGTTTGTTTAATGTAAATACTTACAAAGCCCTTGACTGGTTGTTAGGAAAAGAAAGTACAATTAACGAAACATTTAATACTACAGAACAAACAGCAGTATCAAATTATTTAAAACAAGGCGGTAATTTATTGGTAAGTGGAAGCGAAATTGGCTGGGATCTTGATCAAAATGGTAGTGTGGCAGATCAAAATTTTTATAATAATTATTTAAAAGCAAATTATGTAAGCGACGCACCTAACAGCCAGCCTTCAACATGGTATGCGGCCCCGAAAGAAATTTCACAGGTATTTACAGCAAACGATACGCTAAATTTTGATAATGGAAGTAACGGAACCTATAATGTAGATTATCCGGATGTAATTACAACTAGTAACGGCAGCTCAACTTGTTTACGCTATACTTCTGCTTTAACTGATCATGCGGCGGTTTGTTACAGCGGACTTTTCCCTTCAGGCACTGTGCCGGGCAAACTCATACACATGGCATTTCCGTTTGAAACAGTTTATCCTGCAACAAAGCGAAATGATTTGATGAAAGATATCTGGCATTATTTTTTCGCTTCGGCAATTGTGACTGCAGTGAAAAATAATTTGAACGAAAAAGATATTTTAATTTACCCGAATCCCGCTAATAAGAATTTATTTTTACAACAGAACGAAGAGATAAAACAAATAAGAATTATCGATCTGCAAGGTCGCGAGATCATGAATAATTATACAGATGCTAAACAAATTAATATTGAAGGATTACTGAAAGGAATTTATTTTGTAGAAGTAACTACTCTTACAAATAAAATCACGAAGAAATTTGTGAAAGATTGATCAGGTAATTATACTAAATAAAAAAGCCTTCCAAATATTGGAAGGCTTTTTTAATAATTCAGAATAAACTATTGTTTAATTATTTTTTGAGAGTATCTTTCGTTACCGCTTACATCAGATAGTTTTAAAATGTAAATACCGTTAGTGTAATTGCTCAAGTCAAAATTAACTTCTGAGGCCAATTTTTTTTCTGCTAATTTTTTACCCGTCATATCAAATACCTCTGCTTTGCCTTCTATTGTTTGATCTGCACTTAAAGTAAATATTCCTTTTGTTGGATTAGGGCCAAGTTTAATAGTTGAAAATAAATTTTCGTTCTCTTTTACTCCTAACGAATTATCTAATGCAGGTCCAACCACTTTATTAATGATCCAGTTGTTAGGGTCGCAAACAACACCGGTTGGTGTACCAAGCATATTAAAGGTATAAGTTTCAACTGCATTACTGTGCATTACTCTAACTGTTGTATCAGGGAAACCTGAGCGTGTAATTTTATATTCCATTGGTGTTATGAATAAAGGAATAGAAGACGGAAAACTAGTTGTTTGTGTACTTTTAAGAATGGCCATATTTCCTGAAAAATAATATTTTACATTAAACGTTGGATAACCTTCGCCATAATACCATTGATTAAAGAACTGGGTAGCGTTAATGCCGGTTTGCGTTTGATAATAATTTTTAAAATCAATTACGGATGCTGTACTTTTTTTGTAAGTATTTTGAAAGCCACGTAATGTATTAAACCAAACACTATCATTGTTGGTTAAGAACTGAAGTGAGCGAATAATAGAACCACCTTTATCGTAAGTTAAACGTGAATCAAAAATTATATTGGCGTCTAAGGTGTCGTGGTTTGTAACCCAAACTTTTCCACCCGCTTGTTGCATAACATTTTGATGGGCTGTATTTAAGTTCGATGCAAAATTGGCATTATCTAAATATTGCGCTACCAAAAATTCTGTGTAAACGGCAAAACCTTCATTTATCCAAATATCTCCCCAACCTTTGCAGGTTACGTTATCTCCAAACCATTGATGGCCTAATTCGTGCGCATCGATATAATAATCAAAAAATCCAAGGCTGGTCATAGTTTGATGTTCCATACCTCCTCCAAATGGCGCCATACTATGCCCGTATTTTTCTTTGTAAAAAGGATACATGCCATACATTTTACTTTCAAACTCTAATACAGCAGGCATTTTATTTAACTGCATTTTTTGAGAATTAAAAGCGGGATTATTTATGGCGTTATCGTAAATATAATTTTGAATTAAAATAGAATCTCCTGGCAAGTATAATGGATGCGCATATAGGTTATATTCTTTATATTTTGCAACGGCAACCGAGATCAAATAAAAATCAATTGGTATTCTTGATTGCCAATCGTAACGTTTTTTATTTCCAATAACCGTAGTGTTCTTAAGTAACCCATTTGAACCCACTTTATTTAAAGAGTCGGTTGTAACAGAAACCCAACTGGAATCTATTTTATCAGTTAAAATTTGTTTACAGGGCCACCAGTGGTAGGCAACAATGCTTTCGCTTAAGCTCCAGGTTACCTGGTTACCCCATGAGCCTGAAGTGCCGGTGCTAAACCCGCTGCCAATGGCCGATCCGCCAACAGGAGGATTTCCATGATAATAAACAAATACAGTAAATGATTGATTGCTTAGCAGCGGAATAGTAGGCGCTACTTTTAAGATACTGTCTTTTCTTGAATAGGTCATTAATGCACCGTTAAAACGTATCGAATCAATAATATGATTTTGATGGATCAAACAGGCAAAGGTATCCAAAGCGGTTGCGGTAACTGTTGCAACGGTTTTAACGCCGCCACTTACAAATTTAGTATTACGCTCAAGGTTAAGCATGAGGTGTACAAATTTCACATCATATTTCATCTCATGTGATATTTGTGGATTTAAAGCAGAGGTTCTGGCCTGATGATTAATAATCGAAGCCATAGAAGCCTGTTTAGCTTTTGAACAAAAATGCTGTTGCGCATTTGCAATACCAGTTACAATAATGGCGATGGAAAATAATAGTTTTTTCATGTATAATATTAGTTATTGCAATATACGCCCGTTTCTTTTTAGATAAAAAACCGCTCATCACTATTTTAGACATAATTAAATCGAATAATTTTTATGAATTGTGGAATTTGCATGTAACTTTGCCCTGATGTTAAAGAACGATCTTTTATTAAGAGCAGCTAAAGGCCAGGATGTAGAGCGGGCACCGGTTTGGTTGATGCGTCAGGCAGGCAGGGTATTGCCTGAGTACAGGGCTACGCGGGCTAAAACAAAAAGTTTTATAGAGTTTGTAAAAAACCCTGAATTAGCCTGTGAGGTTACCATTCAGCCGGTTGATATTTTAGGGGTGGATGCGGCCATTATTTTTAGCGATATTTTAGTGATACCTGAAGCTATGGGCCTACCTTACCAGATGATAGAAGCTAAAGGGCCATGGTTCGAACAAACTATAAAAAGCAAAACAGATATCGATAATTTAAAAATCGCGGAAGCCGGCGATCTTGATTATGTAATGAAAGCACTTCAACTCACAAAAAAAGAACTAAATAACCGCGTACCCTTGATCGGCTTTGCCGGTGCGCCATGGACCTTATTTGCTTATATGATCGAAGGTAGCGGTAGCAAAACGTTTAGTAAAGCAAAACAATTTTTATATACTCAACCCGAGCTATCGCATCAATTATTAGAGAAAATAACTTTAAGCACTATTAATTATTTAAAAGGCCAGGTTGCTGCCGGGGCGGATATTTTGCAGTTGTTTGATTCGTGGGCCGGTGTGCTAAGCGAAAAAATGTATTATGAATTTTCTTTAAAATATATTTCAAAAATTTGCGATGCTTTATCGCCATTGGTGCCTGTTACGGTATTTGCTAAAGATGCGCATTACGCCCTTAAAAATATTGCTGATACAAGTTGCAGCTCAATTGGTTTAGATTGGACCATTGATCCAAAGCAAGCACGCAGTCAAACAAGCGGTAAAACATTACAGGGTAATGCAGACCCGTGTTTGTTATATGCCAATGAGAAAAAAATTATTTCAGAAACTCATGCTATACTTAATGCTTTTGGAAAACCGCGCTACATTTGTAACTTGGGCCATGGCCTTTATCCGGATATTGACAAAGAGAAGGTAAAACTATTTGTGCAAATTGTGAAGGACTATAAATGGTGATTTTTCTGCCACTAATTTCACTAATTATTACAAATTATTGATTCGTGCAATGTGTGGCAAAGCCGCACATAATTTATTACGGCAACAAATGTTGCCGTGAATTACACAAAATAGTATAACAAATACTAAAAAAATTAGAGTAATTAGTGGTTTAAATTATACGTTGCCAAGCAGGCACATGGTGTCCATGGTTGGCGAATTTGCGCCTCCGCTTTTTTCAATGGTAACAGCAAAAGATTGCGCACCTTTTATTGACTTCATTTTTTGAAAAGTAGAATCAGCAGAAAGTTCAATTACCCCGGCATCAACAGGTTTGCCATCAATAATTGCCCAAAGTTGATATTGTTTATCGCTTGGCGTTGCAGGCAAGGCAGCAGCATTAAAATATACATCGCTGGTCTCAACATTCCAATGCACCAATGCTGAAGTTGACGCTAACGAGTTCATTCCTTTAAGGCCAATAGTTTTTATTCTTGGATCGGATAATATTTGAAGTTTGGATGTGGCAACTACCAAAGCCGTTTGTTGCGAGCTTAATTGTTCGTCAAGGCTTGTGTTGGAGGTAATTGCTTTTGTTAGCTCAGAATGTAATTCGTTTAATTTTGACTTAATTGAAAAAACATAGATCATACTTGTTATTACAAACACAAGGCTGGCGGCAATTCCTAATTTATATAAACGAATTATTTTAGTGTCGTTGTTTAATGGAATTACTTTTGCTGTTTGTTGCGGTCCGGAAAATAATTGTTCAGTGAGCTTATTTTTAAGCTCTTTATTTATTGGTGTAATAGATTGAGAAGAATAACGAATCAGCGCCTCTTCAATTAACTCAATTTCATCTGTTAGCGATGGATGTTTTAAGCACAAATTGTTGATCATCTCATTTTCTTCGGCACTGGCAGTACCTAAAACGTAGCTTTCTAATAAGCCGGAGGATATAACTTCGTATTCGTTCACTGTAAAAATTCCTTTTTTGTTAGATCGCGTAATGTTAGTATTGCCTGCCTTACTTTTGTTTTTACAGTACCAAGAGGTAAATTTAATTTTTTTGAAATTTCTTCTTGTGTATACCCTTCAAAATAGGCCAGATCTATAATTATTTTATGCTCTTCTTTTAACGTGTTTAAAATTGTTTTTAGGCCAATAGATTCGTGAGCAATATCATTAAAATATAAATTACTCTTTTGATATACGGTATCACTTGAGCTTTGGATTTTTGTTTTTATTTTTTCATGTTTCGAACGCGTGCTGTCTATTGCTAAATTCCTTGCAATATTAAGCATCCAGGTATACAAACGACCTTTTGATTCTTCGTAGCTTGCAAAATTATTCCAGATCTTTACAAATGTATTCTGCAAAACATCTTCGGCTTCTTCCTGGCTTGTTACAATAGAATTAATAACACCAAATAATGCTTTCGAATAATTATCATATAAATAAGTAAACGCTTTTTGATTGCGCTGTCTTATAAGATTAATAAGTTCGTCTTGACTATATGTTATTTTTTTTGTCAATTATGTTTTAGAAATATACGAATAAAGTAGCAATTTTTTTTGGAATTATGTTTAATGTGGCAGTTTAGTAATACTGTCGGACATCACTTTGAATAACATTTATAAGGTCACAACTATTCACTTATTATTTACGTAAACGGCAATATAAAAGATTTAAAAGAGCTAAATAATATACTTAATAAAATGATTATCAACGAAGTACATATACGTTGTGTACATGACAAACCTAAGACCTAAATTGAACGTATATTTAAATATGAAAACAGCGATCGTAATTGGTGCAACAGGTTTAGTGGGAGCTTATTTAGTAAATAAATTAAACGATTCAAAGCTATATAGGGTTCACTCAATAAGTCCAACAAATATTTTCGGATAAAATATATTTAGCAGGGTTATTTTAAATTTATATAAAGCATTTTTAATAAAAGTAAAGACGTGCTGTTGCACCAACCTTATTAGGTTG
>JACCXH010000057.1 GCA_013697245.1 Bacteroidota bacterium
CATCTACTCCATGGAACAATTATAAGTATACCGTTTTTCGTAAAGACCCTTCTGCAACTACGTTTACGCCAATTGCAACCACTTCTTTAACTACTTATTCCGACACCAGCAAAATAGTTAACAGTAATGCCACTCGTAATTATGTATATTGTTATAAGGTGCTTGGTGAAGGCCAATATTCAGACCCGACAGTTACCAAACCGCTATTAAATAATTCGCAGGAAAAATGCGCTAAAGCGATAGATCTTACCGCGCCGTGTACGCCAACTTTGACCATAAACGCTGATTGTCCTACCGGCATGGTGGGAGTTACTTGGACAAACATAAAGCCAATTTGCAGCGACGATGTGATAAAATACATTCTGTTGTATAAACCCACAATTGAAGCAGATTATAATGTAGTTGCCATACTTAGCGGTCCCAGCTCAACTGTTTTTATTGTTGATGGGCTGCAGCTTATCTCCGGCTGTTATGCGATCCAGTCGGTTGACTCAAGCAATAATATAAGCGTGCGCAGCCCCGACTTTTGTATAGACAACTGTCCAATATTTGAACTACCAAACATTGTTACTTTAAATGGCGATGGTGTGAACGATTTTTTTAAAGCAATACGTGTAAGGCAAATAAAAGAAATTGATCTTGTTATTTTTGACCGTTGGGGAAATTTAGTTTATAAGACTAAAGACCCGTATTTTAAATGGGACGGCACAAGCATCATAAGCAACCAATTAGTTAGTGAAGGCACCTTCTTTTACATTTGCGATGTATTTGAGCCGCGATTAAAAGGCGTTGTTAAACGTAGTCTTAAAGGTTATATGCAGGTTGTTAAGTAATTCTGCTTAAATTTACCGTTCTTAAAAACCATGAAACTCTATAAGAACCTTGTTAATTCTGTTGCCGAAACGCTGCAGGAAATTTTTGTAAAGAACCGTTACGCCGATAGGGCAATAGAAAAGGTTTTTAAAGCAAACCCGCAATGGGGGAGCAGGGACAGGCGTTTTGTGGCAGAAGCTGTTTATGATATTGTAAGAAATTTTCGTTTATATTCAGAGCTGGCGCAATCGCAAAAGAATTTTTGGTTCATTACCGCGGTTTGGTTAGTAGTAAAAGAAATCGAATTTCCGGATTGGCAAGAATTTAAAGATCTTGATCGGGAGGCAATCGTAAAACATAAAGAATCTTTAAAGAATAATTTAGCGGTTTACGAATCTTATCCTGATTGGCTTTGGGAGCTTGGAATAAAAGAGCTTGGCGAAGAGATCTGGAAAAAAGAAGCGTTAATAATGAACCAACAGGCACAGGTTGTACTACGAGTTAATACATTAAAAACTTCCACCAAAAAACTGCTGGAAGAATTTGCGAAAACAAAGATTGTTCTGCAGGAAATTCCCGGAATAGAAAACGCCGTTCAATTAGTGAAAAGAGAAAACGTTTTTCAAAACAGTTTTTTTAAGCAAGGTTGGTTCGAGGTGCAAGATGCCGGTTCCCAAATAATAAGTACTTTTTTAGATCCAAAACCAAACCAATTCGTTATTGATGCTTGTGCCGGTGCTGGCGGTAAAAGCCTTCACCTTGCTGCGTTGATGAACAATAAAGGCAAATTAGTGAGCCTGGATGTAGAAGGATTTAAACTCGAAGAATTAAAAAAGCGTGCCAAGCGAGCAGGCGTTTTTAATGTAGAGACCCGGGTAATAGAAGACTCTAAAACCATAAAACGTTTAGAGGGTAAAGCCGATAAATTATTGCTGGACGTGCCCTGCAGCGGCCTGGGAGTAATAAAAAGAAACCCCGATGCAAAATGGAAATTAAGCGCTGAAGTAATTGAACGTACAAAAGCATTACAACAAAAGATCTTATTCGAATATTCGGACATGGTAAAAGTTGGCGGCGAACTTGTTTATAGCACTTGTAGTATTTTACCAAGCGAGAATAAAGAACAGGTAAATACGTTTTTATTAAACAATGTTAATTTCGAATTTATAAAAGATAAATCAATATTACCAAGCGAAGGATTTGATGGGTTTTACATGGCTTTACTAAAAAGAAAATCATAAGACTGTTAGGTTAAAACAGAATGTTTTAACAAGTAAATTTATTATTATCTTTGATTTGCAATTTTGATCCTAACAAATAAATATACAGTAATCGAATCGCACCGTTACCGAAGTTGCAATATTGAACTTTGGGACGACGGTATCATTTTTATTAAACTCGATGATAATTCTGAAATAAACCTTAAAGACTCCATAGAGCATCACGCGTTTTTAAAAACAAAATTTGATGGGAAAAATAAAATTCGTGTTTTAACAGAGTCAGGACGTTACACAACGATAACAAAAGAGGCAAGAGAGTTTTCTACTCAGCCAGAAATAAATTTAATGACTCTTGCCAGCGCCGTTGTTATAAAATCATTGGCTCACCGCATCGTTATAAACTTTATTATAAGCTTTACACGAAAGCAAAATATTAAAATGCGGATATTCGATAATAAGGAGGAGGCCATAGAATGGTTGCTCTCTATAAAACAATAGATACACAAATGAAATTTTTTTTTACAGTACTAGCGCTTGTTTTTTCGTTTTCAGGATTTTCGCAATTAAGAAAGAACGTAGACGCGGCAACGTTCAAAAAATTAATTGATGAAAAAAAATATGTATTGATCGATCTGCGAACACCGGATGAAATTAAAAGCAAAGGAAAAATTAAAGGTGCTACGGAGATTGACTTTTTAGATAAAAACGCCGAGACTAATATTCAAAAATTAGATAAGAATAAAAGATATTTAATTTATTGCGCCGGTGGCGGAAGAAGCAGCGACTGCGCTGATCTAATGCAAAAGCAAGGGTTTAAAGAAGTTGTTAATCTTGAGAAAGGCTTTGGCGACTGGAAAAATAAAGGCTTTGAAATAGAAACAAAATAAATTGGAAATAATTTATGCAATACCCGGTTTAGGAACTACAAAAGAATTATTCAGGAACATCTCAATTCCCAACTTTGAAATAAAAGTACTAGACTGGCCGTTACCAAAACCAAATTATACTTTAAGAGACTATTCGCAACAGTTTTTGCAACAAATAAATACAACTAAGGCGGTTAATCTTATGGGAGTCTCGTTTGGAGGCATGTTGTGTTCTGAAATAGCTACACAACTAAAAACAAACAAAGTAATTTTGATTTCTACCTGCAAAGATAATTCAGAATTCCCTTTTCTATTAAAGCTTTTAAAAGTTTTACCGATACACAAGCTTATTCCAGATAAACTTTTCCGTCTTCTTGCCGGAACAAAAAGACGATTTTTGGGTTTTGAAAAATCATTTGACAAAATATTTTTTGAAATGATAGGACAGATGCCTGAAAATTATTTTTATTGCTGCATTAATTACATCATAAAATGGGATAAAAAAGAAAACGGGTCAGAGTTCATTCGTATTCATGGAACTGCTGATAAGCTGTTAACCAATAATAAGAATGACAAATGGCATTTGATAAAGAACGGCTCGCACGCTATGGTTCTAACTAAATCTACAGAAATTAACCAGATATTAAATCACGAATTTAATGGACTATAACTCTCTTTTAAAACTAGCCATTACCGCTGCCCTTAAAGCAGGGCAGGAGATCCTAAAAATTTATGAAACTGATTTTTTTGTCGAAACAAAAAGTGATAATACTCCCGTAACCCTCGCCGATAAAGGCGCAAGCAACTCCATCATTAAAAACTTAACACAAACAAACATTCCTATAATCAGTGAAGAGGAAGATACTCTCGATTTTGAGATCCGCAAAAAATGGACGCGTGTTTGGCTTGTAGACCCTTTAGACGGTACAAAAGAATTTGTAAAACGTAATGGAGAATTTACTGTTAACATTGCTTTAATCGAAAACAAACAACCCGTAATTGGTGTTATTTATTTACCGGTACAAAAAGAACTTTATTTTGCCTGCATAAATTACGGCAGCTTTAAAATAACGCAAGCGGCAATACTTGAAGTCGCAAATAGCGGACAAGATAAAGCAATAGAAAACTTGTTTACGTCAGCAGTTAAATTACCAACACAAAAACTTCCAAAAAAATATACGATAGTAGCAAGCCGCTCACATCTTAGCCGGGAGCTCAATCAACACATTAATAAATTAGAGAATATTTATGGTGAAGTAGATGTTACTAATGTTGGAAGTAGCATTAAACAGTGTTGGGTGGCCGAAGGAAAGGCCCATGAATACTTGCGTTTAGGAACCACTATGGAGTGGGATACCGCTGCGGGACAATGTATTTTAGAACAAGCCGGCGGGCAGATAATAGATCTCGAAACGCAAAAGCCCATGCGGTATAATAAAGAGGACATGAGAAATAATTTTTTCATCGCCAAACACAAGGCTTGATCTTTATTGAAGAACCAAACGAAAGCGCTGAATAAAAACCTTTTTGGTAATCACTTTACGGCAGTATAAATAAAAAGCCCCTCCGTTATGTTACGAAAGGGCTTTGTGTTTTGTGGTGATCCCGCTTGGTCCCGATAGCTATCGGGAGAACCAAGGACTGCAGGTTTAGAAAAACAGGACAGTAGAAACCTAACGAAAATTAAAAAAAAGTTTGACTACAATTATATTATAAATGAAACACTATAAAGTGAAAGCCCCTCCGTTATGTTACGAAAGGGCTTTGTGCTTTGTGGTGATCCCGCTTGGAATCGAACCAAGGACCGCAGGTTTAGAAAACCTGTGCTCTATCCAGCTGAGCTACGGGACCAATCAAAATTTCAATCCCAAATTTCCCGATAGCTATCGGGAGAGCTAAAGAGCCAAATCCTCTTAAATTGTTGAATACGGCTACTTTTTCGAGAATGCAAATGTAAAAAAAAAAATTATTTAAACAATTATAATTATTTTAGTGGACTAGCGTTTAATCTATCTGCAACTATCTGTAATCATAGTTAACTACAACGTAAAGCACTTTTTAGAACAGTGCCTTTTTTCGGTATTTAAGGCATTAAAAAACATTAATGCCGAAGTTATCGTGGTAGACAATAACTCTGTAGATGGCTCTATTGCGCTTATTAAAGACAAATTCCCACAGGTTACGCTAATCGCAAACAAAAATAATACCGGCTTTTCGGTTGCCAATAACCAAGGCATAAGAATTACCAAAGGCAAATTCGTTCTTTTGCTAAACCCCGATACAGTGGTGCAGGAAGATACTTTCGAGAAAACCCTTGCTTTTATGGAGTCTCACCCTGATGCTGGTGGACTTGGCATCAAAATGCTGGACGGGAAGGGCAATTTCTTGCCGGAAAGCAAACGCGGACTTCCAACTCCGGCTGTTGCATTCTATAAAATATTTGGCCTAGCAAAATTATTTCCAGGTTCTAAAAAATTTGGTCAGTACCACCTAACGTTCTTAGATAAAAACAAAACGCATCAAGTAGATATTTTAAGCGGTGCCTTTATGTTAATGCGCAAAGAAGCTTTAGATAAAGTTGGCTTGCTTGACGAAACTTTTTTTATGTATGGCGAAGATATTGACCTTTCTTACCGCATAACACAAGGCGGGTATAAAAATTATTATTTTGCGGAGAGCAGTATTATTCATTACAAAGGCGAAAGCACTAAAAAAAGCAGCGTGAATTATGTTATAGTATTTTACAAAGCCATGGCTATTTTTGCGCAAAAACATTTTAGTCAAAATCACGCCCGTACCTTTGGTTTTTTAATTTACTTTGCCATTTATTTGCGGGCCGCGGCTGCTATTACAGCCAGGTTTATAAAACAATGGTTTTTTCCGGCAATTGATTTTATCTTGATCTTATTGGGATTATATCTGTGTAAAAACATTTACGAAACACACTTTAAGCTCACGCCCAATTTTTACTCACAGGAAACTTTAAATTTTTTCTTTCCAATTTACACGCTCGTCTGGATGTTCTTTGTTTACCTCAGCGGTGGTTATGATGTACCCATGCGCCTTACAAAAGTTGTAAGAGGTGTTTTGGCGGGCACGGCATTTATCTTGATCGTATATTCACTTTTACCGGAATACTATCGTTTTTCGCGCGCGTTAATTTTAATAGGTTCTGCTTACACCTTAGCAATTTATTTGTTAATGCGTTTAATTTATCATGGGTTAAAAATTAAAAAGTTTAAGATCGGTGGATACAAAACAAACGCCCGCATTGCTATTATTGGCAGCGAGTTAGAGTTTAACCGCGTAAACGACATTCTTAAAAAAACAAACATCAAATCAGAGTTCATTGGATTTATTAGTAACGAGAATAATGGTATAAAGAACGAAGCGTATATTGGCCACTTTCACCAGATCAATGAGGCCATAGATGTACACGAATTAAATGAAATTATTTTTTGCGCACGCGATATTTCATCACAGGAAATTATTGATAAAATGATAACGCTGGTTACAAAAGGTGTTGAATTTAAAATTGCACCACCAGAAAGCCTTTCTATTATTGGTAGTAACAGTATTGATACAGCAGGCGATCTTTATGTGATAGACGTTAATAATGTGGGAAGACCAGAGAACCGGCGTAAAAAGAGATTATTGGATCTAATTGTGAGCGCAAACGCGTTGTTGTTCTTCTGGATCTTTATCTGGTTTCAAAAGAATAAACTTAATTTTATTGCTAATGCTTTTTATGTGTTAATTGGTGTTTATTCTTGGGTGGGTTATGGTAAAAGTCCTAGAAAAGATCTTCCATCCATTCGCCCATCTATCTTAACGCCTTCAGATATTATAAGTGGTAACATCTCTGAAGAGCGGATTAATAAATCGTTTTTAAATTATTCTAAAGATTACAAAATAGAGAACGACCTTAAAATTATTTTCTCGAGATTGAAAGACCTTGGACGATAAAGAGAATAGGGTTATCGTTGAACAAATGTTAAACTTTGTTTAACGCATTTGCGTAAATAGAAAAATAGAACCAACTTTAATTAAAACATAATATTCATGAAAAAATTAATTTTACTTCTTGCTTCTTTATTTGTTTTTTTTGGAACAAAGGCCCAACAGCAAAATCCCATTACCTGGCAAGTTAGCTATAAGTCAACTTCTGCCACCGAAGGCGAAATAATTGTTACGCCAAGAGTGGAAAAAGGCTGGCATAGTTATTCTCAAAAAGTTACAGCCGATGGACCGGTTCCTACATCATTTAAATTTAGCGAATCAAAACAATACACTTTAGTTGGTAAAATGGAAGAGAGTAATGTTAACGAAGAGTTTGATAAGGCTTTTGATGCAAAAATATTTGTAGTAACGGATAAGTCGGTATTCAAACAAAAAGTAAAGTTCACTAAGTCAGGCTTTAATTTAGCCTTTAAAATAGAATTTATGTGCTGTAACGATCAAATGTGCCTGCCTCCGAAGATCGTCGACCTAACAGTTAAGGTGCAATAAAAAAATAATAGTATTTTTACTGCTTAAAACGTTTTAACAGCATTACCACATGAAGAAAATTTTTCTGCTTTTTTTAATTATTGCTTTTAAGCTTTCTACTGTTGCGCAAAAGCAATATGTTACATGGACTTTCTCACAAAAGAAGATTGCCGCAGATGAATTTGAGTTGACCTTTAAAGCAGCTATTGAACCTACCTGGCACTTGTATTCGCAGATTGAAACACCAGACGGCCCTTTACCAACACTGTTTGACTTTACAAAATCAAAAGATTATAAATTAATTGGAAAAACAACAGAACCTAAGCCACATGAGGAAGCAGAGCCGGTGTGGGACGGAAAGATCGTACGTTCTTTTTCGGGATCAGCTGTTTTTAAACAAAAAATAAAAGCACTAACCAACAAGCCATTTTCTGTAAAAGGATTTATTGATGGCATGGCTTGTAATGAAAGTCAGTGCCAAAAATTTTCTCCATCCCCGGATTTTAATTTTAAAATTGAAGGTGCCGAAGTTGCCGCCGCAGAAACAACAAGCACCGTAACGGAAACTGCCACAACAGAAACCTCTCAGCAAGTAGCCGCAGTTGAAAATACTGTTGCTGCTGTAAAGAGTAATACAAATGAGGCAAAAATTTCCGCACCACCAGAAAAAAAATCTGAACGTACGTATTTAGGATTATTTATTGCCGGCTTCCTTGGTGGATTAGCCGCACTGCTCACGCCCTGTGTGTTTCCGATGATACCCATGACTGTTAGTTTTTTTACGAAACAAAGTAAAACAAAGGCGGCGGGTATTCGAAACGCATTTATTTATGCTCTTTCTATTATTGCTATTTATATTGCGCTTGGCTTAGGCGTTACATTAATTTTTGGCGCAGATGCTATGAATAACCTAGCAACAAACGTCTGGTTTAACTTAGCCTTCTTTGTTCTATTAGTTGTTTTTGCTATTTCTTTTTTAGGTGCTTTCGAAATTACTTTGCCATCGGGTTTTGTAAATAAGATGGACGCCAAATCAGATAAGGGCGGCCTGATCGGGATCTTTTTTATGGCCTTTACTTTAGGCTTGGTTTCATTCTCCTGCACCGGACCAATTATAGGAACCCTGCTTGTACAAGCAGCGTCAACAGGTGCTTTGGCGGGACCGTTCTTTGGTATGTTTGGTTTTTCATTAGCATTGGCTTTACCTTTTGGCTTATTTGCCGCATTTCCGGGCTGGTTAAATTCATTACCAAAATCAGGCGGCTGGTTAAACTCTGTAAAAGTTGTGTTAGGTTTTTTAGAACTAGCATTAGCAATGAAATTTTTATCGAACGCTGATCTTGTTGTACAAGCTGGAATTTTAACCAGGGAATTATTTTTAGTGATTTGGATTGTGATCTTCGCTTTATTAGGTGGATACTTAATGGGTTGGTTCAAATTGTCTCACGATAGTGAAATGAAATATGTTTCAGTGCCGCGTTTAATGATGGCCATTTTAGTTTTCTCTTTTACGGTTTATTTAATTCCGGGCTTATGGGGCGCACCATTAAAACTGATCAGCGGTTTTCCTCCTCCGGATTTTTATAGCGAATCACCCGAAGGCTTTGGTGGAAGAAAAGCAGAAGCCAATTCAAACAATACCGCACATGAAGATTTACCGGAACATGCGCATCGCGGACCAAATGGTATTCCTGCTTTTGATGATTATTTTGTAGCATTGGCCCACGCAAAAAAAGTAAATAAACCAATCTTAATTGATTTTACCGGATGGGCCTGTGTTAATTGCCGAAAAATGGAAGGCCAGGTTTGGAGCGACTCTGATGTGAAAAGAAAATTAAGCGAAGATTTTGTTTTAGTCTCTCTTTACGTTGATGATAAAAAGAAACTTCCCGCTGAGTTACAGGTTGAAGTAGCGTGGAATGGATCAAAACGTACACTATCCTCGGTTGGAGATAGGTGGAGCTATTTACAGAACACAAAATACATGTCGAGCACACAGCCGCAATACTGGATAATTGATGGTGATGAAAACCATTATAGCGATTCTACAAGCTATGATCCTGATATTGCAAAATACATTCTGTGGTTGGATAGAGGTTTGGAAAAGTTTAATGCAAAGAAATAATTTTATTTTCCCAACAATTTCGATAGAACGTATTTTCCATCAATTACCAATTGCTTAAAATTTTTTCCGTTGCGGATAATTAATTGGTTGGTATTGTATTTTGTAATAGCGTAATCGTACTCAATAGCTTCTTTACCTTTTTTCTCAAGTGCAATAAGATACTTAAGATCTTTATCACTTAAAACAAACGACCTTTCTTTTTTAAATTCCCAATAAGCCTTTTCTCTTATCTTTAATCCTGAAAATTTTCTGTTTGGAAAAACGGTCAACGAGGAGGCATAATAATTTACCGTATAACTATCCGCGTTTTTTTTAACCACAAATTTTTCTGTGATCGTATATTTTTGCGGATTACCTGTTAATGTTTGTCCTGATGCTGTAGAAAGTTGTTGTACAGCCTCTTCTACGTGGCACTGGTAATAAGTAAGGGAGTCGCCAACTTTTATAGTTTTTAAAATACTGTTATTTGGAATAACAACAGAATCATTTTGTGCTAATACACTAAAAGCAAAAGACAAGAATATGATCAATAAAAAATTTCTCATTGATGAACGACCTCAATTTGTTTCGAAAGCTGAATGGCTTTTTCTTTTGTTTTAGTTACATCCGAATTTAAATTATCGTTGCATAATACAACCGCCATTCGCCTGTAAGGACGAGTGGTTGGTTTATTAAACACTTTAACATCGGTATTTTTATTTTCAAGAACTTTTTCTATTCCTTTAAACGCAGGCTTGCCGCCTTCTTTAGTAGCAAGCACCACAGCCGAGGCACCGTTCTTTATCAACTCAATATTTGGAATTGGCAAACCTAAAATAGCACGTGCGTGCAATTCAAATTCGTTATAGTTTTGTGTGTTGGCTAAGGTCACCATTCCTGTGTCGTGCGGACGGGGAGAAAGCTCAGAAAAGTAAACACCGTTTTGCGTCAAGAAAAACTCAATACCCCAAATGCCGTAACCCGTTAATGCTTTGGTAACTTTTTCAGCCATTTGTTGCGCTTCTTTCAAGTCTTTATCACTTATAGCACAGGGCTGCCAGCTTTCCTGGTAATCGCCGCGCTCTTGCCTGTGGCCAATTGGCGGGCAAAACAAAGTAATGCCGTTCTTTTGTGTTACCGTTAATAAGGTTATCTCCGAATCAAACTTAACAAACTCTTCAATAATAGCTTCTTTATAATCGCCACGAGAACCATCCATGGCATAATTCCAGGCCTTCTCAACATCAGCTTCTGTTTTAATAACGCTTTGCCCTTTGCCGCTACTGCTCATTAATGGTTTTACCACACAAGGTATCCCAATCTTTGAAACTGCAACTTTAAAATCTTCTAAATGGGTCGCATATAAATAATTGGCGGTCTTTAAACCCAGCTCTTTTGCCGCCAGATCGCGAATGGCTTTACGGTTCATAGTAAAATTAGCAGCCTTTGCGCTTGGCACAACTGTTATGCCTTGTTTTTCGTAATCATAAAAACGCTCGGTTCTTATGGCTTCAATTTCGGGTACAATAAGATCGGGTTTATGTTTCGCAACAATTTTATCTAAGGCATCGCCATCTAACATATTGATCACCTCAAACTCATGCGCCACTTGCATGGCAGGGGCGTTTGCATAACTATCAACCGCAATTACGTGTTGCCCTAAACGTTGTAGCGCAACAACAACTTCTTTACCCAATTCGCCGCTGCCAAGAAGCATTACTTTTTTTTGCATTCTGAAACTTGTTTAATAATTTTTATTTTTTAAATCCTACGTTAATCGTTTCGGGGTACGAGTTATGGAAAATGCCATAAAACCCATAACCAATAACTAAACCAATGGTGCCGCCAATTATCGATTTTATTCTTCGTCGCTGCCTTGCTACACGTTCGTAGCCTAAAATATAAGCGTCGCTTTCAACATAAACTGGATTACTAATGGTATTATGCCGTATCCTGATTTTTGGTAAGCCTGTTAAAGCCATAAAACCATAAGGCGCAACAGGCCCCCAGAATGTACCGCTCATGCCGCCAACAAGGCCGGCAATACCGGCGCTAATTAAACAGCCGCGCGCTTTAAAACCTTTGCGCGCATCGTTCTCGCCTTTCATGTAAAGCCACATTTCATCGCGTGTAAACCAATTACTTAAAAGCGAATCCTGTTTGTAATAATAACGTTTATCGCCATTAGCAAAGCGCACCATAAAAAGTTGATCCCACTCGTAATGAATTTTTTTATTTGTTTTTTTAGGGTTGATGATTGTAACCGCTCCTAAAAGTGTATCAATAACTTTTTCGCCAACAACCTGCCCGTTCATTAAATAAATCGTGTCTTGTACTTTAGCTTGAGAAAAAGCAGACTGGAACAAGAAATAAAAAACAAGAAACAGAAATCCCTTCTTAAGCATATTTCAAAGATAAATTATTAATTAGAAATTAAGATTGTTTTGATTAAGAAGAGTTACAAAATGTTTAATAATTAACAACTTGCTCTTCTATATTGGCAGGAATTTCCCTAAACTCATATTGCTGATTGCGCAGCTGCGGCTCAAAGCCGGCCTCGCGAATAGCATCTTGTATGGTTTTATAAGTAAAACGATGCGGCGCTCCGGCAGCGCTCACCACATTTTCTTCTATCATAATACTTCCAAAATCGTTTGCGCCGGCCTGCAAACATATTTGTGCCGTTGCTTTGCCAACCGTTAACCAACTGGCCTGTATATTAATAATATTTGGAAGCATGATACGGCTCAAAGCTATCATGCGGATATATTCGTCAGGCGTAACGGTGTTTTTTACACCTTTTACACGTTTTAATAAAGTGCCGTCATCCATAAATGGCCATGGAATAAAAGCTAAAAAGCCTTTTGATGCTGCTGGCTTTTGCGCTTGTACTTCGCGGATCCAAACCAAATGTTCAAACCTTTCGTAAATGGTTTCCACGTGGCCAAACATCATGGTTGCACTGGTTGTAATATTTAATTGGTGGCAGGCCTTCATCACCTCTAACCATTCGCGCCCGGTACACTTACCTTTACTAATTAAGCGGCGCACACGGTCGTTCAAAATCTCGGCGCCGGCGCCGGGTAAACTGTCTAAACCCGCTTCTACCAAGGCTTTTAGCACTTCGGTATGCGTACTTTTTTCGAGTTTGGTAATATGTGCAATTTCCGGCGGACCAAGAGAGTGCAATTTTATTTGAGGAAAATGTTTTTTTATTTCTTTAAAAAGTTCAACATAGAAAGAAAGGCCAAGATCAGGATGGTGACCACCCTGTAGTAAAAGCTGGTCGCCGCCATAACGAATGGTTTCTTCTATTTTTTTCTTGTAAGTAGCAATATCTGTAATGTAAGATTCTTTGTGGCCGGGGATCCTGTAAAAATTACAGAACTTACAGTTGGCAATACAGACATTGGTGGTATTTAAATTCCTGTCTATTTGCCAAGTAACTTTATTTGAATTTTTTTTCTGGATCTTTTTAAGTTCGTTGGCAACAAACATTAATTCGGCTGTTGGGGCGTTCTCGTATAAGAATACACCTTCTTCAATACTTAAAAACTCAAATTTTAATGCGCGTGATAAAAGCTCGGTTACGTTCATTTTTGTGGCTATAAAGGTACAAAAATTACGGCTTCAAAAATGCTTCTCTTTGCTTTTTAGGCAAAGATGATATAATGAGATCGTAAGAGTCATCGATCCAGGCTAACACTTGTTTTTTTGAGGCTCTTCCATCGCAAATAATGGTGTTCCAATGTTGCTTGTTCATGTGATAACCCGGCTGAACAAAATCGTATTTTTCGCGAAGATCGAGGGCCTTTTGCGGATCACACTTTGCGTTAAATTGTATTGGGCTGGAATTAAGGCTTGTGAGCAAAAACATTTTGCCCGCAACTTTAAAAACCAAAGTTTCGTTATCAAACGGAAACCCCTCTGTAACCCCCTTTTTTAAAAGAGAATATTCTCTTATTTCCTCAATGCTCATGCTTAACAATTTGTTAATATACTTGCCAAATATGCTAAAAATTATGCCAGATGTAAAACAACCCCTTTTTTATTGGGAAAACATGAGAATATTTGTCCTCAAATGCCGTTAAACCATAAAAATAGTTACTAATAGATTTTTTGTTCGGAACTATTTTATTAAGTTTGGCATTCATTTTAAATAAGAAAATTAACTAAATAATAAATAACAACAACTATGAGCACAAAAAAAACATCGGGAGGATTCCCATTAGTGGTATCGTTTTTAGCAATTGTAATCTGTATTTGCATTGGCTGGTTTATTTACAAAACAATTTTAGGTTCAGCAGCGAACTTTGAAGGCGGAGATTCTGAAAAAGGACATCCACACAACATCTTAGGAACCATGTACAAAGGCGGATTTATTGTACCGATCTTAATTGGCTTTTTATTAACGGTAATTACTTTCGCTATTGAGCGTTTCATTACTATTATGAAGGCTAGCGGAACCGGCGCTACTGATAAATTTGTTGCAAAAATTAAATCATTGATCGCTAATCACGATTTTGCAGGTGCCGTTGCAGAATGCGACCGTCAAAAAGGTTCATTAGCAAACGTTGTGCATGAGGGCATTAAAAAATACGAATTCGTTCAAAACGATTCGCAGATGGACAAAGAAGCAAAAGTACACGCTATCCAAAAATCATTAGAGGAAGCTACTTCACTAGAATTACCAATGTTATCAAAAAACATGGTGGTTATCTCAACTATGGCTTCTATCGGTACATTAGCTGGTCTTATTGGAACGGTTGTGGGTATGATTCGTGCGTTTGCGGCCTTATCGGCTGCCGGCGCTCCAGATACCTCTGCGCTTGCAACAGGTATCTCTGAGGCCCTTGTAAACACATTGGTTGGTATCTTAACTTCGGCTTGCGCGATCATTTTCTATAACTATTTCAGTAATAGAATTGACCAGATCACTTATGCTATGGACGAGGCAGGGTTCTCAATTATTCAGGAGTTTCAGGCTTCCGGAAAATAACGGTTCGACTGAGCTCACCACAAGTTTTTGATAATTTCTTCAAAAATATTTATGGAATTAAAATAATTATTCATCTTAATTAAAAACAACAAACAATGTCAAAGAAACCATCAAAAGGAGGAGCCCCGGCGTTAGATATGACGCCCATGGTGGATCTAGCTTTTCTACTGGTAACATTTTTTATGTTGACGGCGTCATTTCGTATGGCAGAGCCGGTTGTGGTTGACCCGCCTTCTTCAATAGGCATGGTAGATCTACCGGATAACCATATTATGGTTACCATCGATAATGATGGACGTGCTTTTTTTGGGATCAGCAACTCAACTGCTAAAATGAACGCTTTGCGTCAAATGGCAGTAAAATATAAAGTACCCTTTACTGAAGAACAAATTATTAAGTTTAGTGGTTTACCCAGTTTTGGAGTTGATATAAAAGATCTTCCTGCTTACATAGATGCAAAAGACGAAGCTAGAACGAACTTTAAAGGCCAAAGAGGCGTACCATTAGATACCATTACACCAAACAACCAGTTAAAAGATTGGATAAGTATTGGTGGAACAGAAGCGGTTAAAATGTACGAAGAAGCAAAAATAAAAGCAGCCGAGGCCGGTGGTGAATTTAAAGCCGAAAAGCCACGTTATGCTATAAAATGCGACGCTAAAACAAAGTACATTTTTGTAAAGGACGTTATTAAAACATTTACCGATCTTAAATTATATCAATTTAACCTTATTACCTCTTTAGAAGGAGGGGGCACAGTAATTGATCCGGCAAAAAAATAATTATTAATGTTTAGCAATTAGTTCTTCAAAAAACTAAAAGCTTTAAAAAACTTAAAAAAATGGCAGAAATACAAGAAGGCGGCGGAGGCCACAAAGGCGGTAAGAAAAGAGCCAAGAAGCAAAGCACGCGCATTGACATGACACCCATGGTGGATCTAGCGTTTTTGTTATTAACGTTCTTCGTTTTAACTGCAACCTTTAGCAAACCAAAATCAATGGAGTTAACTTTTCCCGCACCACCACCGCCTGATCAAAAGATCGAGGAGGTTAAAAAAGGGATCACTTTTTTATTATCTAAAGACGATCGTATCTTTTATTACGAAGGACAATTCAGAGCTGTAGATGATGAAAAAGGAGCTAAAACAACACTGGCTGAACTAAATTTTTCTCAAGGAAGCTTGCATAAATTCTTGTTAGATAAAAATAAAGAAATGCAAGACCAAATAAAAGCACTCGATGTAAAACATAAAAATAAACAGTTGGAAGACACCACGTTTAAACGCATGGTAAAAGAGGTAAAAGCAAATAAAGAATCTTATACATACCTTATCAAAACAGACGATAAAGCAACCTACAAGAACGTAATTGACGTAATTGATGAACTAAACGTAAACGTAGTTGGTAAATATGTAATGGTAGATATTTTAAAACCGGAAATGGATCTGGTAACCGAAAAAGTTGGAACAAATTAAGAATAGGAGGTAAACATGTTACAAAACTGGAATGACGTAACGTTAGATTCGAGAAATGATATAGTCTTTGAAGGAAGAAACCAAGACTATGGCGCATTTGAGCTTCGAAGAAACTATAACAAACGCATCACATTTATTATTGGTGGTATGCTTGTGTTTTCTTTGGCTTTAATGGGCTTAAAGAAATTTATGGATAGGCCAAAGGATGAAGAGATTGTTGAAAAGATACAAAATGTTCAGATCGATCTTACGCCACCGCCGCCAATCGAAGAAGTGCCACCACCGCCACCACCGCCACCACCGCCACCAATGGTAGAGATGGTTAAATTTACACCACCGGTAATTAAAGATGACGCTGTTGAAGAAGAGCCTCAAAAATTACAGGAAGATGTAAAGGATGTGAATGTTAGTACCAAAGATCAGGAAGGCGATAAAGACATTGTTGCTCCGCCAACTGAAATTAAAGGACCAACAGAGGCCGCTGCTCCCGAGATCTTTACGATCGTGGAAGAACAAGCGGAATTCCCGGGTGGAATTGCCGAACTTGGAAAGTACATTCAAAAAAACCTACAATACCCTTCTATGGCTCGCGAAGCCGGTATTAGCGGAAAATGTTTCCTTAAGTTTGTTGTGAACGAGAATGGAGATATCAGTAATGTTGAGGTTCTAAAAGGAGTTTCAGGTTGTTCAGACTGCGATAAAGAAGCTGTACGTGTTGTAAAATCAATGCCAAAGTGGAAAGCTGCAAAAATGACCGGTCGTTCAGTAAAATGTTACTTTAACTTACCAATTAGCTTTAAAATTCAATAAATAAAATTCAATATTTAAAAAGCCATAACACCTAGTGCGTTGTGGCTTTTTTACTTTAAAAAAGGTCTTTGTAAAGCCCTTCTCTTTGTGAAGGATTTAGGATGAGGCCGACTACCAATATGAAACCAATTTTAAATTCTGTTACCGTTTGGTCCGGCGCATTTATGATCATTTTAGTATTAGCCGGCGCATTTGCGTTTACGTTCACAGACCTTATGACAGAAAAATTATATGGCGGCAAACGCACAGGATTTATTGTTATGCTTTTTGCGTATGCCTTGTACAGAGGTTTTAGATTGTATCAAACTTTAAAATATAAAAGCAAAGATGAAGAATAGAAAAAATCTTTTCATAGGATTGTCTTGTGTCTTATGTCTTGCACCCTGTATCCTTTTTTTCGGTTGCAGCGATTATTTTAAGAACGACTATACCGATAATTCGCCAACATCCGGAAAATTAAAAGTGTATTACGATGAAGGGTTACAACTGCATTTAAGCAACCAGGTGTATACTTTTGAAGCGCATTACCCAAGCGCTCATTTAGAACTATTTTGCACCAACGAGGCGCATGCCGTGGAAGCTTTATATAACGATAGTTGCGAGGTCATTGTTATTTCAAGGGACTTGAACGAAAAAGAAAAAAAAGCATTTGCTTCAAAAAGTTATACGGTAAATCCAACCGCTGTGGCAAAAAGTGGTATTGCTTTAATAACAAATATAAATACGCCTTTAAAACAATTGTCGTACGAACAAATTGTTGATCTTTTAAGCAAACCCTTTGTGTGCCTTGATTCGCTGAGTAATCAAACAAAAATAAATGTAATGTTCGATAAAAATAACTCAAGCGCTATGTGTTATTTAAGAGATTCTCTTTTAAAAGGAAAAGCCTTTTCCGAAAACTGCAGTGTGATCAATTCATCATTAGAAACCATCAACTACGTAGCTAAAAATAAAAACACAATTGCTTTTATTGATTTTGCCTGGTTAAGCGATGTGGACGATTCTATCACAAAAGCCAATACCAAAAAAATAAAATTTATTCCAATCAGTAAAAAGAATAGTGCTCTATTTGAATACCCAAACCAAAGCAGTTTTAAAACCGAAAGTTATCCCTTTACACGCACAATTTATGTTATTAAAAAAACAGGCGAGTTTACCCTGGCAAAAGGCTTCGAAACCTTTGTGGCCGGACCAAAAGGGCAAACTGCCTTTTTAAAACAAGGCTTGCTGCCAACAAAACAGCAGGAAAGAAGTATTGAGGTGAAACTGAAATAAACGTGTGGTGCTTAAGCCCAAAAAATGCTAAAATCTACCCTACTTAATTAATTGGTACTTAACTTGCAATATAAATTATTGTGTTATTTTTACAAAGATTTTATAATTAAACAATGAAAAAAACGATCATATTTAGCGCTATTGCCCTAACGGGTTTTTTAAATGCGCAAACCTTGCAAGAAGCAGTTGCTAAAACAGAGAACGAACGTTTTGAAGCCGCAGCAAAAGATTTTCGCGCTTTAATAGCTAAAGATCCTACAAAAGGCGAGAACTATTTTTATTATGGCGAGAACTTTTTTGAGAATGGTCAGGTAGACAGCGCCAATATTTTTTATTCAAAAGGGGCTGAGGTAAATGCTACTTACCCTTTAAACTACGTTGGTGTAGGAAAGGTATTATTAACCAAAGGCAATGCTACCGAGGCAAAAGCGCTTTTTTACAAAGCCGCTGCATTAGGTGCAAATAAAAACGCCGAGCTTTTTCGCAAAATTGCTGAGGCTTGGTTAGCAACCGATACTAAAAATGCCGACGAAGCATTGTTACAAATAAACGCAGCCATTAAATTAGAGCCAAAAAATCCCGAGAATTATATCATCCTTGGCGATGCGCAATTGGAAAAAAACCCAACCGATGGTAGCGGCCCAATTAAAAGCTACAAGCAAGCCACCACTTTAAATCCCAAGAATGTAAAAGGTATTTTGCGCGAGGGAAAATTATACCAACGCGGCCGTAACTACCAATTGGCCATTGAAAAATACAAAGAAGCAATTGGTATTGACCCAACATTTGCACCGGCCTACAGAGAGCTTGCTGAGGTTTATTCACTTTACCAACAACACACAAAAGCCATTGAGAACTGGAAAAAATATTTAGAATTAAATAACAGCGATGAAGCGCGTTACCGTTTTATGAGCGCGTTATTTTCTAACAAACAATTTCTGGATGCAATTACAGAATATGAAGGCTTAAAAAAATCCGGTTTTAATAATTTATATTTAGAACGTTTAGCGGGTTATAGCTATTTTGAGAATGGCACAAAAGACACTTCTTCATACAGAAAAGGATTAAACGCCATCAATAAATTTTTTGAAATGGCCGGCCCAAATTTTAAATATTTATATAACGATTATAAATACAAAGGCTTACTGTTAGCACGTACCGGTAAAGATTCATTAGGTGTAATTGAAATGGAAAAAGCAATTGCAATAGACCCTGCAGCAAGCTCTGAAATATTTTCAGACATTGCTACAATTTACATGAAGTCAAAAAAATACGACAAGGTTGTAAAAGCCTACGAACGTAAAATGAATGGCGACTTTAAGAATTTAACCAATAACGATTTCTTTAGTTTAGGCAAAGCATATTATTTCTCAGGAGGAAATATACAAAGAGATGCTGCATTAATAAAAGATGCTAAAGCAAAAGAGAAAAAAGAAATGGAAGCAAAACCTTTTTTTATTAGTGCCGATTCTTCTTTTTCAAAGTTAACACAACTAAGCCCGACATGGCCTGTCGGTTATTTTTGGAGGGGTAGGGCTAATGTTCAACAAGATCCAACAAACGAAAAAGGCTTGGCTAAACCACATTTTGAAAAAGCACTTTCCTTACTTAAGCCCGAAGAAAAAAATACGCCAACATACAAGAACAATGTAATTGAAGCATTAGAATATCTTGCGGGCTACTATACGTCTGTTGCAAAGGATAAAACAAAAGCAGATGAGTATTGGAAACAAGTTCAGGAAATAGACCCAGCAAATCCGAAAGCAAAAATTTATTTTAACCCACCAAAACAAGCGCCAAAAAAGCCTTAAACAAAAACGGTTAGATTAGTGAAATCTTAAACCCCATCGTATTTTATACGATGGGGTTTGAATTTATTACCCTTATGAATTAATAGATAAAATAATTTGTGAAATTAGTGTAATTCGTGGCTCCCTTCAACCCTCCAATATTAATGGTTTAATTGTTTACGTAAACCTGTTAAAATAAGCAAAACATCCTAAATTAAAGTACTCATTTTGACTATTTTACTATCTTTGTCTGCCTAGTTAACCCATGGATTTAAAGCAATCGATCAATAAAAACAATATTCCGCAGCACGTGGCCATTATTATGGATGGTAATGGCCGTTGGGCCAAACAACAGGGTGAGGACCGTATTTTTGGTCACCACGAGGGCGTTAACTCAGTACGCGAGATAGTTGAAGCTTGTGGCGAAGTAGGCGTAAAGTTTTTAACCCTTTATGCTTTTAGCACCGAAAACTGGAACCGCCCAAAAGAGGAAGTAGACGCTTTAATGGAATTGTTAGTGGCCACCATTAGCATGGAAACACCCAACCTCAACAAAAAAGGTGTAAAACTTCAGGCCATTGGCGATATAACAAGCCTGCCTTTATCCTGTCAACAAGAATTACAAGAATCAATAGATATAACTTCCAAGAACGATACGGTAACTTTAATTTTAGCGTTAAGCTACTCCAGTAAATGGGAGATAACCCATTCGGTGAAAGAGATCGCAAAACAAGTGGAACAAGGAAAATTAAAAGCCTCAGAAATTACTTCAAAACACATTGAAAAACATTTAAACACCTACATTTTTCCCGATCCGGAATTAATGATCCGCACCAGCGGCGAACACCGCATCAGCAATTTTTTATTATGGCAGTTGGCATATGCTGAATTTTATTTTACAGATACTTTATGGCCCGACTTTAGAAAGGACGATTTTTTTAAAGCCATTTTATCTTATCAGAACCGTGAGCGCCGTTTCGGAAAAACAAGCGATCAAATCTCAAAAAATTAAAATGGAAAAACGGATAACAAAACTGATTTTTCTATTAATAATATGCCTAAAAGGTTTTTCTCAAGAAGACTCTTTGTTTTTGGATGCATTAAAAAATCCCAAAAAATATACTATTGGCGGTGTTATAATTGAAGGAGCCGACAACACCGATAAAAATGTGGTTAGCCTTTTATCCGGCCTTGTTAAAGGCGATGAAATTACCGTGCCCGGAGATAAGATCAGCGAAGCTATAAAAGCGCTTTGGAAACAAAATATTTTTGAAGACGTTCAAATTATCCAGGATAAAATTATTGGTACCGATATTTTCCTAACAATAAAAGTGACTGAGCGCCCCCGCCTATCAAAGTTTTCATTTAAAGGCGACGTTAAAAAAAGCGATGCCGATGATATCCGAAATAAGATCCGCCTATTGCAGGGCCGAGTGGTTACCGATTACATGATTGGCACCATAAAAAATACGGTAAGGGATTTTTATTTAGACAAGGGGTATTATTTTAATAAAGTAGATATTATCCAGGTAAGAGATACAACAAAAAAAACACCCTTCACCATTGTAACGATTAAAGTAACAAAAGGAAAAAAAGTGCGCATACAAGAGGTTAATATAAACGGCAATACTGTTTTTAAAGATTGGCAGCTACGCCGTAAGCTGGAGGACAGTAAGCGCCGCCGCTGGTATAATCCCTTTAACTCCGGCAAATATTTAGAGGATAATTTAAAAAAAGATCTTCCTGCCATTGCAGCAAAATATAATGCAAAAGGCTATCGTGATGCGCGTGTGATAAAAGACTCGGTTTATTTTGTTGCGCCAAACCGTGTCGCCATTGATATTTTGGTTGACGAAGGACATAAATATTATTTTGGTAATTTTAAATGGTTTGGTAACAGCAAATACCGCAGCGGCCAGTTAGATACGATCTTAAATATTCCTTCCGGCAGCGTTTACGATCAAAGTAAATTAGATCAAAAACTATTCATGAACCCAAGCGGTTATGATATCACCAGTCTTTATATGGATGATGGTTATTTGTTCTTCAACGTCAATCCGCAGGAAAGTAATGTTCACAATGATACCATTGATTTTGATATTTTAATGTACGAAGGTAGACAAGCAACCATAAATAAAGTTACTGTTAAAGGAAACGATAAAACTAACGATCATGTAATTTACCGCGAGATAAGAACCAAGCCCGGTCAGCTTTTCAGACGTTCTGATATTATTCGTACTGTTCGCGAACTTTCCCAGTTGGGGTATTTTGATCCTGAAAAACTGGTTCCAACACCAAGCCCAAACCCGGCAGACGGAACTGTTGATATTGAATATGCGGTTGAAGAAAAACCAAGCGACCAGATAGAACTGAGTGGTGGTTGGGGCGGAAGAAACTCGCTTAATAGCCAAAGCGGTCAGGGTGGTATTGGTATTATTGGTACCCTTGGTGTAACCTTTAATAATTTCTCGGCAAAAAATCTTTTCAAGAAAAATTCGTGGCGCCCTTTGCCAAGTGGCGATGGACAGCGTTTAAGCGTGCGTGCGCAAACAAACGGCATCTATTATCAATCGTATAATTTTTCGTTTACCGAGCCTTGGCTAGGAGGTAAAAAACCAAACTCACTAACGGTTTCGGCTTTTCACTCTTTATTTAGCAACGGGCAAAAAAAATATATTGATAGCGAAGTAGGAAAGATCTTCAACCCAAAAAGACAAAGCATGAGCATTATTGGCGGCTCTGTTGGTTTAGGCAGGCGCTTAAAATGGCCCGATAATTATTTTAATATGTTTACCAATTTAAACTATAATTATTACGATCTTAAAAATTATGGAGCATTTATTTTTGCAAACGGTTACGCCAATGATCTTAATTTAAGTATCAATATTTCAAGAAACTCTGTCGATCAGCCAATTTATCCAAAAACAGGCTCTAACTTTGTGTTTCATGGTCAATATACTCCACCTTATTCATTGGTAAATAATAAAGATTATACAAATCTTACAGCCGCAGAGAGATATAAATATATAGAATATCAAAAATATAAGATCACCGCAGAATGGTTTACACAACTAACCAATAAAAAAGCCGCAGAGGGCAAAGAGGCACGTAATTTGGTGTTACGTACCAAAGTGGGTTACGGCTTTTTAGCACGTTATAATAAATCTGTTGGCTACTCGCCGTTTGAACGTTTTTATTTGGGAGGCAGTGGTATTAGCGGTTTCCAAAACTTTGTGGCCAGAGAGATCATTGCTTTAAGGGGTTACCCCGATAACAGTTTATCATCCAGTTATGGCGATCCTATTTGTGCCCGTTATACAATGGAATTGCGTTACCCAATTAGCTTAAACCCGCAAGCTACCATATTTGTTTTAGGTTTTGCAGAGGCGGGTAACTCATGGACAGATTACAAGAACTTTAATCCCTTTCAGGTAAAACGCAGCGCCGGCTTTGGTTTACGCGTGTTTTTACCAATGTTTGGATTGTTGGGAATAGATTATGGTTGGGGCTTTGATAATGTGCCGGGCCAACCCGGAATCGGTAATGGCAAAGGGCAGTTCCACTTTACGATTGGCGGGGCTTTGGGCGAACTATAACCCAAAAATTTGTTAATTGCACGATATTTTTTTGAATGGCACGTTTTATGATTAAATTTAAAAACTTAAATATGAAAGCAAAAAATAAGATCATTTGTTTCCTGTTTGTCATCCTTTCGGGTTTTGCCTTTGCGCAAAGCGGCGCGGCAAAATTTGGTTATGTTGATACGGATTATATTTTATCACAGATCCCCGAGTATAAAGCAGCGCAAAGCGAGTTAGATAAGACCAGCGTGCAGTGGCAAAAAGAAATTGAAGGAAAATATTCTGAGATCGATAAATTATATAAAGCTTATCAAGCCGATGCTATTTTATTGACCGACGAGATGAAAAAGAAGCGAGAGAACGAGATCGTAAATAAAGAAAAAGAGGCAAAAGACCTTCAAAAATCACGTTTTGGTGTAGATGGAGAATTGTTTAAAAAACGTCAGGAATTGGTAAAACCTATACAGGATAAGGTTTACAACGCTATTAAAGTAATTGCCGAAAAATCGGGCCTTGGTTTTATCTTAGATAAAAGTGGCCAGGTTTCTATTTTATATGCTAATAGCAAGTACGATAAAAGCGACGACATTTTAGTTTATCTCGGATACAAAAAGTAATTTTAAAAAATAAATAAATCAAAAAACAAGTATGAAATCTACAGTTAAAAAAGTAGCCTTAATTATTGCAGCAAGCGGATTGTTTTCGGTTGCATCTGCACAAAAAATAGCGCACCTGAGTTTGGATTCTTTGATCAGCTTAATGCCCGAAACCAAAGTAGCGAAAGAAACAGCGCAAAATTATTTAAAAGGAATTGATGCCGAATCTATCAGCATGCAAACTGAGTTAGAAACCAAGTATAAAGATTACATGGACAAGCAGACAACCATGAGCGATCTGGTTAAAAAAACCAAAGAAGATGAGCTGAATCAATTACAAAGACGTATTGAGGATTTTAAACAACAAGCACAGCAAGACTATCAGCGTAAAACCGCTGAGTTAACTGCACCCATCATGGATAAAGCCAAAAAAGGAATTGAAGCAGTTGCAAAAGAAGGAAGCTATAAATACGTTTTAGATACAAGCGGCGGAAGCGTTTTATACAGCGAAGCATCTGAAGATATTTTAAGTGCCGTAAAAAAGAAATTAGATTCAATGCCTGCGGCGGTTATTCCCGGCGCTACTAATCCAACAGGTGGCATTAAAACACCTCCGGGTGGCGGAAAAACTGTTCCAAAAGGAAAATAAAAATAGATCAATAATCCCAAACCCTCTGTGCTAAAACGCAGAGGGTTTTTTATTTATAAAAACCTAACTTTAAAGCATAAAATTTACTTAGGCGTTTTGATAGAAATTTAAAAAACTCAAAAAAAGTTAGTAAAATTGGTCGTATAAATTACTAAACTCGTCTAATTTATGCCAATTTCAACTGCAATTGTTAATAACTACAAGGCGTGCCAAGATTAATTAAACATACGAATTACTTAACTTCAAATAACAAAAAAATTATAAAATGAGATTCACATTATTTTTCGCATTAAGTTTTGGGTATATAAGTACTCAATTTGCGCAATCGTATGAAGTGATTCCCAATACTAAAGATACTATTAACTTTATTGACGAGCTTGGAAAGAAACAGGGTAAATGGATTTTATTCGGAAAACACAAACCAAATACCTGTTTTGCGCCTAGTCAAAAAGCAGAAGAAGGGGCTTACAACGAAAACCGTAAAACCGGTATCTGGATGGAGTATTTTTGTAATGGAAACACCAAGAACAAAGTAACATTTATTAATGGTCGCCCGGATGGCTATGCTGTAATTTTTCATGAGAATGGAAAAGTAGAAGAAGAAGGACAATGGAAAAATAACCGCTGGGTTGGCGCTTTTAAGCAATATTACGACAATGGTCAGGTGCAACACGAATTTAAATTTAATGAAGGTGGTAAACGCGAAGGCGTTCAAACCTATAAATATGAGAATGGGCAAGTAGCGGTTCAGGGAAATTTTGTGAACGGCAAAGAAACCGGCACTATTAAAGAATTTCACGAGAACGGACAATTAAAAGCTGAGAAAAAATTCGATAATGGAAATGTAGATGTGGCTTCAATTAAAACGTATGAGTCAACCGAAAAAATAGTTAAGAAAGTAGAAGTGCCCGACAATGCTCCAAAAATTGCTATTAAGGATGAAAAACCTGCAACCACAGGCCCAATGGTATTAAATGGCAAACAAACATTGTATAATAAAAGCAAACAAATTACAAAAGACGGCATTTTTAAAGACAACCGTTTTATGGAAGGCAAAGCTTATATCTATAACGATAATGGCATCTTAACCCAAATAGCCGTTTATAAAAACGGTATTTATGTTGGTGATACACCAATAGAAAACTAATTAATTATATTTAATATAATTTAAGGCGGAAATATTTTTTCCGCCTTTTTTTATTCCGTAATTTAGTCTTCTATGCAACCCCTGTTTCTATACAATACACTTACACGTAAAAAAGAAGAATTTAAACCCATTAAACCGCCTTTGGTTGGTTTGTATGTTTGTGGTCCTACGGTTTATAGCGATGTGCATTTAGGCAACTGCCGCACCTTTATTTCATTCGATATGATATACCGTTACCTGGTGCACATTGGGTACAAAGTACGCTATGTTCGCAATATTACTGATGCCGGGCATTTAGAAGGAGACCGTGACGAAGGCGACGATAAATTCGCGAAAAAAGCAAAGCTCGAGCAGGTAGAACCAATGGAGATCGTACAAAAATACACGGTTGGTTTTCACGATGTCATGCAGGCCTTTAATAATTTACCGCCAAGTATAGAGCCTACCGCAACCGGACATATCTGCGAACAGGTAGAAATGATCAAAGAAATTATTGCCAAAGGTTTTGCATACGTGGTGGATGGTACCGTTTATTTTGACGTAGAAAAATACAATAAAGATTTTTCTTATGGCCAGTTAACCAATAGAAAATTAGAAGAATTGTTAGAAGGTACCCGCGAGCTTAGTGGACAAGACGAAAAGCGCGGTCGTTTGGATTTTGCGCTTTGGATAAACGCAAAACCCGAAACATTAATGCGCTGGCCATCGCCATGGGGCTGGGGGTTTCCGGGCTGGCATATAGAATGCTCGGCCATGAGCAGTAAATATTTAGGCGATGTGTTTGATATACACGGCGGCGGCATGGATCTGCAGGCCACACACCACACCAATGAAATTGCGCAATCACAAGCCTGCAACCATAAAGCACCTGTAAATTATTGGATGCACACCAACATGCTAACCGTTAATGGTGTGCGCATGTCTAAATCTGCCGGCAACGGTTTTTTACCGGGCGAATTATTTACCGGCAATCACCCTTTGTTGGAGAAAGGCTACAGCCCAATGGCCGTGCGCTTTTTTATGATGCAAACACATTACCACAGCACACTCGATTTTTCTAACGAAGCCTTACAAGCCAGCGAAAAAGGCTTTGAGCGTTTAATGGAAAGTCACATTACCTTACAGAACTTAAAAGCAGCAACCACATCATCGGAAGATATAAAAGCATTGCAACAAAAATGTTACGATGCCATGAACGATGATTTTAATACGCCCATTTTAATTGCACATTTATTTGATGCTTCAAGAATCATAAATTCAGCTAACGACAATAAATTAAGTGTCACGCAAAATGATATTGATACGCTAAAAGCCATCTATCAAAACTTTGTGTTTGATGTCATGGGATTAAAAAAAGAAGAGGAAAATTCAAAAACAACCGCTGTGTTGGATAAGGTAATACACATGGTGTTAGATATTCGCAACAAAGCAAAGGTAGAAAAGAATTTTCCGTTGAGTGATGAGATCCGCAATAAATTAACAGATGCCGGCGTTCAAATAAAAGATACAAAAGAAGGTTCTTCCTGGAAAATATAAATGACGATGATGTATTTTAAAAAAATAATTTCTGTTCTTGTTTTAGCACTTGCAATTGTTTCTTGCGAACCGGATAAAATAAAAGAAGATCCAAAAAAGATCATTGTTGAACCGGAAAAACCAGCCATTCCTGTTTTAGAATATTCTGTTGTAGCTACTTTTCCACACGATCAAACAGCCTTTACTCAAGGCTTTTTAATTCACGACGATAAATTATTTGAAAGCACAGGCTCGCCCGATAACATGCCACAATTAAAATCAGTAATTGGTATTGTAGATTGGAAAACAGGAAAATTAAATGTGAAAACAGAACTTGATAAAAAAAGTTATCCTTTTGGTGAAGGAATCGTTATCTTAAAAGGAAAAATTTATCAGATCACCTATAAAGAACAAACCGGTTTTATTTATGATGAAAAAACATTCAAAAAAATTGGTCAGTTTAATTATGCAAATAAAGAGGGCTGGGGATTAACAACAGACGGCACAAATATCATCATGAGCGATGGCACAAATAACCTTACATTTTGTGATCTGGATATGAAACCCGTTAAAGTAATAAGTGTAAATGAAAATGGTTATGCGGTAGATGCGTTGAACGAATTGGAATACATTAAGGGTTTTGTTTATGCCAACATCTACACAACCGGTTATGTTGTTAAGATCGATCCTAAAACCGGAAACGTTGTTGCAAAAATTAACTTTACACCGATGGAATATAATATGCATAACCTTCATCCTAATACCTTAGAAATGAATGGCATTGCTTTCGACTCTATTGCCGATAAGATCTATGTTACCGGCAAACTGTGGACGAACATTTACCAGGTTAATTTTCCACATTAATTTATAAACACAGTTCCAACAACCCTTTTTTTAGAGGTAAAATTTAAGTTTCTTTAGATTCTTAAAATTAATTCATGAAGACGGCATTACTGGCTTTATTAATCAGCTTAACATCATTTTGCGCAAACGCCCAGATAGGCTTTGTTAAAGGATATATCATTAACGAAAAAGGCGATACCGTAAAAGGAGAACTAAAAATAAATCCAAAAAAAGAACAAGATAATTATTCTAAAGTTTTTTTTAAGGACGATAGCGGAACGCAAAAAAATTACAAGCCAAATAAAGTAAAGGCCTACGGTTTTGGTAACCAACATTACATTGCAATGGATTATGAGGGAGAACTAAAATTTTACAAGGCGCTTGCCCGTGGCGAAGTTTCACTTTATAAAATGATGTTTGAAGTCACAAATATGAACGCCACCAGTTACGATGGCGAATATTATATTAGCAGAACAGACGACAAAAAAATGACACCTGTTAAAGAAGGGAAATTTAAAAAACAATTACAGGAAATGATGAGCGGAGCCGCGGGATACGCCAACGATTATGATGGCGATAAAAAACTCAACGAAGAAAAAGCAGTTGAGGTAATTAATAAATATAATAACAGGAAGTAGAAAGATAATTTTTTTGAATGCTTTAAGAAAACCATCAACGATCTATTTCCTACAAAAATTAAAACATGATCACAAAAGATACAGAGAAAAAATTATTTTTATTAGATGCCTACGCACTTATTTATCGCGCATTTTTTGCTTTTAGCAACAGCCCAAGAATTAATTCAAAAGGATTTAATACTTCTGCCATTTTTGGATTTACAAATACCTTACTAGAAATTTTAAATAAAGAAAAACCAACACACATTGCGGTCGTGTTTGATATGGAAGGCCCTACTCAACGTCATATCGAATTTGAAACCTATAAAGCTAATCGTGAAGAAATGCCTGAGGATCTTCAAAAATCTATTCCTTTAATTATGGATCTTCTTAAAGGTTTTAATATTGAGACCATGGGCATAAGTGGTTTTGAAGCAGATGACCTTATTGGCACATTGGCTATTAAAGCTGAGAAAGCAGGCTTCACTACTTATATGATGACACCGGATAAAGATTACGGTCAGCTGGTTGACGCAAATACATTTATTTATAAACCCGCCAGTTTTGGTAACGGCCCATCTATTTTAGGTCCTGAAGAAATTTGTAAGAAATGGGAAATACAAAATGTTTTGCAATTAATAGACATTTTAGGCCTGATGGGCGATAAGGTGGATAACATTCCCGGCATTCCCGGCGTTGGCGAAAAGACCGCCATACAACTGATAAAAGATTACGGCAGCATAGAGAACCTTTTAGAGAATACTGATAAATTAAAAGGTAAACTAAAAGAAAAAGTTGAGAATAACCGTGACATGGCTATCCAATCAAAACGTTTAGCAACTATTATTTTAGATTGCCCTGTTGAATTGGACGAAGAAAAACTCACCGTTAAACCGGTGAATAAAGAGATATTATCAGAGCTTTTTAAAGAACTTGAATTTAGGGCTATTGCCAAAAAAGTGTTGGGCGAAGATATTGGTGGCACTGAAAAATTACCAATTGAAAAACCAAAAGCAGAAAAAAAACAAGATCTGTTTAGCAGCGATGATCTTTTCTCTGCGCAAAACGAAACGGTTGAAACAGCAGAACAGGTTACCAATTTTAAAACCATAAATGATGTTGAGCACAATTATGAATTGGTCGACTCTATGGAAAAAATAAATGCCCTGGTTGCTGTTTTAGAAAAAGAAGCTGAGTTTTGTTTCGATAGCGAGACAACAGGCTTAGATACCATCAATGCAGAATTAGTAGGTCTTTCTTTTGCTGTTAAGTCGCACCACGCCTGGTACGTTCCAATCGCGGAAAATAAAGAAGAAGCATTAAAACAATTACAACCTTTTCGTAAAATCTTTGAGAACACTTCAAAGATTTTAATTGGACAAAACATAAAATACGATTATCAAATTTTATTGAACTACGCTATCGAAATAAAAAATAAATTATTTGATACCATGGTGGCGCATTTTTTAATTATGCCGGATATGCGTCATGGTATGGATATATTAGCGCAAACCTATTTAAATTATTCTCCTGTAAGCATCACCACGTTAATTGGTAAAAAAGGCAAGGAACAAATTAGCATGCGCGATGTTGAGGTTAATGTTATTAAGGATTATGCGGCAGAAGATGCCGATGTAACCATTCAATTAAAAAAACATTTTGCACCACTTCTTAAAGAAAATGAAGTAGAGAAGCTATTTAACGAGGTAGAAGTGCCATTGATAACTGTATTGGCAAATATAGAGCGCGAAGGAATTAATTTGGATGTGCCTGTGCTAAGAGAATTCTCGGCGCAACTACAAATTGATATTGCGCAGGTTGAAAAAGAGATCCAGGAATTGGCAGGCACTAAATTTAATGTCTCATCACCAAAACAAGTTGGCGAAATTTTATTTGAGTATTTAAAAATTGTAGATAAGGCCAAAAAAACAAAGACAGGTCAGTATGCTACCGGCGAAGAAGTTTTGAGTAAACTGGAAGGCACACATCCGATTGTTTCAAAAATATTAGACTACCGCGAACTCGTAAAATTAAAATCTACTTATGTAGATACACTTCCGGAATTAGTGAATAAAAAAACAAACCGCATCCACACTTCCTTTAATCAGGTGGTGGCTGTTACAGGTCGCTTAAGTAGCGATAATCCTAACTTGCAAAACATTCCTATCAGAACAGAGCGTGGCAGACAAATTCGTAAAGCGTTTATTCCCCGCGATAAATATCATATTTTATTAAGCGCCGATTATTCTCAAATAGAATTACGCATTGTAGCAAGTATTAGCGGCGATGTAAATATGTGCGAAGCTTTTCGTTTGGGAAAAGACATCCATACTGCCACTGCATCAAAAGTTTTTAATGTTGCCGAAAGTGAAGTAACCAAAGAAATGCGTTACAAAGCAAAGAGCGTAAACTTTGGTATCATTTACGGACAAGGCGCTTTTGGCTTGGCAGAAAACCTGGGCATTAGCCGCGGCGAAGCAAAAGAGATCATTGATAATTATAAAAAAGAGTTTTCTGCTATTGATAAGTACATGAGCGACACGATAAACTTTGCTCGTGAGAACGGCTATGTAAAAACATTGTTAGGGCGTAAACGCTGGTTGCGCGATATTACTTCTAACAACGCAACGGTTCGCAGTTTTGCAGAACGTAATGCCATTAATGCCCCCATACAAGGTAGCGCGGCGGATATGATAAAAGTGGCCATGATAAATATTTATAATGATTTACAAAAACAAAACTTTAAAACAAAAATGTTATTGCAGGTGCATGATGAATTAGTGTTTGATGTTTACAAACCCGAATTGGAAATTGTAAAACCAATTATTGAAAAACATATGCGCGAAGCTTTGCCGTTAAACGTTCCGGTTGAGGTTGGCATGGGTGTTGGCGAGAATTGGCTGGCCGCTCATTAACTGTTTATTTTGGCATTAGACAATATTTTTACCACGCCGGCGTTGCTAGTATATGAAAAAGCTACAACTCCAGGTTTTGATCCTTGCAAGTGTACTTGGATTAAACGCACAAATTAAAACGGATAGTTTAAAAAGATTCCGTTTATCAGGCATCATTGTCGAAATGCATGGCATATCAAACCGCGAAACATCAAATAACAATCAGGCCGACTTCCAAAAGCATGTACAGAATAATGAGTTACTGGATAAAGACCTAACAGCTTACTCAACTTATAGCGGATACAATCTAAATTTTGAAGGTATGTTCTCTGCGCGCGCCTTTTTCGAATGTCAAAAAGCTAAACGACATAACCCTGAAGTATTTATTGGTTTGCGCTATGGTAATGCTGTTTTAGCAGGCGCTTCGTATTTTAAATTAGAAACAAAAACAGTAGCAACTTATATCAATCCTGTAAATAAAGATTCGTTGCAAGAAGTTGACCTGTATAATACTTCTTATCGTTACCAGATCAATTCAAAAAGTCTTTTTATTCCCTTGGGTATAAATATTGCAACTAATAAAACCAACCGATTATGGTTTTCTGCCGGGGTAGAAATTAGTCCGGGAATAACGTTTAACAATACATTTAGTGCTTATTATCTATTGACTAAAAACAAAGCAATTTACGAGCCTAATACATCAACTCCCTTTAGTGCGAATGCGCAGGGTGCCACCGAGATCCTTGATTCAAAATATTCTAACACGCAACTTAAAGGAGTTGGATTTGAAGGTTACCTGGCTTTACCTTTAAGCGCAAACCTGCGTGTTTCTAAAAAAATAAAATTCTTAAAACAGTTAAATTTAAATGGTGCACTTGCACCCGGCTTCTTTGTTTCAAAAAATAAATTCGCTAGTACACAAACAAACTTCATTGCTAATGCTTCACTCGGTATAAGGTATAACTGGTAGCGCCTAAATCAATTTAAACTTATTGTCGCCCAGCTCTTAGGGATACATTGTTATATTTATAGATCTAAAAAATATAACATGAATAAAAATTTACTATTAGCTATTTGTTTTTTATTTTTTCTTGTAATACACGCTCAAACACCAACGCCAAAAGATTGTTCTGTAGAGCTTTGGGCAAATGTGCAGGTTAGCCCACCAACTGTTACATTAAATTGGCTTCCAAATGTTGGCACAACCAATTATGCTATTTATAGAAAACCGAAAAATAGTTCTACATGGACAACTCTTTCTATTACCAATCCAAGCACCACTACACAATATATTGATAATACCGTTTCTGTAGGCGTGCATTATGAATACCGTGTTACAAGAACTGCTGTTACGGGTACATTAACCTATCCAGGTTATGGATATATCAATTCAGGTATTCAGATTCCGGAAGTAGAAGGAAGAGGAAAATTAATTTTATTGATTGCAAATACATTCAGTACCTCTTTAGCAACCGAAATAAATCGCTTGGTTGATGACCTTGAAGGAGATGGTTGGGAGGTATTAAAAAGTTACATTAATCCAACAGCTTCCGTAACTACGGTTAAGGCACAAATAGTAAACACGTACAATTTAGATCCGGTTAATACCAAAGCGTTATTTTTATTTGGACATATTCCGGTACCTTATAGCGGCGATTTTGGACCAGACGGACACCCAGATCATCAGGGCGCCTGGCCGGCAGATGTTTATTATGGAGATGTTAACGGTTCGTGGACTGACGTATCTGTAACCTCTACAACTGTTTCGCCGGCACGCACACAAAATATACCGGGCGATGGAAAGTTCGATCAATGGCAAATACCAAGCACGGTTGAGTTACAAGTAGGCCGTGTTGATCTGTATGGCATGACCTCTTTTACAGCTACCGAAACACAATTATTACAAAACTATTTAAATAAAGATCACGATTATCGTAAGAAAATTTTTTCACCAATTAAGCGCGCTGTAATTGACGATAACTTTGGTTATTTTTCGCCGGGAGAATCATTTGCCTCAAGTGGCTTTAAGAATTTTGGACCCTTAGTTACACCAACCAACGTAGCACAAACAGATTATTTTACAACTATGACCGGTAACAGCTATCAATGGTCGTATGGTTGCGGCGGCGGAACATTTAATAGCGCCGGTGGAATTGGCGCTACATCTAATTTTGCAAGTTCTAATTTACAAGGTGTTTTTACCATGTTATTTGGTAGTTATTTTGGAGATTGGGATGTGAACGATAATTTTTTACGCGCACCTTTGTGCCAGGGTCAAACATTAACAAATGCCTGGGCAGGCCGTCCTAACTGGATGTTCCACCACATGGCTATGGGCGAGAATATTGGTTACAGTACGCAGCTAACACAAAATAATACAACTACTTATTTCCCTTCGCCGTATCCAATTAATTATGGTTTATATAATGTAGTAAGTATTGCTTTAATGGGTGATCCGACTTTACGTAATGATATTGTTTCACCGGTTTCAAATGTGGTAGCTACAAAAGTTGGTAACAACTGTAACATCTCATGGTCTGCCTCTACAGAAACTGCAATTGTTGGGTACAATATTTATATGAAAAATGCTACAAACACCAGCTACACAAAAATTAATCCATCGCCGGTAACCGGAACAACGTATACGGATAATTGTTTGGTTTACCCGGGCATTTATAAATACATGGTGCGTACTTTAAAATTAGAGAATACACCAAGCGGCACGTATTATAATATGAGCGAAGGAATTGCCGATACGGCTAACAACACCAGCAACTTTCTTTCTATTGCAGCATTTACAAATGCTGTGATAGGTAACTCGGTTACGGTAACAAATACATCTACCAATGCTACAACCTATTCATGGAACTTTGGCAACTCTGTAACCAGCACATCTATCAATCCCGGTCCGGTAACTTATACTGCAAATGGCCAATACACCATTACACTGGTTGCTTCAAACGTTTGTCATAGTTCTACAACCACAGCGGTAGTTAATATTTTAAGTGTTGGTTTAAATGAAAATAGTTTAGATAATTTGGTTTTAGTTTGGCCAAACCCATCGAGCGGAAAAATTAAAATAGACAATACATTGAATGAAATCATGGAAGTAAGCATTTATAGTTTAGAAGGAAGATTGGTTTATTATAAGAACAATGTTGCTAAGAACGAAGAGCTGAACATTGCAAAAATAAATAAGGGACTTTATGAAATTAAAATTAAAGCAGGAGAAAAAACCGCGAATAGAAAATTAATCATTGAGTAGGTTCTTGCCATTCCCAATAGCTATCGGGATCGATGATTTCACAAATTTAAATAAAAGAATCTGTGTTATTTTCGAAATCTGCGGCTTATTTTGAAATCAAATTTCTTTACGCATTCTTCCAACAGGTATTTCTAACTGTTCTCGGTATTTGGCAACCGTTCTGCGGGCAATATTATAACCTTTTTCTTTTAAGATATTGCAAAGTTCGTCATCGGTATGCGGATGCTTTTTATCCTCCGCGCCAATACAATCCTGCAATATTTTTTTGATCTCGCGGCTGCTTACTTCTTCACCACTGTCAGTGCTCATACTTTCACTAAAAAAAGTTTTTAATAAAAAAGTACCATAAGGCGTTTGCACATATTTGCTATTTGCCACCCGCGAAACCGTAGAAAGATCTAAATTAACCTTACCTGCAATATCCTTTAGGATCATTGGTTTTAATTTGCTCTCATCGCCGCTTACAAAATAATCGTGCTGGTAATCTAAAATAGCATGCATACATAATGCCAGTGTTGCGTGACGCTGTTGTAAAGCTTCAATAAACCATTCGGCGCTTTCAATTTTACTTTTAATAAAACCGGTGGCCTCTTTGGCAGACTTATCTTTATTTTTAGAATACTCACGCAGCATTTCGTAATAATCGCGGCTAATTTTAAGATCCGGTAAATTCCGGCCGTTAATACTCAGCTCAGGAATCCCGTCATTAACTGCAATAAGAAAATCAGGAATAACAGCAGTAAAATTATTTTCTTTGCTTTCGCTATTACCAGGCCTTGGATTTAAATGCTTAATAACATCAATAATATCTTTTAACTCTTCGTTCTCGATATGTAAACGTTTTAAGATCTTATCGTAATGTTTTTTTGAAAACTCTTCCATTTGATATTTAATCACATCCATGGCCTGCGAGATCTCTTTTGTTTTTTCGGTTTTTCTTTCCAGCTGCAGCATTAAACACTCCTGTAAATTTCTGGCGCCAACACCCGGCGGGTCAAAACCTTGGATCTGTTTTAAAACTTTTTCCAGTTCAGGAATTGTTGTGGTAATGTTGTAATTAAAAGCAAGATCATCAACAATCAATTCTAATTCTCTTCGTAAATAGCCATCCTCATCCAAACAACCAATTAAATAAACACCAATTGTATACTCAATGTCGCTGGTGTCTTTTAACCCAAGTTGTTGTTCCAGTTGTTCCTGAAAACCTATACCTTCTACCACCACAAACTCTCGCGTTTCATCATCGGCGCCTTTGTTAGAGATCTCGTATTTATAGGAATCCAACTCTTCGGCATCCATATAATCTTCCATCACGACATCGTTCTCAATTACTTTACTTTCATCTTCTTTCGCCTCTCCCTGTTCATCAAACTCCACGTCCTCACCTAATTCAGGCTCTTCGTTGCTATATAACTCTTCTTCTGTAGATGTATCAAGATCTTCTTCCAAGGCCGGATTAGCCTCTAACTCTTCTTTAATACGTTCTTCAAGGGCAAGCGTTGGCAACTGCAACAATTTCATTAACAGAATTTGTTGTGGCAATAATTTTTGTGAGAGCCTAAGCTGTTGCGAATGCTTGAGTGCCATAATTAATTAACGATACAGAGAAAATAATTTTTTTTGCCTTTTTGTATTAAAATGTATTTGTTGTTTATTAAAAAAGAAGAATTAATTGTCAGTTCATGCGTTTCAACTTTTGCTTTGTTAATGCTTACACCGCCGCCCTGTATGAGTTTTCGCGCTTCGCTTTTACTGGGCAGCACTTGTGTTTTTTCTGCCAGAAAATCTAAGACATTAAAAGAATTTTCGAGTTCACTTTTTATGAGATTAAATTGCGGCACACCATCAAACACATCTAAAAAGGTTTCCTCATCCAGGTTCGACAGGTCTTTCAATTCTCCGTTAAATAATACAGTGCTGGTTGCAACCGCCGCGTTATAGTCAGCTTCACTGTGTACGATCGTTGTTAACTCTTTTGCTAGCGCTTTCTGCAACACCCGTTTGCCCGGATCTTTCTCGTGTTCAGAAATTAAATTTTCAATTTCTTCTTTCGATAAAAAAGTAAAGATCTTAATAAAATTTTTCGCATCTACATCGCTTGTGTTAATCCAATATTGAAAAAAACGATAAGGCGAGGTTTTTGTTTTATCCAACCAAATATTTCCGCTTTCTGTTTTCCCAAACTTTGTGCCGTCTGCTTTTTTAATTAATTGCGTGGTTATGCCATAGGCTTCGCCGCTTGCTTTTCTACGCACCAGCTCAGTGCCACTAGTAATATTTCCCCACTGGTCAGAGCCGCCCATTTGAAGCTTGCAGTTCTTGTGTTTGTATAAATAATAAAAATCGTAGGCTTGTAATAACTGGTAGCTAAACTCGGTAAAGCTCATCCCGTTCTCTAAACGGTTCTTTACAGAGTCTTTTGCCATCATATAACTAACGGTTAGGTGCTTGCCAATATCGCGAATAAAGTTTATGAAAGAATAATCTTTCATCCACTCGTAATTGTTCACCAACTCTGCGCCGTTTGCGCTGCCGTTAAAATCTAAGAATTTTTGTAACTGGTTTTTTATGCCATTCACGTTTTTGTTTAATGCGTCCTCATCTAATAAATTTCGCTCGGCCGATTTGCCGCTTGGATCGCCTATCATGCCGGTTGCACCCCCCACAAGGGCAATAGGTTTATGCCCCGCTTTTTGTAAACGTAACAATGTAAAGATCTGCGTTAAGCTGCCAATGTGCAATGAGTCGGCTGTTGGATCAAAACCGATATAACCTGTTACAACTTCTTTTTTAAATAATTCTTCAGTGCCGGGCATTATATCTTGTAATAGCCCGCGCCAGCGTAATTCTTCTATAAAATCGGTCTTCATTAAATCCTTTATTCTTTTTAAACATTAAGTGTGGTGTAAGGTAAAATTACAAATATTATATCAAGGATTTAGAGTTTGGCACGATGTTATTTTTGCTGATTTATAGTTATATTTAGTGCTACTATGTTTCTATATAACGTTACCGTAAATATTGCCGATGAGGTGCATAACGAATGGCTAAAATGGATGAAAGAGGTCCACATTCCGGATGTAATAAAGACGGGCTGTTTTATTGACAGCCAAATACTAAAAGTATTATATGTGGAGGACGAAGGCCATACGTTTTCTATCCAATATAAATTCCTGGAAATGTCAGATATTGAAAAGTATCAAAAAGAATTCGCTCCCGCATTACAGGCCGAACACACAAAGAAATTTGAAGGTAAATATGCGGCGTTTAGAACCTTGTTGCAAATAATGGATTAAGCTTGAACCACAGAGGCACTGAGAACACAGAGATCTTACTAATGAATTTTTTATGCTAGTTAAATAAAATCTGTGCCTCCGTTTCTCTGTGGTAAAAAACACGAGGTACAAAAAACAAAAAAGTCGGTAACCAACCGACTTTTTCAACCAAAGTAACTAAATTGTTTAACCCTTAATTATGACAATTGTGCTACTTACTCTCTTAAACAAGAAACAACGCTAATTCATTTTAAATGGTGGAATTTTTCCTTCCGCCATTAATTGTAAGCTTTTCTTTTTATGCGCTTCAAAATTACCAAATGCTAACGCATCCAACATTTCAACACGACTCATTTCAGGATTGCCGAATTGTTTACGAATTTCTTCAGAACAACGGTCAACATATTTTTCGAATTTGTTTGGAGCCCAAACATATTCTTTTTTTACAGCATCTTTATTAAATGCAAATTCTTTAGGTAAACCACCTTCAATTTTGGACTTAATATCCAAACCCTCGTAAGTTTTTGGTAATTGACGGTTATCAAACATAAATGGTTTGCTTACCATAATTACATGTTTTTTACGTTTCGGGTCTATCATAGACAAACCTTCAATACGCAAACCTTTTTTCTTCAAGGTTCCGTATTTGCTTTCAAAGTGTTTTAGTATCTCAAACATGATTATGATATTAGACTACAAAGTTAACTATATAATTGTTAATAACTTTATTTATTAGACGAAAATAATTTATTAAATCGCGTTTGAAGTTTATACCTTGTGTTTTAACGGTTAAAAAGCTGTTAGCCACATTTTAATAACTATATAAAACCCTGATTTAAAACAACTTGCTAATTTTGTATTATTAACAAGACTTGGCGGCAGACTTAAGCCAAAAACCCAAAAAAACCGACGAATTTTTTTGACTTCAAAAAAGAGGATGGTCAGTCTTTTTTATAAACCATTACATTAAAAACGTAAGGGTTAATGCGTTTTATTTGTTCGGTACGCTTCAGCCCCTTAAGCGTTTGCTTTTTAGGTTGATTTAAAAGGGCAGTTTTAATACTATCCACCGTTAAAGTGGCAATAGACTTAAAGATCTCATTAGATTTTATAGCAAAACCGGTAGCGTCTGCACCCGTGATCTTGCCCCTTATAACGCCAATCACATTTCCCTGGTCGTTCAATAACGGCCCGCCGCTATTACCGGGGTTTACCGGGATAGAGATCTGGTACATGGTAGTATCATTATAATAACCACTTAACGAGCTCAAAGAACCTTCGCCGTATACAACATCTTTTCTTGGATAACCCAATGTATATACCTTTTCGCCAATATCGGTAGGCTTTTCGCTAAAAGTAAAAGGCACATCCCAGGCTTTTACCACTTTTGAGTCAATAATTTTTAAAATAGCAATATCTAATTTAGGATCAATTAAAACCACTTCGGTCAATGTTCTTTCTAAAGAACCATTTTGAACAAATACGCTATCAGCACCATTTACCATGTGTGAACTGGTAATAATATAACCTTTGTTGTTTAATGCAAAAGCACTACCCTCAAGGTTTGCAGGCGCAGGCAACGGTTTTTGACTACCTTCTTTAATACCCTCTACAATTGCATCGCTTGACGCTTTTAATGTTAATCCTAATTCGGTGATCTCGTTACTGGTTTGTTTAACACCGGGGCTAACGGCCGCGATGGTACTTAGCACCACAATGGCTGCGGTGCTGGCTGCTACCAGAACAGTTTTGCCGTAACGTTTTACAAAACCTTCTTCTTTATTGATAGAAATGATCTTAGCATCATTTCCAAAGGCCTGCGTATGTATAGCTTTTAATTTATTTTTAAAAGCATTTCTTTTTTCGCTTTTGTTTAAAGCGGCAATAAGATCCTTATGTTGTTCAAAGGCAGTTGCAAATTCACTATCTGAATTTAATCTTGCTTCAAATTCCTTGGCATCACCGGCATTCAGCTTTCCATCTAAATAATCATCAAATAAATCTATTGGTCTCATTTTCTTTCTATTTGTTCAACTGGTAATAATTCAAAAAAACTTTTCTTTAATCGTTGTAAACATTTGTACTTCTGATTTTTTGCATTGTCGGCATTGGTGTAGCCAAATTTTTCGGCTATCTCATCCATGCTTAACTTTTGCACGTAAAAATCTTTTATCAATGTGGCGCAAGGTTCTCCAAGCTCTACAAGGCTTTGATTCATTTTTTCAAGCTCTGCTTCTTTGGTCTCATACACGGTCATATCTTCCGTCACATCTACCACTTCATTTTCATCATCGTCTTTAAACAAAAACGTTTTGCTGTTCTTTTTCAACTGCTTTAGCCAAAGGCGTTTTGCAATGGAATAAATATAAGTTTGCAGCTGACAATTAAGCGTAAAGCCCGGCTTTTGTACGTTTTCATATAAAACAATAATTGTTTCCTGGTAAATATCTTGTGCCGCTTCTTGTGTGCCGCTATTGTTTACAATAAATTTAAGAACGAGGTTGTAGTACTTTTTGTACAAAACGTTTAATACTTCATTATTTCCGGTGCGTAAACCATCAATAAATTGATCTTCGGTGAACTGCACTTTGGTTTTGGACATAAACGCCTTGTTTAGGTTAATACTAAAATTATACAAAGGTAACCTTTACCGAAATAAGATTTATGAATTATGATTTAAAAAATAAGGTAACCACACTAAATTTAAAATTTATTATACTGATTTTCAACTGATTATAAAATTATTTCTAAAACCTACGATTTAATTGGGTTACTATTTTTAAAAAAAGGGATAAATAGGAAATTAACCAACAACTTAAAAAAATCTAAAATGAAAAAAGTATTCTCAATCGTAATGGTAGCTGTATTTGCTACTGCTTTCGTTGCTTGTGGTCCTTCTGCAGAAGAAAAAGCTAAAATGGAAGAAAGAGCTAAACAAGTAGCTGATTCAATCGCTGCTGCTATTAGCGAATCAATGAACCAAGTTCCTACTGAAACTGCTCCTGCTGATACTGCTGCTGCAACTACAGAAACTGCACCTGCAAAATAATTTGTGTTTAGTTAGTTAGCTGATTGGCCTCAAAGCATTGCTTTGGGGCCTTTCTGTTTTAAACAGTTTTGTTTAGCCGCAGATTTCACTAATTCTGCGGATTAATTACTTAAATAAAGCGAAAGCGAATAAAGAATAACATTAAAAATAAGAAATCTGTGTTATCCGCGAAATCGGCGGCTTTATTTGCGATACTTCCGTGCTATTATTTCCTATCTTTGCAAATCAAATTATATTACCTATGAAAAAAGTATTTTTATTTTTTAGTGTGATCTTTACAATTGCATTTACTGCTTGTGGCCCTGCTGCCGAAAGTCGCGACTCTATGATGACGCGCGCTAAACAAGTTCAGGATTCAATTGCAAACTCTATTAAAACAGCTATTCAGGAAGTTGAAGCAACACCAAATGCGGTTGTAGTAAAAGATACTACAAAAGTACAACCCAAATAAATAGTATTGCTTATTTGTAATACAACAAAAAAGATGTTATTGTTTTCAAGGGAAAACTCCCTTAAATTTTAATTATGGAAATTACAGTTCAAAAAGTTTTAGACGCTTTAAAATATGTAGACGACCCGGATCTTAAAAAAGATTTGGTAACTCTAAACATGATAAAAGATGTAGTTGTAGATGGAAAAAACATTGCGTTTACCGTTGTACTTACTACACCCGCTTGCCCTATGAAAGACATGATCCATAATGCCTGCATGAACGCGGTTTTACATTATGTGGATAAAGAAGCCAAAGTAAAAATAAACATGACGGCAACGGTTACTTCTAAAAAAGAAAAGGACGAAACAACGTTACGTGATGTAAAAAATATTATTGCTGTTGCCAGCGGTAAAGGTGGTGTTGGTAAAAGCACTGTTGCCGCTAATTTAGCACTAGGCCTGGCGCGTCAGGGTGCAAAAGTAGGTTTGGTAGATGCAGATATTTATGGGCCATCGCAACATATTATGTTTGGTGTTGAGCGCGATGCGCCTGGTCCCGCAGAATTTAACGGCCAAAAGAAAATGGCACCGGTAGAAAGTTATGGTGTAAAAATAAATTCGGTTGGTTTTTTAGCAGGCCCCGGACAAGTTGTTGCTTTACGCGGCCCAATGGCCAGTAAAGCGCTCTCTCAATTATTTTACGATACCGTTTGGGGCGAATTAGATTATTTGATCGTTGATCTTCCTCCGGGCACAGGCGATATTCAAATTAGTTTATGCAGCCAGGTTCCTTTAACAGGGGCCGTGATTGTTTGTACGCCACAGCCTGTGGCTATTTCGGATGCGCGCAAAGGAATTGCTCTTTTTCAATTACCCGCTTTAAATGTGCCTATTTTAGGATTGATTGAGAATATGGCATGGTTTACACCGGCCGAATTGCCTGAAAATAAATATTATATTTTTGGAAAAGACGGTGTAAAAGATCTTGCAGAAGAATTGCACATGCCTTTATTAGCACAAATACCTTTGATACAAAGTGTGCGCGAAGCTGCTGATGCCGGACGTCCGGCTGTTATGCAGGATAATACAGCCCAGGCAATCAATTTTATTGAGCTCGCGCAAAACGTGGCACAACAAGTTGCAATTCGTAATGCAAGTTTAGTAGAGGCATAAATTTTAAAAGATAATACCCAACCTTTTTTCTGAACAAACTGTATAGTGTAGTATGAGAAAAACTATTCTAACAATAATAATAGTGTCTGTTGCGGCATTGTATTCATGCAAAAAAGATAAAAAAAACGATCCGGAAGTAACACTAAATCCGGTAGCAGCAACAGCTGTTGACAATTATTCCTCTCTTGATGATTTTTACGCAAAGAATAAAGTGTCTAAGCAAACATACACCATTAATACTTCAACCGGCGGAAGTTTTGTTACACCTAACGCAACCACAGTAAACATTCCAGCAAACGCATTTAATGCAACGGGGAATGTTACAATTGAGTTTAAAGATATTTATAAGAAAAGCGACATGCTTCTTTCTAACATGACAACCCAAATGTTTTTAGGCGCGCCGTTAAAATCGGCAGGCGAGTTTTTTATAAAAGCAGTAAATGCTAATAACGTAGCCGTTGCAATTACGCCTAGTGCCGGCATAAATGTTATGCAGCCTTTTTTACAACCACCGGATACTAGCATGTTAGCCTTTATAGCCGGATTGGATACCTCCGGTGGTAATGATATGAGCTGGTATAACTCGCCCGGATATACTTTACTAACTAATGCTACCAATTATGTATTTAGTTTATACACATTTAATTCACCTGTAGATTCAGGTACCTGGTGCAATAGCGATAATGCAAGCTTTTTTGGTGCATATCCGCAAACAACTTTAACTCTTCACGCTAACCAAACAGGTTATAACCCCGATGTGTTCTTGGTTTTTAAAAACATAAACAGCACTGTACATGTTTACAAAGGAACAACAGATAACTTTCCATATTACTATGCGCCCGTAGGCCTTGAGTGCACGGTTGTTGCAATAGGTGTAAACAATGGTAAATTATACTCTTCATTTACGCCAATTACAATTGGCGCGAATCAAACATTTAATTTTAATTTATCAGAAACAACAACGGAGAGTTTTAAGACTTCGCTGAAAGCGCTCGATTAAATTTTATAAAATAAATTAAACCCTTCAGAAATATTTCTGTTGGGTTTTTTATTTAACCAGGTCGTGCTTTTTTAAATTCACCAACATGTTTTCTACCAGTTTCGGAAGATCGTAATGTTCCTTCCAACCCCAGTCTTTACGGGCTTCGGCATCGTTAATGCTTTTTGGCCAGCTATCAGCAATTGCTTGTCTAAAATCGGGCTTATATGTAATTGTAAAATCAGGAATATGTTTTTTTATTTCGGCAGCAATATCTTTGGGACTAAAACTAATGCCAGATAAATTATAAGCGCCGCGGATTTTTATATTTTCTGCAGGCGCATGCATGATCTCTATCGTTGCACGAATCGCATCTTCCATATGCATCATAGGTAATGCGGTGTTCTCAGTTAAGAAGCTTTCGTAGCTCCCTTTTTTTAATGCTTCATGAAAAATGTGTACGGCGTAATCTGTGGTTCCCCCGCCGGGAGCGCTTTTCCAGCCAATTAAACCCGGGTAGCGAATGCTTCTTGTATCAACACCATGCTTTTCAAAATACCATTGGCACCAACGCTCACCGGCCTGTTTGCTGATACCATAAATAGTGGAAGGCTCCATAACCGTGTACTGTGGGGTGTTTACCGTTGGCGTGGTTGGACCAAAAACAGCTATAGAACTAGGCCAGTAAATTTGTTTAATGTGTTTTTCTTTTCCAAGATCCAATACATGAAATAAACTTTCCATGTTCAGTTTCCATGCAAACATGGGGTTCTTCTCGCCGGTAGCAGAAAGCATGGCGGCTAGATGGTAAATATGTGTAATGCCGTGTTTTTTTACGATCTCAAATAGCGCTTTGCCATCAAGGGCATCTAATACTTCAAAAGGATTTTCGATGGCAACCGCCGGCACTTTAAGGTCTGACGGAACAACATTTTTATGCCCGTAAATTTTAGACAGTTCGGCCGTTAATTCAATGCCAATTTGCCCACCGGCACCTATAATTAAAACTTTTTCGCTCTTGGTCACCATGATTTAGATCAGTTAAATGTTAGCAAACAATTTTGTATCTTTACAAACGTAATTATAATTTTTGAAACTGCCTACAATGTACGCTGTACAAAGTATAAAGCCAAAAATAAGTTACAAATGATAATATAAACTGCACTTATTTTTATCGTTATGGCCTTATTGGTAAACCGTGAAAACAAAGACGTTTTAAAACAACGTTTAAAAGAAGAGGATCTTGAACGTAAAACAATTTCGTTTTACCGTTATGTTGCAATTCCTAACCCACAAGAATTAAGAGACGAGTTATTTAAAACCTGGAGCAGTTGGAAGTGTTTTGGCCGGATCTATATTGCCCAAGAAGGTATTAATGCTCAAATGAGTGTGCCTTCTGCTTTTTGGGATCAGTTTGTAAACTGTGTACACAACATTCCTTACTTTAAAAACGTAGAATTTAAACATGCTGTAGACGGTAACGGCAAATCGTTTTACAAACTGGTAATTAAAGTAAAAGAAAAAATAGTTTCGGATGGTATAAAAGATCCGGATTTTGATCCTTCAAAAACAGGACAATATTTAGATGCGGTTTCATTTAACAATGCTTTAAAAGATCCAAACACAATTGTTGTGGATATGCGCAACCATTACGAGAGTGAGGTTGGCAGGTTTGAAGGCGCGTTTTGCCCTGACGCCGATACGTTTAGAGAAGAATTGCCTTTGGTAATTGATCATTTGCAGGGACAAGAAGATAAAAAAATATTAATGTACTGCACCGGCGGTATCCGTTGCGAAAAGGCAAGCGCCTATTTTAAACACAAGGGCTTTAAAGATGTTAATCACTTAAAAGGTGGTATTATTCAATATGCAAAAGAGATAAAAGAAAAAGGTCTTGAAAGTAAATTTAAAGGCATAAATTTTGTGTTTGATGAAAGGATAGGAGAACGCATTACAGATGATGTGTTGAGTGAATGTCACCAATGCGGCACGCCCTGCGATACCCATGTAAACTGTAAGAACGACGACTGCCATTTGTTATTTATTCAATGCGAAGCTTGCGCCGAAAAAATGAAAGGCTGTTGCACGGCGGAGTGCGTGGATATAATTGCCCTGCCAATAGAAGAGCAGCGAAAGCTGCGAAAGGGAAGGGTAAAGAATGGGCCTGAGTGCTTAGCGGTATATAAAAGCCGTTTAAGGCCAAACCTTAAAGAGATTATAAAAAATAATTTATCTTTAAAGAATATTTAAATAAAAAGCATGAAAAAAATAATTGGTAGTTTAATAATAGTCATGTTAGTGGTACTAAACTTGTCGTGCAAAAAAAGCAAAATAACCGAGTTTGATATTGATTATACTACAACACTTAGCATTCCTTCTACCAGTATAACGGTAAATGTGCCTGCCGATTATAACAGCCCCGAGATTCCAACAGATTCAAAAGATAAATTCACTTCCGAAAAAACGCTACAGAGTTTAGTGGACGAAATTAAAATGACCAAATTTGATATTTCTGTTGCTAACGGAAATTTAAACTTTTTAAAATCCTTAACCATTTATCTAAAAACAAGCGGTCTTGGCGATATTTTAATCGCCTCTAAAACCACTATTCCACAAGAGGTTTCATCGCTTGCAATGGATCTGCAGGATGTAAACATTAAAGAATATATTTTTAAAGATAAGATACAATTCAGGGTTACTGTTACCATTCAATCTGGCTTAGCGGCCACACAACAATTAAAAATGGATCAACGCGTTCATGTAAAAGCCAAAACAAGCACCAAGTAATTTAAAAATAAAAAAATGCCGATTTACCATAAACTAGGAAAAATTCCACCAAAACGCCACACTATTTTTAAGAGTGAAAAAGGAGAATATTATTACGAACAGCTTTTTGGAACCGAAGGGTTTATTGGAATGGACTCCTTACTTTACCATACTCACAGGCCAACGCAGGTAAAAGAGATCTTAAAAAGTTATTCGGTTGAACCAAAAATTGCGATAGGCAAGAACATAAAAGCTTTATTGCTTAAGGGTTTTGAAATTAAACCAACTGCCGATTTTTTAGAAAGCAGAAAAACCTTACTGATCAATAGCGATTGTGCCATTGGTTTGGCTGCACCAACAAAAAGTCAGACAGAATATTTTTATAAGAATGCCGACGCAGATGAATTATTATTTATTCATAAAGGTAAAGGCACTTTAAAAACGTTTATGGGTAATATTCCATTTGAGTATGGCGATTATTTAATTATTCCCCGCGGAATGATCTACCAAATGCATTTTGAGACTACTGACAATCGTTTATTGTTTTGCGAAAGCAAATCGCCTTACTATACACCAAAACGTTATAAGAACTCGCAGGGACAATTATTAGAGCACTCGCCTTTTTGTGAACGCGATTATAAATTACCAACCGAATTAGAAACGCATGATGAAAAAGGCGACTTTATTATCAAAATAAAAAAAGAAGGCATGATGCATGAATTTGTATATGCAACACACCCTTTTGATATTGTTGGTTGGGATGGTTATAATTTCCCCTGGGGATTTTCTATTCATAATTTTGAACCTATCACGGGCCGCTTGCACCAACCGCCACCGGTGCACCAAACATTTGAAACCGCGAGTTTTGTTGTGTGTAGTTTCTGCCCGCGTTTATATGATTATCATCCGCTTTCAATTCCTGCACCATATAACCATAGTAATATTGATAGTGATGAGGTGTTGTATTATGTGGATGGTGATTTTATGAGCCGTAATAATATTGAACAAGGTCATATTACTTTACATCCAAAAGGTATTCCGCATGGGCCGGCACCGGGAGCCATGGAGCGCAGCATTGGCCATAAAGACACGAAGGAATTAGCAGTGATGATAGATACTTTCCGTCCGTTAATGGTGACAGAAGATGCAATGGGAATTGATGATGGAAAATATTATAAGAGTTGGGTGGAGTAACTAATTATACCCAACAACTTCTCTTACCTGTTTTAGTTTTTCGTTTGCAAGTTTATTTGCTTTTGCTTCTCCAATTGATAATTCTTTTTCAAGAATATCTGTATTGGCCATTAAACGATCGTAAGTTAAACGCTCTTCCTTAAATTTATCAAGGATTAATTCAAACAAAACTGTTTTTGCATGACCATAGCCAAAATTGCCTTTAATATAATTTTGTCTTAATTCTTCTGTTTGTTTTTCGTTTCCTAACAAGCGAAATAATTTAAAAACGTTATCGGTATCCGGATCTTTTGGCTCTTCCAAACCCTTGCTATCCGTAACAATGCTCATGACCACTTTTTTTAATTCTTTTTCAGGTAAAAAAATATTGATAAAATTATGATACGATTTACTCATTTTTTGTCCGTCAATGCCGGGCACTATCATTACACGGTCATCGGTGAGCGCTTCGGGAACAACAAAAATTTCTTTCCCTATTTTATGATTAAAGGCTCTGGCAATATCGGCAGTAATTTCTAAATGCTGCACCTGATCTCTACCAACAGGCACTTTGTGTGCATCGTACAATAAAATATCGGCAGCCATTAACACAGGATAAATAAATAATCCGGCATTCACATCGCTTAAACGATCGCTTTTATCTTTAAACGAATGCGCATTGGCTAGCATTGGATAAGGCGTAAAGCAATTTAAATACCAGGTTAGTTCTGTAACCTGTGGCACACGGCTTTGGCGGTAAAAAATAGTTTTACCTGTATCTAAACCAAACGCTAACCAGGTTGCCGCAACAGCATTGGTGCTTTGTTTAATAAAGGCTGCGTCTTTAACACTTGTTAGCGTATGCATATCGGCAATAAACAACAAGCTTTCGCTATCCGGTTTTTTACTTAATTCAATAGCGGGTAAAATAGCGCCAAGTATATTGCCTAAATGCGGTACGTTTGTGCTTTGTATGCCGGTTAAAATGCGTGTCATAATATTTATATTGCAAATGTAATATTTTTAATGAAGAGAAATTTAATTTTAAGAAAGGCGTATAGAAATGAGGGTTACATCGTCTGTTTGCTCTACCTTGCCTTTCCAAGATTCAAAAGCGGTTTTAAAAGCGACCTCTTGCTCGTTCAAAGAAAGTCCGCAGTTTTGCAGCAGAATCTCCTGCAATTGTTTTGACATGAATTTTTTGCCTTTTGGTCCGCCAAACTGATCGGGAACACCATCGGTAAATAAATATAATTGTGTTGAACTATCTATTTTAATTTCGTGTAATGCATAATTTACTTCTTCAGTATCATAAATGCCGCCAATAGAATATTTATCAGCTTTATAAATTTTCAGCTCTTTATTTTTTATAAGATACAAAGGCCTTCCGGCTCCCGCATATAAAACAACTTTGCTTTTAAGATCAATGCGTATCAACGCAATATCCATTCCGTCTTTAGAATCGCGTTGCTGCATATTTTCATTCAACGTTTTTACAACATGAAAATGCAATTCTTTTAGAATAGCTGCCGGCGACTCTAATTTCGAATTAAGTACTATCTGGTTTAATAAACTGTTACCAAGCATAGACATCATAGCGCCAGGAACACCATGCCCGGTACAGTCTGCCACCGCATAATAAATATAATTATTGTTTTGTGCCAACCAATAAAAATCGCCACTTACAATGTCTTTAGGTTGAAAATAAATGAATGATTCCGAGAATACTGTTTTTAAAAGTTTGTTAGATGGCAACACAGAACCTTGTATGCGTTTGGCATAATTAATACTATCGGTTATTTCTTTATTCTTATGCTGTAGCTCTTCTTTTTTCTCTTCAATTTCATTTTTTTGAGCGGCGATAGCGTCGTTTTTTTCCTGCAATAAATTATTATCTTTCTTCTTTTCAGAAAAACGGTAAATAAAAAACACACTTAATAATAAAAGCAAAACAGCTACAATTGCTGTAAATATTTTAATGTAGCGATCTTTTTCTATCGTATGTTCTTTAAGTTGTTTGTCTTGTGTAAGTAATTGAATTTCCTGTTGTTTTTTTTTGGTTTCGTATTTTGTTGACAATTCGTTGATAGCCCTTGCGTTTTCCTCTTTGGAAATTTTTTCCATAATGTCTACCAATTTTTTGTAATAGAGATTTGCTCTCTGATAGTCTCCAAGATCTTCATAGGCAGAGGATAAATTAGAGGCAGATTCTTTTATTTGCACAAAGATCTTTAGCTTTTCTGATATATCCAGGCTTTTTTCAAGATACGGCAGCGCCATTTTTATACGGCCGGTTTGCATGTATACTTTACCCATATATAAATTAGAAAGTTGAATGGCATAATCTTTGCCAAGGGCCAGATCAATGGTATAGGCCTTGGTAATAATAAGTTCAGCTTCTTTATATTTTTTAAGGTTCATTAAAGTAGAGCCAAGATTAATATAACTTTCTGCAAGAAGACTAGAATCGCCTAATTGCTCAATCACCTCAACAGAACGTTTTTGATAAAATAAAGCGGAATCGTATTGCTTCAAATTAGAAAAACCGAGCCCAAGGTTATCTAAGGTGGAAACATAGATACTTTTGTTTGAAACGGGATTAATAAACGCTAAGGATTTCTTATAGAAGCGCACAGCACTCTTGTAATCCTGGCGGTAAAAGTTTAGAGAGCCAAGGTGTTCGAATCCGTTATGTAAACGCAAAGAATCTTTTTCTTTTTCAGCATACTCAATGCATTTAAAAAAACAGCCGGCAGCAGTTTCATAATTGCCCATGCGCATATATGTAAGTCCCTCAAAATCGCTGATGTTGGCATATTGACCCGTGATTTTATTTTTGATTGCAAATTTCCTCGCACTATCAATGTACGCTAGCGATGTGTCGTATAGGCCATGTGTGCGGTAAGTTCTTGCAAGTGTAAGAAAAAGCCTTACCGTTGGTTTTGTGAAATTTTTTGATCTTGAAATTTGTATTGCATATCTTGAAATAGCGGTTGAAATAGCCAATTCAGTATCCCTGTATTTAATAGCCATCGAATCTAGCAGCATTACTTGTTGTTTTGGATCTTTATTTGCAATGCTGTTGTAAACGCTTTTTGGTATAAGCTGGCACCATAATCGCGAAGCGATTATAACTAAAAAACATATAAAAACAAGTCGTTTCATTGTAATACAAACTTAACAAATTAAGTAAAGTACTATGCAATTGGACTTATTTAATTGTCTAAAAAATTATTGTTTAATAAGCTTTTGGGTATAAAACCTGTTTCCTTGTGAGACTTGTATAAAATAAATACCTTCAGTTAATTGAGAAATATCCAACACATTTTTATCTTTCGTTTCAAAAACGGTAGTTCCAAAAAGATCAGATATTTTTATTTCTATGCCAGAATAATTGTCGGTAATAATATTGATGTTATTGTTTGCAGGATTAGGATAAACGCTAAAGTTATTTGAAAAACCAGTATTTCTTATACCTAAAGAAAGGTTTGAGCAACTCGGCGTTAAACTATCCGTGGCTGCGTAATTAGAACAAGAATTATAAAACAAACTTTTAAAAAAACACGAAGCACGGCTCACGCGCATAAGTGTTCCTGCGCCACCCTGATATACGCCGTGGCCACCGGAAAGATAAACGGTTAGATCGCCGCAAATACCGGCTGCGGTTAACTTTGTATGTAGTGCATGAGATCCATAAATATAATGGCTAGTTGTAATGCAGGTAACATCAATAGCCGAATCTACAGGAACAACGCCGTCATTTCCGCCATGAAAAGAAACTGTTGGGACACCTTCATTTACATCAAAAAAATCAGAAGAAGCTCCGCCCCAGTTATTAAAGATCCCTTTAACTCGGAATGTGTTTGTTAACGAATTGCCGGAAGTATTGATGTTACCAAGAGATGAAACGATAGATGGATAAACCTGTTGAAGTTCTGCCGGTGAATTGTAAACCATTGCATTTGCCGTACCTGCCCCTGCGCTATAACCACCAGCAAATAACCAGGTGGTGTCAATTTTATAAGTGCCCGCATTGGCAACCATGTAGCGCATAGCCGCTTTAGCGTCTTGCGTGGCCCTGTAAACAGCCTTCTCCTGTGAAAGTGTATCAGCACATGGAATAACCGTCTCTTTACCTAAACGATAGTCAATAGCAACGGCAACAAAGCCGCGTTGTGCAAATTCCTTACAATAATTATCCATTTGCCCTCTGTTTCCTGAAACAAAAGCACCCCCAAAGATCATTAGGATCATTGGGCGTTTTGAAAGCGTTTCAACAAAATTTTTAGGATAAAAGACATTTAACTTAAGATTTTGGTTAACACCTTGCCAATTTAAGGCTGTGGCATATATTACTGAATCTTCCTGAATATCGGCAGCATTAAAAAAAGGTGTTTGGGTAAAACGGTTGTCTCCAACACAATACTGAGCAAGAGATGTAAAATGTAAAACAAGTAATAAAAGTAAAACAGCAGATAATTTTTTTTGCATAAGGGGTTTATTCTTTGACCTTTAAAAAAGAGAAAAGTTTAATCGACCAAATAAATTTTATCGGCACATCTTTCACCATCCATTGCCGCGCTTACAATACCTCCGGCATAACCGGCGCCCTCGCCGCAAGGAAAAAGATTTTTTAATTGCGGATGACTTAATAGATCTTTATCACGGGGAATACGAACAGGCGTTGAGGTTCTTGATTCCACGCCAACAACAACCGCCTCATTGGTCAAATAGCCTCGCATTTTACCGCCAAATGCCTTTAAACCTTCTTTTAAAGCAGGGCCAATTAATTTTCCTAAAACCTGTTGCAGTTCCACACTTTTTAAACCGGGCTGGTAACTGCAATCTGGAAGGCCGGCACTAAATTTTCCGTTCACAAAATCCTGTAAACGCTGCGCGGGAGCGGTTTGTGTTTTACCACCAAAGTTCCAGGCCTTCTTTTCTAATTGTTTTTGAAATTCTAAACCGGCTAAAGGACCAAAATTTTTGTAGGTTTCAAAGTCTGATAATTCCAAACCAACTACAATGCCGCTATTGGCATAAGGGTTATTTCGTTTACTTGGGCTCCAGCCATTTGTAACCACTTCTTCTTGTGCAGTAGCGCAGGGAGCTATGATACCCCCCGGACACATACAGAAAGAATAAACGCCTCGACCTTTAACCTGGTGAACCAAATTGTAACTTGCCGCCGGCAAAAATTCACGTTTGGTGATAACCTCTTCCAAATTGCCGCAATGGTATTGTATCTTATCAATTAACGGTTGAGGATGTTCCACCCTAATGCCCAAGGCAAAAGGTTTGGCTTCAATTAAAATTTGTTTAGAATTTAAAAGTTCGTAAATGTCTCGCGCAGAATGGCCTGTGGCCAATATTAATTTTTTAACGGGAAATTCCTGCTCACCTTTTTCGTTTAAAACAGTAATTGAACAAATAGTTTCCTTCTCTATTTTAAGATCGGTTAATTTGGAATTAAAATGTATTTCGCCACCAAAATTTAAAATGGTGCCCCGTATTTGTTCAATAAGTTGTGGTAATTTATTGGTGCCAATATGCGGATGCGCATCTACTAAAATTTCCCTGCTGGCGCCATGCGATACAAATGTTCTTAAGATCTTATCAATATCACCTCGTTTGCTTGATCTTGTGTAAAGCTTGCCATCACTATAAGTGCCGGCACCACCTTCGCCAAAGCAATAATTGCTTTCGGGGTTTACGATATGTTCTTTATTAATGGCTGCAAGATCTCTTCTTCTATCTTTTATGTTTTTTCCGCGTTCAAAAATGATGGGTTTAATGCCAAGTTCTAAACAACGTAAGGCGGCAAATAAACCAGCGGGGCCACTGCCAATAATGTGGCAGGTTTTTTTGGAAGATGTTACGTCAAGATAACTAAGCTCAATTTTTTCTTCATTGAATTCCTCATTCACAACGGCTAAAACCGTTAGATTAATTTCAATGCTTCGTGAACGAGCGTCAATACTCCGTTTCAACACTTTTATAAATAATCCGGATGTGTCTTTAAGCTGAAGTTGTTGTTTTACTTCTTCTTTTAAAAGTTGCTCGTTAACTGCAATTTGCGGACTAACCTTAAGTTGTAATTTTGTTTGCATAATGAGTGGAAGGATTTTATCCTTCAATTTTTAAATGTCTAACCTTCAAATGTGATAGTAAAAACCACCATGCGCGACCGTACTTTGTCTAAACTATTTGTAAAAATACTATTCTCGGGCCGCAATAAATTTTTTGTGCCAATTAAAAGTTTTAATTCCAGGCCGAGTTTAAAATACTCCAAATAAAAATCTGTTCCGGCGCCGGCGCTATAAAAAATATCGTCGCGTTTTAATTTTACATTATCATCTAATTGGTTTGGTCCGCCGCTGGAAACACCAGCGGATTTTTTTCGTGATGCAAGGTCTAACGAATAGCCGCCACCGCCAATAACATAAGCACTAAAATTACCTAAACGCTTGGATTGAATTTTTGTTTCTAATGGAAACAACAGAAAAGCCGACTCTACTAGTTTTTGAAATATTTTTGTACTATCACGTGCCACGTTTGATAAATGATATTCTATTTTCCGCGACGCAAAACTAATACTTGGCGTAAAACGAATTCTTACGTATTCGTGCAAACGCGCATCGCAAACAATGCCAATAGCAAAACCGGGTGCGGGTTGCGAGTAAATTGTTTTTATCCTGTAACGAGTAGAGCCAATAACCGTATCAGGAAATTCTGAATTAGGTTTTGGATTTATTCTAAAATCGGTTGAGTTGCCGGCAATGGTAAAACCAAAATGTAATCTTTGCTTATAAAACTTGGGCAAATGAACGCCGTAACCATCATTTTCCTGCGAAAAAGAGTTAAAAGAAATAAAAAAAGTAATGATTATGACGATGAGTCTTTTCAAAAATATATAACGTTTTTTAAAACATAAAATTGTGTAAAGTTATTGATTTAGTTGGGTTTTATAGCGCTGAAAACGAATAAAAAATCCTAAATTTGACCCGTTATGGAAATTCAGGTTATTAAATCCAAATTGCATTGTGTAACTGTTACACAAGCAGAACTGGATTATATTGGCAGCATTACAATTGATGAGGATCTGATGGACGCTGCAAATTTTATTGAGAACGAGCAAGTACATGTTCTAAACAAAAACAACGGCGAAAGAATAATTACTTATGTCATAAAAGGCGAACGCGGTAGCGGTGTAATATGTTTGAATGGCCCTGCGGCATTAAAAGTAAAACTGGGCGATATTGTTATTGTAATATCTTACGCAAACATGGATTTTGAAAAAGCAAAAACGTTTCAGCCATGGGTTATTTTCCCCGATACTAAAACCAATAAATTAAAATAAGGTGGCCACAAAAAAAAGCGCTAAATCCATAATACAATTTATTGTTTTACTTGGTATAGGTGTTTTGTTTATATGGTTATCTGTAAGGCAAATTACGCCAGAGCAGAGAAGTGAAATTTTTGATGCATTCCGTCAAGCCGATTATTTTTGGGTTGTTATTTCCTTGGTAATATCGCTACTTAGCCATTTTTTACGCGCCTACCGTTGGAATTACTTATTAAAACCAACAGGTCACAGGGTAAACTTACTAAATGCAAATTGTTATGTTTTAATTGGCTATTTGACCAATTATGGTATTCCTCGCATGGGCGAGATCTCGCGCTGTACGGTAGCTGCAAAATATGATGATGTACCCTTTGAAGTAGCGTTTGGAACGGTAATAACTGAAAGGATAATTGATTTTATTTTATTTTTATTAATATTTGCTTTTACATTTTTTGTTCAGTTTACTGAATTAGCCGGCCTGGCAAATGAATATATTTTTGATCCGGCATTGCACTGGTTAAATGGAATTATGCAAAGCCCTACAAAAATAATTATACTCTCTGCGATTGTAGGAGTATTGTTGCTTGCTTTTTTTCTTCTCAGAAAAAAATTCTCTTCACTTTTAAAAGGCAAACTTGGCGGCATTATAAAAGGCATGGGACAAGGACTGGGCTCTATTGCAAAAATGGATAAACCATTTCAATTTATTGCATTAAGCCTTTTGATCTGGGCTTGTTATTTTTATTCGTTGTATGTATGTTTCTTTGCTTTAAAGGGCACTTCGCATTTAGGGCAATCAGAATGCCTTACCTTGTTATTATTTGGCACCTTTGGGGTGATCTTTGCACCAGGTGGGCTGGGAGCCTATCCAGCCATTGTGGGAGGCATTTTGGTTGCTACCTATCATGTGGATATTGTGTCTTCGTTTGCATTGCCGTGGCTTTTATGGACCAGCCAATTTATTTTGATCTTATTTTTTGGATTAATAAGCTTCGCGGTTTTACCACTTTATAACAAAAATAAAAATGTCGTTTCACCAACAGCTGAAAAGTAAAATAGTAACAAAAGAAACTGCTTTACAAACAATTGACCTGTTGAAGAAAGCAGGTAAAAAAATTGTTTTTACAAATGGTTGTTTTGATATACTGCACCCGGGACATGTTGATTATTTAAGCCAGGCGCGCGACCTCGGCGATGTTTTAGTTTTAGGATTAAATACCGATAATTCTGTAAAGCGCCTGAACAAAGCACCAAACAGACCGATTAACAAAGAACAAGAACGGGCAATGGTGTTGGCAGCAATAGGATGCGTTGATTTTATTGTTGTATTCGATGAAGAAACCCCTTATGAACTAATAAAAATTTTGCAACCAGATATTTTAGTTAAGGGAGATGATTGGCCAGTTGAAAAAATTGTTGGTTATGATATTGTAACCGCTAATGGTGGCAAAGTAATGACCATTCCCTTTTTGGAAGGTTTTTCTACAACCAATCTTATTAAACGGATCGTTTCCTAACGATAAGGATTAATATGTCGTCCCTACAGGACTTTAATCCCTCCTTGTCTTTTTTTTCTATGATATTCTTTTCCCATGGGACAAACAAAATGTTATATAAAATAAAAAGTCCCATTAGGGACTTGATATTATAGAGCAATCATAACCAGACTTCATAGTCCCGTAGGGACGAAATATTGATTTGGGTTTAATTCTGCTTAAGCGGAATATATGTTTTCCCATTCTCAATAACAATGTGATTAGAGTTAGAGAGAACATCGATAGCATCTAAAAACAATTTCTTAAGCAACTGTCGGTCTTGTTCCCAAAAATGATCCATTACAGCTTTTAGTGAATCTTCAATCTTTTCTATTTTGCAAGAAGCAATTCTACCTAAATAAAAAATAACGATTTCTGATTTTAATTTTAATTGCCCATCATCTGTATGAAGTTCTTCTTCAGCTATTTTTGTTTTAAGCAGAACTTCTTTGTGCGGCTTTAATGTTTCAACAATTTTATGATTGGCTTGAACGCTAGATTCTATACGCTTTACAGCCCATCCTTGTCCATTCAGTAATTCGCCGCAAGTAAATTTTAATTGATGCGTTCTTTCAATGTATTTTACTAACGTGCTCGGGCTTGCCTTACGATTCCAGTCTTTTTTCTCAATTAAAACGGCTTCGCCTACGTTAAGGTTAACAATTGAATTAAAAATGGGCGAGCTTCTCCCTTTCCCTTTTAGTGCAAGGCGGTTAAACTCTTCTTCTTTAAGAATTCTCATAATTTAAGTACAAAAATGTTGTATATAATGGTCTTAAACGCTGTTTCAATGAAAAAGGTTACAAAAAGCACCTGTTTATGAAGCTAATGAATGTTGTATAAATGTTGTTTAAAAGAGATATAAATAATGCATAAAGTAAAAAACTGACACTGTAATCAACTATAAATCAATAAATTAACAATTTTAGAGTAATGTTTATAAACTCATTTTAACTTCTTAATTTATTAACAAAAAACACGGTTATAAACAATTTTCAGCTGTTTTGAGGCTGTTTTAAAATGGAAACCGGCGTTGTTAGAGCAAAAAAAGATAAGGCTTTAAAAGGCATTTAATTAAGCCGAAAACTCCTGAAAAATAAAAAAGTCCTCTGTTTAGGAGGACTTTTACGTATAAAAATTAATAAATTTTAAAGTTTTGCTTTTATTTCGATCATATCGTAGCCTTCAATAATGTCGCCCACTTTAATATCATCAAAACCATCAATGTTCAAACCACATTCATAGCCTGTTGTAACTTCTTTCACATCATCTTTAAAGCGTTTTAAAGAACCAAGCGAACCTGTGTGAACAACAATGCCATCACGGATCACACGTACTTTTGTATGACGGGTAACTTTTCCATCCAACACATAACAACCTGCAATTGTACCAACACGTGTAATATTAAACACATCGCGTATCTCAATATTACAAACGATCTTCTCTTCAAACTCAGGCGCTAACATACCTTCCATTGCTGCCTTGATCTCGTTGATTGCATCGTAAATAATAGAATATAAACGAATGTCAATTTCTTCAACCTCGGCTAATTTTCTGGCACTTGTGCTTGGCCTTACCTGGAAACCAATGATGATGGCATTAGAAGCAGATGCTAATAACACATCGCTCTCACTAATAGCACCAACTGATTTATGAATGATATTTACGGCTACTTTTTCGGTAGATAATTTTAATAGTGAATCGGATAAAGCTTCAATAGAACCATCCACATCACCTTTAACGATCACATTTAATTCTTTAAAATCACCAATTGCCAAACGACGACCGATCTCATCTAATGTAATATGTTTGTGAGTACGAATTCCCTGCTCACGCTGTAACTGCAAACGTTTGTTGGCGATCTCACGCGCTTCGCGTTCATCGCTCATGACGTTGAATTTATCACCTGCTGTTGGCGCACCACTTAAACCTAGTACTTTAACAGGATGTGATGGGCCCGCATGATCCACTTTTTGCCCGCGCTCATTGAACATGGCACGCACACGTCCGCTATAGGAACCAGCTAACATTACATCGCCCACTTTTAAGGTTCCGTTCTGCACTAAAATTGTTGCAACATAACCACGGCCTTCTTCCATACTGGCTTCAATAACACTACCTGCAGCATTTTTATTTGGATTTGCTTTCAGATCCATCATATCTGCTTCAAGAATTACTTTTTCCAGAAGGAGATCAATGTTTTTTCCCATTTTAGCAGATACTTCCTGGCACTGGTATTTACCACCCCATTCTTCTACTAAAATATTCATTACCGATAAAGCTTCGCGTATTTTATCCGGATTTGCACCCGGCTTATCAATTTTATTTATGGCAAAAATCATTGACACACCCGCAGCTTGCGCATGGTTAATGGCTTCTTTTGTTTGAGGCATGATACTATCATCGGCCGCAATTACAATAATGGCAATATCGGTTAATTTAGCTCCACGTGCACGCATAGCGGTAAAGGCTTCGTGACCGGGAGTATCTAAGAACGTCATGCTTTTACCATTTGCCATTTTCACATTATAGGCACCAATATGTTGCGTAATTCCACCGGCTTCGCCTGCAACAACATTGGCTTTACGAATAAAGTCAAGTAAAGATGTTTTACCATGATCTACGTGCCCCATTACAGTAACAACCGGAGCGCGGGGAATAAGGTCTTCCGGAGCATCTTTTTCGTCCTCTTTAATAGTTTCAATATCTTCGGCACTGGCAAATTCTATTTTATAACCAAATTCTTCAGCAACGATCGAAATTGTTTCTGCATCCAAACGTTGGTTAATAGAAACAAATAAACCAAGAGACATACATGTAGAAATAATTTTTGTTACCTGCACATCCATCATTTGCGCCAATTGATTAGCACTTACGAACTCGGCAACCTTTAAAATCTTTCTGTCTGCTTCATCAATAACCGCTTTTTCGGCCATTTTTTCACGCACATCATCACGTTTCTCACGACGGTATTTTGATGTTTTTGATTTTGTTCCTTTTGCACTTAAGCGTGCTAATGTTTCTTTAATTTGTGCCTGAATCTCCTCTTCAGTAAGTTCATGACGAGGCTTACCGGGGGTATTTACAGGTTTTTTTGCGCGCGGATCGCCATATTTTTCTTTGGCTTTTTCGCGAGCAATAGCAGATTGCTCTTTACCAACCTTTTTAATTTCCTCTTGCGAAAGACCGCCTTTACGAATACGTTTACGCTTTTTCTTATCAGCGTTAGGGTCGTTAATTTGTTTTTTTGGTGTTTCTTTTATAACCGGTAACTCAATGCTTCTTAATATTTTTGGCCCTTCAAGTTTTTCATATTTTGTTTCTAAGAACTCTTCCTTTTGTTCTTCTTTAATAGCCGGTTCTGCATTGGGCACTTGCACACTTTCGGCAACAACAAGTTCTTCTTTTGGGTCTTTTTTGTCTTTTACCTCTTTTTTATCGCCTTCTTTTTTTGTTTTCTTTTCAGGCTTGGTCTTAAGGTTCATTGAGTCAAGATCGAGCTTGCCTAAAACTTTGGGGCCATCTGTTACTTCTTTTTTTACAACTTCAACATCTTTTTCTTTTGGAATTTCTTTTGCAGTTTCAGTTTTTTCGGATAAAACTGTTTTTGACTTGGGAGTAAGATCCTTTATCATGAATTCGTCCGCCTCTTCTTCTTCTTTTTGACGCTTTCCTTTAATATCAGATAATATGATGGTTTCACGCTTAACCTTTGTAATGTTTTGCGCAACGTTCTCCGCCTCTTCTCTGGCTGACTTATCGCTTGAAAATTCTTTAAGTAACAGTGTGTATTCCCCATCGCCAATTTTAGCGTTAGGATTACTATCTACTTTGTGGCCCTTAGAGGCAAGAAACTCTACTATCTTTCCTAAAGACAGATTAAATTCTTTGGCCACTTTACTTAATCGAAGTGTTTTAGCTCCTTCTGACATATTTTATTTTATTCTTTTTTAATCATGAAGCGAAAGTTTTTCTTTCTGTTTCATCGTTATTTATTTTTCTTTCTGCGATAACCTAAGTACACGCAGGTATTAATCTTCAAACTCAGAAGCCAATACATCGCGCAAGCTTTGAATTTTTTCTTCTGCAATTCCGGTACGACGTACTAACTCTTCTGTACTTAATTCTAAAACAGCTTTAGCGGTATCGCAACCAATAGTTTTTAATTGCTCAATAATATCTGCTTCAATTTCATCTGAGAATTCTTCTAAGTCAACGTCTTCTGTTTCAACATCAATATCAGTATCACGGAAAACATCAATTTCGTAACCAGTTAATTTACCTGCAAGCTTAATATTAAAACCACCTTTACCAATAGCTAAGCTAATTTGATCGGGCTTTAAGAATACCTCGGCACGTTTTGTTTCTTCATCAATTTTAATAGAAGTAATTTTTGCAGGACTTAATGTACGTTGAATTAATAATTGAGCATTGTTTGTAAAATTGATCACGTCAATATTCTCATTTTTTAATTCGCGAACAATACCGTGGATACGAGAACCTTTCATACCAACGCAGGCACCAACAGGGTCGATCCTGTCGTCATAAGATTCTACAGCAACTTTAGCACGCTCACCCGGCTCGCGCACAATTTTTTTAATCGTAATTAAACCGTCAAAGATCTCAGGCACTTCGTTCTCAAATAAACGCTCTAAAAACACAGGCGATGTTCTTGAAACAACAATAGAAGGCGTTCCGTTCTTAAGATCAACCCTAGAAACCACCGCTTTAACGGTATCTCCTTTTTTGAAGAAATCAGAAGGGATTTGCTCTGTTTTTGGCAATAAAAGTTCGTTACCTTCATCATCCATTAACATAATTTCTTTTTTCCAAACCTGATAAACTTCGGCAGTAATAATATCGCCAACTTTTTCTTTGTATTTATTATAGATCTCGCTTTTTTCTAATTCAAGAATTTTTTGAACCAGGTTTTGACGTACTGATAACACAGCACGACGACCAAAGTCTTCTAATTTTACTTTTTCTGAAAGGTCTTCGCCAATTTCAAAATCGGGTTCAATTTTTTGAGCAGCAGAAAAACTGATGTGTTTATTTTCGTCGTAATCAAAAGAATCTTCAGCAAATTCATCATCAACGATCTTACGGTTCTTATATATCTCTACGTCGCCTTTATCAGGGTTAACGATGATGTCAAAATTTTTATCGCTTCCGTATTTCTTAATTAACATACTTCTAAAAACATCTTCAATAATGCTCATTAATGTAGCGCGATCGATGTTCTTATTATCTTTAAATTCTGAAAACGATTCAATTAGGTTAACGGCTTCCATGGCTTTTCTTTTTTAAAATTTGAGTTTAACTTTTGATTCTTTTATTTGACTATATTTTATTATTTGTTTTTTAATAACTGTAATTTTTCCTTTTCCTACCGGCTTATTTTCTCTCACACTATTCTCTAAAACTATTTCGTCGCCATTAAATTCAACTAAACTTCCTTCTGTTTTTGTTCCGTCTTCTAATTTTATCTCAAATTCACGTCCAATATGTTTTTTGTATTGTCGCGCCATGATCAATGGTGTTGTGGCACCGTGAGAGCTAACATCCAAAGCAAAATCAAGTCCTTTTTCGTCTAAACTTTTTTCGATGTGCCTGCTTAAGCCAACACAATCTTTAATAGTTACTCCATCATCACCATCTAAAAAAACATTTATCTGGTTGTCTGAACCAATTCTTACTCCTGTTGCAAAAATAGGTCCGTTGCCCAAATGCTCTGCTATCAGCGCTAAAATATGTTCTTTTGTTATCAATTTTTTAACAATAAAAGAGGGGACTGCTGTCCCCTCTATTTCCTTAGTTATTTTTTCGGATACAAGTATAAGCATAAATTAATTAATAAAAAAACAAAAAAACAGTTAAATAGGCACAGGTTTTGCCAACCAATAGGTAGCGCCAAGCGTTTATATAATTAGAAACATCTAAAATTGATCTATATGAAAACAACTAAATTTAAAGCATTCTTGATCCTGGTGGGGTCGGTGCTTATTAACATCCAAAGTATGAGTGCCGGTACTATTGATAACGTAAAGAAATTTGCCGGCGAACAGGTATCTAACTTTAATATGCAGGGTTTATTGGTAATTGGAGGTATAGTAGGCGCAGGCCTTCTTATTTACATCGTTTCAAACCATGTAATTAAAGATAAGAATGAGGAAAGTCTAAGCCATTTGGGGCAAAACAGCCACATTAGCCGACATAATCATCACAGACACCATCACGCACGCCACATTGTGAAAAAAACTTCATAAGGGCTAAAGGCTGTTTATTGCTAGTTTTCAATAAGTTAACGTATTTTTAACGTTAGAGCAGGATAAATTATCAAAAAAACAGCCTTATTTTTAAGTTTAAATTTTGTTTTAGCTGCGATATAATTATTTTTGTGCAAAATTTAAAAAGAAACTATAATGTCAGACATTGCAAACAAAGTAAAATCGATCATCGTTGACAAATTAGGTGTTGACGAAAAAGAAGTAACACCAACAGCAAGCTTTACTAATGACTTAGGAGCTGACTCGTTAGATACAGTTGAATTGATTATGGAATTTGAAAAAGAATTCAACATCGCAATTCCTGATGAACAAGCTGAAAAGATTGGTACCGTTGGTGATGCAATTGCTTACATTGAAGCAAACGCAAAAAACTAATTATATTTTATGCAATTAAAACGTGTAGTTGTTACTGGCCTTGGGGCCATAACGCCGCTTGGCAATAATGTTAATGATTATTGGAATAACCTTATAAACGGGGTTAGTGGAGCGGCGCCCATTACACGTTTTGATGCATCAAAGTTTAAAACACGTTTTGCCTGCGAGGTAAAAGGATTCAATCCCGAAGATTATTTTGATAAAAAAGAAGCGCGCAAACTAGACGCCTATTCCTGGTATGGCATTGCCGCCAGCGAACAAGCATTTAAAGACAGCGGTCTTGATGCCGAAGGTATTGATAAGAACGAGATAGGCGTTATTTGGGGAAGCGGAATTGGTGGTTTAGATACATTTCAAACTGAAACTTTTGCTTTTGCAAAAGGCGATGGAACACCGCGTTTTAACCCATTCTTTATCCCTAAAATGATCGCTGACATTTGTAGTGGTCATATTTCTATTCGTTTTGGTTTACGTGGCCCTAACTTTACAACGGTTTCGGCCTGTGCATCATCTACCAACGCTTTAATAGACGCTTTCAATTATATCCGTTTAGGAAAAGCCAACGCCATTATTAGTGGTGGAAGCGAAGCTGCTATTAACGAAAGTGGTATTGGTGGGTTTAACGCTTGCCAGGCTATGAGCCAACGTAACGACGATCCTGCCGGAGCTTCTCGCCCTTATGATAAGGACAGAGATGGATTTGTTTTAGGCGAAGGCGGCGGTGCAATTGTTTTAGAAGAATTAGAACATGCTTTAGCGCGTGGCGCAAAAATTTACGCCGAAATTATTGGCGGTGGTATGAGTGCGGATGCACATCACATTACAGCACCTCATCCGGAAGGGTTAGGAGCAACTTTAGTAATGGCTCGCGCTTTAAAAGATGCAGAAATTAACGCAAGTGAAATAGATTATATTAATACACACGGTACAAGTACACCGCTTGGCGATACAGCTGAATTAAAAGCTATTGTAAATATTTTTGGCGAACACGCATACAAAATAAACATTAGCTCTACAAAAAGTATGACCGGCCACTTACTAGGTGCAGCAGGCGCTATAGAAGGTATTGCCACTATTTTAGCGGTTAAGAACGACATTATCCCTCCAACAATAAATCACACAACTACCGATCCGGAAGTTGACCCAAAATTAAACCTTACATTTAATAAAATGCAAAAGCGCGTAGTAAATGCGGCAATTAGCAATACGTTTGGTTTTGGCGGACACAATGCCGCAGTTGTGATCAAAAAATTTAAACCTTAAAATTTTGGCAATTAAAAAATTATTATCGCAATTTAATTTTAAAAAAACTAAAAGCGATAAGGATTTTAAAACATGGATAAAAACCACAACCGGTTACAGCCCAAAAAATTTGGTATTATACCAACAAGCTTTCCTGCATAGCAGCGTAGCAGCCAAAAAGCACAACACACCCATTAGTAACGAGCGCCTCGAATTCTTGGGCGATGCCGTACTTGGCGCTATTATAGCCGAACATTTATTTAACATATATCCTTACAAGGACGAAGGTTTTTTAACCCAGTTAAGAAGCAAGATCGTTAACGGCCAAAATTTAAAGGAACTCTCTTTAAAATTTGGTTTTAACAATCAGCTAAAAGCCAACCTTACAAAAGACGAGAAGATCAAATCAAGCGCCTTTGGAGATGCCTTTGAAGCCTTTATTGGTGCGGTTTATCTTGATCTAGGTTACGACAAAACGAAAAAATTTGTGGCTTCAAAGATCATCAAGTTTCACGTGGATATTAACGAACTGGTAAATACCGACAGTGATTACAAAAGCCAACTACAGATCTATTGTCAAAAAAATAAACTTAATCTCGAATACAAGCTAATAAGCGAAGAAAAACAAGGGGCTAATAAAATTTACGCCATTCAGGTTTTTATTAATGATAAACCGTACATAAAATTTGAAAACTTTAGCAAAAGGGTGGCCGAACAAAAGGCAGCACAACTTACCTTAGAGGAACTGCAAAAAGAAATTGGCTAAACATGTTTTAAATACAAGCGAAGATGATTTTGATTTCATACTCATTGGGCTTGTTTGTCTCGAAAATCAATACCATATTATAAATGCTGTTAACGATGCGCTAAAGATCAACCTTTGCCTTAGCGATTTTTTACCCTTCAACTTAAAAGATGGCAAATTGTTTAAATTCTCGCTCTATAGTTTTTTGGATGAAGAGCTTGGAATAGATTATCACCTGATCCCAAACACCAGTAATTTTGATGAGCCCGACCCGACCGAGAACCGAACCAACGACCTTTTTGCGAGTGTTGACGTAGATGAAAGTGTAAAGCTGATAAAAGAACTACCCAAAACAGATTATTTTATTCTTTTAAAGGGAGAAGACCTGCACAATTATCAATTTAAGATTATTGATAAATTAAAGACCATTCCCGAAATGATACAAGTGCAATCTATCGAGGCAAAAGAGCTGGGCAGTAAACGTAATTTGATCTTTTGACAATCAGTTATTTTTGCCACAGATTTCGCTGAGTAAAAGGAGTTTTAATTATTAATCTGTGAAATCGGCGGCTACTTTTTTACTAAATTTACATTATGGACGATCTGCAGAAACATATTTCTAAATTGCGCGAGGATTTTACAAAAGGTATTTTAAATGAAGCCGATGTAAATAAAGATCCGGCACTTCAATTTGAATTATGGTTGCAGCAGGCTGTTGAATCAAAAATTAATGAAGTGCAGGCAGTACATTTAAGTTCTGTTTCTTTGGATGGTAAGCCGTCATCACGTATTGTATATTTGAGAGAGTTTCAAAACAACAATTATTCATTTTATACAAACTATAATTCTAAAAAAGCGCAACAGCTTTTAAAGAACCCAAATGCCGCATTTACTTTTTTTTGGCCCGATCTTGAAAGACAGATCCGCATGGAGGGCGCTGTTGTAAAGGCTAGCACCATGCAAAGCGATGCCTATTTTAATCAAAGGCCCTACGAATCAAAAATTGGCGCCTGGGCCAGCGAGCAAAGCCATTTACTTAGGTCGCGCAAAGAACTTGAAGAAAAGGTAGAGGAACTAAAAAAACAATATACGCCTGCAACTATTAAGCGACCTGAATTTTGGGGCGGTTTTATTTTAAAAGCAAATTATTACGAATTCTGGCAAGGCCGCAAAAGTCGCCTGCACGATAGAATTTGTTACGAATTAAAAAACAACAGTTGGAACATTAGCCGACTAGCCCCATAAATAATTATGACAAAAGAAGAAAAAATAAAAAATTTTGACGCAAACGGAATTGGCCAGTTAAACGATGGCATGTTTGGTTTGCCTTTTACTATAGAAGAATGCGAAACGGTTTTGATTCCCGTTCCATGGGAAGTGACTGTGAGTTATGGTGGCGGCACGGTTGAAGGTCCGCAGGCTATATTAAACGCCAGTTACCAGGTAGATCTTTATGATCCCGTTGTAAAAGATGCCTGGAAAAAAGGAATTGGAATGGATGAAATAAGTGCTGAGGTAAAAGAAAAAAGTATAGCGCTTCGCCAATCTGCAGAAAAATATATTAATGCTTTGGCACAAGGGGCTGATGAGAATGATGCGGCGCTTAAAAAAGTTTCAGCCCAAATTAAACAAGAATGTTTGTGGTTAAACAATTGGGTAAAGACCCGTGTGTTATATTTTTTAAATAAAAATAAATATGTTGGTTTAATAGGTGGCGATCATTCAACACCCCTTGGCATGATGGAAGCCCTTGCCACAAAGTTCGATAATTTTTGCGTTTTACAAATTGATGCGCATGCCGATCTGCGCGATGCTTACGAAGGATTTGAATTCTCGCACGCATCCATTATGTTCAACGCTTTAAAAATTAAACAGGTCGAAAAATTGGTGCAGGTTGGTATTCGCGATTATTGTGAAGAAGAATTAGATCTTATTAATAACAGCAACGGAAGAATAAAAACTTTTTTTGACCGCGATATTAAATACGCACAATACAATGGCGATAGCTGGAACAGGATCTGTGATAGGATCATTAAAGAGTTGCCGCAAAATATTTATTTAAGTTTTGATATTGATGGTTTGGACCCAAAATTATGTCCGCACACGGGCACGCCTGTGGCCGGAGGTTTTGAAGCCGAACAGGTTTTGTTTTTAATTGAAAAGATCGTAAAAAGCGGGCGCAAAATAATTGCCTTTGATATTAACGAAGTAACACCCGGACCGGAAGGAGACGAGTGGGACGCGAACGTAGCTTCACGTTTATTATATCGCATTGCCAACATGGCTAAAATGAGTATGAGTAACTAAGAATGCATTCATTAAAGAGCACATACCTTTTAATTTTATTATTTACCAGCATGGTTGTATTTTCAAAAAAACTGAAAGAAGGAAATTATCGTGCCGTGTTGATCTTAAATGAAGAGAACAATACCGAACTGCCTTTTAATTTTGAAGTAAAATACAAAGGTAAAAAACCAAACATCATTATTAAAAACGCTGATGAACGTATTTTGGTTGACGAGATCACCATAAAAGGCGATTCTGTTAACTTTAAAATGCCCGTGTTTGATACAGAATTTAGAACTGTTTGTGTTGGTGATAATTTAGAAGGCCTTTGGATAAATAATTACAAAACAAGCAAGAACAAAATAAAGTTTAAAGCAAGCTATGGTGAAGCAAATCGTTTTCCATTTGTGCCGGGTAAGGCTAACCCTTATTTTGAAGGAAGGTGGGAAACAACATTTTCTCCAAATACAAAAGACAGTTCAAAAGCAATTGGTGTTTTTCATCATGTCGAGCAAACCGATTATTTAACAGGCACATTTTTAACTGAAACCGGCGACTACCGGTATTTGGAAGGAATGAAAGTGGGAAATAAATTATTTCTTTCATGTTTTGATGGCAGCCACGCCTTTTTATTTGTTGCCGAATACAAGGATGATAAATTTACCGGAACCTTTTACAGCGGTGCAAGTTGGCAAGAACCATGGACGGCAAAACTGAATGATAAATTTAAGCTAGCCAACGCCGAAGAAATAACATTTGTAAAAAATAAAGACACAAAAATAAATTTTTCGTTTCCAGATCTTGACAAAAAAATAATTTCTTTAAATGATAAAAAATTCGAGAACAAGCCGGTCATTATACAGGTAATGGGCAGCTGGTGCCCAAACTGTATGGATGAAAGCGCTTATTTGGCGGGCATTTACAAACAGTATAAAAAAGAGGGATTAGAAATTATTGCCCTGGCCTTTGAAAAAACAAATGATTTTGATAAATCAAAAAATCAATTGTTGCGCCTGAAAAAAAGATTTAATATGGACTATGATATTTTAGTAACACAACAAAACGGTAAAGAAAAGGCCGGCGAAGTTCTTTCTGCTTTAAATAGGATCACAGCTTTTCCAACTACCATTTTTTTAAATAAACAACATCAGGTGGTAAAGGTACATACCGGTTTTAGCGGGCCGGCCACCGGTAAGGACTATGATGCGTTTAAACAGAGTACAGAAGGGCTTATTAAGCAATTATTAAAAGAGTAGTTTCTGTGCTTCGACATCCCGATAGCTATCGGTTAATTAAAAAATATTAAATTTAAAATATGTTTACAGGAATTATAGAAACACTTGCAAAAGTTGAGAAAATTGAGAAGGAAGGAAGCAATGTGCATTTTACATTTTCGAGCAATGTTACCCACGAATTAAAGATAGATCAAAGCGTAGCGCATAATGGCGTTTGTTTAACTGTGGTTAAAATAAACGGAAAGGATTATAGTGTCACAGCTATTGATGAAACATTGCAACGAACGAATTTAGGAGAATTAAAAATAGGGCAATTTGTAAATCTTGAGCGCTGTATGCCTGCCAACGGACGTTTTGACGGGCATATTGTGCAAGGCCATGTAGACGCAACGGCAAAATGTGTAGAAGTTAAAGATCTAAATGGCAGTTGGGAATTTGTGTTTGAACACGCCAAAAATAAAAATAACATTACAGTTGAAAAAGGAAGCATCACCATTAATGGCGTAAGTTTAACCGTTGTAATATCCACAGATACTACTTTTTCGGTACATATAATTCCCTACACGTTTGAGCACACCAACTTTAAAGAAATTAAAACCGGAACTAGCGTTAATTTAGAATTTGATATTGTAGGGAAATATGTTGCTAAACTATTAAACCGATAAGTTTATGAAAAAAATTATTATTAGCTCTCTAGCGGTTTTTGTTTTTTTATCTTCTTGTATTACTATGCATACTGGCACTGTTAGTAGTGGTCCGTTATTTCATTGGAGCGATAAGTATGTTGATATATCAAGTGGGTCTTCTTCTTCTGTTTTTATATTTGGTTTGGGAAATGCTAAAAAACAAGAGTTGGTTAACGATGCCAAAAAAAGACTTTATTCTACAAGGCCTTTGCAAAAAGGAGAGTACTATTCTAACTTTACAACAGACATCAATAAAAAATGGATCTTTTTTATTGCTCAGAAAATAAATGTAACAGTAAGCGCTGATATTTTAATTACGGGCGACACCAGCTCTTATGGCTTTGGAAACACATTCAGTAAAAAGATAACGCCGTTCGTGCCTTCTAAAAACAAAGGCGTTATAAGTTCTGATTTTAACGGAAACACATTGGTAAACGGGGATAGTGTATATTACTCATATAATGCTAAAAACTATAATTTATACATGGTTTCTTCATTGGATAAAGAAAGTACTGTTTTATTATCTTCTAACCCCGCGTACAAAAGTATATTGGTTTCTTTATCTCAAAATTATTTTTTTATCAAAAAAGATCTAGGCAATATCATTAAAATTGACAGCAGAACTATCATCGAGGTTTTAGACTCTTATACAGGAAAATATATAAATGAAGAAGGAAACGTTGTAGGTTATGCAAATACAAATGCTTTGGTAAAAACCAAAAGCGGATTTCATGTTGTTCCGGTAAATAAATTAAAAATTAATTAGTCTGCTATTCTTTCTAAATGGCGCATTTTATTGTGCCGAATGCAAGAGCGCATCTCCACGGTTATTTTTTAATAAAATAAGATTGAAGAACTTTAATTCATTATCTTTTAGAATAGTTGCAATGGCATCTACATGCATGCCATTCTTCAGTTTAATGAATTCGTGATCGCTTAAACTATATTTTGTTGCAAGGCCACTAAAGTATGTATTCGATCTGTTTACAGAAGCACTAATATTCTCAATATCTTTTGAAAGCAGGATCAGTGTATTTACAATACTATCTACCTCATTAGGTTTAACTTTTAGGCTATCTGTTTGCACAGAGTCTTTGCTCAGCAATTTTATCCTATCGCTGATCTCTTTACTGAAGGAGGCATCGGTTTTCCGGTTCTCTTTATCGTTTTCAGAACAGGCAGCAATAAAAATAAGAAAAAGTATAATAAAACAGCTGCGCATTTAGTAAAGGTATAAATTAAACGTCCAATTTCTTTCGTATCTCTTCTGTAATTTTTAAAACCGCAGGGCAAACCAGTGTGTTCTTAAAAGTAAGATCCAGGATCTGTTGCATCTTTTTGCGGTTAGTATGCGGATACTCTCTACAGGCGTTTGGTCTGTCGTTATAAATAGAGCAGTAATTGTCTGAATTTAAAAAAGGGCAGGGGGCCTGTTGCAAAACAAAGTCCTGGTCCTCATCCACACGAAGGTGTTTTTCAACAAACGCACCCGGCTTTAATTTAAGGGCTTTTGCAGCACGTTCAATTCGCGCCGGTAAAATATAGGCGAGGTGGTTTTGCAGCAGTTAGCGCAGCTTAAACAGTCGGTTTTTTCAAATACCTCCTCGTGGGTTGTATGAAAAATCTCATCGAGGTTTTTTGGTGGCCTGTTAATGAGCCGCTTAAAGAAAACCTGGTTTTCCTTTTTAAGTGCCTGGGCTTTTTTATTAAAATCCGGAAGGTCCATAAAATAAAAAAAGCCGCCAGGTGGCAGCTTTCTTGTTTAAAATTTTTTTAGTCAGCTTTTTTAGCTGCTTTTTTTGGAGCTGCTTTTTTAGCTGCTGCTTTTTTTGGAGCCGCTGTGGTTGTAGTTTTTTTAGCCGTTTTTTTCTTTTTTTGGCGTTTTACACCAGTTGAACCGATATGAATTTTGCCGCGTTTAGATCTTTTATCACCTTTTCCCATAATTATTTTTTTTGTTTATGTGTGTAAAAGTAAAAAATTATCTTTACCAATCAAACTATTCAACAAAAGTGCCCGCTAAATTTAATAAACAAGAGCGCTTATGCAGCAAAAAACAAATAGATCTACTGTTTCAAAAAGGCAGTTCGACTATTGCATTTCCATTAAAGCTTATTTATATGGAAACAGAGCTGGCATATGTAAAGCCTTGCCAGGCCATGTTTGTAGTGCCAAAGCGCAGTTTTAAAAAAGCGCACGATCGCAATAAATTAAAACGCCGAATGCGTGAAGCTTACCGTTTGAACAAAAACGCTCTATACGAAGCGCTTAACTTGAAAAATAAAAAAATAATCTTGTCATTCTTGTTCGTGGGGAAAAAAGCAGAGGAATATAAAGAAATAGAAACCGCGATCATTCTTCAACTCAAAAAAATAGAAGTAGCATTAAAGCCCGTAAAATAAAGATCTTTAGCGCTTGTTTGATTCTTTGATGTAAGCATCAATTGCACCCGACATGCTTGGGTTTTGTGGGTTTGGCGCAAATATATCCAAACGATAACCCATCTCTTTTGCGGTTTGCGCTGCCACATGGCCAAAAGCGGCAATGCGTGTATTACCTTGCTTAAAGTTGGGGAAATTGTGTTTTAGCGATTTAATACCTGCGGGTGTAAAGAACACCAGCATATCAAAATCATTTAAAGATTTAATGTCAGCAAGATCGGCGCTAACTGTTCTATAAAAAGTAGCTTTGGTATAAGTGATCTTTAACTCATCTAAAAAATCAACTATTTGTTCTTTGGTAACATCACTTGCGGGTAATAAAAATTTCTCATCTTTATTTTTGCGGATCACATCTACAAGATCGAGAATAGTACCGTGACCAAAAAATATTTTACGCTTACGGTACTGAATATATTTTTGTAAATAATATGCTGTTTGTTCGTTAATGCAAAAATACTTCATGCTTTCGGGCACAGTAATACGCATTTCGTTACAAAGGCGAAAATAATGATCAACAGAAAGACGGCTGGTTAAAATTACAGCGCCATGCTCTAAAATATCAACACGCTGTGTTCTAAAATCCTGCGAATTTAATCCTTCAATTTTAATGAACTGCCTGAAAGTAGGATTTACATTATATTTTTTTCCAAGATCAATATAAGGGTTCTTATCACCTTCGCCAGGCTTAGGCTGCGAAATTAAAATATTCTTAACCTTGTTTTTAGGGAAATTGCTTACCTCGATCTTTGGAGGTGGAGGCAAAGTAATAATGGGTTTTTTTGAAGATTTACGTGGACGCTTAACGGTTAAAGCAAGATCAATATTTTCTTTAATGTTCTTGTTTACTAAAACCTTTTTTTCTTTAACAGGTTTTACTTTTGCTATATCAGCGGTTTTAATAACAACCTTAGGGGTAGGCTTGGCTACCTTTTTAATGAGCTTTTTAACCGTCGCTTTTTTAGTGATCTTTTTTGGAAGCGCTTTAGTTTTTTTTACTACCGGTTTAGGCTTATTTTTCTTTTTAGTTGACGAAGCTTTTTGAAGAGATACTTTGTTTTTTTTAATGAGCTTTTTAACTAACTTTTTTTTAACTAATTTTTTTTTCGCTGACATTAATTAAGCCGTATTAAAATGTTTCAATTATATACTTTACCAAGACTAATACTGGTAAAATTTCTAAGCCGCAAAAGTAGGTAAAAGTTTGTAATAATCCTACTCTTTCCTCTATAAGGCCTATTATTACGCCTCTATACCACCTGTAAATTAAAGATACGGCCAGCACAACAAATGCGCCTGACACAAAAATAAGTGCGTTAAACCTCGTCAATTCGGCCAAAACCAACCATGGGAACATGAAGATGCCAAAGGTTTGATTGATCTTTATCGAATTATAAGAATATTCTGATACGGTTTTAAAGTCATTAGATAAAAAACATATAAATTGATTTAGTGCAGTTTTAAAAGCTATAAAAAGTAAAATTATTACAAGGATAAATGCAAATTGTGTAAACAATGCGCGCTCGGTAAAAACAAGATTATAAAATGTATTTACTTTATACAAAAGAAACGAAACATTCAATAAAAAAAAAGCAGAGAGCAGAACAGAATGTAATTTAAAACTTTTACTTTCTTCGCGCTCAAGCTCATGCAAGGCATTTGAATTAAAAGTGGATTGAATTATTTTAAGGACCTTAGAGTAGGATGTAACCTTTATAAACACCAGCAAACCAAGGCAAAACAAAAAAAACACTGAGGTCCAGATAACCGTTGTGTGGTTTTTTAATAATGGCGCTAAGTGTTGTTTTTGTAATAAATGATCGAAAAAAATATGCTTATTGATCACTAAATTCAAATTTTAAAGGGCAAATGTACGAGAGATGCAGAAACCAAATTTAACCTGTCCTTTCGTCCAGGTATCTGTTGTGTAGGGAATAAAATTATTCTCAATAAGTCCGCCGGCATTTGTAAAAATAAGGCTAAACACGTGGCCACCGGTTTCTATCTCAAAACCTAAAGCCAACGGATTAAATACATTGCTATTGTGTTGAAAGAATGGACTTACGTTATAAAAATAATCACCCACAAAACTTAAGCGCTTGGTTAATTTTATACGTCCGCCAAAACCAATGGTAAAAAACCCGTTAACATCGTATGCATTATTGCTGGTGTTTAATCTTTCTTTAATAAAATTGCGGTGCATATAGCTTGGCAATATTTCGAGCGATAACCAATTGTTTATTTTACTGGCAATAATTAATTGATTAAAATAATTAAACCTGTGCCACTCATTTGTAGGAAAATCTTTTACAATACCTGAATAAATTGTTGATGTAAGATCGTGTGAATAACCTGTGCGCGAAAAGAATGCTAATGAAATAGGCATACTAAAATTAGCAGTTTGTTTTAAGATCTTCCACTTTATGCTTCCATCCAACAAGTGGTTCATTCGGTTACGGCCAATACCAATTGTTAGATCTTCGGTAAGGCCATAATCAAAACTAAAACGAATATCGCTCGCGCCTTCAAAACCTACAAAGGTTTGTCCTGTATTATTAATTGGGTTAGGCAGGTCGGCATTATAAATATTTCCAAAACGGTGACTGATCCTAAAATCCAAATGATTCTTTTTTACAGTTTCTATTGTTTGGGCATTACCAATGCTCATGGTTTTAAACGTAGCATAAACCTTTTGGGGCGGCTCATTTTTTTTATCTGTTACAAGATCTAAAAGATCATCTTGCGAAAACATAACATTAGAAGACAATGCTAACGAAAAAAGAAAAATAGATTTTTTAAAAAGACTCATATTAAGGAATAATTATTTTTTTACAAATGGTTCTAACGTACTTACCAAAGTTACATCAACAACTTCTGCTATATTCTTTACGTATAACGAGGGAACCTGGATGTTATAATCGGCAACTTTAATTTTAAATTTAGTGTCAAGCATTACATCAGCACCTTTTTTTGTTAAAGTACCATCCAATGTCACATCTTTGGTAACACCGTGCAATTCCATTTTACCGGTAACAGTAACTTTATGTTCGCCATCGGCCGTATAATCTATTTTTTCGTTGATCTTGCCCTTAAAAACACAATTAGGGTATTTGGTAGACTCTAAATAATTCTCATTAAAATGCTCTTCCATTAAAGCATTTTTAAATTTAAAATTTTGAATGGTAACCCTTACCTGTAGATCGTTTGTGGTAGTATTTAAAACAATTACCGCGCCTTTATTAGAGGCATCAATATCCTCTAAGGGGGACTTAGAATAAAAATGTATTAAAGTTGTACCGTCTTTTGCTTTATAGATCTGAGAATACAAACCCGTTAAGCTAAAAGATAAAAGCGTAGCAAATAATAATTTTTTCATAAGTTGAATTTTAATCAAATTTAAACTATTTCTTTCAAATCGCAATCATTTATGAATTTTTCGCTTAACCTCGAAAAAGCGAAATCTGTTAAATTATCAACGCCGGTTTTTGTTTGCTTTTTATCAAGAATACTTTCGGTTTTTATAACATAGAATTTGGCAAATAAGTGTTGGTGACTTAAAATATGTTTGTATGATTTTGAGGTATAAAGCAGGCTGAATTTTTGCCCTGCCATTTGTTTAAGTTTTGAATGTTTTAATAGTTGAAGCGAAGAGATCTCTTTCTCGCTTTCAATAAGGTAAAACTCGTAAAGCCCCTTCCAGATATCGTTTGCAGAGCGCTTATTTAAATAGATCTTATTATTTTTATCTATAAGCACAACATAATTTAAAAAGCGGTTACTTACTTTTGTTTTTTTTGCTTTAACCGGTAATTCACTAACGCGCGCGGCTTTAAAGGCAAAACACTTAGCGTTAAAAATGCAATTTTCGCAATCAGGCTTGGTTGGTTTGCAATATTGCGAGCCAAATTCCATAATGGCCTGGTTGTATAAAGCCGGCTCTTTTTTATCCAATAATTGGGTAGCCAAAACCTGAAACTCTTTTTTGCCCTGCCCCGAATCAATTGGGGTGTCTATCCCAAACAAGCGGCTTAAAATGCGGTAAACATTGCCATCCACTACAGCAAAAGGTAAATTATAGGCAAAACTGCTAATTGCGGCGGCGGTATAGTCGCCAATGCCTTTTAAAGCCCTTATATCTTCATAATTTGTTGGAAACAGACCCTTATACTGGCTATTTATCACTTTTGCTGTGGCGTGAAGGTTTCGCGCGCGCGAATAGTAGCCTAAGCCTTGCCATAATTTTAATACTTCATCTTCGTTGGCAGCGGCCAATTGACTTACTTGTGGGTACTTTTGAATGAACCTTAAGTAGTAACCCATGCCCTGTACTACCTGTGTTTGCTGCAAAATTATCTCAGAAAGCCATATTTTATATGCATCTGTCTCGTGCCGCCAGGGCAGGTCGCGTTTGTTTTTTTTATACCATAAAATAAGGCCCCGGCCAAACCAACTTTCCATTATGAGGACAAAATTAAGCCTAAAACCCTTATTAACACTTAAAAAAAGAAATTCTTAAAAAATTTTCAATTATTAATAATAATACTATCTTTGCTGCCCGTTTTAAAATACAATTAATTGATTTTAAATAGTTTGTAAAATGACCAAAGCAGATATTGTTAACGAAATTTCAGAGAAAACAGGCATTGAAAAAATGGCTGTACAAGCCACGGTAGAAGCGTTTATGAAGACCATACGCAACTCCATGGTAGAAGGTAAAAATGTTTATTTACGAGGGTTTGGAACTTTTGTAGTAAAAAAACGCGCCGAAAAAATAGGGCGTAATATTTCTAAAAACACAACCGTAGTTATTCCTGCGCACTATATTCCCGCATTTAAAGCCTCAAAAACTTTTGCAGATAGGGTAAAGCGCAATGTAAAAACGGCCGAACCAATACAAAAAAACATGGATTAAATAAACAATGAGCGTTAAAAACACACAAGTAATTTTAGTTGTTGGCGCTTTAGGTTTATTCGTTCTTTTATTTATTGCACCAAAAATTGCGCCTAAACATAGTGATGATGATGGGCACGATCATTCAACCAAAACCACAGCGGCATTAAGCAATGCTAACCTGGAGGTTTATTTGAACATGGCCGTTAAAGGTTTGGAACCTTCTAAAAAAATGCAGTACGATAAGTTACTGGCCTCGCAAAAATTAGATAGCGTGGTTGTTTTTTGGGACAGAACAAAAAGGCCCGATCTTGCCGCACATTATACGGAAGTATTGGCAAAGAAGGAAAATAAAGCGGCCAGCTGGGCAAAAGCCGGTAACCGATATTATTATGCCATCCAGTTCATTCAGGATAAAACAGCAATACCGGTTTTGTATCAATCTGCAAACCGTTGTTTTGCTAAAAGTTTGGAGCTTGACCCTAACAATACAGATACTAAAATTATGTTAGCATCTTGTTTTGTAGAAGGTTCTGAAGATCCGATGGAAGGAATAAAACGCCTGAAGGAAGTTGAGAAGACCGATAGCAACAATGTAAAACTGCAATTAACTTTTGCATTTTTCTCTGTAAAAAGCGGCCAGTTAGATAAAGCAATTACCAGGTTTAACAATGTAATAAAAATAGACACAAATTACATTGAAGCCTATTTGCATCTGGCAGATACTTATGAGCAACAAGGCAATACGGCCAAAACAATTGAGATGTTGCAAAAATATTCGGCCAAAACAAATGATGTAACAGCAAGACTAGAAATAAATAAATATATCGATCAATTAAAAAGTAAAAATTAACCATTTAAAATAAATATTATGCCAAGCGGAAAGAAAAGAAAAAGACATAAAATGGCGACACACAAACGCAAAAAACGTTTGAGGAAGAATCGTCATAAGAAAAAATAATCGGCTATAGCTGATTGTTTTTTAGTAAAAAATTACTTTAACGGAAGGCATCTTGATCCCGATAGCTATCGGGGCCGTTAATGTAATTTAATATTATAATAAATAATGCGCTTTTTTTAAATGCGTATACGGGTCGTTTGTTTTTTTGAACGATCTGTTTGAGGTTATTCGATATTTATTGTAGACACATACTATTAATAATTTAAAATATTACGCGCGTGAACCAAGAATTAATAATTAATTCCACGCCTAACGAAGTTGTTATAGCTCTACTGCACGATAAACGTTTGGTAGAGTTACACCGCGAAAAGAACAACTCAAAATTTTCGGTAGGCGATATTTACTTAGGCAAAGCTAAAAAGGTTATGACAGGCCTTAACGCAGCTTTTGTGGATGTAGGATATGAAAAAGATGCATTTTTGCATTACCTAGACCTGGGGCCACAGGCCAACTCACTTATAAAATACGTTAACACGGCACAGAATGGCAAACAAAATGTGAGCAACCTGATGTACTTTAAGAACGAGCCCGAAATTAAAAAAGACGGCAAGATCAACGAAGTTATAAAATCAGGACAGAACGTTTTGGTGCAGGTGGCAAAAGAACCCATTAGTGCAAAAGGCCCAAGAATTACAACTGAAATTTCTTTAGCGGGTCGTTATCTTGTTTTAATTCCTTTTTCCGATAAGATTTCTGTTTCTTCTAAAATTAGAAACTTCGACGAGAAAAAACGTTTAAAAGATCTAATGCAAACCATAAAGCCAAAGAATTTTGGGGTTATTGTGCGCACTGTTGCCGAAAATAAACCGGTAGCAGATCTTGAAGCCGATCTTAATGATCTTGTAAAACGTTGGGACGATTGTTTTAATATGCTAAAAACCGGCCAACCACCGTTACGCGTGCTGGGTGAGGTTGACAGAAGCAACGCCATGCTTCGCGATTTTTTAAACGCGTCGTTTAACGCTATTCATGTAAATGATGCAACCGTTTTCGAAGACCTTAAATCGTACATAAAAACAATTTCACCGGATAAGGTAGATATTTTAAAACTATACAATGGCAAGCTGCCCATGTTTGATGCACTGGGAGTTGAGAAACAAATAAAAATTTTGTTTGGCAAAACCGTGCACATGCGAAGCGGCGCATATTTGGTTGTAGAACATACCGAGGCTTTACACGTGTTTGATGTGAACAGCGGTAACCGTGCAAAAAGCGACAGTACGCAGGAAGAGAATGCACTGGAAGTAAATTTAGAATCTGCCGTTGAGGTGGCACGACAATTACGTTTACGTGATATGGGCGGTATTATTGTAGTTGATTTTATTGACATGCACAATGCCGACAACCGTAAGCTGCTATTTGATAAATTGAAAGAGGAGATGAAAAGTGATCGTGCCAAGCACAACATTTTACCTCCAAGCAAATTTGGCTTAATTCAAATTACACGTCAGCGTTTACGTCCCGAAGTTAATATTGAAGTGTTAGAAACTTGTCCAAGCTGTAATGGTACAGGCAAAGTGCAACCGAGTATTTTATTTGTTGACCAGATAGAAAACACTTTGCGTTTTATTATTAAAGAACAAAATCAAAAAAATATTACATTAAATATCCATCCATACATTGAAGCTTTTATTAAAAAAGGCGGTTTGTTTAAAAGCAAACAATGGAAATGGTACTTTGAACATAAACAATGGGTAAAAGTACAAGGCATGGCCAGCCAAGGCTTTATGGAATTTAAATTCTTTAATAAAGATGGTGATGAGATCGTAGTTTAATTTATTGTAAACTAAATACTAATTTTTAAAAGGCCTCATTTTGAGGCTTTTTTGTTTATGTCCTCCTCGGCAACGCCAACTGCTTTACAAATAATTTTTTCATTAAGGGCAAGCATGCTAAGAAAAGTATTATCGGAAGATATTTGCAAAGCATGAACCAAAGATCGTATTCTTCTTGCCAATAAGAATATAAATACTGGTCTAAATAATAACGGTAATCATAAACGGTTACCTGTTGACCATCTATATTAACCACAGATTGTACAGCGCCGCTACTGTAATTGTAAGAATAAAAATCATGAAATACAGATGTGTAACGCCTTAAATAATAAACGATCATCATTGGCATATAAATAATTATTAAGTAAAATAGTTGATTCAAAATATTAAAGAAAGGTTTAAATGACCGTTGTTGTTTACCTGTTACAAATAAACTTACGATGGAAGTGAGGAAGAGTAGGAAAATAAACCACTGAAAACAATGTTCTGAATTGGAGCTGCTGAAAAAGATCTGCGAAATTATAAATGCCAACAAAGGATACAAGGCCATAACAATGGCTGTAATTAAATATTGTTGCCATGAATTTAATTTAAACAAAATAAGCATCAGGCTTAACGAAAAAATGACATAGAACATGCCCCATAAAAAATCCTTATCCCAAATAAATAATTTACCAAATTTGGCATCGAATAAATTATTAAAGGCTGTTCGTAACTGCTCTTTATAATAATCACCGCCTAGGTTCATTTCCTGTATATCCAACCAACCGGTTTTTTGCGCTTTAATATAATTGGCGGCCATTTCGCTGGCATCAAAGTTTGGATAGACACCATACTTATTACAAATTAAAATGTGGCGTTCAACTTTTGCTTTTACGGCATTAAAATCTGCTGTTGGCTGATAGCCTAAACGCAAACGATAATTACTTTTTACCTGCGGATACGTAATGCTATCATTTAAAAAACGCCAGGGCGTATAATTATTGTAGACATTAATTTTGTTGACATTAAAATAAGTGCGCTTATTTGTTGTATCGTACGTGTTCTCGTAAGAATAATAATTGGTAGGAATAAATGGCTCTATTTCATTCAAGGTATTTACATCGTTAAACAATTCTTTGTCAGTAAACAGCCGTGCCATTTTTGTATTGTAACTTACAACAAAGGGCGAACCAAACCAGGCAAAAATTGCAATACAAATAAATACTAAAAAGAAATTTTTATACTCTTCGCCCGATCTTAAATTGCCGAAATTCTTTTCTTTATTAAAGATCAGATAACGGTAAGCCCAAAACCAAGATAATATAAAAGCAAGTACACTTAATAATAAATACCATAAACCATCGTCGGCCTTGCTGGTAAGATCAATCGGTACTAGCCAACCAATGGCAGCTGAGAGAAAATAAAGTACAAGGCCAAACCATAATACATAATGGATCTTGCTTATCCACACAACAGGATAATTGGTTAGCAAATACGTATCGAGGCGGTTTAAAAAACCGGGAGCTATTTTTTTAAACATATTAAATATCTTTATGAAATAATTGACGGGTACTTTGACTGATATCCCTGTAATAATTTAATTCCAATCCGCTTTTTTGAATGGTTGACAAAACATCGAACCAATTTACATCAATGCCACAACTAATAATAAAAGCTGTTCCTGCATCTTCAATCTTAAAACCGTTTGCTTCGGGTAAACAGTTTTGTAATTGTTGTAAAGTAAAATTACCTGCTACTTCATAATTATTTACCGCACGATCAATTCCGAAATCAATTTGTTTACCATTGTAAATGGTTTTACCCTGGCGAATAAAAATAATATTATCCGCAATGCGCTCTATCTCATGCAATTGTTGAGAGCTTAAAATAATTGAGATAGGATTGCTTTGTGATTGCGCAAAAAAACGCAGGTCCTGCAAAAATAATTGCTGCGCATTAATGTCTAAATTCGCAAGTGGCTCATCTAATATTAATAAATGCGGGCGCCACAATAACATTTTTGCTAATTCAAAACGCATGCGGTAACCGCTTGAAATTTGGTTCCAGGTAAGATCGCGAAATTTATCCAAACCCAAACGGAATAAAATATAATCTATCTGTTTTAAATTTTGCGCGCCCGTAATATTATGGATGGTGGCAAAGAATAATAAATTCTCTAACAATGTGCCGTGCCATTTTGGAATGCGTTGTGGTATAAAAGCAAATTTATTTTTTGCCTGGTACCAGTTGTTCGAAAAATTACCTAAGGCAGGAAATTCAATACTGCCGGTATCTGTAGAAAGTTGTCCCGAAACAATTCTCAACAAAGTTGTTTTACCATTTCCATTCTCACCAACCACGCCGGTAATTTCTCCCAGCTTTAATTCAAAAGAAATAGGATGTAATTTAAAAGGATTACGCCCACTATGAAATTGTTTGGTAATATCGGCGGCTTTAAAAACAATTTCAGAACTAATGGCAGATCTGTTTGCCAATTCAAAATTTTGCGCTTTTATTTTATCGAGAATAACCGAAGCACCATTGGCCACCCCGTCTTGTTGTTCGGGATTAACATCAATAATGCTGAGGTAGTTCTTTCTTAGCTCAAAGATCTCGTTTACCAGGTTCTCCGGTAATTGGTAATCGTTGGTAAGATCGAGGCCGCGGCGGGTGAATAAACTGTAGTCTTTCGAATGAAAAGAATCTTCTAGTTGTTGTATGAATTTATTTTCGATCATAGTTTAAAAACATTTAACTTCTTTCAATATTGTATTTCTGTTTATTATGGTTCGACAGGTTCACCAAAACCATCTCGTTACTCGGAGCAAGTTTATGCTGAGCTTAGTCGAAGCATTGAAGTGCTGATTAAAAACGCTTATACTACGTTCTTTTGAAGATATCCCTTTTCTTTCTCAAATATTAATATTAAATTTAATCAAAGGTTCTGAATAATAATACTAAAATCGAGTCCCATGAAAAATAAATACGACTTCTTTGCATTAATTATGTTTTTTAGCATTTTTATTAGCGCATCGCCAACTGTTACAGTTCAGTTTATAAAAACCGACCAATTTGGGTATAAACTCACTGCGCAAAAAATAGCGGTAATCTCAAACCCAATAACCGGTTACAATAATGGTACACCTTTTGCGCCCGGCGCAACTTACCAGGTACGTGATTGGATAACCGATGCTGTTGTCTTTACATCTTCTATCACACCATGGAACGGTGGCGCAACACAAACACAAAGTGGCGATAAGGCCTGGTGGTTCGATTTTTCTACATATACTGTTCAGGGCTCGTATTATATTTATGATGTAGCCAATAATGTTGGCTCTTACCGTTTTGATATAAACGACTGTGTTTATAATACCGTGTTGGCTCAGGCCACGCGCATGTTCTATTACGCGCGTTGCGGCTCTGCAAAGACCGCCGCTAATGCAGGCACAGGCTGGGCTGATGCTGCTTGCCATGCAGGAACACAGCAAGATCTGGATTGTCGCCTTTACAATAATACTGTAATTGGCACTTCAAAAAATTTAAAAGGCGGCTGGCACGATGCCGGTGATTACAACAAGTATGTAAATTTTACCTGGAGCACTTTAACCGATCTTTTATTGGCTTATGAAGAAAACCCAACTGTTTGGCTGGATAATTATAATCTTCCTGAAAGTAATAATGGCATTCCTGATCTTTTAGATGAAGTAAAACAAGAAACAGACTGGTTATTAAGAATGCAACAACCCAACGGTTCGGTGCTTTCCGTAATTGGCGGCGGTGGTGTTAGTCCGCCAAGTGGCGATGTGGCTTTTAGAAGATATGGGCCCGCCAATACTTCTGCAGCATTAACAACAGCAGGTATGTTAGCGTTAGCAGCCATACAATTTAATTCAGTAGGGCAAACCACTTACGCCGCTACTTTACAAACAGCCGCCATTAATGCTTATGCCTGGGCGGTGGCCAACCCGGCTGTAACATTTAGCAATTCCGGTTTATTAGCAGCAGGCGAGCAAGAGATAGATACTACAGAACGCACTTCGCGAAAAGTTTGCGCCTCGGTTTATTTATATGCGTTAACGGGAACAGCTTCGTACAAGGCTTTTGTAGATGCGCGTTATAGCGGCCAACATTTAATTTCATGGTCGTATGCCTATCCTTTTGAAGGGCCAACACAAGATGCTTTATTGTATTACACAAAAATTCCAGGTGCCACACCCGCGGTTAAAGCCGCTATTTTAAATGCCTATACCAATTCCATGCAAAGTAACAATGCCGATAATTTACCGGCCTACAACAATAATACAGACGCTTACCGCGCATGGCTCTCTAATAATAATTATACCTGGAACTCTAACCAAACAAAATCAAAGCAGGGTAATATGTTCTTAAGTATGAACCAATATACCTTAAACGCGGCTAACGCGGCTAAGTACACCAATGCAGCAGCAGGTTATGTACATTATATGCATGGTGTTAATCCCAACTCAAAAACCTATTTAAGTAATATGGGCACATATGGTGCAGAAAATTCTGTCACACAATTTTACCACAGTTGGTTTCATGATGGTAGTGCCTTGTGGGATGAAGTAGGTGTATCCACTTACGGCCCGCCTCCGGGTTATATACCGGGCGGACCAAATCCGGGTTATGCGTTGGATGTTTGTTGCCCGGGCTCTTGCGGAAACCCAACTGCTACAGCCGCTTGTGCCACTAACCTAACACCACCTATGGGGCAACCCATACAAAAATCGTATAAGGATTTTAATAACGACTGGCCGGTAAACTCCTGGACCATTACCGAAGCAGGCATATACACCAATGCTGCATACGTTAGGATGCTTTCTAAATTTTGCACCAATACTATTTGTACTTCTACAATAACCACAAGCGTAAAAAATAATGACAAAAACATCTCCGGCTTAATACAAACTATTTACCCGCAACCCGCGGAAGATAAAATGACCATTAAATTTTATAACCAGGAAAATAATGTTGACTTATTTTTATACGATGTAAGCGGCAAACAGTTACTTTCTAAAAACGAAACTATCTCTAACGGTTTGGTAGAGGTTGATCTCTCAAACGTAGCACGCGGTATTTATTTTTTGAAAGTAGTTTCTAAAAATAAAACGGAGACGAGGAAAGTTGTGAAGGAGTGAAGTTAATCTTTGGGTTATTTGTCAACAATTAATTTATCTCTCAAGAATCAGCAGTAAGATTATTGAAGATTTTAGGTCTAGCTATATTTGTGAAATTTTTCTACCAATTCTCGATTCTATTTTTTCTTCTTCAGTTTTTTCTGACACCTCGAACATAAATTGGTTTTCTTTTATTTCAGTAAAACACTGATTTATTAATTCCGTTTTTATATGCGGGGCTAATTTTAATTTATAATCACACATTTTCATTGGTGAGTTTTTTGCTCCAAAAGTAATAATAATGGTCACTTCCCAATTTGTTTCTTGCAATTTATAAGGATCAAATTTTAATATTGAATTTTCAATTATTGGTTCACCATAATGAAGTACATCTTTAACGTTTAGCTTTAAAATTTCATGCCCTCCATTAAGATAACGGATATTATTATTCATATTAAGTAAATCATGCCCGTGAAACTTTCCAATATCACATGATATCCTGTATGAAAGATTATAATCATTTTGTAATTTCGAAAGATTAAAAAAATACGATGTGATTGATAACTGGCAAATTTTGGAATTAAATATAAAACTATCTAGTTTCAAATAAGCTTGTAAGTTAGGATACCTGATTTTTTTAAATAATGCTTCAATAAAGTGATATGGCGCTGGTTTTGTTTGACCATCAACTCTCATAAAGAATTTATCTCCAAATTGATGAGGAGAATATTCGCTTTTAGGAATCTCAAATAGATACACATATCCGTTATCTTTTTTAATAGAGTGAAATAAAATACCTTTTGGAGTTGGTGAAATGCTGTCTGTTATTTTATTTATAAATTGATCTTTTTCATATAAATGTTCAACTGGACACAATTCGCCTATAAATATTTTTTCTTTTTTCCCCTCTTCTTTTTTCCCTATTGGTGCCCCCCAAATGATTAAACCGCCTTCTGAATTTAATAAAGCACATATAGTTCTTAAAATAGCATTTGTTTTTTCCTGTATATTTTCGGTTCCTTTTGTTACAAATGATTTATATTCGATTTTATCACTTTCTTCTTTTTCGTTGCTAAAAAAACGAGTCACATCTTCTAATGAAATGTCTGTGATTTGTTCTTTATTAAAATAATTTTTGACGTAGCTCATGAAATTAATTATTGATTAGCTAATTTATGTAATATACTTTACAAAAGACAAGTTTAATACTTATTTAATGCACGCAAGACGTATTAAGAAAACAAAAAACCCCTCACAAATCCGGCGAGGGGTTTTAATTTTAAGTCGAGGGCAGGGGAACTACTCCACCGCTACTTTAATATTTTTATACTCATCTCCAAAATGGAAGAGCACATTGTAAATGCCTTTGCCGTATTTACCCAGGTCTACATTTATTTTATTTTTAGCCTGAGGGATGTATTGGATCAACTGGCCAATGTTATTGTAAATGGTAATGCTGCAGCCCTCATTCACTTCTACATTGGCAATAAATTTACCGTTGTTTGGGTTTGGCATAATGGTGATAGAAGTATTTTGCAACAAATTATTTTTTATACCCAAACACAAACTCACCGAAACATTACTAACAGCAGCTAAACTACAAGTGCCTATAAAACCTGTAACGGTATACGTTGTAGATATGGTTGGGCTGGTTACAATATTGTTAGAAGTGGCACCGGTGCTCCACGAATAAGAGCTAGCGCCGGTTGCCGTTACCGTTGCTGCATCGCCCGCGCAAATAGTAGTATCGTTTGCAAAAGTGGTTGGTGATGGATTAACGGTAACCGTAACAGTTTTAATATTAGTACAACTTCCGGTTGTGCCGGTTACAGTATATACTGTTGTAAAGTTTGGCAATACATTAACAGTGGGTGAAGAACTGCCCGTACTCCACGAATAAGTTGTTGCGCCGCTTGCACTTAATTGTGCGGGATTGCCATAACATACAGTAGCGCTGGTTGCGCTAACGGTTGGCGTTGTGCCAACTGTTATTACCTGTGTGTAAGGTGTACTTGGCCCTGAACCATTTGTTGAAACTAAAGAGACGGTATAAGTTCCGGCAATTGAATAGTTTACGGTTGGGTTTGTAACCGAGGAAGTGGCCGGTGAACCGCCCGGGAACTGCCAGCTCCACGAAGTGGGCACGTTGGTAGACAGATCAGAGAAGCTAACATTTTGTCCGCTGCAAGGTGTTGGCGAAATATATGCAAAATTAGCAGTAGGCGGTGTACTTGGTATAATACCGGTAATATTTACATTATCAATATATATGCCCTGGCCATATTGCCCATGATTTTGGAATAATACCATTACATTATTAATTCCTGAATAGGCATTTAAATACACGGTATCTGTGCGCCATTGTGCAGCCGTTGGTACAAATAAAGAAACGGTTTTATCAGGTGCTGTTGCCAAGGTGGTACCACCTTTTATATAGGCCTGCGAAAAAGAAATACCACAATTGGTAGAAACCATGACAGCTAATGTATCACTGTAAGATGGATCGTAGCGCGCATAGGCCACATCAAAATACATTTTAAGATTTACATAATTTGTAAAATCAAATTTAGGCGCACGCATTTCATCTCGCTTACCGGTTGAATTTAAATTATAATTATCATAAAATAAACTTGCTGTACTTGCTTTTCCAACGGTTGTATTTTTTGTCCATTTTAAATTATCCGTTCCTGCATCATAATTTTGCCAGTTGGTTGGTGGAAATGTTACACCTTGAAAACCCTCTACTAAAGGCAATGCATTATTGGTTGGCGAAACGGTGATATAAAGTGTTTTGGTCATAACACTATTACCGTTTGCATTTGTTGCCGTTAACGAAACGCTATAGGTGCCGGGTGTATTGTAAATGACAGAAGGGTTTTGTGCGGCAGATGTGGCTGGTGTTCCCGACTGGAAAATCCAACTCCACGATGTTGGGTTAAACGTAGAAAGATCTGTATAATTAACGGTCATGCCGGGACAAATTGTAGTTTTATCTCCACTAAAATTCGCAATTGGCGCAAGTGTACCATTATTATAAAGGTCTGCCTCCCATACCCCGCGACCATAAGTACTCGCGCGTAATTTTCCTAAAGGATAAAATATAGCAAGGTCACTTACTTTTACATTTGGTAAACCCGTGTTGTAAAGTATCCATGCTGCCTGCGCATTATCACGATAATAAACACCAACATCGCAACCAACATACACACCATCGTTAGATGTACCATTCCAATAGGTTATACAATTTGTTGGAAGATTTGGCAAGCCGGTTGAATAGTTAACAAACGTTGTTCCACCATCGGTTGATTTAAATACTTTATTACCTGCAGAGTAACCTGAAAAAGTGACATACACCGTATTGGGATCTGTATCTTTTACCGTAACCCATGTAAGTTGGGCGCTTGCTGTTGGAAGGGTTCCGCTTGTTGCAGTCCAGGTAGTTCCACCATTAACGGTTTTAAACAAGGCATTACCTCTTATAACATAAATAACCTGAGGGTTTGATGGCGCGATCGCAAATTCAACAATGCTTCCGCCACCCCCAAGGGTTCCGAGCTGTGTCCAGTTGGTACCTTGGTTAGTTGATTTAAACATTTGCTGTCTTCCGCCATAAATAGTATTTGCTGTAACCGGGTCTTGATGCCATGGTGTAACCCATGCGCCGTTGCCTGTCATACCGGTTGTAATGCCTGTCCATGTGGCACCTCCGTCAGTTGACCTGTTGAATGAACCATTGTATTGTTCGCCATACATTACCTGGTCGTTGAACTTATCTATAAAACAATTCATGCCGTCCCCACCCATGGCTTGGTTCCATCCGCCTGAAAATAAATTTGTACCGTTATCCTGATGACCTGTAATTGCTAGACTATACGTGTTGTTAGACAAACCAATTTTGTAGATCTGTGCAATGTTCATATTTCCATTTGCGGCAGTAAAAGATAGGCCACTGTTATTTGTATAAAAAACACCGCCATCGGTTCCGGCAAAAAGTGTTGTGCCGTTCTTATAAATTAATTCGTGTACATCGGCATGTGCATAAGGAGCGCCACTTCCGGTCCAGTGTGCAAAAAGTGTCCAGTTGGTTCCTTGATTAGTAGTTCTCCAGATATTTACACCGCCTACAACTACTTCGTTGGCATTTGTTGGCGAGGCAGCTATTGATAAAGTGTACCAGCCTTGCCCGCCGGTATCGGTTCCGGCCGAAACCCAACCTAATAAGTTTGGCGTAGTTGTTTTTAATGTAAACGCGGTACCGCTATTTGTTGACTGGTAAAAACCAAGAAAACCACTATTGGCCGAACTGCTTGCTACAACATAAACGTAGGCGGCGTTGGCCGGTGTTACGGCAATGGCCAAACGGTTGGCTCCTGAAGCAGGTAAGCCACTTGTTATTGTACTAAAAGAAGTACCACCATTTGTAGAAAGAAAAAAACTAGTGCTTACCGCGTATACAGTTGTAGTATCGCCGGGTTTGTATTCAACATCTGTAATATTGCCACCGGCAACACTTGTCCATGTAGCGCCAAAATTTTGTGTACGGTATAACCCATTACTGGTTGCCGCAAAAAAAGTATTTTTATTTTGCGGGTTCATTAATAATTTATGAATGGTTCTTCCCTGGTTAACTGTAAATACAAGTCCTGTAGCCGCCCAGCTGGCGCCGCCGTTTGTAGATTTTAAAACACCGGTACTGTATGAATCGCCCGCATCGCCATCGCCGGTAGCAAGGAACATATTTTGTGAATTTGTTGGATCAAAGATCACATCCGTGGTGCCAATAACAGGAAGAAGATCGGTAGCTGTGCTCCAGCTAGAACCTGTATTAGTTGAACTCCATAGTCCGCCATCGGGGGCACAACTCCATAAACCATTGGCATTAGTTGGATCAAAGCGTACAGCATTAATGCGGCCGGCATTGCCACCTGAAGGATCGCCAAAGGGACCAACCGGCATCCAGGTAGACGATAAAACGTTACTGGTGCTTGTGAGTTTGTTAGCTGAGTTTTGTTGGTTATAGAATGCAAAAAACTCTTCTGAAGCTTTTGATACGAGTGTTTTATCGCCTGAAGGATAAACACGTGGCGCTACAAAAGCTTCCCAACGTTTGAACAATTCATAACCTGCAAATTCTTCTTCTTCTTTATCTGCTTCAGTTATTTTGCCGCTTGTAGCAGTAGTTCTGGATTGTTCGTGCTTGCGCTCACGCTCAATTTCTTTTGCATATTTGGCAAAATAACGATTAAAGCGTTTTTGCGTTGTATAAAAATTTTCATTTGGATCGCTGTAATTATAATTAAAACCGCTTTGAGCGCTAATAAAATTCGCGACAAAAATAAAAAATAGGATAATTGTTGATCTGTAAATATTTTGTTTCATATAAATCGTTTAAATACAATAGGAAATGTATAAAAAAAAAGCAAATGAACCAAGTTTTTAACGAAACTAAAACAAAGGTATTTTTTAGATTTTGAAAAAGAGTGGAAAACAAAAACCCTCACCCGACTGGAGAGGGTTTTTAATTTTAATTTGTTCGTGAGTGCGCTTCAATACTTCTACTGCGCTCAGCATAAACTTGCTCGGCGGCCCTATATGCGGTCATTGAGCTTGTCGAAGGGTTACTTCTTACTCTCTGCAGCTTTTGCTGCAGCTTTTGCTTGTGCGTCTGCAATTGTTTGCTGGCATTTTGCTTCTGCATCGGTAACTATCTTCTGTACTTTTTCGTCAACCTTTTTCTTTGCAACCTCTGCGGCTTTTTTAGCAGCAATTTTTGCAATTGGGTTACCTGCTTGTTCTACTAACTTATCAGCTTCTGCATAACCATCTGCTTTTGACTTGTCTGCATTTGCCTGAGCTTCTGCTTTTTGTTTTTCGCATTGTGCTTTCGCATCGTCTAATATTTTTTGTGCTTCTTCTGCAGCTTTATCAATTGCATTATTTACAACTTGTGTAGTTACCGTAGCAATGGTACTTTTTGCATCATCTTTTAAAGAGGTCTTAATTTCCGGCTTCATTACCGTTCCGCCAAATAATGCAGTTACTTTTATTTTATCACCCACTGCTACATTTGTTCCTGCGGCTGCATTACCTTGTGCCAATAAACCGGTTAAAGCAGAATTTGCTGCGCCGCCAAACATGGCTTTTGGTATTTCCATTTTCCATTTATAATCAATGGTCTGGTCAAAACCTGTGCTACCGCTAATGTTGGCAGGTATGTTACTAATCTTGGTATCAAAGGGCGCCATTATTACGCGTCCGTCTTTTATTTGGTAGTTCACCAATAAATTATCTACCTGCATATTTTTTAATTGCTCCATTTTTAAAACATCGCCTAATTTCATAAAAGGCGGAAAGCCACCAACATTTACTTTATCGGTTTTAAATGTACCATTTGCTTTTACTGCGTTAAGATCGGGTTCCATTTTATCATTTAAAGATGTATTAAAATTCTCTAATGTTGCAGAGAATTTACCTTTAGCGTATTGCCCAACAGGTGCCAGCTTTTGCACCGTGTTAAATGATTTAAATGTTTCCTGGATATCAAAGTTATCTACTTTTAAATTTAAACCTGTGGTTGGTTTTTTAATATTACTTGTTTCGTAAAAACCATTAATGGTTAAAGCGCCACCCATGGTGTTCATGTGTAAATTGGTCATGTCTACTTTTTGGTTGCGTACTACAATGTTACCAACCATATTATCTAAAATTAAATTGGTATAAATTACTTTACCAATTTTTGCATCTAAATTAAAATCAATATTAGCGGGCACTGCAGCAACACCTGTAGATGCCGTTGATGTTGGCGTGGCTGTAATAGTTGCAGCCGCAGTGGTTGGTGTTGGCGGACCCATTAATTCATTAAGATCCATTAAAGTAGAGTTGATCGTAAATGCACCTTTAATTAGGTCGCTTTTAAACATGTATTGCAAAAGGTTCTCAATTTTACCGTTGGCCTGTACATCACTTTTACCAAGCTTGGCATCAAACTTTGCGAGTTCAACATATTGTGTGGTAAAATTTAACACCATAGTATTTAATTGTACAGGATAAGTAAGCGTGGCGCTTTTGTAATTCATTTTATCAATTTCTAGAGCACCACTGGCTTTAAATTTATCGTATTCTTTTTTATCAATAGAGCTCATGTGCCCCGCAATGCTAATGTCTGTTTTAATGATGCCGCTAAGCTCATCACCTTTTTCGGTTGGGATAAAATCTTTCATGCTAGAAAGATCGATGGTACCTTTCAGTTCTGCTTGTAATCCCGGATCTGAAATTGGTGTTTTAACGTGTGCGGTAATATCAATGGGGTTACCGGCTAACTCCATATGGAATTTATTTACGTCCACCGTAGTTGCATCTAATACACCGGTTGGGTTTAATACTTTTACGTCAATGTTAATGTTGTTAACCGATTTTGGTAAGCTTGGATATTTGAACATAGCATCTTTAATCTCTAAGTTAACACCAAATGCAGGCATCTGCGAAGCGTTATAGGTTCCTTTCGCATAACCGTCTAAAGATAGTTTACCCGATGTTTTTACCGAAGCAAAATCTTTTGAGTACACACTTGGAATTAAAGAAAGAATAGATTTAAATTCTGTTTGGTTGGCTTTAAATTTAAGATCCATTTTAATGTTGGTGTCGGGCATTTCTACAAAGCCGTCAAAACCCAAAGTAAGATCATTTAAACTAAATTCATTTTCTTTAAACGTGAATTTCATTTTAGGCATATCCATATCAAGATCTGCTTTTAAATGTGTGTGTACTTCATTTAAATAAGCCACGCCACCCATCTTAAAAGTTGTTTTAGCAATGTCGAGCAAGTTGTTCAATACAAAATTATCTTGCGTAAAATCACCATTCAATTCATAATTAAAATTATCCAGCTTGGCATACATGCCACCTTGCTGATCGTCATAAACGATATACGTTTCTTTTATTTTAAACTCTTTTAATTTTACGGCAAATTTTGTAGCCGAAGTATCTGCTGGTGCTGCAGCGGTTGTATCGGTACTTGCTTTTGCAATATCCCAGTTGGCTTTACCATCTTTTAAAATTTTTCCGAAAATGCGGGCTTTATCAATTATAATAGAGTTAACACCATAAGGGCCACCACTAATAACCGATTTTAAATTAATATCGGCACTTAGTTCTGTAATATAAGCAAGTGTATCATCTTTAAATTCGTTGATACCAATTACACTTACTTTATTGATCTTAAACCTGAAATCGGGAAAAGAGGAGAATATAGAAAGATCAAAATCACCAAAATCAACTTTTGCATTTAAATTATTGTTGGCTTGTTCTTTTACAATGGCTACAATTTTATCTTTAAAAATAAAAGGTGCTGCTATTAATAAAATAATAATTAGTAATAACGAGATCCCACTCCATTTAAGAATGCGACGAAATAATGATTTTTTTGGTTTTGTACTGCTCATAATTCAATTTTTTATTGAGCTATAAAAATAAGAAAATTAAGGGAGAAAAAACGGCCTCATCCCAAATCCTTCTACAAAGGAGAAGGACTTTTGTGAGCACGGAAGGGCGGGGCTATAAAAAACCCCTCCAATGCTGTCATCAGAAGGGTTTTTCCTTGGAACTTAACTATGAATAAAGTGGAAAATGAAAGGTTAAATGTAAGAAGAGCGGGCCTTGAGTATAAAACATTTTCCCTCCGATTCCCTACATTTTTACCTTTTATTATCCTAAATATGCTTTTAATAAACGGCTTCTGCTGCCATGTTTTAGGCGACGCACTGCTTTTTCTTTTATCTGGCGCACACGTTCGCGCGTTAGATCAAATTTTTCGCCAATTTCTTCTAAAGAATGCGCGTGTTTACCACCCAGGCCAAAAAACAATTTTACAACATCCGCTTCACGCTCGGTTAAGGTTGATAATGCGCGTGTAATTTCTAATTGCAAACTTTCGCCAATTAATTCTTTATCCGGACTTAATGAGCTTTCGTTCTGCATCAGGTCGTACATGCTTCCACCATCTTCACCTAAAGTTAAAGGCGCATCCATACTTAAATGGCGGTTGTTGTTACGCATGGTATCTTGTATATCTGACGGCAACATTTCTAAAATTTCACCAATTTCATCGTAGCTTGGTTCTCTTTCAAGATCCTGCTCCATTTTAGAAAGGGCTTTATTTATTTTATTAATGGCGCCAATTTTATTTAAAGGCAAACGCACAATACGGCTTTGTTCTGCTAAAGCCTGTAAAATGCTTTGACGGATCCACCACACGGCGTATGAAATAAATTTAAAACCACGTGTTTCATCAAAACGTTGTGCAGCTTTTATTAAACCTAAATTTCCTTCATTAATAAGATCGGGTAAACTTAAGCCCTGGTTTTGATATTGTTTACTTACCGAAACCACAAAACGTAAATTGGCACGAACTAATTTATCTAAAGCGCGTTGATCTCCTGCTCTTATTTTTTGAGCCAAGATCACTTCCTCTTCGGCATTAATTAATTCTACACGTCCAATATCGTGCAAATACATGTCCAAAGAAGCGGTTTCGCGGTTGGTGATCTGTTTGGTTATTTTGAGCTGTCTCATAAGGGGGTTATTTTAAATACAATTACGTATATACAGACTATTACGTTGGGTAGAAAGTTTAGATACCTTAAAAAAAACCAAAAAACGACCAAATATTGAGTTAAGCTAAAGTTACATTGAGTAAACAGAAGCTTTACTGTTGAAAATAAAACGCTTTTTTTGTTAAAAAACGCTTTTTTAACTGTTCAAATTGTACGAAATTGGCAGTATGCTAAGGCGATTGTACATAAGTAATTTTGCGTTGATAAATGAGATGGATGTTTCCTTTCCCGGCAAACTATCAGTAATAACGGGAGAGACAGGGGCAGGGAAGTCTATTTTTTTAGAGGCTTTAGGCCTGGTTCTGGGTAATAGAGCCGATCTGGCGGCATTGCAGAACAAAAATAAAAAATGCATTATTGAGGCTGAATTTGATACAAAAGGACTTGAACTAAAAAGTTTTTTTGAAGAGAACGACCTGGATTTTGATACCACCGTTTTGTTGCGCCGTGAAATTAGCACCGAAGGAAAATCGCGCAGTTTTTTGAACGATACACCGGTTGGATTGAATAGTTTAAAATTGTTATCAGAAAAATTAATTGATATTCACTCGCAGCATCAAACCTTATTATTAAATCAAACTAATTTTCAGTTAGAAGTATTAGATGCTTTTGCCGGAAGCTTGAGTGATTTTAAAGAATACAAAACAGAGTTTGCAAAACTAAATAAACTTAACAACGTTCTAAAAAATTTAACGGAACAGGAAGTGCAGGCAAAAAAAGAACTGGATTATTTTCAATTCTTATTTAACGAGTTGCAGGAAACTGAAATTAAAGTGGGCGCATTAAAAACGTTAGAAGAAGAAAGTTCTGCTTTAGAAAATGCCGAAAGCATAAAAAGCACTTTGTTGAATGCATCCAATACTATTAATGGCGGAGAAAGTAATTTGCTGAGCGCATTAGCCTATGTAAAACAAAGCATGCAATCGCTTTCAAAATACGGTAAAAATTATAACGAGTTTTTTGACAGGATTAACTCTGCTTACATCGAATTAAAAGATCTTGCTTCTGAATTAGAAGATGCTGAAACGGAAGTTAATTTTGATCCTGTTAAATTGGATGAAGTCAATTCTAAGCTCGATAAATTTAACCGACTGCTTAAAAAGCACAATGTAAATACAGAAGATGAATTACTTGCGGTTAAAGAAGAGATCGAAACTAAATTAACACAATTTGAATCGATAGAAAAAGATATTGACGAGACACAAAAACAAATTGATAAATTAAATGCCGTTTGTATCAAGATTGCAAAAAAATTAAGCGAGACCAGAACAAAAGCCATTGCGGATATTGAAAAACAGGTAAAAGAAATGTTATCAGATCTTTCGATGCCAAACGCCATCTTTAAGATCGAACTTACGCAAGCAAAAGAGATGGGCTCAAGTGGCTTCGACCAGGTTAAATTTTTATTCTCTGCCAATAAAGGTGCGGCTTTAAACGAGTTGCACAAAGTGGCCAGTGGCGGCGAGCTGTCGCGTTTAATGCTGTGTTTAAAAGCATTACTGGCATCTAAAAAACAATTGCCCACTATTATTTTTGATGAGATTGATACAGGTGTAAGTGGCGATGTAGCAGATAAGATTGGCACTATTTTATTAAAGATGGGAAAAAGCATGCAGGTGGTAACTATTACACACTTGCCGCAAATGGCCAGTAAAGGCGATCATCATTTATTTGTATATAAGAATGATGAAGCCGATAAAACGGTTTCGCACATTAAACAATTAAATAAAGACGAGCGAATAAACGAGATCGCTAAAATGCTCAGCACGGGTAACCCAACCCCATCTGCTTTAAAAAATGCCAAAGAGCTTTTAAATGCTTAAAAAGATCATTGAAAAAATTCCTGCGCACATTAAGTTTTTAATAAAGCTTTATTTATTAAATCTTCTTTTATTTTTTGTGATGCGCTTTATTTTTTATTTCGTTAACCGTTCTTCAGATGTTGGTACTGTTTCTTTCTTGGAAAAAGCAATGGCCTTTAAAATGGGGGTTGAGTTTGATTCAGCTGTATTTTGTTGGATTGCTTTTTTACCAACTTTTATTTTTTCGATCAGTCATTTTTTAAAACACAAATTTAAAAGTATTTATGTTTTGGGCTTTTATTCTTTTTTAATTTTAGAATTAATTTATTTTTTTGTTTGTGCCGCAAACATTCCTTATTTCCAACAATTCGGCAACCATTTAAATAAAAATGCCTTATTGTGGAATGACGATCCGGGTTTTGTTGCCGGTATGATCTTTGGCAATTTTTCGTATTGGGGTTATTTGTTGTTGTATTTTTTTATTGTTTTTGTTTTTATAAAAGCTACTAACCGTTTTTACAAAAAGTTTAAAGAACAAATTCCAAATGAACAAACTGAAAAGGTCATTTATACTGCTCTAATATTTATTATTTTTTCAGGGCTTATTATCATTGGCGCAAGAGGCCGCACGTCGGATAGATCCGAGATCCACGAGGGTTTAGCCATTGTTTCGCAAAATGCTTTTATAAACCAGGTGGCCATCAATCCTAATTTTACTTTTTGGAAAACGATCTTTTATAGTAAAAATAAAAAACCGTACAAAGTTCCAAAAAATATTAACGAACAGCTGGCCTTTACAAGAAATTATTTGGGAATTAAAACACCTTTCGAACCAAACATTGAGCGTGCAATTAAAGACAGCCTTCATAAAAAATACAATTTTGTAATTGTTGTTATGGAAAGCATGTCGGTTTTTAAAATGGGCTATTACAATGGTAAAAAACTAACGCCTAATTTAGATAAACTTATTGGGCAATCTGTTTTTTTTAGTAATTTTTTCTCTTCCGGCATTCATACTTTTAATGGTTTATTTTCAACAACTACCGGCTTTCCAAGTATACTCGCCGAGAAATCAATGATGGGTTATGTGAAAAAACCGTTTCGCGGTATTGGCCCTTTATTAAGCGAACAAGGTTACGAGAACTATTTTTACATTACACACGATCCGCATTTCGATAACATGGAAGGCTTTTTTAAGTTCAATAAATTTGAGCATGCCATTAGCCAATACGATTTTAATTTTTCGCAAGCAGAAAGCTCCTTAGGCGTTCCGGATCATTTATTATTTGATAAATTAATTGAAGTTACTAATGCAAGAAAAAGCGACAAGCCTTTTTTATCGGTGTTGATGACCGCCTCTGATCACGGCCCGTGGAAAGTTCCGCAGGATATTTCTTTTAAACCTAATGGTGAAAACGAACAGGATAATTGCACCTTGTATGCAGATTGGGCAATAGGAAGATTTATAGAGATGGCAAAAAAACAAAGCTGGTTTGATAATACGGTGTTTATGTTTTTGGGCGATCATGGCCTTTCTATGGGCCACACATATGAAATGCCATTATCTTATAATCATGTTCCATTTGTAATTTATCAACCTAATTTATTTAAAGCAGATACAATTTCTTCGCCGGCCTATCAACCCGATGTGCCGGCAACAGTAATGGGTATTATTGGCGCAACTTATACCAACAGTACTTTTGGCATAAATATTTTAAAAGAAAAACACCCCTTTGTGGTTTTTTCGGCCGATGATAAAATTGGTTGTGTGGATGATAATGGTTTTTACTATTACAAAACATTAAATAACGAGCAACGCTATTTAAGAAAATATAAAAATTTAGACCCGGTAAATTATGTTGAAACTATGAAATCAATAAGCGATAGTATGGAAAAAAATATGATGATGATCTACGAATCGGCTAATTATTTAATTAGAAAAGAGCATTTTTTATATGAATAAATTAACTGTTAAAGCGTTAAGAACATTAAACCACATAGAAACATAGAAAAAGTATCAATCAGGCCGCCTAAAAGATCCACATAATTTAATTCGCTTGCGAATTAAATACGATGTTTACCTTAACTCTTTACTTAGGAATATCAAAATAAAATTGAACTATGTGTCTATGTGGTTATTTTTTTTCATAGTCTCCTAGGCAGCTCGAGTAAAAACTATACTTTGTTTTAAGCAATAATCGTATATTTACGCAACTAAAAATACAATTATGGCATACAACTTATTAAAAGGAAAACGCGGAATTATTACGGGTGCTTTAGACGAAAATTCAATCGCATGGCAAGTGGCTCTTAAGGCACACGAAGAAGGAGCAACATTTGTACTTACAAACGCACCTATCGCCATGCGCATGGGCGAAATAAATAAATTAGCGGCCCAAACCAATTCTAAAATTATTCCCGCCGATGCAACAAGTGTTGAGGAAATTGAAAAATTATATACCGAAGCAATGGCACATTTAGGTGGTAAAATTGATTTTGTATTACATTCAATAGGTATGAGCGTTAATATGCGTAAGGATATTCCATACACAGAATTAAATTACGATTATTATCAAAAAGGAGCAGATATTTCTGCACTTTCATTTCATAAGATGCTTGCGGTTGCCTATAAATTGGATGCTATTAATGATTGGGGTTCTGTAGTAGCGCTTACATATATGGGGGCTCAACGCGCGTTCCCTTTTTATACCGATATGTCTGATATTAAAGCAATGCTGGAAAGTATCGGACGTAGTTTTGGTTACCATTATGGTACAAAGAAAAAAGTAAGAATAAATACGGTGTCACAATCTCCTACAAAAACAAAAGCAGGAACAAGTATTAAAGGCTTTATGGATTTTTACGATTTCGCAGAATTGCAATCACCACTTGGTAATGCAAGTGCTGAAGACTGCGCAAATTTTTGCGTAAGCCTTTTCAGTGATCTTACAAAGATGGTTACAATGCAAAACCTGTTTCATGATGGGGGTTATTCTTCTACCGGCGTTAGTCAGGCACAGTTAGATCGTATGAAATAATTTTCGAGGAATTTTTTATTAGAACGTTTACTGAATGATCACTTTTTTAGTAAACGTTTTTTTATTGCTCGTTGCGCTAATAAAATAAATACCTTTCGTAAACGCACTTACATCTATTAATGGCGTTACCTTATTGGTTTCAAAAACTGTTCGCCCTAATTCGTCCCGAATAATTAGTGATAATACATTTTCTTCTTTTAAATTAAAAACAAGATTTAATTTTTCGTTTGCCGGGTTGGGATAAACATCAAACAAAGAAGTTTCTGTTGAAGTCTTTGTAATGCCGGTTGTTATAACACTGGCGTTTAAATTAATATTATCTACATAAATAACATTACCGTAATTTCCTCGGTTCTGAAACGTGATCATTACTTCCGGCTGACCAATATAAGCGCCAAGGTAAACAGTATCTGTGCGCCATTGTGTGGCAGTTGGTGTAAAGAACCCTGTGTTGTCAGGTGCGGTTGCTAAAGTGGTACTGCCTTTTGTATAAACAATGTTATACGACTGCCCACAGTTTGTAGAAACGCCAACGGCCAATGAATCATAATTGGTATTATCATAGCGCGCGTAAGCCACATCAAAATAAAGTTTTGGATTTGTAACGGCTATCAAATTATAATTCTGTGTTGTAAAAGCATCGCGTTTCCCTAACTCGGCAAAATTATAATTATCAAAAAACGCACTTTCGCTGCTTGCACTGTATCCTCCAACGGTATTGCTTTTTTGCCATACTACCTGGTCTTGCGCATCGTCAAACAAGGTCCAACTATTTGGCGGAAAAACTCCAACAAAACTTTGGCTTATTGGAAGTACTAAGGAGTTGATCACAGTAATATAAGCTGTTTGAGTTAATACACTTGTACCATTTGCATTGGTAACACTTAATGATACAGGGTAAACACCTGGAGTAGGATAAGTAACAGAAGGATTTGTTACCGTTGAGGTAGATGGATTACCACCGGCAAACGTCCACTGCCATGAAGTAGGATTACCATAACTTTGATCTGTAAAAGTTACTGTTGTGTTTGGACAAATAATTTGTTTGTCAACAATAAAACCCGGCGCCGGTGGAAGTGAAGTATTAATTGGCAATTCCCACACACCGCGGCCATAATAACTAACTCTTAATGCTGCAGAGGCAGTTCCTGAATTAAAGAACATAACTTCATTCATATCGGCAATGGTTGGCAGGTTGTAAGTAATATTTTGCCATGATGCTAAAGATGAGTTCCTGTAATATACTTTTTTTGCCGTGCAGGCGTAAACACTTTCGTTAGCACTAAACTCATCGTGATAGATATTAATGATATTTAAACCACCCGTTATACCTGTACTATAATTTGTAAATGTTTGGCCTTTGTTTGTAGAGCGGTAAATGGTATTTCCACAAGCTACCAAAATAACATTGCTGTTTGTTGCAATAGTTACAACAGCACCGGCAACATTGCTCGGCCCTGGTGCAGGATAAGAAGTAAATGTGGGCGAGGCTGCAAAAACATTATCGCAACGGTATAATAAATTATTTTGTGTAAGCATATAAAGCATAGATGAATCTGCGATAGAAGAATGCAAGGCCATAACCGAACCAGTGGCTGAGCCTATTAATGTCCATGCCGGAGTAGGGTTATTTAACGTTGTGCTCCTGTAAATATTTTGTAAGGCGCAAAAACCAACATTAGGAACTTTTTTATTAAACTCTAAACCAATATTGTTGCTGGCCGCAAATGGCAAACTATAACTTGTTTCAGATCCGTTAACCGGCCGGCGATTGCCATTTTCATAATAATAAACAGTGTTAGCACCATTGTATGAAAATAGCATTTTACTTCCCCAGTCGCCACCTCGGTTAGTGAACCAGGTACTTGAATTTAAAAACAATTCACCGTTATCCTGTGTGCCAATACTAACTGTATTGCGTTGTAATTTGCTTTGCGCAGCGTGATAGATCTCGGTAGCCCCTAAACCGTTAGATCGCGGTTCCCAATTTACACCACCATTACGGCTTAAGAATACACCACCATCATTTATATCAAATAACATATTGGCATAAACCGGGTGTTGTTTAATGCCGTGCATATCGGTGTGGCAATTATCATACCAGTTGGTCAGCTTTGTCCATGCTACGCCACCGTTGGTACTTTTCCAAACACAATGCGCGGCAATATAAACGGTGTTAGCATTTGTCTGGTCTGCTGTCATGCTAAAATTATAATCGCCCTGGCCGGGCGTTATCGCATCGTAGCCAACCAGGCTTTGTGCAGAGTTATTATATACAGTTGTAAAGCTTGTTCCAAAGTTAGAAGACTTTAATGTAAGGCCTTCATTGGCGATCATAGATAGGTAAACAATATTTGGACTCGCCTTGCTTACCGCTAAACGCATGCCTTGCCCGTTGCTTGCCGGTACAAAAACACCGGCGGTAATTTGTGTCCATGTATTTCCAAAATCAAGAGATCGCCAAAATTCAGAAGAGGTAACAGCATAAACAGTATCCAAACTATTTGGTTTTAAAACCATGGCCTTAAAATCACCGCCTGTTTTTACAAGAGTCCAGTTTGTGCCGGCAGAAGTTGATTTATAAATACCATTTTCGGTTGCAGCAATTAAATTTTGATTATTTGCCGGATCCATTATTAGTTCAACCACTAAACGGTTACCCATGCCTGTATTTGAAATCGACCAGTTGGTGCCGCCATTGGTACTTTTCCAAACACCGTAGTCGGTAGAATAATAATTTGGATCGCCACTGCCTAAATATAAAATATTTGGGTTGGTGTTATCTATACAAATTGAGGCGCAACTCATTTTAGCTAAAACGTCCGTACCAAGATGCGCCCAAGTGGCCCCGGTATCGTTACTGCGCCAAACACCGCCCGATGCAGTGGTTACATAAATGCGGTTAACATTAATTGGATCGAATTTTATTTGTGTGGTGCGGCCAATGCCATTTATTTGCCCGCTGGTATTTATAGGAAAATTTATTGGGCCCGTGGGCGACCATACTGTAGCAGGTTGCGCCATGGCAAAATGACAAACAAAAAAAGTAAAGATTAGTTTTAAGAACGCTCTCATTATTTTTGCTCCCACATTTTTAATTGTTCTTCTTTGCTAAGAATATGTCCATCTACTTGCACGTAAGGCTTTACTGTCATTTTCCAATGCTCAAATTTTTTACATTCTAAACCATATTTTTTATAGAGTTCTTTTTCTTTTTTCTTTTCGCGCATCTCTTTTCGGCTTTCCATTTTTTCTTCTTTGCTGGCTTCGCCTTTTGTCTGGCCTATTAGTTCATCTTCCTCTAAAGGTTTGTGTTTGTTCTTCCAAAATTGATCGTAAGCATTAATGGCCTCAAAATAATTAACGTTGGGGTCTTTGATCATCTCTATCCAATAAGGGTGCTTTTTGTAATTTTTACTTTGTTGCGCCTGTATAGCGCCAATACAAATAAGCAAACAAAAAGAGAGAATGTATTTCATAATAAACAAAAATACTTAATAAAATTGAGGGCAGGAATTAACTAAAATATTTAGTTTTTTTAGCGGTCTCAGGTCAATATTCCACTTTAACAGCATCGCTGATAATACTCTCGTCGCCATTATACAATACGGCTTTTATTCTGTATTCATAAACATTTCCCATATTTGGGGTTTTATCTATATAAGAAAGTGTTTTGCCGTTTAGGGTTTTTATGATTGTAAGGGGCTCGTTTTTCTTAGCACGGTACAAAATAAATTTTTCTATTTGTTGTTCATTATATGCCCAGGTTAAACTTATTACTTTTAAAGTTCTGTCGACTTTATACGTTAAGGAGTTTAATTTTTTTCTAAAACCTATTTGATATTTTAAGGTCAGCATTTTTGAAGCCGCAGTATTATTATCTTCATCAAATGCTTTTAATTGGTAGGTATATGTTTGCCCAAATTCAACAATTGTATCGAGGAAAATACCAAGAGAATCTTTTTGTGTGAATAGTTTAATGTCTACAAAAGGTCCAGTTTCTGTTTTTCTAGAAAGCACATGTTTTGCAACATCCTCGCTTTTACTTAAAATAAAAGTTAACTTAATCCCAGCCTGCTCAGGATAAAGAGAATTTAAAAGAGGGTTAGCAGGAGGAATAGTATCAGGACGCTTTACTTCAATTGGCAAACATCTTATAGAGGTATTAAAATTATTATCAGATGCTGCCAGGGCATAATATATTTTTTTGGTCAATGTTTTAAGGTTTAATTTATCGGTGTAGCTGGTATCTTTTATGAATTTATCATTTATTTGCACAAACTCTTCGTTTAGTGCATTTGCTTTAAATAATTTATAACCTTGCAAGTCTGCTTCTTTATTTTTTTTCCACTGGATCAGAACGACCCCATTTTTATTAACTGTCGCTCTTAAATTAGTAGGCGGAATAGGAGGAATGGTATCAGTAATAGTTGCCATTCTCGAGTAAGAATAAATGGTATCGTTATTATAAGTGATAGCGCCAACTTTATAAAAATTGCTCGATTCAGGCTCTAGGTCAGTAAAACTTAAATTATTTTTCGATTCAAATAAAACTTTGTAAACGCCATTATCTTTTTGTGAGTGTAATAAAATGTATTTTTTTGGAAACGAAGTTTCCTTATCATTTTCCATACGCCATTTAAGCACAACCCTTCTATTTTCTACAACCAAAACACTATCAAACATAGGAACTGAATTAATGGGTGCAGAACTAAATATACTTATTGCATTTGAAGGATCCGACTCTTCACCAAAAAAATTAATTCCTTTTATTCTGTAAAAATATTTTTTATTTGATGCCGGCATAGTATCATTATAAAAAATGTATTCTTTCTTTTTTTCGAACTGGCTGCTTAAAAGAATAACCGGCGTTGAATTTATTTTTTTAAAAGCTAAACTATCCTCTGAGCGCTCAATGTTATACCCCGAATAATCGCTGTTATAATCTGTTGCTTTCCATTTTAAAGTGGCAACTTTATTCTTACTACGCCCACTTAAGCCGGCAATTTTTTTATTGGTAGATAGAACAGAAGAGCTCACTGTAAAACTGACCACTTCTTTGCTGGTAATTGAAGTTGTGTTTGTATAGGCTGCTATTTTGTAAACATAGTTCGCGTTTGAAGTGATATTACTGTCAGTAAAAAACAAGCCACAGGCCTTCGCTACCTCTGCATCAAAATCGCAAGATAAAAGCAATAGGTCGTAAAGTATTTTTTCTTGCTTTTCTTTTTGCGTTAAACTAAGTTTAGCATCAGCCTTGTTTTGGAAAATGGCGTTATAAATAAAACCTATTTTATTTTTATCTTTTCGGAATAAAGGAAGCCATTTTAAACTATCTGTTTCCCAATAAGGATGCAGGAAATTATTAACAATTGTTTCGTTAGTAAGAATATTGTTTGTTAAAGTATAACGTGTAATTTTAAGGCCGTTTGTTTTAATTAACTCAAACATTCTTTTACTTTCTGGAACTATCCTGAATAATATTTTTTTTTCTTTTGTAAAATGCCGTTCAAATATTTTATTATTTTCCTGTGCATTTATTATTCGCATCAAAAAAAGAAAAGTAAATAAAATATAAAAGGATCTTTTCATTTAATTTGGAACAGGCGTACAATTTGTACCGTATGCAAAATCGTAATTAAAATTCCCGCTTAGGTGATTTAAAATATTATAATGGCAATCAACATAACCTGCAAAATAAATTGGTTTTGGCCCTTTTGCTGCAACAACCGCCGCAACACCGGCGTTAAAAACAGTATAATCAAAATCGCCATCTACAATGCAAGGCAGGCTGCAATTGAAGCAACAACAATGGCCGGGTCCACATAAGGTGTGACATTGACTTGATGAAGGGCAGTTGCTTGGAAATTTATAAGAACCTTGTATGCTTACGCCGCCGTTCATAGACAAATACATATCACCCTCTGCCAACCAACCATTCATGCCTATTTTTTCCTGCGAATCAGAACAAGTGGCGTTCTCTCCATAATTGGTCATCATCATATCAAAACCTAGATCAAAATCAAAATCACCATTAACACTAAATAAACCTGGACCAAAAGAGCGGTGTATGTGAGCTGATATTCTTGCGCCTGCGCAAAAACCTCCTGCATTTTGTAACTGACTTGTGTTTCGGTTTCCTAAAACAGAAGCTACAGAAGAATTTTGCATAATTTGTGCAGGCGGCGGCATAGGTGGCTCTAAAGTATTGCCAACCATAAAATACGAAGGCACATTCACCAAACCTAAAAAACTAATATTGTTTGGCGAAGATGGTTTTCCAACACAGAGATACCATATTTGCGGATCGATGTGTATTTTAAAATTGCCTGTACCGGTAATGGTTTGATAATAATTTATATTCACTGCAGCAAGCGCATCAAAAATGTGATTTTGTGCATCATATACCAGTATTATTTTTCCTTTTATAGGAGCTTTTGGCCTTTGATTAATGGTTACCATCGTGTAAACATCCCCCGAAAGACTTACCACTCCTAAGCCTCCGGAGGCTGTAAAATTAGCTTCAAGCATCAGGTCTCCATTGTATGGTATTTCATTTGGTGAAAATTTATAACTGATGCCGGATTTTAATCCAACAGAAACCGTAGGGCTTGGCACATATACCATAGCATTTCCTGCCGCCCCATTATAATTTTGAGTAAGCGCAATAAAATCTGTTTCACTTGTTTTATCGGGTTTCATGTGATAATAAATTCCACCTATCAGGCGTGTAATAGTTATGGGCAAATTTCCCAATGGAAAGGCGACAGGTATTTTTGCATCTAAATAAAAATACCTATACGTAGGCTCACTTCCAAAACAAACACTTATGCTTGCGGGATTATCCATTATTTTTGGTATGGATAAATTTAAATTCCCAAAAAAAGCGTCGCCATAAACAGGGTCGTTATCCCTGAATAAAATTGTTCCTGAAAGTGTAAATGGTGAGGTTTGAATATTAACACTCACGCCATTAATAGTAACTTTATCAAAGGTCCATCTTGTTTTATTATAGGTTACTGGCAAATCACCTGTATAAGATTTTTGATATGTATCGATCTTTCCCTTTAATAAAATAGAAGTGCCAACACTTAAACAATTGCTTGCTTGATCAGATAAATTTATAGTAATACTAAACCCAAAAACAGGTGCACCCTGATCTATACCAAAAGTAATTTCATTTATGCTGATTGGAAAATGACTTGACTTTGTTTGATTACCATTAATGTTGTTTATACTAAACACGCCATTTGTAATATATGGAGCATTAGTTGTAATAACAACATTTTGGAAAGCAAGTTTACCGCCGTTAGAATTAAATTTAGTATGATTAAAACCCATTAAACCATATAGTGTAGCGGTTGGTTTAAATGCACCGCGCACTTTTGCTAAACTGATATTAGAATTATTATTTAAAATAACACTAGCGGAAAAAACATTAAAATTGATTGTAGAGACCGGGTTAATAACAAAACTATAATCCACTTCGCTATTTGCAGGATTGTAATTAATATTGGCATTGTATTGTAAGGTTTGAGTACTATCCATAATTGGAATATTAACTTTTCCGGCAAGATGACCGCTTGTTAGTTGGTTAGAAATAAATCCAACACCGATCTCTTCGATAGAAAAATTCCAACCACTCATACTTCCTTCGTTTAAGTTCATAATATTATTTAGCTGGAATGAGCCTGTAATACCCGTATTTCTATCAGCAAATTATGTATATTAATTTCTGTTCTTGTACCGGCTTTAGAAATTTCTCTAGGAAGTTTTATTTTTAATGACTGAAGTGCAAAGCCGGTCCACATTTGGGGTGTTATTAAATTTGGGTTTTGATAACCAACAGGAAAGATCATAGAATTTGAATTACTTAATTCACTCATATCTACAATGGCATTGGTAACATTAAACGACCAATCGTTAAGATCTTTTATTTTAAAAGGCGTTACATTTACTGTTGTTATAAAATTATGTATATCCTCTGTGTAAATGCTAAAAGAAGCTGTAACAACTGAGTCTGCTGTTTGAGAAGGATCGGGAAGAAGTTTGTCTTTTTTGAAAATAAAATTGCCAACTAAATTAATGGCTTTAAATCCATTACAGTCCCATTCAACCCAATTTTGGCCGTTACCTGGCAGCTTTAAACTTACGGTTGCATTTATGGTGATGAGATGATCACTCGCCAAATATAATTTTGCCTGCTCGCCGCCAACAACACCTTTAGGATTAAACTTAATATTACTTCCCCTGAAAGCCAATTTTTTTGTTGTGCCCGGAAAGTCAATGGCTGCGTAAGCACTGAAGTAGGCGCCTAGTGGAAGAAATTTCATCGAGTCGATTGCGATAGTATAACGTATGCCTCCAATTTGTTTAATAACTCCAAAAGGTAAACTAACATTTGAATCCGGATTTAATATGTCAATAAAATTATTCTTGCTTTCAACCGTATTTACAATAGAGATAATACGGTTTATTTCGGGATTGGTGCTTTGTTCTTCAGCAGAAGAATTTTGGTGACCCATATTGTTTAATGGAGAAGTACCTTCTTCGGTTTCTTGGGCGCAGGCAAACAACTGCAGAATAACGAAAAACAGAATAAAAAAAAGAGTATTAATTTTCATCTTAAGGGTCTCAAATATAGTAGCTTTTTTAAAAAAAACAAAAAATCCCGGCTGCCTGAGCAGCCGGGATTTTTTGTGTGTGTTTAGAGAAAAATTATTCTTTAATTATTTTAAGTGTTTTTCTTCCGCTAATACCTTTAACGCTTACATAATAAACGCCTTTGGCTAATTCGCTGGTATTAATAGCACCTGTACCATTTATGATCTTAACGATCACTAACTGGCCTAAAGTATTAAATACTTCTGCATTAACAGTTTCGCCGGCGCTAATAGTTAATTCTTCTTTAAATGGATTTGGATAAACCAATACATCATAAGTTGCTTTCGCTATTTGATTTAAACCTGTGCAGGTTGAAACTGATTGTGTAATAATTGCAGATGCAGAACAGATACCATTACTTCCACCAACTGTATAGGTTGTAGTAACCGTAGGGCTAACAGCAATAACGGATGTGGTTGCCCCTGTGCTCCAGCTATAAGTAGTTGCACCGCTTGCAGTTAAATTAACAGGGTTACCCGCGCAAATAATGCTGGACGCTGTTGTGGCTGTAACTATTAATGTACTGCTATTTGTAATGCTAACAGTTGAAGTAGAAGGAGCGCAAATACCATTTGAGATAGACCATTGGAAAACATTTGTTCCTGCTCCAAGACCTGTTACAGATGTGACCGAAGCGTTTGGTGCAGCGATTGATCCTGCTCCTGAAACTAAACTCCAAACCCCTGTACCAACCGTTGGCGCGTTGCCGCTTAAGGTGGCACTGGTAGCGCAGGTTGTTTGTGCAGATCCGGCAATAGCCGCAGTAGGCATTGCATCCACATTTATATTAACAATGGATGAATTAGTACATGGACCATTAGCTATAGTCCATTGCAAAATATTTGTTCCTAAACCTATCGAGGTAATGGTACTATTGGGCGAGTTTGAATTCGTAATTGTTGCGCTGCCAACAAGTACCGACCAAGTACCCACGCCCGCTGTTGATGTATTACCGGCTAATGTAGTTATAGGGTTGCTTATACAAAGCGTTTGATTTGGCCCGGCAGATGCAAGAACTGACGTACTGTTTACTGATACATTAATTGTGCTTACACCGCTACAAGCACCGCTTGTTCCATTAACCGTATAATTTGTGGTTGAGCCCGGAGTAACTGTTATAACAGAAGCATTTGAACCAGTGCTCCAAGTATAGGTTGTGGCACCTGTTGCCGTTAATGTACTAGATTGACCTGCGCAGATAAGCGAGGGGTTTGCGACAACGTTTATACTAATAGCTGAGCCGATAGTTACACTAACCGTTTTGGTATCAGTGCAACCTAAAGATGTGCCGGTAACGGTATAGGTTGTATTAACAGGAGGAGAAACTGTAATTACGGATGTAGTAGCTGCTGTACTCCAGGAATAAGTAGTTGCGCCACTGGCAATTAATGTTGCTGTTCCTGCAGGGCAAATAGTGGCATTATTTACTGATAAGGTTGGTATAGGGTTCGCAATTACACTTATTGTATTTGAAGCATTACAAATACCCGCAGTACCCGTAACTGTATATACGCTTGTGCTTAGCGGCGTAACTGTTTTAGTTGGCCCTGTTCCACCACCACTCCATGTATAAGTAGCAGCGCCGCTTGCAGTTAAAGTACTTGAGTTACCAGCACAAACCGCGGTAGGACTTGCTGAAACGTTAATTGTTGGAGGTGTCACAACAAAAACACTAACGGTTTTGGTATTGTTACATCCGCCCGCATTAGATCCAACAACTGTATAAGTGGTTGTGGTACCCGGAGTAACAGAGTAGTTAGCGCCTACAAAATTACCCGGATTCCAGGTGTATGTGGTAGCACCAATTGCGCTTAAATTTGTTCCGCCACCTAAACATACAGATGCTGAACCCGCTGTAGCAACTACAGTTGGATTGGCGTTTACCAATAAAGTAACTGTGGTTGTTCCGTTACAAGTTCCGCTTGCTCCATTTACAGTATATGTGGTGGTTACGGTTGGTGTAACAGCAATATTTGCTCCGGTTAAAGCTCCGGGGTTCCAGGTATAAGTTGTGGCGCCGGTTGCTGTAAGGGTGCTTGAAGAGCCCGAACAAATAACTGTTGGTGAAGCCGAGGCATTTATCGTTAATCCGATCCCGATCGTTACACTAACGGTTTTGGTACTTGTGCAACCTAATGGCCCTGTGCCGGTAACAGTATAAGTAGTGTTTGTTGGAGGTGATACAGTAATTACTGAACCTGTTGCCGCTGTGCTCCATGTATAAGTTGTAGCGCCGCTTGCAGTTAAAGTTGCTGTTCCTGCAGGACAAATAGTAGTATTATTAACTGTAATTGTTGGTGTAGGATTCATTGATACCTGAACTGTTTTTGTTCCTGAACATCCGCCGCTTGTTCCGTTCAGCGTATACGTTGTTGCAACGGTTGGCGAAACAGTAATAGATGAAGTGTTAGGGCCTGTATTCCAGGTATAAGTGGTAGCACCACTTCCAAGTAATGCAACTGATGATCCAGGACAAACACTTGCAGTAGCAGGGTTAATTGTAATGTTGATGGTACCAATTGTAATACTTAATGTTTGTGTTCTCATACAGGTATTGGTTCCGGCCGAAACAGCCGAAACAGAATAGATCGTTGCAACGGTTGGTGTAACAATAAATGGTGGAGCAGTAGAACCTGTATTTACTAATGTGTAAGTTGATGCACCTGATGGTGTAATGGTTACATTATTTCCTGCACATACCGTTGCAGCAGGCGTAGAAGTAAGTGTAAATGCAGGGCCCTGAATAACAGAAACTGTTTTTGTAACCGGTATACTCGCGCCCGCTCCGTTAGTGGCTACTAAAGTAATTGAATATACTCCGGCAGTAGCAAAAGAAACTGTTGGGTTTTGTGCAGTTGATGTAGGAGGCGTGCCGCCTGTCATGGTATAAGACCAGGATGTTGGAACGTTTAAAGAAAGATCACCAATATTAAGTACCGACCCAACACAAACGGGGTTTGGTGCCACCGTAAAATTAGCAATTGGCGCAGGTAAATTACAAAGACCATGTGTTCCTAAAAACTTTCTATATGGACTGTTTGTCATTGCAACATGCGCACGGGTGCGCTGGTCACTAGTAAACATATACATCGCCAGGTCATCTGTGTAATCCATAAAGTTCATGAACATTTGGCCATTTGGGCCGTTTGGTGGCGCAGAAGCGGCACAAGTATTTGGTTGGTATGGATATGCGGGCGAACCAAAATTGGCGCCTGTTGCAGGTGGAGTATCATTACAATAATCTGTTAAACAATTTCCATCTCCCCAAATATGCCTTAACCCTAACCAATGACCAATCTCGTGAGTACAGGTTCTTCCTTTATCATAAGGTGCAGAATAAGTTCCTCCCGGAAAAATCGTACTTGATCCAAACGATGCAGACCAACTCCAAAAGCCATCGGTTAATGCAGTACCTGTAGCAGGCACACCCGGCAATGTACTAAGAGCAGGAAAAGTAGCGTAACCTAATAAACCTAAACCTGTAGGTTGATCTGTTACCCAAATATTTAAATATTTTCCAACATTCCATATGGTGTTCTTTTTAATATAACCATCCATAAAAGCCATAAACTTTGATGAATTATTGTATGCTGCGTTTGCAGGATTTTTAGAAGTAAATGTTCCGGTTAACGCCGGTAAAGTATTATAATCAACACGGTCAATGCCTGGTTCAACTAAAATGTTTCCTAATGTATCTTTTGTTGCAAGACAAAAATTAATATTACAATTTGTTATTGCAATACGTCCACTTGCATCTTTGCTCGAAGCAAGTACAACTGTATTTGTTGCATAGGTTGAAAAGGCAGTTGCAGGATAATTTCCCACATTTTGTCCAATGCCTGAAAAATCATTATCTAATACAGTTACTTGTGAGTTTAACTGGCCTTGTAGCAAGTTAGGAAAAGTTCCAATAGCAACTCCACCATGAATAACATGCATAATAACAGGAATTGAATAACCTGACATAGTTGACGAGTTGGCCATTGCTTTTGCCTGTTGAGGGTTTTGTTGAAGGTATTGCGTAACTAATTGTTGAAACTGTGACTCCCATTGCTGTGAAGGGATTCCTGTTGCACATCCTCGATTTTGTATTTGTGCCGGATTTAATGGAATGTTTTGCGCAATGGTTTTATTTGTTTGCGCAAAGTTTACATTGCAAATTAACAAAGTGAAAATTACTAACACTAACTGTTTTGTTTTTGTCATTTTAATGATTTTTATATTTTTAAATTAAGTGAATAATTTCTATAAAACCAAAAAATTGAGACCTAAAATTTTTTAGATACAAAAAGCACCTTTTATCATTAATAAATACCCTTTATAACCAATTAAAGTCCATAAAAAAAGCCGGTCAAACTTTGACCGGCTTTTTTTGCTTTAGTTTTAGTTTATTGTTTGAGCAAAGTGACATGTCCTACATAACTCTTCTTGTTATTTTCAAGATCAGTGATCATTATTTTGTAGATGTAAACGCCATCCTGAGCAACACCATTGTCAGAGTTAATATCTGAGCCTTTTACACTGCCATCCCATCCTTTTTTAAATTCACTTGAAGTAAAGATGAGTTCGCCCCAACGGTCAAAGATCTGCATTTTGTAACCATCTTCTTTAATACCATAACCGTAAGGCATAAAGATATCGTTGCGACCGTTCTTATCCGGTGTAAA
>JACCXH010000005.1 GCA_013697245.1 Bacteroidota bacterium
GCTGCGGCTGTTGCTCCTGCTGCTGCTGCTGCTGCTGCTGCTGCTGCTGCTGCTGCTGCTGCTGCTGCTGCTGCTGCTGCTGCTGCTGCTGCTGCTGCTGATGCTGCTGCTGCTGCTGCTGCTGCTGATGCTGATGCTGCTGATGCTGATGCTGCTGATGCTGCTTGGAAAAAATCGAAAGAAACTACGTTTCTTTTATATGGTAACAAATTAATTGAATTACTAAGCGAAGCAAAATAGTTATGAAAAATCCAAAAAGAGCGCAAGATCTGCGCAAACAGTTAGTTCAATTTTTAAATACAGATGAGGCTAAAAGCATCTTTGATGAAATTGAATTTAAAGATAATGAAAGGGCTTTTTCCTTTGGTGATAATGTAACCATAAGCGCAAATGAAAACAGCCCTAAAGTATTCGCAATTAATATCCGCAACAATACTAAAGAGGGTTATCAATCTTATAACGCAACCTTAAACGTTTAAAATTATGAAAACACAAACTAAAGTATTCATAATAACGTTTTGTTTTTACTTTTTTTGCGCGGCTTTAATTTATTGGCTGTTAGCAGTAGTTACTAAAGAAAGTAACTTTTATAAATGGGATGCCGTAGCTCAATTAGGCTATAAAATGATTTTATTTTGTGGATTGTTTCCAATGGTTGTTTTATCAATTTATATAGATAAACAATTAACGCAAAAATTTAAGCCGGATCCCGGATTTTATTTTATTGCCTATCCTACTTTCTTTTTTGGTTGTGGTGGCCCGTTAGGTTTAATTATTACATGGTTACCAGCAATAATTCTTTATTTAATTTTTAAGTAATGACACAAATTAAATTTTGGTACCAAAGCCAGGACCGTCAAACAAAAACCGCCTTTAAATCCCAGGTAATTGAGTTGTGCAATATAACAGTGCAATGTTTTTACGGGTATTTAAAAGGCGGCGCGCCGAAGCTTTTAATAAGTCATATTTCCGAGGTTACAAAAATTGAAAAAAACCAAATCTACAAAAACATAGAATTATGCCAGAACTAAGCCCGGAACAAAAACAAAAAGTAGAAGATAGCCTGCTCATCATTCAGGGCCTTATTCTTTTACTTGAAAAAGTTAAGCTAAATAAAACTGTGGTAGATCTTGAAGGAAATAAAACAGAGGATAATAAAGCTCTTATTTTTTATTACAGCAGAACGGAATTAAGAATAGAAAAATTAAAGCTTGATCTGATAACCAATTTAGAATATTAAAATGACACAAGCCGAATTTTTAAGTAAAGCGCGTACCTGGATCAATCACAAATTGATATTGTCAAATAGTAGCCATTGGTATAAAACAAAAGGTATTAAAGAAGCTGTTGTTTACGTTAGATCTCACTTTACAGATTTTTTAAACACTAAAGCTAATTATAGTGCTGGCCAGCTCGCAATTTTAATTAAAAGGCATGAAGCGCTTTTAGAAACCTTGCTGCCAATTCCGCAAAATCCCAGCTACCAAAACAGTTTAGCATTATTAAAACAATTGATCTCAGAAGCTGAAACCATCATTAATACATACAATTTAACCGTATGAAGTACTCACAACAAACTTTAAAGTTGGCAGATGCTTTAACTCAACTAAAAAACGAGTTTACGTATTTGCAAACCGACTTGGAAAAATATAAAGGATCATCCCGACCAATTGAAAAAGTTATTTTTTATAAAGAGCAGCAAATAAAATCCTTAACAAGCATTTTTAATTGCTTTACTGAATTTAAAGAACAAAGTGATAAACTTTTTTCTGAAACGGAAAAAACAATAGCCATTAAAGAAGATAAAAATTTCAAGTTTGAGGGCATTTGCCTTTTACATGGTATAAGGGATTTTAGCTACTATTTGCGCTTACCAACTAAAAAGCTGGCAGAACTATTAAAAGATGCCATGCAAAACCAATGGAGACAAACGCCTTTAGAATTATTGCCAGGTTACAATAAAATTGAAGATCTAAAACCAGCCACCCAGCCCACTATTGATTTTACTAAATTAAAAGAAGGCGCAGAAAATAATATGAGCAGCGGTTTTCAATTATTATATCAAATTCAACAAACAGTAAACAATTTAACTAAAGGTTCTCAAAATTAGTATGGCAAAAACCGCTAAACCAAAAGCAGCAAAAAAACAAAGTAATAAATCTGAGGATTATGGATCTACAGGCGAATTGTTAGACAACCCGGACAACCGCCCGGACGGTGGAGGCCGTAGCAGTAAAAACCAAGAGGTTGAAAAATATTTAACCGCTGCTTATGATTTTAGATACAATACTATTAAACAAAAGCCTGAGTTTAGAAAAAAACCTACAGAGGGTAGCCCCTATTTACCTTTAGATAAATACACTCTATTAAGCATTAAACGCGAATTAGACGCCGCCGGCTTTATGATCTCTAAAGATGGTCTTTTAGATATACTTTGCAGCTCTTATAGTGTTGCAATCAATCCAGTAAAAGAATATTTTAAAAACCTGTTTCCATGGGATGAGATAACCGATTATATTGGCGAATTAGCCGCAACCGTTAAAGCAAAAAACCCCGAACAATGGACTGTTTATTTAAAAAAATGGTTGGTTGCAGTTGTTGCTAACGTTTTTATTGATGAGCGTTGCGCTAACCATACCTGTTTAGTTTTAACTGGTGCCCAGGGTAAATTTAAAACTACGTGGATTGAAAATCTTTGTCCTAAAGGTTTGGCCAGCTACTTATATACAGGCAAATTAAATTTAGAAAGTAAAGACTGTTTAACACTTATTGCAGAATATTTTTTAATAAATATAGATGACCAGTTAAAGCAGCTTCACAAAAAAGATGAGAACGAATTAAAAAACCTTATTACGATCAATAGCGTTAAGTACCGCCGCCCGTATGATCCTATTATAACAGAGTACCCCCATTTAGCCAGCTTTGCAGCAAGTATTAACGGTAACGAGTTTTTAAATGATCCTACAGGCAGCCGCCGGTTTTTGCCTTTTGAGGTTGAAGCAATAAATATAACAGCAGCGCAAAAAATTGATATGGACCTTGTTTGGTGTCAGGCGTTTAAACTATTTAAAAGCGGTTTCCGGTATTGGTTTAATGATGAGGAAATAGACGAACAAAATAAACGTAATTCTGAATTTAGTATGAGTTCTACAGAGGAGGAATTATTAAAATATTACTTTGCTGCAGCAGCACCTGCAGGATCTGTTAGCGCCCTTAAATTTTATCCCCCGTCCATCATTCAATCGAAATTAGAAATGCTAAGTAAACTTAACCGTTTAAGCAGCAAAAAAATTGGCGAGGCGCTTAATAAAATGGGCATTCATAAAGTACAAAAAAGTATAGAGGGCCAAATTACATGGGTTTACCCGGTATATGAAAAAACAGCAATGGAAATTGAGCAACAATATACGCCGGTTGTAATTGCACAGGCGCAAACAGAAGTATTTAATAACAATTAAAAAACAAAACCTATGAAAAATGTAGATCAATTAAAAGAGCAAATTCAAAAGGAACATCACAATTACAAAAAATGTTTAAACGACCAGGATAAAAAATCAGTAAAGCAATCTAAAGAACGCTTAGAGTTTTTAAATGCTTGTTTGATGTATTTGGAAAGCAATCCAAAAGAAAGTTACTTAAAGGAACAGTTAGAATTTTTAAAATTAAAAGTTGAAAAAATTAGTAACAATTTCGTTAACTGGATCAATTCAACTCCTGGAGCGCGTAGGCTAAAATCTCCAAAATCAGCTTTTAATAAAGAGGTTGGTATTATTGGTTTAAACAATCAAATAGAAACCTTAGAATTTTTATTGTCTTAGATGGTACATCTATTAAAATGCTGGCCTGAGTTTTATAACGAGGTTATAACCGGAGCAAAAAAATTTGAGTTTAGGTTGAATGATCGGGATTTTAAACCCGGTGTTTTTGAGTGGGTAAAAGAGCATTGGGATCTAATAGACAAAAACACATTTGTTTATTTAGATCCTCCCTACCCTTTAGGATCTCGAAAAAGTGATAAATTGGTTTATGATTTTGAAATGACAGACCTGCAGCATATAGATCTGTTACAGTTAATAAAATCTATGCCGGCCAAAGTCGCAATTAGTACATACAAAAATGATTTATATCATAATGCATTAAAGTCATGGAACTGTTATACCTTTCAAAGCATGACGCGTAAGGGCCTCGCAACAGAATATTTATATATGAACTATGAGGACCCGAAAGAATTGCACGATTATAAATTTTTAGGTAAAGATTTTACAGACAGGCAAAGGATCAAACGCCTGTTGGAAAGAAGATCTAAAAAAGGTCAATTTTTAATTGATCTTGAATTGAGCCCGGAGGAAAAAGCACTTAACGCAAAGCTTGGTACCATATAGCTATAAAGTACTGGATATCACAAAGACAAATTAACGCCCCGGATCACTCCGGGGCTTTTTTATTTATATAAATGCTGGTAAGGTCCGTAATAGCTTTAACAGATCGGTTTTTTCTGCAAAACGTTTTTTTAGTGTTTACAGTCCTGTTTTTGCTTAATTATTAAATGTTTCCTAAATAAGTAGTTAAAGTAGTTAGTTAGTCTGTAAGTATTGTTAATAGTGCAACGCCAACTAACTACTTGTAAAAATACAAAGTAGTTAGTAAGTAGTTAAGTGGTTAATAACTCACTACTTACAGCCAATTAACTACATTAAAACTACTTCCAAAAAAAATAAGTAGTTAGCTCGTAATTCAATAATACCGTAGTGTTCACACCCAACTAACTACTTTAACTACTTAAAACGCTCAAACTTTTGGGTTGTGTAAATTCTACAGTTTCCCGTTTTTTTAAAATTAAAATTTTGAAAACATAAAAAATAGGTTTCGCAAACATTGTAAACAACCTTTGCAAACATATACTACAAACAGCCTAAACATGCTTAACACATCCGAAAAACCCGAATCTTTTGCCATAAGATGCTACCCTACAGACAGGGACACCTTTAAAAAATTTGCTACAGATAACCACCCAAACCAACAAGAGGCTTTTAAAGATCTTATTACCAAGTTGCAGGCTGTAAACAATACGGAAATCGACACCCTTATAACAGAAAACACAGCGTTAAAAGGAGATTTAACAGCTGCATTAAATGAAGTTGTAAGGTTGGAAAGTGTTTTAGGCTCGTTAATTCTTTTATCTGAACAATTCAAACAGGATACAGATACGCAAGGGTACTCATGTATTGAAACAGCTATTGAAGAGGCTAAAAAACGCCAGGTTATAAAAGATCCTGCTTTTGTTTTTATGCCATCTACAGACATACAAAACAACATGCAGCGCGCTATAATCTACCAAATTAAAAAAGGTAAATATAGCCGCCAGGAAAAAGAATTGCCGGCACGTTTTACTGCAGATGCAATTGATTACTATTTAACAAACGAGTTTACACACATTAAAAAATAAAGCATTGCGTAGGGATCACCATAACTGTTATTAGCTGCAGATAGACAGGTACCATTAAGCGGAACGGGGGTAATTGCCAGTTCTGCTTAATGCAATCCCAATAGAAAAAATGAGTTTACAAAACTGTTTACACAATAAGCCCTTTGAGTTTTCAATAGAAAACAACCGCGTAAAAGCCTTTTATGCCCTACTGGAAATCGTTTGCAAACGACATACTTTTAAAGTAGAAACAAGGCAAGGTGCAAACCAGCTTTTTTTTACTGTAACAGCTTTGAACTACAATTTTGCCCTGGCCTATTTCGACCTAAACGAATTATTTATAGAATTTACAAAAACAAAAAAATGAGCGAAGTAAAAACAAATGAAGAGCTGTTAACAGAATTAAACGAGTGCAAAGCTGAACGTGCTGTTTTAAAAAAATCTGTTATTGAAATTATGAATCTTATGGGCCTTATAGATCCTGCAACCGGCAAAATGCGCGAAGAGGTTGCAACAGGTGAGGAAAGTTTTATGCCTGGTATGCTTAAAGCTTTAGGTGATACCATAACGCTATTAACAAAAGCCAGCGCCCCGGAATGGATGGGAGGATTAAAATATAAAGAACAATTGGCGGCAAAGTTTGCATTTATTGCACCCTTGCTACCAATTATAAATAAATACAATAACGAGCCAACAGATACTAAACCAGAAATTAAAAAACTCACATAATGGCAGAAATTAAAACGGATAATATCCCGGAGGCAGAAATATCTTTAGAAACGGAATTAACGCAACCAACCGAAACAAAAAGCCCATCTAATGAAGGTGCAAAAAGTTGGAGCTTTGATGAGGACACCGAGGAAACTACTTCTACAGATCCGGCAAAGACGGAAACTAAAACCGACACTGCAGACCAGGCAAAAACAACCGGTCCTGCAGATCAAAAAAAAGCTGAAAGTAAAATTACTGATAAAGCAAAACATGCCAGCGCCCGGACCGCTGTTAACATGATAAATCTATTTCAAAAAGGTTTGTTTCCCCCTATTCTCAATTACAAGTTTCAAAAGAAATTTACAGATGCAGAAAAAACAAAGATCCTGGACGTACAGGATAAAGACAAAAAAGATTTAGAGGGCGAAGATTTGCAGCTTAGAAATAAGTTTGACAGGTTAATGAAATCACACAATAAAAAAATTGATGCAGTGCCCTTTACAGAAACTGAAGAGCAGGACATGGAAACTGCCTTTTTTGCATATTTTGATTATAAAGAAAAAACTTTACCGCCTGAGTGGTTTATAGGTATGACCATTGCAAACACACTGGGCAAACGCTTTATTGATGTATTTACAAAGTAATGAGCGAACCGCGTTTTAATAAAATTACTTTAATACTTGGAGCCAGGGGAACGGGCAAAACAACTTATTTGATTGGCGATAAAAAAAAGGGTGTAATTGGTTTGTTAGAAAAAGTATATACCAATCGCGGTATGAAAATTTTAGTTATTTGCACTACCGATCACCCACACTACAGGCATGTTTCTTTATTAGAAAAAAAAGATTTTGTAAAATTTAAAAAAGGTATTGCCAGGATCATAATTAACCCTGAGGATATTAATAATTTTTGCCGTTTCCTTACTGATAGCAATAACCTTTGGAATACAATAATAATTTGGGAAGAGGCAAAAGATCACAGCGAAACAAAAATTTGTAAAGAGCTGGGCCGTATGATCCGTAATACAAAACAACAAAACGTGGATATGTTTTTTATGTATCATTCCTTTGGCGAAACACCAACTGATATTTACAGAAAAATAGACTATATAAGTTTATTTAAAACCTTAGATCATTGGGAGTGCCGTAAAACGTTTATGGGTAGTTATATTTCGCGAATAGATAAAGCTTACAAAGAAGTACAGGCCAGCAATAACAATTATATTAATAAAACTGTAAGAACAATAGATGCAATCCGATAACAAAACATATCCCTACAGCGCAAAATCTTTGCGGCTAATGTATGATGTATCTCAAAAAACGTGGCGTAAATGGTTAAAAAAATTAAACCTACCACCAAGTATAAAAATTTATACCCCCGACCAGCAAAAACAAATATTAAACCATTTAGGAGAACCTTAAATGGTTTTTTTATTTATATAAAAAACTCAAAAAAATTCATAAAGCGGCAAAAGCTAAGATTAAGTGATACCAAAGCTCACAACGTGTTAAACATGCTTTTTAGTTTACTGAATATTTGCTCATCATAAAAGCAAAACATTTAAAAACTTAAAATAAAAAAACATGTTAGTAAGAAAATCCGATGGCACAATGGTAGAAGTAGCAGAATTTGCAGTATCTCCAAGATCCGTAGCTCAAAACATTGCAACCGATTTAAACAACAATTCGGGCGTTATGAATTTATCAAACGGTAAAACGATTGATCTATTTCCTATTCCGCAAACTTTAAGCCTTACTGTAACTTCAACAGATGCAGGTGCAGCCGTTACTAATTACCTTTTTAATACAAACTCTTTATCTCCAGCAGTTACAACAAACGGCGGCGGTGCTAACACAATCGTAAACACTTACGGTGATGGTTACAGCGGAAAAGGTTACGAGCAATTATTCCGCGCTGCAAACTCAGGACGTGGTATCTTAATTAAAGGTTTCACAATTAAATCTACAACCTTTGCAACATACCAGAATAAATCGCCTCACCTATTACCATTAAAAAAAAGGAGCCAGCAATGAGATAAAATAGAGAATTATCAATATTAAAAAACCGTTTATAAACTGTGATTAGAAAAATAAATTCTATCACTGTAAAAAAATAGCCTAGAAACATATTGTTTATGTTCAGTTCATTCAGAGTAATTCCAATCGTATCAAATGCAAAAGAAATGTATAACAGGTAGTAAAGTGGTTTAATTGACGGTGAGATAAATTTTTTAATCCTTCTTCCTATTATTACAGGAAGAATTACAAATACAGCCGATAAATATGCAGCAATATGATAAACCGTCATTTAAAACAGATTAAGCTATTTTTAACTGTTTAACGGATTGAGATCACCACAATAAGAAGGACACGGCACAGACCTATCAAGAATAACACCGTTGTAAAGATCGTTTTCATTTCTATCTACCCCAACCAAAACCAAAGCAGGTTTATCGGTATCATCTTTAGCGTAATACATTCTTACACCGACACAGTCTTTTTGAGCTAAAATCAGTTTTAGTTTTTCTACACCAAAAAAATGTGCGTTTACGCCATTTGAAGTACCGCCATTGCGGTAAGCCGCTGTCCATGCACTTGCATTTTGCAAAGTAATTTGTTCTCCTTCATTTCCGTTGAAACTCATAAATGTGATTTTTAAAATGGTTTATAATTAACAAATATAATAAAATATTCTACAAATAGAGGGTTTACGTATAGAGTTACTAAAAATAGCCAAATTCTTGAGATTTAACGCATGGAATCTGATCTTGAAAAAATAGAAAAAAAATATCTGGAAAAATTAATGAATAGAATTATTAATTTAAGAAAAGAATATGGTATTAGTCAAGAAAAACTTGCACTCGAAAGCGATGTAGCAAGATCATTGATGCGTGGTTATGAGCGTCATGAAAGGAATATTTCTTTTGCTAATCTTATAAGAATAATTAAATTAGGATTGAAAATGTCTGTTGAAGATTTTTTTTCCGAAGGATTTGATAACCAAAACAAATTAAATTTAAAAGTTGATGGTATAAATCATGAACTCACCAAGATAGTGAAATCCAAAAAAAGCCCTAAAAAGAAATTTACCGAACGAAAATCAAAAACATAGGGTAACCCCTATGTTTTGCCAAACCATACAAACTCTTATTTTTTTATGCGCTAAGGTTTATGAATGTCCATTCGTTTTATTAAACCCTCTTCAAACATATAAATGTGCTTAACAATGCCATCGGTTATTATTTTTCCTTCCAGATCTTTTGAAATTTGGTGAACCATTACCTCGACCTGTCCTTTACTGTTCTCCTTAATGGAAAGTGGTTTTACAGAGGGATTAATTTTTTTCCACTGCCTTGTCCAATAATCCCTTAGTTCAGCGTGTCCTTCAATATTGCCGCCTTCCCAACCATTTGGCCATGATACGTTTTGATGCATAAACAACAAAATGGAATTTATATCGCGATTATTATATGATTGATACGCTTTGCCAATAATATTTCTATGATGCTCATTCATTATTTAAAAAGAATAATTATTTAAAGTAAAAATAGTCTTTATTTTCTTAAGAAGTTTTAACCTAGTAATCTATAGCAAAAAATTACGAGCCTTCGACATTATATCGACCCCAAACTGCGATAATGCCTGCTAATTATCCCGTTATCCCATATCCCGTTTTCGGGTAAATTAAATTTAAGCCTACTATCATTGTTATACAGTTTTATCAGGAGCATGGCATGATTTTGTTATATATAAAGCTATAAGATACCGGTATTTAAATTCAAATTAAATTTATCAGACGTTTTAAAAATGAAAAACGTCAGTATTACTACACTTTTATTTATTAACCAATTAAAACTTAGAAAACATGACACCTACTAACAAAACAGCAGAAACAAAAATCTCTCCTGAAGAAAAACAAAAAAGCATTACTGCCCACAAAGCAATTGCAAACCATTTGGAGACAGCCGCCAAATTTCATAAAGAAGCGGCGAAGCACCATGAAGAGAATGATAATGAAAAGGCTTTTAAAAGCTCTACTACTGCCAATGAACATTTGACGCTTGCTAACGAAGTTCAAAAAGAAGAAGCAAAAAGAGATGTTTTAAACATTAAAAAATAATCTTTGCTCATTTAAAAGCATCACGCAAGTGATGCTTTTATTTTATCACTCATACAAATTCATTTATGAAAACAGAAGCAGAACTTAATGCCGACATTCTTAAAATAACAGGGATAATTAAAGACAAATTCCCTGAGTTATCTAAATACATTAGTGAAATGCCTGTAAAAATATCCTATACCGCAGGTGATGAAGATCCAAATATTAAAAGCTTGAAAGAATACTATAATTCTTTAGAGGCAATTATAAAAAAATATTCTAAAACTCATAAGGAACAATAAAGTATAGAATTTAATCTAACACTAAACTAACAAAAATGGAAACTACTAAACCAAAAGAAATGTTTTACGAAAACACTAAAGCATCTGAAAAAGAATTTAATAATAGAAATTCAAATTTGATGGCTGCCTTTCACGGGCAGTTTAATGCGGTTAATGGTTTTTATACAAATTTCTTTAACTCTATGATAGGTGCAAATAAGCGATTAAATCAAAACACTGAGCAGGTTGAAATAAACAACAAATACAATGAGGTTATTGATTCCCGAATCGAAACCTCTAAAAATGTTTTCAAGTCTGCTACTGATGCTTATCATAAACATTTAGAGTCTGTAATGGAGACTAATAAAAAAATGATGGACGATATGTATAGTCACATCAACACAACAGTTAAACAAACTCAAAAATTTTGGTCTAAAATATTAAAACCGAATGCAACTCCTTTAAAGGAAGAAGATTTATATATTAAAGAACCCAATCTTAATAATATTAAAAATCCAAAAAGCAACTTGGTAAATGAATTCATGGATCATAAAAGCAAATAATTACATGAAAAATTCCCCAAAGAAAACCCTGACATAGTACCCATACCAAAAATTAAACCCGTAACGATTCCACAAACAAATCCTGTTTTACCGGATTTGCCGGAGATAAAACCTGAAATTAAAAAGGACGAGCCTTTACCCGTAGTGCCAGAAATAGAGCCCTTTCAACCTGAAAGAACGCCTCTAAAAGAATAATTAATATGAAAAATCAATAGCGTCCTAAACGTTTTTTAAGACAAACAAAGCTATTGATTTCATTACATAAATCACACATAATTTAACTTTTTCAAAAAAGAGCCCCTTGTAAAAATTCTTTTGGCGGATCATTATAC
>JACCXH010000011.1 GCA_013697245.1 Bacteroidota bacterium
CGACAGAGCAGCAAAAAATACCTTTTCACGTCAATTAATAGACGGGCTTCATCAGGTTTTTAACGAGCTACAGCAGAATCCCACGGTGAAAGTTGTAGTCATTCATGGTTATGATACTTACTTCTGCTGTGGTGGTACGCAAGAGGAGTTGATGGCTATTTTTTCCGGCAAACTTACCTTTACGGATTTGGATTTTTACCGCATCTTGCTTGATTGTGAAGTGCCTGTGATTGCGGCAATGCAAGGCCATGCGATTGGCGGAGGATTGGCCTTTGCTTGTTATGCCGATATGCTGGTGCTAGCAGAGGAAGCCATTTACAGCACCAATTTTATGAAGTATGGCTTTACTCCCGGGATGGGAGCCACCTATATGATTCCTTATAAGTTTGGTTCTACAATAGGTCATGAGTTGCTCTATAGCGCCAATACTTATCACGGCGGCGTGTTACGTGATAAAGGTATTCCCGTGCCTGTCGTCAAAAAAATAGAGGTTATTCCTAAAGCCATGCAATTAGCGCAGCAGCTAGCGGATAAACCACAGTACTCACTAAAAATTTTAAAACAGCATCTAACTCAAGAGGTTAGAGCCAAATTACCGATTATTATTGAGCAAGAGTTGGCAATGCATAGGGAAACTTTCCATCAGCTGGAAGTTAGACAACGTATAGAAGCCTTATTTGAGGTAATAGCTCACCCCCTACGTCATAAGTGAAAGGGCTGATGTTTGTTTTCCAACAAAATAATTTTGTATTAGTTCACATAAAAACGTAAATGAACTTTTTCCTTGCAGTCTACATGTCACGTTGATAGAGGCACTTCTTGCTACATAGTCCGTACCATAATCCGAGCGCGTACAAAAATATTTTTTCCGCCAAATCACTGAAGGCCTTAAACTTCTTTCTGCATGATTGTTGGTAGGTTCAACATCCTCGGTTTCTATAAACGTCCATAGCGCATTAACATGTTTCAACACGTTTTTACAAAATCGCGCTGCCTTTAATGCAGGATCCGTGTAAGTGCCTTGTTCTAATAATTCACCTATACGCTGTCGAATAGGTTTGCTTTGTCGCATTAACTCATCACGTGATAGGTCTTCCGATTTAAATCTATGCCAAAGTTTAAAAAGACTCGACTCATTATCCAGCAAACTTTTTCCTAGGCGAGCAATGGTTTTATCGTCTTTTTCTGATAATTTGGTGAAATCCCGTTTGAGATGCGCCCAGCATAACTGCCGCTGGCTACTATCAAAGCAACCATAGGCTGCATAACGATCCGATATAAGGATGTGTTTAAAATCACCCATCAGGGCACGTAATACTTTCTTGCCACGAGAAGGGTGAATCGAAAAATGCGCTGCTTTATTGGAGATAAATCCCCACAGCCAGTGAGGCTTGCCATCACGATTGTGCCCTGTTTCATCCGCATTGACGCTACTACTTTCTTTTACAAGTGCTAACAACTCCGATACCGGGGCTTGCATAGCCGCATTGACTGGTTTTTGCTTATTAAATACCGTGCCAAGACTAATATGAAATTGAAAATGTTCTTCCAAAAAAGTGCGTTGTTCTCTACGCGACAAACCATATTTCGCAACTAACTCTGACATAAAACTTGTCAGTCTTGGTCCGGTGATTCCCCAGCTGATGCCCTCAGGCAAAGGCGCAATGTGCTTACAACAACAGTTTTCACAGCGCCCTTTTTGTAATTGATATTCGCTAGTCGTAAGTTTCAAAACCGGTAACTCATATACTTGATGACGCAGGAACTGACCCTGATCTTCTGAATTTATTTTTCCACCACAGACACAATGAGAGGGTAATGCACATGAAACGACTATATCTACTTTATCAGAGGGTAATAATTGACGGTAATGCCCTTTGTGTCCTGGCTGCCCGCCACTTTGCTTACCGCTCGCTTCACGACGGTTTTTTTTCTTCTTGAAACTTTTTGAGGGAGGAAGTGATGAATTAGATGAGTTAGTATTCAAGCGTTCCTTGAGTTGCGTATTCTCGCTTTTTAACGTTCTATTCTCAGCTTCAAGAACCTCAAAACGTTTTGCCACCTCATCCCATTTAGTGAGCAATAATCGTATGAGCTGATGACATTCATCTAGTGTGGTTGGAAGTCTATCCATACATCCCTGCGCAATCAATCTGATTATGCAGAATGTACAGTATTTCGTGAAATTTTCAAGAAATTAATAAGGGGGGCTGATCTGTTACTTCAGCTCTAAAAATTAATGCTAACCATAATTATGCACAGTATAAATTTAAACCCTCTTACTATGAACAAGTTACCATAGATATTAAATTGCCAATTAAAAGTGTCTTGTAAGCTTTTGATAAATATGAACTTTATATATATTGTGCAAATTGTGAGCAATTTATTAGAAGTCTTAATGGTAGCTTATTGCAAACTGATATTACAGCAGTTTCCACAGAGTTATCCACAGAAGTTGTGGATAACTACCTTATCTAGATTACCGTAAATAGTTTTTTCAAAAAACTAACCATAATGATAGGTTTCTCTATGCTAGATAAAGTAAGGGTCAAAAATTGTGCAAGCGCATAAAGCAAAATTATGAAGAAATTTAT
>JACCXH010000041.1 GCA_013697245.1 Bacteroidota bacterium
TGAATCCTATTCCTTCTTTAACCGTTACTGCAACATCTACAGCTATTTGTAGCGGTAACTCTACTACATTAACAGGTATTGCCGCAGGTGGCGGACCGTTCATTTCTGTATGGAATCCCGGTGCTATTGCCGGAAACGTTGCGGTAGTTTCTCCAACAGTAAATACTGTTTATACATGGAGTGCATCGAATAGTTTTGGTTGTGTAAATTCTAAGACCATTAATATTAATGTTACAATTACGCCAACCGTAATTGCAACAGCGAGCAACTTTACAATATGTGCAGGCGGCTTAACTACATTGTCCGCAGTAGGTGCAACAAGTTATACATGGAACCCGGGTGCATTGATTGGTGGAACAGTAAACGTTACACCCACAATAACAACTACTTATTCTGTGACTGGTGCAAATGGTTTATGTACCAACACCAAAACAGTTACAATTACTGTAAATCCTATTCCGGTTATTACTGCTGTTGCTTCGCCAACTAATATTTGTGCCGGAAGTTCTGCTACTTTATCATCAAGTGGTGCGGCCTTTTATACATGGAATCCCGGTGCAATTATTGGCGGAACAATTTCTGTTACGCCAACTGTTACAACGATTTATACAGTTACAGCAGCGAGTGCCTTTGGTTGTACAACTACTAAAACGCTTAACTTAATTGTTGCTCCATTACCAACTGTAATAATTGGTATTCCATTAGTGCCTATCTGTGCAGGGTCAAACGCAACACTTGTAGGGAATGGCGCGACATCATACACATGGTTACCAGGCGGATCTAATGCAACCGTATTGGTTGTTCCTTTACCTGTAGCACAAACATTTACTTTAATAGGATCGAACGGACTTTGCCAGTCATCAGCCACCGCTGCAATTGTTCCTGTTGCAAACCCAACTGTTACAGCCATAGCATCTCCAACAACAGTTTGTGCCGGAAGTAATTTAACTTTAACCGCATCGGGTGCAACTACTTATTCATGGAACCCCATTGCTACAGCCGGTTCTGTAGTTGTAACAACTCCAACCATAACTACTACTTATAGTGTTGTTGGAACAGATCTGAATGGCTGTAAAGGCGCTGCAACTATTAATGTTTCTGTTTCACCCATACCAACCTTAACAGCAACTGCTTCGGCAACTTCCATATGCATTGGCACAACAGTTACTTTAACCGCTAACGGTTCCGGAACTTACACATGGAACCCTACGGGTTTAAGTACTGCAATCATAACTGATACACCAACACTTACAACAACCTACTCGGTTTCAAGCATCAACGCTTTTGGTTGTACCGGAACATCTACTATAACTGTAGTAGTAAATTCAGTACCATCATTAACAGTTTCGCCATTAAACGCAACAATTTGTAGTGGATATGCAACTACATTAACTGCAATGGGCGCTACCAATTACACCTGGTTACCAAGCGGAAATACAACTTCTACAACAGTTGAAACTCCAACGGTAAACAGTACTTATACTGTAACAGGTGCTAACGGTGTATGTTCATCTTCATATACAGTAGCTGTTTTTGTAACGCCTTTACCTGCAAACTTAACTGCTACTACTAGTGGTTCTATTACTTGTTCTGCACCAACCGTTACATTAACAGGAAGCTCAACAACTACCAACGTAAGTTATGCATGGGCTGGCCCATTCTCATTTACATCTAGTGTACAAAGCCCAACAGTTAACGTTCAAGGAACTTATACCTTTAATGTTATTGATAATACCACAGGTTGTATTGCTTCAGTTACTCTAAATGTTCCAACAGATTCTTCTATACCATCTGTAACAGCCACAACATCGGGAAGTATCACTTGTATCAACAGCAGTGTTACTATAAACGCTACTACAACTTCAACAAACGTTTCTTATTCATGGACAGGCCCGGGTAGCTTTACCAGTACAGCGCAAACATTTACATCTATCCAGTTTGGTGTTTATACTGTAACGGTTACAGATCTAACCAGCACTTGTTCAACAACTGCAATTGTTTCTGTTGGTATTCACACAAATGTGGCTGTAACCGCATCCATAACTCCTGCAACTTGTTCGGGTAGTGTTACAAATAACGACGGAACTATTTCTGTATCTAACTTTACGGTTACAGATAAATATGATTTGGCTGTTGGAAGTACATATACGGGATCGGCAACTTATTTAACGGCTACAACTATTCCTACAACAGGTATCATCACAAATACTTTAGCAAACCCTACAGGTACGGTTGCCTACACAATAAGATTATTTGATATGGAAGGTTGTTTTAAAGATACCACCTTAATTTTAATTCCTATAAATTGTTTATCTGTAAATTCATTAGGCTTAGCGAAAGCAGTTAGTACACCTACTTTAAATGCTAACGGCAGTTATGATATTACTTATAAAGTAGTAGTTAAAAATTATGGTTTGTTACCATTAAACAATGTTGTTTTAAATGAGAATTTAAATAATACTTTCCCATTACCAACTACTTTTAGTGTTGTATCACCACCGGTTATTACATCCACAGGCAGTAGTTTAACCATCGATCCGGCCTTTGATGGAAACACGAATACATCTATAACAAATACCCTTACCAGCATTTTAAATATCGGACAAAGCGATACAATTGTTTTTGGTGTAAGAGTAGTTACAAACGGATTCTTTGGGCCATTTAATAATTCGGTTATTGGATTGGCAAGTCCAAGTCCAAGTGTATTTGTCATGGATTCTTCAAATGTCGGACTCGATCCTGATCCGGATATTGATAATAACCCAACCAATAATAATATACCAACTCCAATTCAGTTCGCACCAAATATCTTCTTTGGTATAACTAAGACCGGAGTTGTTGGTCCAAAATTAGCCGATAAAACATACGACATAACATACACGATTACCATTCATAATTTAGGAAATGATACTTTAAAAAATGTAACTGCAAAAGACAGTTTATTTAATAAGACTATCAGGTATCCTGCCTCTTATACCATGAAATCAGGCCCTGTTGTAACAGGAAGCTTAACTGCCAATAGCTTGTATAATGGTAATAGTAATATAAATTTATTAGGTGCTGGGCTAAATGTAATGGCTCCGGGTAATGTAAATACAATTATTTTTACGATCAATGTAAATCCAGATACTGTTACCATATTTAAGAACAGTGCATATGGAAATGCATTAAGTACAACCAGTGTTACTGTTGCAGATACATCGAATACAGGCAATAACCCTGATTCGAACGGTAATGGCATTTGGAACGAACCTTCAGATAATGTACCAACCGTGTTGATAATACCAAATACGGATTTCTTTATTCCTGAAGGCTTTTCACCAAATGGTGATGGTAAAAATGATCTTTACGTTATAAAAGGTTTACCGGTTGGTGTTGATAATGTATTTACTGTTTATAACAGGTGGGGTAATAAAGTGTATTCAAAATCAAATTATGATAATACATGGAACGGAACTCCAAACGTGAATGGCACACTTGGAACTGAGAAATTACCGCAAGGTACTTACTATTATATCCTCGAATTTAATGGCGGAGATATTAAAACAACTAATGGATTTATTATAATACAATACTAATTGATAAAAATATTTAGACAGAACACACTATGAAAAAAACAAAAAAAATAGCGATAGTTGCAATTCTTTTCATGATTGTTACTACAGGTAAGGCGCAATACGATGCTCTATTTACGCAATATATGTTTAACGAGATGTTCATTAATCCAGCTTATGCCGGGAGTAAAGAAGCTATGAGCGCAACATTATTACACAGGCAGCAGTGGGTTAATTTTCCGGGTCGCCCAATAACAACCTCGTTTTCATTGCACGGACCATTGATGCAGAATAAGATGGGTTTAGGTCTTAGTGTTTTAAACGAATCAATTGGTGTGTTACAAAGGAATTTAGTTTATGTAAGTTATGCTTACAGGGTAAAAACCGGTGATAAAGGCCATTTAGCGTTTGGTTTAATGGGAGGTATTCATACTCAATTAAATAAATTCTCAACTTTAAAAACCAATGATGACGGAACTGTTGATCCACAATTAGCACAAAACTCGCCAAATTTAATTTCTCCGAATTTTGGTGGAGGTATTTATTTTAATACCAAAACATTTTATACCGGTTTATCAATTCCAAGAATGGTAGATGACAGGATCGCCTTTAATCCAAACGGAACCAGCATACAAACTACTAAGATCGATCCAACTAAATTTACTTTTTATTATACCATTGGTAACATGTTTACTTTATCAAGCGACCTGAAATTAAAAGGCCAGGCAATGATAAAAGCGGTTCAAAATGCGCCAATACAATACGACTTAAGCGCTAACTTTTTTATTAAAGAAAAAATTTGGGCAGGGGTTTCATACAGAAGCAATGCAGCGGTTGCAGCAATTGTTGGCATACAGGTAAGTCCACAATTCCTTGTGAGTTATTCTTATGATTATGGCATTAATGCCATTCAAAAATACTCGCAGGGATCGCATGAGATAGGAATAAATTATTTATTCTCTTATAAAGGTAAAAAAGTTGTTACACCACGTTATTTCTAATTTTTACAATTAAACTAAATTATGAAAACCAGTTTTAAATATTTTTTATTGCTTAATGTTTGTTTTTCGATCTATTCGTTTGGCCAGGCCGGCGCTTTAAAAAAAGCAAATAAGTTTTATACTACTAAAGCATACTCGCAAGCAATTCCTTATTACGAGAAAGCGCTGAAAAAAGACAGCAGCAACAAGATCATCCTTTCTAATTTAGGAGATTGTTATCGTTTAACGAACAATACTAAAGGTCAGTTAGTATGTTACGGCTCTTTAATAAAATCGGGACGCGAAGAGCCGATCCATAAATTATATTACGGCCAGGCCTTAACTGAGATAGGGCAACAAGAAAGTGCCAAATCATACTTTGAGCAATACGGTGCTGATAGCAGAGGGAAAAACCTTGCTTCTTCTTCAGATAAAATGAAATCGTACATAAAAAATGCTGATGCTTATAAGGTAGAAGTTGCAAAATTTAATTCAGCTCAAAACGATTTTTGTGCGGTAAAATATCATGAATCAGTTGTTTTTGCATCATCCAGAAATAAAACAAAATGGATCAATAAAAAACATGGCTGGACCAGCGACAGTTATTTGAAATTATATACCAGCGAAAATAATGGTGGCGGTGTTTATTTAAATCCAAAATTATTTATGGGCGATCTAAGCTCAAAATATAATGATGGCCCAATCTGTTTTACAAAAGACTATAATACGGTTTACTTTACCAGGAACAATTCAAATAAAAAAATGATAAGTACTGAAAACACTTATAAATTAAAAATATTTGAAGCCGGTTTAAATCAAAATGGTTTTGACAGGGTAACAGAATTACCATTTAATAACAATAATAATAATTGCGCGCACCCTTCACTTTCTGCTGATGGAACTTATTTGTTCTTTGCTTCTGATATGGAAGGTGGTTATGGCGGAATGGATATTTATTACACTAAAAAACAAGGCGATGTTTGGGGTACACCGGTTAACCTTGGAGCAAAAGTAAATACAGCGGGTACAGAAGTTTTTCCTTTTATTGCCGCTAACGGGCTTTTATATTTTTCATCAAACGGACTTGATGGAATGGGAGGCTTAGATATTTACGAAACAAAATTTAAAGATGATAAAGCGGGAAGAGTTTATAATATGGGCGAGCCAGTAAACAGTAAGAGCGATGACTTTGGTGTATTCTTAGGTGAGGATAATAAAATTGGTTACCTAAGTTCGAACAGAAAAAATGGTGGGATGGATGATGATATTTACGATTTCGAGATCTTACGTGAAGTAAAAAGAGGAAAAGAAATATTGATCATTACAAAAGATAAAGACAATGGCGAAATAATTCCTAACACTAAATTTGCTATGAATGGTGATACGGTTACTACCAATGAAAAAGGAGAGTTACAAACTGTGATCGAAGAAGATCTTAATTATAATTTAACAGTTAATAAAACCGATTATTTTAAATTAGAAGACAGCGTTTCAACAAAAACTTCTCCTGATGATACTTTTACAAAAGAATTACGTTTAGAGAAAGATCCGCATTTATCTTTATTAGCTTTTGTTACAGATGCAAAAACAAATCTTGCTTTAGAAGGTGTAAAACTTACTATTAATGAATTGCCAAGCAAAGCACCGTTTGATAATTATACTACACTTGCTACCGGTGATTATCGCAAACCTTTAAAAGGTAAAAAAATTGGTGATAAAATAAGTTACTTTATTGTTTTAGAAAAACCGGGTTACGTAACCAAAACTGTAACATTTATTTATGACATTAAAGCACCGGGAGAAATTAAAGTAAATGAATCTTTAAATCTAAAATTAGGAAAAATAGAAGTTGGTAATGACCTTGCAAAAATGATAGATATGAAACCTATTTATTTTGATCAGGGAAAATCAAATATTCGTAAAGACGCAGGTGTTGAATTAGATAAAGTTGTTAAGGTAATGAACGAATATCCTAATATGTATATTGAACTTGGTGCACATACGGATTGTAGAGGTGCCGCCGCTTCAAATACTAAATTATCCGCTGCACGCGCTAAATCAAGCGCTGCTTATATCATAAAAAAAGGAATTAAAAAAGATAGAATTGTGGGTAAAGGATATGGTGAAGCAAAATTATTAAATGGATGTATCTGCGAAGGAAAAATTAAACCTACGTGCTCTGAAGACGAGCATGCTAAAAACAGGAGAACAGAGTTTATAATTACTAAGTTAAAGTAAGAAAATAGTGGGGAAAATCTTTTTGTTCTTCTTTAATTATTAGAATTATCATTTATGGCGAAAAAGAAACAAGAACAGGATATGTGGTGTTACAGTATTGACGAGATGCGTAGAAAATTCTCTGTTTAGAAGTTAATTGGTAATTTAGCTTCTGGTTTATATGAAATTTTTGGGTTATATATTCTCTCCTATCTGGAAAATTTGGTTCGTACTATGTTTTGCAATTCCGTTTTTGATCTTATTCCCTGTATTTTATTTTGCTCTGCGAACCGGAAATTATGATCTTGTTTTTAAATTAAAACGTTTATGGGCCCGCATGATCTGTATTGGCTCATTTTTATTTCCAACGATTACTTATAAAACAAAAAAATACAACTTACCAAAACCTTGTATCATTGTTTCAAACCACACGTCTTACCTGGATATTATTTTTTGTCCTTTTTACATTGATCATACAGCAGTCTTTATGGGAAAATATGAATTGCTTAAAATTCCTTTGTTCAAATACTTTTTTGTTTACCTGGACATACCGGTAAACCGTAAAAGTATTACCAATGCACATAAAGCCTTTTCTGATGCAGGAAAAAAAATAGATGAGGATTTAAGTGTGGTAATTTATCCGGAAGGAACCATTAGTGAGAATGGAAAATTGAGACCGTTTAAAAACGGTGCGTTTAAATTAGCTGTAGAAAAACAAGTACCGATAGTACCGATCGTTAATTTAAATAACTGGCAATTCTTACAAAATGGTGGCTTTTTTAAAAGTCATGGCAAGCCCGGAAACCCTAAGATAATTGTTGGCGACCCCATTTATACCAAAGGAATGACCGCTAAAGATATTGATGAACTTAAGGAGAAAATTCATATATTTACTTTAGAGGAACTAAATAAATTCGAGAATAAAAAATAACTTATTTCAGAAAATGAAATTAAAATATATTATACTATTACTAGTTGGTTTAAGTGTTAATTTATTTTACTCCCAAACATTAACTACAAGCTTAACCGCCTGTTATGCTTTAAATGGGAACGGAGCAGAACCTATTAATAATTTAACGGGTACTTTAAGCGCTGTAACAGCAACTGTTGATAGATTCAGTAATCCAAGTTCGGCATTTCATTTTGCAGGACTTCCAACAAGTTATATTGCTTTACCAAATAGTCCTTTATTAAAACCGACTAATGCCGTTTCTTTTTCTGCTTGGGTTAAACTTGATAATATTACACAACCTCATTATATTGTATTTGCGCATAATACATGCGCCAGTTATCATGAAGGCTATACTTTAATAGCGCAAAATTTAGGCCCGGGTTTTAAGCTACATGTTGTGAAATCAAGTGGGGCTTGTTCTCCGGCAACCCAGCAAGTTATATCAAGCGCCACTAATATGGTGGCAAATACTTGGTATCACATTGGCGCTTATATTGGTAATGATTCTTTGAAAGTATATTTGAATGGTGTTTTACAAGGCTCTGCGCCAACAATAATTCCATTTAATTATAACGCAACAGAAAGTGTTTATTTAGGAGGAACAGGAATTGCTTTTAATCTGCCTCTTTTAGGCTCGCTTGATAACGTGAGATTTTATAATCGTAAATTAACTGACGGAGAGTTTAATCAATTATTTTTAACTGACCCTTCGTGCGTTGCCGCTGTTACAAATCCAAATTGTAACACTTCTTTTTATGCATTAACAGCTTCAGGCGTTTCTGAATCTAATTTAACAATCCCAAATACTTCTACCTTAACCGGATTATCGCTTCCGCCTGGCGCAAGTGGTTTAGCAGTTGGCCCCGCATTTGGATTTCCTGCCCCAAACCCCACTTACTGGACAACATCCGGCGGGCTTTATTGGTATTATAACGGGACTTCTTTTATAAATACTTTCCACTCTACCACAAATGCTGCTGCCGTAAATCCGGGTGGCAGTAAAAATTTCATTTATAATTTAGTTGGGTCAACCGGGCAGGTATATAAATATAACGGTACCGGGGCTGCCACATTACTTGCAACAATTCCTGCACTTCTTAATTCAGGGCCATATGATGTAACCGGTGATGACCAAGATAATTTTTATTATTTAAGAACATTAGCTCCACAAGCCTTGCAGGTATATAGTCCTACAGGTGTTTTAACCTGTTCCTATTCCGTTACAGGTTTACCAATTGCCGGCGCAGGCGGTGGGTTTGCTATTGTGGGCAACACAGTTACTGTAAATGATGGAACATCTAATTATTACGTAGGAACAATTTCAGGTAACGTTGTTAATTTTACAGTTACACCTGCATCGTTTTCACTTCCTTCTGATTTTGCTAATTGTTACATTGATAATAGTTTTACATCAACTATTACCGCCAATCCAAGTGCCACACTTTCATGCCTTTCAACAAGTATTGGTTTGGTAGCAACTTCTACATTAGGACCATTATCATATAGTTGGGCCGGGCCGGGAATAATAAGTGTTACGAGTAATACAGCAAATGTAAATGCCCCAGGAGTTTATACCTGTACATTATCAACAACAACCGGTTGCCCTATCAGATCATCGATCGCAAATTTTACGGTATATGGCGGAAGTGTTCCCACACCAACGATTACATTAACGAATAGTTTGAGTTGTACTAATCCAACAGCTACATTAACCGTGGCTCCAAATTCCGGAACAAACACTTATTTATGGGGCGGTGCCGGGCCAATTTTACCTTCATTTACCGGTACTTTTATTATTGTTAATACAGGTGGTACATATAGTGTAACTGTAACAAACACAGTCACTGGTTGTTCGAACACACAAACCATAAACGTATCAAGCAGCATTCCGGCTTTTAGTGTTACAGCGGCTGCATCTGCCACACAAATTTGTTTGCCAAGCGCGGCAATAACTTTAACTGCAAATGGCGCTACCAATTATACCTGGACCCCAATTGGATCTACCATTCCCGGAACCGGTTCTGTTGTAGCAGCTAATCCAACTATTACAACAACTTATTCTGTAACAGGTGTTACAGGTATATGTTCCGGAACCGCTGTAATAAATGTTTCTGTTAATTCTACACCAACAATTATAGTGAGTGGTAGCGCAACTGTTTGCGCAGGATCATCAACCACTTTATCGGCAAGCGGTGCAGGAAGTTACACCTGGTTACCCGGTAACCTAACGGGTTCCACTGTTACGGTATCGCCAATTGCTACTACTAATTACACTATTATTGGCGCCAATGGGGTTTGTACTTCATCAGTTAATTTTGTGTTAGCTACAATTCCTGTTCCAACCATTACGCCATCTGCATCACCAACAATTATTTGTCAGGGTGGCACATCTACTTTGTCTGCAATTGGCGCTTTAACTTATACCTGGCAACCCGTTAATTTAACCGGTGCATCAGTAACCGTTAGTCCGTTAACAACCACTATTTATACAGTTAGCGGAACAAATTTATTAGGCTGTTCTTCTTCTGCCACTGTTCAATTAGTTGTAAATAATCCTACAATTGTTGTCTCTCCTTTATCTGGTACTTTATGTTCGGGTCAATCAGCAACATTGTCTGCCAGCGGTGCCACCTCATATACATGGAATCCAGGCGCCTTTACAACATCGTCAATTGTAGTTTCACCAACCGTTAATACCACTTATACTTTAACAAGTGTGAACGGCGTATGTACTTCAACAACTGCAATTCCAATTTTGGTATCACCTACACCAACTATAAATGCAAGCGCTAATCCAACTGCCATTTGTGTTGGCGGCACAGCAACTTTAACCGGCTCGGGTGGTTTAACTTATACGTGGAATCCCGGTCCTCTGGTTGGAAGCAACGTGACTGTTTCTCCTTTAGTTAATACTACTTATACGGTTGCCGGTACAACTATTAATGGCTGTACCAGCACTAAAACAGTAAGTCTGTTAGTTAACCCAAATCCTACCATTACCGCAATAAGTAATCCAACCAATATTTGTAATGGTTCTCCGGCCTTACTGACAGCAAACGGAGCAAATACCTATACATGGGCACCCGTAAGTTCTAATTCCAATACGCTTGTTGTTACACCAAGCTTATCTACCACTTATTCGGTTTCAGGTACCAACTCTTTGGGTTGCGTAAGTTCGCAAACCGTTAGTGTGGCCGTAACACCTTTACCAACTTTAACCATCACCGGTAATCCAAATCCAATTTGTAGAGGAAATTTTTCTAACCTAACAGGAAGCGGCGCTACTTCATATACCTGGTTACCGGGTGGTGCTAATACGCCTAGTATTGTTGTATCGCCAACGGCTACTACCGTTTATACTCTTGTGGGCATGTCGGGTAATTGTTCGTCTTCTAAAACTTATACCCTTGTGGTGTTGCCGCGGCCTAATATTACCATTACTGCTTTACCGCCTGTTATTTGTAGCGGTAACCCCGCTGTGTTATTAGCTCTTGGTGGTATTAGTTATACCTGGACTCCGGGTAGCTCAACGGGTAATACTTTAATTGTTACGCCTAGCGTTACTTCTTCTTATACGGTTACGGGTTCTAATTTAGCGGGTTGTACCAATACTGCTGTTACTACTGTTTCGGTTAATCCTAATCCTACTATTACTGCTATGCCTTCTGCTACTTTCGTTTGCCCGGGTAATTCTGTTACTATCGTTTCCAGTGGTGGGGTTACTTATTTGGTAAATCCTGGGGCGCAAACAGGGCCTATTGTTGTCGTTTCGCCTAGCGTGAATACTACTTATACTGTTACAGGTATTAATAATTTTGGTTGTACTAATTCGCAAACTCTTACAGTTAATGTGGGGGGTAGTCCGAGTGTGACTGCTGTTAGTTCCGCCTCACTTCTTTGCAATGGGGGTAGTTTTTCTTTAACTGCTTTTGGCGCTGTAAATTATACCTGGATGCCCGTGAGTGTTACGGGGGCTTCTATTGTTACTACCGCTACTAATTCTATTAATACTTATTCTGTTATTGGTGAGAGTGGGGGTTGTTTGGATACTGCCTTGGTATCGGTTTTTGTCATCAATTGTAATAATACCATGTTTGGTATGACCAAAGCTGCAGGCAAGCCTGTTTTAGTTTACAACTCTTTTTACAATGTTAGTTTTACTGTTACTGCCGTTAATGCTTCTACCATTAATTTAACCAACGTTACGTTAAATGAAGATCTGGCTACTGCTTTTCCTATGCCAAGTAATTTTTCTGTTGTAAGCCAGCCCGTTATTACTTCGCAAAATAGCAGTTTAAGTATCAATCCTTTGTTTGATGGTATTTCACAGATCAGCTTAACTTCTCCTTCTACCAGTACCTTATTGGCCAACAAACGTGATACGATCGTCTTCACTGTTCGCATAGACCCTAAGGGTTTTTATGGTCCATTTAAAAATTGGGTAATTGGTTTTGCCAATTTTATTAATAACGTTACTGTGATGGATACTTCTAATAACGGCTTTACATGGGATCCTGACTTCGACGGTGATCCAACAAATAACGATACAGTAACCATTATTAGTTTACCGCCTATTGATCTGTTTATTCCCGATGGTTTTTCTCCGGATGGGGATGGTAAAAATGATGTCTTCTTTATTAAAGGTTTAAACGGAAGACCCGTAAAACTTACCATCTTTAACCGTTGGGGTAATAAAGTTTACGAAAAATCTGAATATGATAACTCCTGGAATGCATATCCTAATGTGGCCAATACTATAGGTAGTAATAAAGTGCCCTCTGCCACTTATTATTACATTATCGAGTTCCAGGATGGCGACAAAGAAACAAGAACAGGATATGTTATTGTACAATATTAGTAAATGAGATATATTTGCAAACGCAAAAACTAAATTAATGGCAAATAAAATAGATATTAAAACAGTTGATGAAGTAGCGCACCTAGCGCGTTTAGAATTTAATGCCGAGGCTAAAGCCGAGATCTTAAATGATATGAACCGTATGCTGAGCTTTGTAGATAAATTAAATGAACTGGACACAAATAATATCGAGCCATTAATTTACATGACAAATGAAAAAAATATTTTACGCGATGATGTGCCCGAAGTAACTATTACACAAAAAGAAGCTTTAAAAAACGCGCCGAAAAAAGATAGCGACTACTTTAAAGCGCCAAAAGTAATAGAGCAAAAAAATTAATTTACTTTAATGAATTTGTAAATTAAATCGTTTATTCTCAAAAAATAAATACCTTCCTGTAATTCTTTTACATCAATTTCTGAATTTTCTTCTTCACTTTCTTTTACTACCTGGCCAAGGTAATTTATTATTTCAATTGTTGTAATTACTGAGTTGCCATTTTTTATCCTTAATTTATCTTTGGTTGGATTTGGAAATAATATAATTTGCTCTGCTAATAATGTTGGTTTATTTAACACCGTAATTAAACTTGCGTTATTATTTGGTAGTTTGGTTAGCACGCCATCGTCGTTTCCGCCATAACTATTTTGAAAACAAGCAGCAGTTGTAGGATAATTTGAAGAAGAAGACTGACCACAAAAAAATAAGTGATTAGTTGTAATTGCCAGGTCATTTCCATTATCATAACCGCCAACGCTTCCAAAATACGTAGAATAATTTGGTTGCCCTGCGGAATTTAGTCTTATAACCACAAAATTTTGAGACCCAGGAAGTGTACTATAATTGGGGGTTCCAAGCATAGGAAAATTTGTCGAAGCCGTTGTGGCCAAAATATATAGTTCGTAATTATGGATCTTCATCCGGTTTAGAAGATCCACATCAGAACCGCCAATTAATGTTGAATACATTAAATTTCCTACAGGCGATAATTTTGAAAAGTAAAGATCTGTCATACCCGAAAGCGTTGTTTGATAAGCTGCCGTTGTAGTCGTAAAATTTGAACTGGTTGTTTGGCCACTCATATATAAATTTCCTAATCCATCTGCAGCAATACCCCAGGCATCATCTTGTCCAGCACCACCAAGGTAAGTAGAAAAGATCCTATTCCCGGTTGAATCGAGTTTTATTAAATAACAATCCAATCCCGCATCTTTTGAAGGTTGGATGCAGCCCGCCGAAGTGCTTAAATTAAAACTGTTGCTTCCGCCACCACCAATAATATTTCCAAAAACATCAGTAGTTAAAACGTGGATATCCTCGCTTCCAAGTCCGCCATAGTAAGTGCACCATTTTAAACTTCCGGCAGCAGAAAATTTTGCGATAAACGCATCTGTACTTCCACCAAAATTTTGTTGAAACGACGAAGTGTTTGTAAAAAAATTAGTTGAAGTAGTAGTGCCGCCAATAAATATATTACCATTAAAGTCGCAACTAAGATCGTAAGCAAGATCAGAGCCTGCTTTTCCGAAATAGGTTAACCATAAAAGATTTCCGTTAGGCGTGATCTTTCCCAAAAAACAATCTGCCTGACCGGCATTGTTTGGTTGAAAACATGCAGCAGTAGTTGGTAGCCCAGTGCCTTGTGAATATCCTGTAAAGGCAATATTACCATCGGCACACATCACTATCTTCTCACCACTATCAAAATTAGAAGTTCCTAAATAAGTTCCCCAAATAAAATTACCACAGGAATCGAATTTTGCAAGATAGGCATCATTAATACCGTTTATTACATCACTTATCAAACCCGGCATTACCGTTAACGATGGACTATCTGTTTGCATGATAATATAACTGTTCTTATTATTATCAAGGGTCATTCCTTTAACCTGGTCTGAACCGATTTTGCCCGAATACGTAGACCAGTAATTACAGCTTTGTGCATTTACGCCCAACTTAAAAAAAAATAATATATAAAACAGATACTTCATCGAATAAAAAAGCCCGAAACAATTAGTTTCGGGCTATTAAGATAAAAAAAAATTATCGTACTAAGGTAACACTACCGGTTAAAGAGTGTGATTTGTTATCTTTACCAACATAACTTACTTTATAAACGTAAACATTATTCTCCGCTATTTCGCCTTTAACATTACCATCCCAGCCTTTTCTAATATCGTTTGACTGGAATATTAAGCTACCGCCACGGTTAAAGATCAGCATTTCAAATTTTGTAACACTGTTTGAAACTGCAAGGAAAACATCGTTGCTTCCATCCCCATTTGGCGAGAAGGCATTTGGTATAAATACTCCCATCTCATCAGCAACAATTACTTTTTTAGAAACAGAAGATCTACAACCTCTATCACTCGTCACTTCTAATGTTACATTATATTTTCCGCTATCCTGGTAAGTATAATTTGGATTTTGTACTGTTGATGTATTATCAGGCGAACCAAAGGTCCACAACCACGCTTGGATATTTGCTTTAGTTGACTTATCGGTAAATTGTGTTGCGCCGTTAACCCATGTTGCGCCATTATTATTGATAACAAAATCTGCTACAGGTACCGGATAAGTTTCCAAAGTCTTTGCAATATTTGCAGTACAACCTTTTGCATCAACAGCATTTAACTCAACAGTATAAACCTGCGCAGCAGTGTAACAAATATTTTTAGGATTAACTGTTTGATCAACATCGCCATTACCAAATTTCCAACTTAGATCTAAAGCACTTGAATTTGTTATAGATTTAAATTCTATATTACATAACGGAGCGCAACCCGGTTTAGCTTTGCTCATATCAATATCAATATTTGGTTTTGGATTAACTTTTACAGAAGCACTTCCGGTTGCAATACAACCTGCAGGATCTGTTAAAGTTAAAATATAAATTCCGGTGTTTAAAGGAGTAGCATCTAAAATGCCCACATTTGCTTTGTTTGAAGTAAAACCATTTGGTCCCGTCCACAAATAAGAAGTGCCGCTTCCATCCAGTGCTTCAAAATTAATTGTGCCACCTTCGCAAAGCTCTGCCGGCGAAGCGGATGGATGTAATACTCTTGCACCATTTACTACAACATTCGTAGTAGCGGTTGCAGTGCAACCTTGAGGAGATGTAATAGTAACTGTATAGACTCCACTCGCAATGGATGTTGCATTATTTATAACAGGGTTTTGCGAATTAGAAGTAAACCCATTTGGTCCGCTCCAAACAAAAGTTCCATTTCCAAAAGCATGTAGCTGTATATTATTACCTGAACAGGCCGGGCCGTTGTTACTGGCTGATACACTAGTTGTACTTATGTTTACTGCAACAGTTGCACTTGCATAACAATTACCGGTTAAAGTTGCAGTAACAATATAACTTCCACCTGAATTATTTGCGGCAGTTAAAGAAGGGCTATGTTGAGCCGATAAAAAATTATTCGGCCCGGTCCAACTATAATTACCACTACCGGTAGCGGTTAGATTTATAGGGCTTCCCGGGCAAACAGGGTTATTAGCTCCTGCACTCAAAGTGGCCTGATTAGTGGTTAAACTCACTGTTGATGTTCCTGTACATCCATTTGAATTGGTAGTAACACAGGTATAAATTCCAGCCATGGCCGCTGTTACATTTGTAATAACAGGATTTTGTAAAGATGATGTATAACTGTTCGGGCCCGTCCAACTGTATGTAGCGCCATTGGTTACAGTATTTGAGAATGAAGCGGTTCCACCAATACAAACAGGTGAGTTAACCGACAATACAGAATTTGGCGAAGGGTAAACCTGCACTGTATAAGAACCATATGCAGAGCATGGACCACATCCTGCTTTATTTACGGTAACTGTATAAATTCCGGCTGCAGTATATGTGTGCGCTACATTAGTTCCGGTTCCGGTTCCACCATCACCAAAATTCCAAAATAAATTAAAATTATTTGCATTAGCACTAATATCTGTAAATGTAAAGTTAGGAGAACTTAAACATGTATTAGGTGTCATAATAACAGTTAATGGTGGCGGCACGCTTAGTACGTTTACAGTTACAACTGCCGGTTGTGCATTTAAGAACTGGCACATACAGATACCTCCTGATAAACAGCTAGAAAGGGCTTGCGTCCATACTGCATTACTTGCTGCAGTTACAAATGTATTAGTGGCGTTTGCAGATGATAAAGGAAAATTAGTAAAAATAATAGGCACATTGGAAGGTGTATACACAACTGTGCCCGAAGGCGAAGAACACATATAAGCCAACCACACACTAAATGTTGTTGTAGAAGTTAAGTTTGTTACCGATAAAACATTTATAGTAGTGGTAAAAGTATTTCCGTTACCAATTGTAGTTGATACTGGGTTAGAAGATGTCCAGCTAAAAGTTGGTGTAACGGTAACATTTTTTTCGCAAGATGGTGCATTACCAATACATTGTCCGTAATTCGTTCCAGTAATAATAGCGGTAAGTTGTACAGGACCACAACAAACAATTGGATTTGGATTTGCGTTTAAGGTCATATTTAAAGTATTTGGCGGATTAACAACCGCTGATCCGGGAACCACAAATGATTGAACAGGAGTCCATGGACCAGTATTGCTACCACCTAATACCATTTCGCGAGAGCGGATATAATATGTTTTACCGGGGCAAAGATTTGAGAAAGGAATAACATTTGGATGATACGGTTCAAGTGCGCAATTATCAGGCCATCCATTTGCGATGTTATAATTAGGGACATTTAATAATGAATTATAATATGGATAATTTAAATAAGATGTTGCAGGATTATTCCAGTTTGTTAAAGTACTGGTCATACAAGCCGGCTGAGATCCAACAAAAACGGGTGTACAAGAAATTTCAGTTTGTAACCAATACGGACCACAGCCACAGGTTGATGGATCAGAGTTAGCTGTAACCGTTACGCCTGCTGCGCCAACAGTTACCAAATAATTCTGTAAGGGCATACCGTGACAGGCCTCTGCTTGTTTAATTCCAATAATACATGTTAAAAGGGCTAAGAGCGATAATTTTAAATTTTTCATATAGAGATTAATATTTCGGATCAAAACTACCTTATTAAAAACTTATAAAAACTGAATTTGAGTTAGACTTGGATTTAACTTACTGAATGGGAGATTTAAAAAAGGGAAAAAAAACGAACTGAGCGAAAACGCTTTATGATTGAGGGAACAATTAAAGAGTTTGGAAACCCTTATTTAACAGCATTTTCAGAAGATTTAGGGAAAAACTTTCTCCAAAGTTGTGCGATCTGCTTTCTAAAAATAAAAGCCATTAATAAATATGGAACCGCCATTAAATATAAGATACCCGTATTTAAACTGCGAACCATAGAATTTGGATTTGACTTTAAAGAGCTTGCTGCTGCCTGTTTACACATTGCACATTGGGCCACCATATCAACACCTGAAAAAAGGATGAAAAGAGTTACCAAAACCAAAAGATATGTTGTGCGTTTTTTCAAGGTATAAACCTGTTGCAAATTTACGTTACTTTTTGTCTCCTTTTATAGATTTAACACCTTAAAAAGAAAAAAATCGACATAAAAAAAGAGCCATTATTATATAACAGCTCTTTTTAAATATATAACGTATAAATTATTCTCCTTTAAAGTTTGCCTTTCTTTTTTCTAAAAAAGCGCTTACGCCTTCTTTAAAATCTTTCGTGCCAAAAGATTTTCCAAACTCTTCAATTTCTACTTCAAAACCATTTAATTTAGTATTGTAACCTGCATTAATTACTTTAATTGCCGTTCTTATAGCTGTTGGGCTTTTTGATGCCAGCTTTGCCGTTATTTCAAAACACTTGTTTAATAACTCGTCTTGTGTAGTTACATAATTTGCAAGGCCCCATTTATAAGCATCTTGAGCATTTATCATATCTGCTGTTACGATCATTTCAAAAGCTTTTCCTTTTCCAACCAATTGCGCTAAACGTTGCGTGCCGCCATAACCGGGAATTACGCCTAAGCTTACTTCCGGCAAGCCCATTTTTGCATTATCACTTACTACGCGAATATGGCATGCCATTGCTAATTCCAAACCTCCTCCTAAAGCAAATCCGTTTACGGCTGCAATAATTGGTTTGCTGTAATTTTCAATAAAATTAAAAATCTTAAAATGCCCGATAGAACTAAGTTGTTTACCCTGCTCTACCGAAAAATTTGCAAACTCTGCAATATCTGCACCGGCAACAAAAGCTTTGTGACCCGAACCGGTTAAAATTATCGCACGGATCTCTGATTGATTTTCTGCTTCAACTAAAGTTTCGTGCAGTTCTTCGATCGTTTGCTTATTTAAAGAATTTAATTTGTCCGGCCTGTTAATTGTAACAACTAAAACACCGTTTTGTATTTCGCATAAAATATATTCACTTGTAGCCACCATATTAATTTTAATTATAAATTGAGCAAATATAGAATATTAGAATTTAACTCATACAAAAGTTTTAAACCATTAAAAAGTTAAAAAAACGCGTGTTTTAGCGGTAAAATGTAAATTATAAAATCGGAAATTAACATCTCTTTAAACAAGCTCATTTAAATGATCTGCCAAAAATTTACCCATACTAAAACACGATTGAATTAAGTAACCTCCTGTAGGCGCATCGTAGTCTAGCATCTCGCCTATTACAAAATTATTTTTTATTTTTTTTAATTCAAATTTCTCAGAGATCTCGCTCAAAAAAATTCCACCAACTGTAGAAATTGCATCTTCAATTGGTCCTAATGAAGAAATAGACAATTCGAAATTTTTTAAATTGTTAACAAATAGTAGGGGGTCTAAAAAATCACTTTTACTCATTTTAGATTTTAGTAAAAGTATTTGGGTCTTATTTAAATTTAATTGCTTTACAATATTTTCGGTATAAGAAAGTTTTGAGTTGGACTGCGAAATACGTTCCACTATTTCTTTTGAAGATAATTGTGGCTTAAGATCGATACTGATCCTTGCTTCATTATTTTTTCTCAGCCCTTCTCTTATTTCAGGACTTAAAGGATAAATGCCACTTCCTTCCAATCCGAATGAAGTAATTACTACTTCGCCAAAATGAATTTTATTGCCGCAACTTATTGAAATATTTTTTAGGGCTTTGCCTTCAATGCTTTTTATTATATTTTTTGTCCAATCAATCTTAAAACTGCAATTACTTGCCTGAAATGAATTTACGCGAATGCCTTTTTGATTAAAGCTCTCCAACCAATCGCCTTTACTGCCTGTTACCGGCCAACTCGCGCCACCCAAACAAAATATAACCAAGTTACTTTTTATTTTTTTAGTGCCTGTTTGTGTTTTAAATAGTAATTCATCAGATCCCGAAAAACCATTCCATTCGTGTTTAAAATTTATTTTTACATTGTTTTTTCTAAGCTTTTCCTCCATTAATTTTAAAACATCAATGGGTTTTGTTCCTTTTTTTGGAAACACCCTTCCACTGCTGCCAACAAAGGTTTCTACACCTAAATTATGCATCCAGCCAATAAGATCACGGTTTGAAAAATGTAAAAAAGCTTGGTCCAAAAATTTGTGTGGCGTATATTTTAAAATAAATTTTTTTGGTTCCTCTGAATGTGTAAGGTTTAAACCACCATCGCCGGCCACTAAAAATTTACGACCTAAAGCATTATTTTTTTCGAAAATAGAAACAGAATATTTTTTACGGTCTAACTCACATGCCAAAATAATTGCACTAGCGCCGCCACCAATTATAGAGATCGTTTTTTTCAATTAGGCTTTAACTCTTTTCAGGCAATCGTCAATATTTTTATACATAGAGCTGAAGAACTGGTAACGTTGTTTTTCTGAAACCCCACTTATCAATGTGCTTTTTTTCTCTAAATTCCTTACCCAATGTTCCGTCTCCTCGCAGAATTGGGGATTATTTGTTGTTAAAGAATTCATGGTATTAAATGAAATATAGGAATACGTTGTTTCGCCCATTACCACATAAATGCAATTGGTACCTAATACTACTTCGCTATTGTATAAGAAATAAGTATCGGTTTTATCGCTGATGTTTTTTCGGCTGTTCTCTGCATTCTTTAATATCATATCTATCATGATCCGATATTCGGAAAGTAATTCTATAGCATGTGCTGCAGAGACTATGCCGCTATCAAAATAAAATTGAATTTGTCGTAAGCCGGTTAAAACCGTTTCGGTGGTCCAAATTTCAGAGCTTGGTATAGTTAAATACTCTTTGTAAACGTTATGTGCAATATCTACTAAATTTTGCGGCACAATTCCCCATTCAAATTTTTGTTGTTGATATTCGGGTACATTTAATACACTACGTTGCCAATAAAATAATTTAAAATCGGTTAATTTTTTTGAGAAAAAAGAATAAAAAATAGGGATCTCTTCGGCCACATAATAAATTTTTCGGTTCTCAAATTTATTCATGTTCTTAAGGTGCGTTAATATTCTATTTAAATAGGTTTCAAAGTTCTCTTCGCTATCGGTTAGTTTAGTGTATGAAAAAGTGACCGTATCGTTTTGGTTACTAAAAACCTCGTCTAAACTTATTCCGTATTTTTTGGAAATTTTATACACTTCTTCAATCGTTAATTCAGTTTCGCCTCTTATGCGTCGGTAAGCACTGTCAATACTCACATCCAAAACATCGGCAATTTCTTCCGCTAATCCCACACTTGGTGGAACCACCTCTTTAAACCGGCTTATAAAATTATTCTGGATTGGTAAATTAATTTTACCGCTTTTCTTCTCTTTTTTTACTGGCATATTTTAATGATTAGTAAATATAAAGATACTGTTTTTAGTAAAAAAAGCAAATTACCCTCTATGAATTTGCATTTATTGCAATTTTTGAGCTATAGCAATTGCTTATTGATCTTACCTGCATTTTTTACGGATATTAAAAAACTAACGGCAATAGCCCGTAAGGAAAGGTCTTGTTAATGAAATACTTTTGATGTTTAAAACAAACAAATGAAAACTACATTTTTAAAACAAACGCCGCACATACTTATCTATAGTAGATTATTAATTGCGGTTTATTTTATTTTAGTTGCTATTTTTAAAGGACTTCAAGACCCTATTACCGTTAGTATTTGTATAATTTTTGCTGTTTTAAGTGATGTATTTGACGGCATTATTGCCAGAAGAATGAAAGTTGACTCTGTACATTTACGTCAATTAGATAGTAAAGTGGATACATTGTTTTGGCTGGCGCTTTTATATGTTTTGTTAGTGATGGAGAATTCTTTTATAAGATCACATGCAAAAGAGTTTTTTATTTTATTGGCATTAGAAATTACTTTACAAATATTTGGCTACATAAAATTTAATAGTGCCATGGCATTGCACACTTATGCCGCTAAAGCATGGGCAGTGCTTTTAACACTTTCTGTATTACAAATATTATCCGGAAAAAATGCCGAAATTATTTTTTATACCATGTTCTTTTGGGGTTTAATTGCGCAGTTAGAAGTTGCGCTAATTATTTTTAAAATGAAAACATTTAAAGTGGATGTAAGTTCTGTTTTTAAATTAAAAAATTAGCCATGAAAATGCTATTTTTCTTTCTGTCATTGCTATCAACTGTAATTATAAGATCGCAAACAATTGATTTGGGCTTCGGCAACTCATCATTAGGATATCAAAGCAATAAAAATTCCAACGATGTAGCTGGAACGATAATTTTTTCTTCAATAAATACTTCTATGAATACGATTAATTTTTTAGTGCTGAAAAAACAAAAAGAGAAAAGTAATGCTGGTTTTGGAATTATTACCGGATTAACCCAATTAACTTATGGCGCTATCTATGATAAAGAAAAAAGCCTGCAAGCTATTAATGTATCTTATGGAAGCGCTACAATTATTTTTAGTGTCATTTGTCTCTTAAAAAAAGAGAGAAAGAAGGAAAAGAAATTAGTACTCACATCTTATTCACCAAAAATACCTCTAATAGGCAGTTATACTGGTTTGTCGTTAAACATAAAATTTTAAAAACAAAAATTATGGAACAAAAAGATATTTTGCAGCGTTTTGAATTATTAGCTGATGTACAGAAAACGATTTTCAAGATCCCTTTTTTAAAAGATGCCGTAAATTCATTCTTGCTGCAGCCTTACGAAGATTATATCATTAGTAAAAAACTAAAGATCTGTTTTGAATTAAAAGAAAGATGGTCCTTCATAGAATTGAGCCTCATCCATTCTGAATTAGCAAAACAAATTTTAACCGAGTTGGAAATTATAAATAACGGCATCAAAGAAAGCATAAGAATGGTGTCTTTTAGAAATGAAGCCGGAATCGAATTCTTTTCCAGGAATGACGGACCTTTCAAAGCCAATAAGAACAGTATTTGGAACTGTTTTATCTCTAAAATTTAATTGCTACAGTTTTTTTTGTTTCGTATCTTTATTGTCATTTTAGAAGCTATGCAACAGATCAAAAACTATATAAATGGCGCTTTAACAGAACCGCTCTCAAAAACATATTTAGATAATTTTAATCCATCAACCGGTAAAGTATATTCTGTTATACCGGATAGCGATGAAAAAGATGTTGAATTAGCATATAGTGCAGCTAAAGCTGCTTTTAAAGATTGGAGCGTTACGTCAAAAGAAAAACGTTCTGCCTACCTTTTAAAGATCGCTGCTTTGATCGAAAAAAATCTTGACAAGTTAGCACTTGCCGAAAGTATTGACAATGGCAAACCGCTTAAACTAGCTAAAACAGTTGATATTCCCCGCGCTGCAGCTAATTTTCATTTTTATGGTACCGGCATTTTACATTATGCCTCACATGCGCATAGTATGGAAGAAACCGCAATTAATTATACGCTTCGTCAACCGGTTGGTGTAGCAGGTTGTATCTCTCCATGGAATTTGCCGTTATATCTTTTCAGTTGGAAAATTGCACCCGCTTTAGCTGCCGGTTGTACTGTAGTTGCTAAGCCATCTGAAATAACACCTATGACCGCTTTTTTATTATCCGAAATATGTATTGAAGCAGGTTTGCCCGCTGGCGTTCTAAATATTGTTCATGGTCTTGGTCCTAAAGTAGGAAACGCCATTGTAAGCCATAAGGACATTCCTTTAATTTCTTTTACGGGTGGAACCTCAACGGGTAAAAGTATTGCCAGCATTGCGGCTCCTATGTTTAAAAAATTATCGTTAGAACTGGGCGGTAAAAATCCTAATATCATTTTTGCCGATTGTGATTATGATAAAATGTTGGCTACAACCTTAAACTCTTCTTTCGCTAACCAAGGTCAAATTTGTTTATGCGGCTCACGTATCTTTGTTGAACGAAAGATCTATGATAAATTTAAAACTGATTTCATTACAAAAACAAAAGAGCTTATTGTTGGCGATCCTTTAAATGAAAAAACAAAAGTGGGCGCTATTGTTTCTAAACAACATCAGCAAAAAATATTAAGTTATATTGAGTTAGCAAAACAGGAAGGCGGTAAAATTGTTTGTGGCGGTAAGCAACTTAATTTAACCAATGCGTTTAGCGAAGGTTATTTTATTGAACCAACAATTATTGAGGGCCTGCCCTATAATTGCCGCACCAACCAGGAAGAGATCTTTGGCCCTGTAGTTACCATTACACCTTTTGATACAGAAGAAGAAGCGTTGATGATGGCCAACTCAACCGTTTATGGTTTGGCAAGCATTGTATGGACGCAAAATTTAACCCGCGCACATAAAATTGCAAATAGTTTACATGCCGGTATTGTTTGGATAAACTGCTGGTTACTTCGCGATCTTAGAACGCCTTTTGGCGGCGTTAAAGCAAGTGGTGTTGGAAGAGAAGGTGGTTTTGAAGCTTTAGATTTTTTTACAGAACCAAAAAACGTTTGTATAAAACTATAATACAATTCAATAATTAAATTTTAGGTCTTGGCTAATTATTACGAAATTTTAGGTCTGCATTCAGGAGCCAGTTTCGCTGAAATAAAAGCTTCTTTCAGACGATTGGCGAAGATCTATCATCCCGATAAAAATCCGGTTGGCAAAGAACATTTTGCCAAGATCTTAAAAGCTTACGAAACTTTGTCCGATCCAAAACTAAGGTCTACTTATGATTACCGATTGGATTATAATCTCACAATTACCGAAAATTATAGTTCAAAAAACAATAAAACAAAAACATGGAGTTTTGATGAGAAAGAGTTAAAGCGCAGAAGATATTACGATGAACATATTAGAAAATATGCAAAGACAAAAGAGACTTACAAACAGGAAACAGAAGGAAAAACACATTATAATGAATTTAAATACATTCTTTTTGCCACACCCATAGCCGTAGGTCTTTTTTTATTGATACTTCATTTAGCGACGCCCGCTAATAAAGAGTTAATGAAACATATTCCCGAAAAAGAAATTGAAGAACCTAAAACCTCTACCCTTAAAATGGGGGATGCCCCTTACAGTAATTATTTTGGAAGGAATAAATATGATCCCACTTCTAAGCTAAGCCTTACCGTTAAAAACAATACCGGTTATGAACTGATTGTTTGCCTTTTTACCAAAAAAAGATTTGTACGAAGTTGTTATATTGCCAAAGGGTTTTATGCGCAAATAACCGAACTGCCAAAAGACCCGCTTATTATTAAATACTGCACCGGTGTTAATTTTAATTATTCTCGTAAGCTAAAAGAAACCGAAGTTTTTGGGGCATTTAAAGAGAATTTAGAATTTTATGAAAGTAAAGATCTTACCGCTTTAAATTCAATTAATGAATTAACTTTGCTGGGCGGAATAAATGAAGGTTTTAAAAAGGTAGAGGAAAAAGTATTTTTTAGTAAAGATTAGATCAATGATAAAAAAAATTGAGCATATAGGCATTGCGGTTAAAAATTTAAATGATAGCAACGCATTATTTAAAAAGTTATTTGGTAAAGACCATTATAAGGTAGAGGCCGTTGCTTCGGAAGGTGTAAGCACTTCTTTTTTTATGCTGGGCGAAACGAAGATAGAATTATTGGAAGCAACCTCTGAAAATAGTGCTATTGCAAAATTCATTGAAAAAAAGGGAGAAGGCATTCATCATATCGCTTACGAAGTAGATAATTTAGATGCGGAAATGGCAAGATTAAAACACGAAGGTTTTGAGTTGATCAATCCAACCCCAAAAGACGGTGCCGATAATAAACGAATTTGTTTTTTGCACCCAAAAACTACCAATGGTGTTTTAGTGGAGTTGTGTGAAGAAAAAAAATAAGAAAAATTTATGACCGATATTAAGATCAATATTCAAAATCCCGACAGCACCGTTTCTACAATTGAAGCACCAACCGATATGGGTTTAAGTTTAATGGAACTATTAAAAGGAAACGATTATGATATTTTAGCTACCTGCGGCGGCATGGCACTATGCGCTACCTGCCATGTTGAAGTATTAAAAGGTTTTGAGAACTTAAATGAAATTAGTGATGATGAATACGCAATGCTGGATACACTTCCTAATATAACGCCTACTTCACGTTTATCTTGCCAGTTAAAACTTAGTCCCGAAATGGATAATATTACCGTAAAGATTTGGGGCGACGGTGTGGTATAAATTTTTTCCTTTGAGTAAGGCTACATGCAGGATTATTTAGTCCGCAACAATTATATTACAATCCTCACATATTTTAGTATCTGTATTGAATTTATTTTTTCTTCGAATTAAGTCATTACTACAATTTGGGCATTTTACTAAAGAATTATAACCAGCAGATAAATTGTCTATAAACCACCAATAAAAACATTCTCGAGTAATTCCTATTTCTTCTCTAATAATTAATGCGCGTTTATTTACAGAACTTTCAGGATTTGATAATTGTTCTTTTGCCCAAATTTCAAACTCTCCAGAGTCGAGCCAAAGTTTGAAAAAACAAAAGTGAAAGTCACGCCAGTCAGCAATTTTTTCGATTAACATATTGTTGAAGTCCAAACTATTTACATCGACCTCCAAATTACAGTCTGCACATGAAATTGGATTGTAACTTAATGAGGATTGTAGAACAATTGGAGGTGTATCTGAACATTTACAAATTTCGGAATCTGGCGTTTGCTTGGGAGGTCTTAATTTTGAATATTTGTCCATGTTTTTATAATACCTCCTAACTATCTTTGTTTAATCGAATGCATTTCTATCCAAAATCCTTATAATGATTCCAGGTAATTGAACTTAAGTTTTTTCCAAAAGCAAAAGTAATGTACGCTGTTACACCACAATGAAAGATCAATAAATGCATGAAAGCTGCTGCCCTGTAGCCGCTCCAATAACTAGCTGTTGAATCTAACGTAATTAATGGTGTAGGAATGCAAAGTGTTACAATTAATGTATAGAAAAAAACAGTCATAAATAAATTATCAAAGTTCTTTAATGACCATGAGGCAATTTTGCGATACCACTTTAGTGGTTTTCCCCATTTATGAATAATACAATAATTACCATAATTCGTCGGTACAAATAAAATAGCAGATCGCATTAATTTATCTTCTTTAAAAGCTTGCAGAGGGGCAAGGATCTTAAATCCCTTTAGATCTTTACGGAAATTCACATTCAGATCCTTTATTTTTAAAATCGCCTCGTACGGAATTTCAGCTTTGAAGTATTGACTGTCGATAAATTTTAAGCGGTAATCCAAAGCCACCTTTTTTATTTCGGAACCTTTAAAGATCAGGTCGCTATTTACATCCTCTTCATCAATAAGATCAAAAGAGTTATTATACTGCTTTAAGTTTTTTAAGATATTGTTTTCTGAATACAGATCGCGAGCCAGAATACGGTTGGCTTCCTGAACCAATTCATCGCCCTTGCTCCTGGTCTTATTCTTAAACCTGGTTAACTCATCTTCTATATTCACGCTCTTCATAATCTTTTAATTAATATGGAATAATGGCGATCCCGAACGAATACATATTTATGCCGTTTACGCCCTTGTCTTTTTGAAACACTTCGCTAACATAATAACAAGCTGTAAAACAAATTTGTTCAAAACCTATCCTGAAATTTACACCGTAACGAATATGATTAATATTTTTTGTGTTATATACTCTTATTTTACCATCGCCGTCTACCATTTTACGGAAATCGTTAATAACATAGCCCGCTTTTATGCCAAATTCCATTTTAAATTTCCGATCGGTTTTACTTCTAAATCTTATTTCAATTGGAATTTCCAGGATCTTTTCGCAGTAGTTATTTGTTTTGTATGGAATTGTTTTAGGTTGCAAAGCAGTAGTTACATTTTTATTTGTACTGTCTAATTTGTAAATAAAATCAGCATTACTATGGTAATTATGACTAAAAATGCCAACCCCATAACCAAAACTAAAGCTCGAGCGGCCAATTGGCTTATCGAACATAAAGGCAAAATTTAATCCCAAACTTCTCCAGTTTGGTTTAATATCTGCAGGCTGGCCTAACCAAACAGTACGGTTAATTTCTATGATCAACCTGTCTCCCGGTTCGCCTTTATATTTTTTAATATTAAACTCATCATCCTGCTTCGTTTTTTCTTTTCCATTATTTTGCGAAAAGAAAATAAAAGGTATTATTAAAAATGAAAATATATAGAAAGCCTTATTCATTTATTGGGATAATTGTTGATCTGCAAATTTAGTGATAATCGCTGAACTACGCAACATGGCAGGGCTTGACCCTTATTTAAATGGGGATTATGCCGTTTTTTTTAATGTTATAATGTAAAGATCACCTATACGGTTAAAAGGCCAGAGCGTATTAACAGAAAGTTCGATTTTTTTTAAGAAACCGAATAGGTTTGGCCATTTTTTTGGAAAATGTTCTTTAAAAGTGGGGGGCAAAAAACAACCCAATGATCTAATTTGTAACATTTCATAATTTTGACCGAATGACTTTTTAATGTACGAAGCAGAGTAATAATAGGTTGTAAAATAATGACCTTCTAAATGCGAATGCGCGCCTTTTTTGCTCAAGCGCCTGATAGCATATTTAAATCTTCCCTTGAATGCCGCTGCCAATTCCCATAAACAAACAGGTGCAATAAGTACAAAATGAACCATCGCCTTCTTATTTAATAAAGGATCCAACTGTTTTACAACTTGGTGCATATCCTCAGCACAATTAAGCCCACCAAAATTTGAAAATACCTGGTCGAATTGTTTACCTGCATTTATCTTATCAAGCTCATTGAAAGAACATTTTTGCGTTGAGATCTTATTTTCTAAATTCTTACTTTTTATTTTTAATACGGTTTGTTCTAGCATGCCATCTGCATTATCAGTTGCATGAATAATAAGTCCATTCTCGGCAAAAAAAACAGCGTCGAGCCCCGTACCGCAATTTAATTCTAACATATTTTGTCCCCGGCTGGCAAAGCTTAAAACATGTTTACGAACAATATCACGGTATAATACCTCCATGGGGTTAGAGGTTGTGATAGCGTCAAATTTAGAAGATTGTGCATTAAATGCATCACTAGCCGAATTCTCCTGTTCTTTAACGTGGCTCATAGATATTTAGTTGCTTCCGGTTCCAGTTTTACTAATTTTTTCTTTAGATCGATCTGCTTTAAATAATAATAAGGACCTAAGACCATACGTTTATTAAATGTGTTTGTTTTATATAAGTGTAATGCTTGTGTTTTCCTGAATTTATAATGTACAAACCGCTGTAGATAACGGTAAAAATCCGATCGGTAAGTACTTTTGAACATCAGGTGTAAATCGTCAGAATCTTTCCAGTTTTGTTTTTCAACCAGATCTTGTTTCACCTTATCATAAAATTTTGTTCCCGGTAACGGATAAGAAACTGAAATTCCAATGTCGTGTGGCTTTAATTCTTCCACCATCAAAACTGTTTTTCCAATATCTTCAATTAATTCGCCAGTGTAACCAAATTGCAAAAAGAAACAAGGCTTAATGTGGTGTTTCTTTAAAAGTGCAGTTGCTTCTTTTATCTGTTCAATGGTAGTGCCTTTATCCATGGCGTCCAACACCTTTTGCGATCCGCTTTCTGCGCCTATCCATACTTCGTCGCAACCCGATTCTGCCAAATATTTAATATTCTCGTCTTCCAACAAAAGATCTGCCCGGCTTTGGATCTTATATTTTATTTTAATGTTCTTTTCATTCATTGCCGTACTGAATTCTTTTAACCAGTTTGGTTTTAATCCAAAAATATCATCCGCAAACCAAATATGTGTAAAACCAAATTTTGCCTGCAAGGTTTTTATCTGTTCTGCAATATTTTGAGGCGAATGTGAATTATAGCGATTACCGTAAATTGGTTTTGCACACCAATTACATTTATACGGACAACCTCTTGTAGTAACAAAGTTGATCGAAAAATAACCATGGCCGTCCATCCATGTTTTTTTGTATTGGGTAATATCAATCAGGTCCCAGGCCGGTAGTGGCAAATGATCCAGATCTTTTAAAACCAAACGTGGTGAAGTTTTTACAATTTTATTTTCGATAGAATAAGCTAAGCCATTTATGGTGGCAGGATCAAAATTATTTTTTTTCTTAATACCATTTACGATCTCTAAAAGCGTTTGTTCGGCTTCGCCTATTATAATATAATTGGCGCCGTTAGAAAAATATTTTTCTAAATGATCTGTAGCATCCGAAGAAGAAACAATAACCGGGATATTTTTTTCTTTGGCGATCTTCTGCATTCTAAAAGCGGCCTCCCGCATATTGGTAAGGCACATTTTAGTTAAATAATTAAACGAATCGTCGTAAATTACAAATACGTCGGGTTTAAATTGTTCTATGTGTTGCGTTATCTCATCCGAAGAAGAAGAGAATTGCAGATCGGCCAACTTAACTTCATAACCATTTTCCATTAATACCGAAGCGGCATACAAGGTTGCTAATGGCGGGAAAGGCGTTCTTGTTTTTAATTGCTTATTATCAAAATGAAGAAAATACGAATGTGTGAATAAGACCTTCATTTATGCTGCTAAAACTTTTATTTTTTCCAAACGTGTATTTAGTTCTGTTAAAACCTTTTGCTGGTAACCGCGCGGGTGATGTTTTGATACATTCTTACGACTGCGCAAATTAAGGTCAAAGTCTTCCTTATTAAAATTCGGGAATTTTTTTTGCCAGGACGAAAGTGTTATTTCAAAACACTTCTTATCTAATCTCTCTCCCGCTTTACCGGAAAATAAAAATTCAATAAAGCCAAAAAAGTATTTCTTGGATTTTTTTTCTTTTAGAAAAGAACTATCGTAATTAAATTTATTGGGATAAAAATTACCCGTCCAGTTATTTGCGGCCAGAAATTGTTCGAACAATGCTTTATTGCTTACGGGCAATAGTGTTTTTATCTCCGCTGCAACAAATGGGTTTTGATCGGGAATGGTAAGATTATTTGAATCGACAAGGTAATTGATGCAGAAATATTTTTTTGAATTGAAAAGGAATATTTTTTTAAAGGCAATTAATAGCGTTCGGCAAAGCCATAATTTATTTGGGCTGGTAATAATAAAGTAATCTACATCGCCATCTTCGTCCAGCAAACCTTTAGAGCAGGAACCCGAAATGCAAACCGTTTCAACAAATGGGAAACGTGAAACCAAACCGGCAAAACGTTTTATTATTTTTTGTTTTTTTGAAAATCGTTTTTCGGAATCTGAGCGTTTGTTTATATATTCGGGTGTACTTTTATCTAAAAAATAATACCCATTGAGCTCAGCTATTAATTTAAGCTCAATTAATTGATTTAAAACCAGATTTACATGCGCCTGACTTATTTTAACATTCGCAAACTCCAGTACCTGCGCGGGTTTTAAAGGGTATTTAAAAACATCAAAATAACTAATACAGCTGAATACCGAAAATTGCTCTTCGGTTAACGTAATAGTTTCTGTTTCAACTGCTATCATTGTTGCTTTGTAATCTTAAAGATAAAGTTTTTTTCCCACTTTATTTTTTTTTCAAATATGCTCTTTAACAAATACCCCCGTTTTTTTGCAATAGCGCTTATTCTTTCTATGTCACAGTTATCAGCCAATATCATATATATATCGGAAGATGGGCTAGAATACCTTGCCAGCTGAGCAAAAAGTTTTTCAAAATACTCGCCATTCTTGCCACAATACCAGGCATGAGCGTCTTCAGTTTGTGGATCAGAAAAAAAATAGGGCGGATTAATTAAAAGAAAATCAAAGTTGTTTTCAGGAACGAAGTCAAAAAGATCTGAATGGCAAACGGTAAAATTTTTATTCCCCGGAAAATTAGTCTCCAAATTTTCTTTAATCCCTTTAACTGCCGTTAGGCTAATATCAAAACTATAAAGCTTTGCTCCTTTTTTTAGGGCAATAAAGCTTAAAAGTCCGGAGCCTGCGCCCACTTCACACACATTTTTATTATTAAGTTCAAGCCTTTGAATGTAAGCAGCAAAAACTTTTGTGCTAAAAAAATATCCCGGATGAAAAACACCCGGATAAATCTTTAACTTAAGATCTTCGAATACAAACCATCTTTCTTTTTTTAAATAGTGTTTAAGAAAAGGTTGTACAAAAACGTCGTAGGTTTTTTTATGTAAACTTTCCAGCATTAAAAACCTTCTATTTCTGGTTGCCTGTATTTCCAGATCTTTTGAAGCGCTTTGATCTCGTATGGAAATTTATAGAACCCACTGCGATAACGGAAGACACTCCAGCTTTTTATTAATGTCTTTTGCCATTGTTTAAAACGGATATCAGATACCGTTGGAAAATAACCGTTTAAGACCGTTTCAAAATTTTTGATCTTATCGATCATGTAAGGCTTTAGCCATGGTGTTAATGGGTTCTTACGCAGGTCAAAATTTTCCCAGGCCGGACTGATCCAATCTTCTAATGTTTCCGGAAATTTAAAACCGCTTGCCAATACATTATTATACATATCTGAGCCCTCTGTAGGCACCGGACTATAGGTATAAATAATTATCTCGGTATTTGGATTAACTGTTTTTACTTTTTTAATAAATTCAATGTCCTCGTTAATTTGTTTTGCAGCTTCATTTTCCGTTTCACTCGGAATACCTAAAACAAAAGAGTATTCAGGAATGATGTCGAATTTTTTTAAACGCTCGGCAAATTTTAAAATTTGTTCACCGGTTTGGGTTCCGCCTTTATCCATTTTTTTAAGCACTTCATCATTGCCTGTTTCTGCGCCAAAAAAAATCATTTTGCAACCAGCTTCACGAATAATGGCCAAAGATTCATCTTTATATTTATCCATGGTATCAATTCGTGCCTCACCCCACCAGGTCATTTTTTCGCCTTTTATTAATTTAGCGAATTCAACCGTACGTTTTTCGGAAACAAAAAAGTTATTGTCGTGAAATTCTATTGCGTCGGCCTGGTATTTATCTTTTAACCACTTAACATCGTTATAAATTCCCTGAGCCGACTTGCCTTTCCAGCGCGCATTGTAAATTGGTACTACAGCGCAAAACGAACAAGTGAAGGGACAACCAAAACTACTGTGATAGGCGATTGTTTTTTTACCAAGATAGGTTTTGCCAAGATATTTGTGCAATGAATAAAATGAATTTAATTTCTCGTAAGGTAAAGCAGGTAATTTATCAAGATCTAAGAGTTCTTCTTTTGCAGTTTTAATTATTTGCTCATCTTTTTTGTAAATTAAATTCTTTATACCATCTACCGGCAAATTATTTTGGATGGCATTTAATAGTTGCGGGAAGGTATTATCACCCGGACCATTTACAATAAAATCGATATAGCCTGAGTTTAAAACAGACTTAGGTTGATTGGAAGGAAAATATCCTCCCCAAATGATCTTTAAATTTGGAAATAACTGTTTTAGTTTTTTTGAAATAGGAATGGCCTGTTTTAATTGTGGACCCGGCATAACCGTGCATCCAAAGGCAACAATTTTATGTTGTTTAAAATAATCCAGGATCTTTTTCTCCGGGTCTGCTTCCATGTTACCGTCCACAATAAAATACTCATGCTTTCCATCAATAGAAGCGGCAATTTGCAAAATACTGTTAGGTATCCGCGGCTTTGAATTTGCGCTACGCGGATTAAAAAGTACTATTTTAAGAGGCTTTTCCAATACCAGATCTACTTCTGAGTTTAAAATATAAATATAGTACAAAAAGACTTATGATATTGGCCAAAATAGCGCCCTGAATATGATAATATTTAATAAGCACAAAAGATAAAATTATATTTACAATAGAGGATACAACTACTCCAGCCAATATCAGAGCATGTTTATTCTGGTGGGTATTAAGGTATATCTCTAAAAGGATGAACGAATAAACAAACAAATTAAAGAACACAAAAGCCAACATGTTGGCGGATACAGTGAATTTATAAAAATACAGGGTTATAAAATAAAAACACGGCAAAGCAAGAATACAAAGGCAAAGCGATGTAAGAAAGAATTGCTTTGCATTGACCGAAAATTTTTCTTCTTTAGACTTGAACCAATTTACCATTTGCCGCGAAAAAAAAGAGGTAATAATTACTTGCGATAAACCCACCAGACTACTGTAAATGTGATAGTTTATTAGTTCTTTCGCATGTAAGTAAAAAGACGAGATATAAAAGTCTGCTTTGGAAAGTAAAAAAGAGAAAAAAGCAACGAAAAAATAATTACCTGTTTGCTTTAAAAAAGGTAATGGATCAATAAAACGAAAGGACATTCTATCATTGAACATGCTTATACCGATGATCATTTTAAGGCTCTCGGCAATAATAAATACTACAAAAACAAAATCGGCTTTAAATGTATACTGTAAAAAATAAGCTACTAGCAAAAAGCAAAAAGACAAAATATCTACAAAGGCAAAAAAATGATTTTTGTTATTAAAAGTCGAGTAGGCTTCAATAGTATTGTTAATGAATTTAAAAAGAACATAAAGTAAAACACATGCTATTAATCTTGTTTCAAGAGGGACGAAACTTATACTTATTCCCACTAAAACGAACAAACATATTCTTAGCGAGAATAATTTTGAGAATACATTTTTAGCATTATTGTCGGAAGCAAATAATTTAATACTATAATCTTTTAGTCCCCAATTTAAAACTATTATGAGCAGATTACCGGCAGTAAAAAAAATAACAAAATCTTTTAATTCGGATTGAAGATCTAATGCAGTAAAAACAAAACAAATAAAAGCGTTCAGTAAAGAAGAAGATACCCCTCTAACTGTATTAGAAAAAACAATGGCCGTATTTGAATTTAAGCCCTTCAACTACTTTACTCTTTTTGGTGTTATTAATATTAAATAGTTTAATCCAACGCCAGTATTTTTGTCAGATAATTCGAATAAATCAGCCTTATTTACAAGAACTGCTTTTTTGTTTAAAGGATTATTGTTTCTAAACTGAGTGGAATCAATGTTTGTCGAAACAAAATCAAAGCTCTCAATTGTATCTTTACTCCCCATACAACTAAATAATTTAACTCTATCCTTTTGAACACTAAAATTGTAAACAACACCTTTTTTTGACCTTACCTCTAATATATTTTCGGTTTCGTATTTATAAAAAATCAAAGAAGGCAAGGCAAAAAGGAATACTCCGGCTAAAAAATATTTCAGATCAAAGCCTTGTTTCAATTCAAAAAGTACGATCAAAAATAATCCTGACAAAAGCCAAACCCTTGAATATTGAAAGAAAAACGGTGCGACTGCAAATTTATAAATAGGTATATTACAAAGAAGGAACATTATAAAACAAAGCAAGGTCATTTTTTTTGCTGGAAAATAATTTTGAAAAAAGATAAAAGGCAAAAAAATCATCAAACCGTAAACGGTTGAATATTTATTTAAGATCGCTAATACTAATAACGCTATAGCAAACGTGATGAATTGATTTTTTCGCACGATGGTGGTTACAAAAACACTAAAAACAAAGGCATAAACAACTAATTGTATCGTCACGGCAATAATCGTTGAGTTAATGAACGGCGAAGGATTTAAATAGGGATGAAAAACAAAGGCATTTAGTAAAAAAGTGTAAATGCTTTGGTTATAATAAGAAAAAGGTTCGGTGATATCGTTTGCTGCGAGGCGCGGAAATACATCCATATAATAGTAGTTCATCACAGTGTTTCCAACAACAAAATAAACGACAATCTGTAATAACAAAGTAAAGCAAACTATCCATCCAAGCGCTTTCCAATCTTTTTTAAAAAGAAAAACAATAGCGATAAATGCAGGAAAGATCTTTAAGGCAAATAAAAAGGCAATGATCAAACCTATTCTTATTTTGTTATTATTTTGCCAGGCTATATAAAATTCAAATAGTAAAGCAGTTATTAAAAGATACGTTTGCCCATGGTGAAAGTTAGAATAAAGGGGTTGGAAAAAAATAAAAGGCAACAAATAAAATGCCAGACTGAACACCTTAATTGCTTTGATCAATCTTTCTAACGAAAAACAAAAAACTACAAGACCAAGAAAGCTAAAAATTAATTTGGCGATTGGTAATTTTAGAAAAGTAAACGGCCAATAAAAGATCAATGAAAAAGGAGGAACCGGTGCGTAGTTCTCAAGAAATGGGCCTGCTTCATAATTTCGTATCTCGACATTAAAAAAATGGAGATCCTGATAGAATTTTAATGGATCAATTCCTTCTCGCCAAAATTTGCTGCCGTAATAGTAATTACCAAAATCGCCAATGGGATGTTTAAATGTAAAGGCCAAAAGGATCGTTCCGAACAGAAGAAAAGAATAAATAAATTTCCGGGAACTGAGATCCTGAAATCTATTTTCAAAAAACCCGGCAGATCCTATTCTAGCAACATTTCCTGTGGTACTCAAAAACTAATTTTAATTAATCAATTAATAATTTCCGATCGTATACCAACACATTTTCGCTTTCTATTTTTATAAAATAAGTGCCTTTTATAAATTGACTTATATCCAGGCTGGTAACCTTGGTGGAGATCGCCCTTTTCATCAAGATCTTTCCTTCGATATTATAAACACTTAAAACATATTCTTTTTTTAATTCTTGTGTAAATTCAACCGTGCACTTATGTTTAGCAGGATTAGGATATACATTTACACCCACGTTATTTTTTACGTTTTCAATTAACCCCACCGAACTGGTGTCGGTAGAATTACCAAAAGCATATTCTCCTAACTTTAAAGTATCTACTTCTATATACCCCGCTTTTATGCTCGTAATATTTTTTGTCATGTATTTTACCACTTTCCAATCATCTGCCGCATTAGCTCTATAAAACAAGCGAACGCTATCGCCATTTACAATAGTTAATAGTGTATCCATATATGCATATGATCCGGCTAATACTTTGCTTCCATCGTAATTGAATCCTCCCTTTGCATAAAAACCCGGAGAAAGAATACCTTCCACTTTCCAATAATGCTGATTGGAGAGTTTATGATTTGCGGGATTATTTTTAAACGGATCTGGCTTAACGTAATTATGCACTACACGCACTAAACTCGAATCCAAACCTTTATTCTTTACTCTTATAGTTACTTTACCAAGAGTATAATTAACATTGGTAACAATTTTAATTGTTTTGTATTCATGCGATGTGGCATCGCCAATTTTACTATCGTAATTTAAAGCAGAGTAAACAGGGTTGTATGGAATATTAACGGTAAATGTTCCGGTTGCGCCATTCATGGTTACCGTTCTGGTAACAGCCGACCAATCGCTCTTAAAAAATTTAATTTCCAAAGGCACGCTATTATGCAATACGTTTGTGCCATATGTTTTTTGTTTTATGGCAATAACAGCATCAAAACTTGTTGGTGTTATTTGGTTATATTTAATGGAGTCAACTGCAAAATGCGACCAGCCACCACCTAAAACCCAGTTATTAAAAAAGTCGGTAAGGTTTTGTCCGCTGCTTGTTTGAAGGTAATTTCTAAACTCAATACTATTTAAGCTTTTAAGTTTGTTTTGTTGCAAGATATATTTTAAACCGGTAAAAAAAGCAGCATCTCCCATGTAACCTCTTAATGTATGAGCCACATCGGCACCTTTTTTATAAACGTGGTCGCCATAGGTTAAACTAAAAGGAATGCCACTAATTGCCCTGAAACCTCCTTCTTTATGATGAAGGAATTGTAATAACACATCATGTTCGGTTTTTACTGCATTTAAATATTTTGCGGTACCATATTGCCATTCTAAGAACATGTACGAACTAAATGTTGCCATGCCTTCGTTTATCCACATATCTTCCTGTGTTTCGCAGGTAACAAGATCGCCCCACCAATGATGAGATAATTCATGTGCCATAAGATCGGCTTCGTAAGTTAAACTGCCAATTGTTGCGCGTGGATATGAGATAGAAGTTACATGTTCCATAGCGCCACTATTAAATGGAACTAAAGTGTATCCAAAACGGTTCCAATAATAAGGGCCATAATAATTTTCGAAGCCGTTGATGCAGTTCTTTAAATGAACAAATCCGTTCTTCATACCGGTAGTATCATTTTTAACGCCAACCAACGTAATTGGCTTAACACCGTTCATGGCATTGATGGTCCAGTTTACCTGTGTGTAATTTGCAACAGCAATACTTGCTAAATAAGAAGGTATCTCATCATTCAATACCCATTTACGTGTCCGTTTATTAGAGACAATTACATCAGAAATTAATTGTCCGTTACAATATGCCCTTCTGGTTGTATCGCAGGTAATATTATATTCGTATTTACTTCTTTCAACAAAATTGTCAAAACATGGATACCAAACCCGTCCGTAATTATGTGGTTTGGCCCCAAAACCAACTCCTAAATTATACGCGTATTGATTACCGCCATTATTATCAAAATAAAATCCACCCCAACCACTTGGATCGCCCTGTGGCAAACCATGATAATAAACACTAAATATAGATGTATCGGTTATGTTTTTTGGTGCCGTAAAATTTATCTTTAAAATGGTATCATTATAATTATAGGTCAATAAAGTAGAATTTTCTTTAACAGAGTCTATTAATAATTTTAAAAGATCAAAACGAATATAATTCTGGTTATTTAATTTCGGAGCGAATCTTATTTGCGTATTGCCAAAAATATTTTTGGTGGTAAAATTGCCGATCTCGAGATTGATGGTATACTTTAAGATATCAAAAGTATCGCTACGGTGGTTTTCTGGACTATAATAAATGCTGCTTAAAATCCGGTCATTTTTACCGGCCTGGCAACCAAATTTTTGTGCTGAAACTTTTGTACATATAAATGCTACAAAAATGCATACGATCTTCGCGTAATTTCTCATAACCTAAATTTATGAAAAATATCTTTACGAAAAACAGGCTGCTTTGTTGCAAAAACATAAAATTTAACCACATAGGTTAGAAGAAAGATTTTTATGCCTAGAGTAAAGCTTAGGCTTTTCTTCGCCTAAGGCGAAGAAACTATGAGTGCTTTTTTGAAACTTTTGGTTTAATTTTTTATGTGTCTATGTGGTTAAAAATAATTCCCTTTAATAAGGTAATTGGTAACATAGTCGTTTACCCCTTCCTCCAGACTGGTAAAATTTTTTGAATAACCGGCGTTTATTAATTTACTCATGTTGGCTTCGGTAAAATATTGGTATTTATCCCTAATATCAATCGGCGTATCAATAAACTCAATATTAGGCTCAATATTTAGGGCTTTAAATGTGGCATTGGCAAGATCTAAAAAGGTGCGGGCCTTACCGCTGCCTAAATTATAAATACCATTTTTTACAATATTAGAATATAAGAACCAAATCACATTTACCACATCTTTTACATAGACAAAATCGCGTAATTGTCCGCCATCTGTATAATTAGGGTTATGCGAACGGAATAATTTTACTTTACCTGTATTATTTATCTGGTGAAAAGAATGGAAGATCACAGACGCCATTCTGCCTTTATGATATTCATTAGGGCCATACACATTAAAGAATTTTAGTCCGTACCAATTTGGCGGCGTTTGTTTTTGTTGTAAAGCCCATTTATCAAAATCGTTCTTGCTCTCGCCATAAAGGTTCAACGGTTTTAAAAGTGGGATCTTAGTTTCATCATCATCATAACCGTGTTCGCCCAAACCATAAGTAGCGGCCGACGAAGCATAGATCATAGAAATTTGGTTCTTCGCACAAATACTCCAAATAGCTTTGGTATAATTTAAATTAAGCTCATTTAAAATATGTACATCTTTTTCGGTAGTATCGGTTCTTGCACCAATGTGTATAACATGACTAACAATATTGTGATTCTTATCAAACCACTCAATAAAATGTTTACGTTCAATCTTTTGGTAAAAGGTCTTTAACGTATAGTTGGGCTGTTTTTCGCTTATCGAAAAATCATCCACCAATATCAAATTATTAACCCCTTCAGAGTTAAATTTTGAAATTATGCAACTACCAATAAACCCTGCCGAACCTGTAATAACGATCATAATTAGTTTTGTGATGTAAAGTTAATTAAAAATAATGAAAGAGAAATGCAACCATGAATTGCTCCGGAGGAGCAAAATATTTACAGAAATAATTATTAGCGGTCGGCGTGCCGGAGGTACGCAACATTATTGTGATAATTTGATCTTTTGTTTCACACCTCCGGTGCGATATTTTGTGCGCTTATACGTGTTTTTAAAATGTTTGGCTCCTCCGGAGCCAAAAAAAGTAAAATTTGTATCGGAATGGCAACAAAAATCCGGCGCCTCAAAAGATCTATTTTGTTATTCGCTTAATTTTATAGAAATTAGAATTAAATTATGGAGATAAAAAGAGTTTTTGATATTTTAGATACGCTTAAAAAAACCTCAACAAAAGAGGATATCTTAAGTGGTAAAGTAAATAAAAAGTGGGTAAAGTATAGCATTAGCGATTTTGTAAATAATGCCAATTATGTTAGCTCTGCGCTTTTACATTTGGGTTTACAAAGTGGCGATAACCTTGCTATCATGGCTAGTAACATGCCCGAATGGAATTTTGTAGATTATGGTTCGCAACAAGTGGCCATGCCATCGGCCCCTATTTTTCCAACCATTAGTGCCGAAGACCTTAAATATATTTTAAACCACAGCCAGGCTAAAATTATTTTTATTTCAGAAAGATCTACTTATCAAAAACTGGCAAGTATGGAGGGCGAACTGCCATATTTAAAATATGTGTTCAGTTTTCACCCAATAGAAGGCGTTAAAAATTTTTCTGAATTTTTAGAATTAGGTAAACAAAATCTTGACCTGGATAAAATAGAACAAATTAAAAACAAAGTTACCGAAAACGACCTGCTTACTATATTATACACATCTGGCACAACCGGCCAGCCAAAAGGTGTGATGATCTCGCATAAAAATTTGGTAAGCAATGTTATGATCTGTAAAGACATTGCTCCTTTTGTGGACAGGTGGCGTGCTTTAAGTTTTTTACCGCTCAATCATGTTTACGAACGTTTTTTAAATACACTTTATTTATACCATAATGTAAGTATTTATTATGCCGAAAGTTTTGAGACCATTGGCGATAATTGCCGCGAATTGCATCCCGAAATTTTTGTGGCCGTGCCGCGTGTGTTGGAGCGTGTGTTGGAAAAGATCATTTCGGCCGGCGAAAAATTAAGCGGCTTTAAAAAAATGATTTTTGACTGGAGCGTACGGTTGGCCGAAAAATATGAATTAGATGGCGCCAACGGACCCTGGTTCGAATTTCAACGAAAAATTTGCGACACCCTGGTCTATTCAAAATGGCGCGCAGCAGTTGGTGGAAAAGTGGAAGTGATCGTTAGTGGCGGTGCAGCTCTTAATCCGCGCATTGAAAGAATTTTTGCCTGCGCCAATTTAAAATTACTGCAGGGCTATGGTTTAACCGAAACCTGTGTTGTGGTTGCCGTTAACCGTTTAGGAAAAGGCAATATGATGTTTGGCACCGTGGGTAAAGTGGTAGAGAACTCAGAAGTAAAAATAGCAGAAGAAGATGGCGAGATCTTAATGAAAGGGCCAAGCCTGATGTTGGGATATTATAAAAACCCCGAAGCAACGGCAGAAGCAATTGATCCTCAAGGTTGGTTCCATACCGGTGATATTGGAAAATTTATTGATGGCAAATTTTTAAAAATTACCGATCGTAAAAAAGAGATCTTTAAAAGCAGTGCAGGCAAATACATTTCGCCGGTAGCTATTGAAAATAAATTAAAAGAGTGTAAGTATATTGAACATTGCATGGTAATTGGTGAAGGGCAAAAATATGCTTCGGCTTTAATTATACCATCTATGTTAAATTTAAAAGAGCATTTTAATAAAAATAATATTGAGTGGCCGGGTAATGATGCCGTGCATGCGCATGACGAGGTTAAAAAAATAATAAACGCTCATATTAAAGCCATTAATGCAACATTGGCGCCTTACGAACAATTAAAGCGTACACAATTAATTAAAGGTAACTGGACAGTTGAGTCGGGAGAAATAACGCCAAAACTTAGCCTGAAACGGAAAATAATCGCCGAGAAAAACAAAGAGGTAATAGTTAAGATCTTTGGGGAAGGGGATTAGAGCCTGTATATATTAGCCGCAGGATTGTACTGATTTAATTTAAACAATGACAGATTTTGAGAAAATAGCGCATTTAATTCGTTTTGGACTTCCCTTAAAAAAAATAAGTCATGAAACAATAATTGAATGGACTGATAAGAAAATAAATGATGAAAGATTTTCTGATATTTTCCTGACAAATAATTCAAATCAAATCATTGAGTCCTTTTCAAACAAAGTTGTTTGGGATTTTAATAATGTCGAAATAAGAAATCTTATTTTAAGTTATTACAATGAATACTTGAAAAACAATGAAGATAAATGGTTTAAAATCGAAGAAGAGCTCTCCAATTATTTTGAATTATTAGAATACAATAACAGTAATGAAGCCGGTAATGACTTTCTATACATTCTCGCTGATGATATTTCTCTCCGAAAAGATGGTTATGGAAATTTTGTTGCCAATATGCCGGATTATTTAATAGAAAATTTGTCTGGTCACTCTAATTATAATAAATTAAATGAACTTCTTACAAAAAATGGTCTCGTAGGATATAATATTTAATAATCCTCTGTGCAATCCGCGAAATCTGTGGCTTTTTATGCACTTCGACTAGTACCTTATTCGTATTATATTAGTAATTATTCGTAGATCTTAGTTCCTTCCGTACAATTGGTACAAATATCAATTTGATCTCTACTCTTTAATATAGAGCGACGAAAATTATTATACGACTCCGAGAACCAAATGCTCTCAAAGGTATCTTTTTCTAAATTACCTAATTTGTATTTGGCATCTTTATCAAAACAACATGGCACAATTTTACCGTCCCAGGTTATTACACAACCCTGCCACATACGCCAGCATTGATTGAGTAATTTGTTCTTAAGCTCATACTTTCCTGAATCACCTTTTTTGTAACGCGAATATTCTTCGAGGTCTGGAATAAGATCGTGCCCATTCTCAAAATCGTAGATCTGTGCCGTTTTTATCTTTACCTCATCCACCCCTAATTCTTTTCCTAATTTTTTTACTGCCTCAATTTGATGTTCGTTGGTTTTAAATACCACAAATTGCCAAACCACATGTGGCGAACTACTTTTTAAGAGTTTTTTTTGTTTTAAGATCTCTTTGGTGCCTTCTATCACTTTATCAAAATGTCCGCCAATGCGGTATTTCTCATAAACTTCCTGTGTAATGCCATCTACTGAAATAATAAGTTTATCCAGTTTACTCAAAATAGTTTGTTTGGCATTTTCTTCGGTTAAATAATGTGCATTGGTACTGGTTATTGTAAAAATATTGTTGTTGGAGGCAAAAGAAACCATTTTTAAAAAGTCGGGGTTCAAATAAGGTTCGCCCTGGAAATAAAAAGTAAGGCTATGTAAATGTTTTTTTGTCTGCAGAATGATCTTTTCAAACAATTGGTTTTGCAACATACCGGTTGGGCGGGTAAATTCGCGCAAACCACTCGGGCATTGCGGACATCTTAAATTGCAGCTTGTAGTTGGTTCTATACTAATAAAGAATGGTAAGCCCATTTGAACGGGCTTATTAATCAAACGTGAGTAATAAAATCCAAAAGCGAGTTTAAAAAAGTTAAATGCTTTATAAACGGATAGTTTTTTAAATATTTTAAGATAATAGCGTATCACAGCGTTTTGTAAAGATATGCTATTAACCGTAAATAGACAGTAGAATTTCGGCTGCAAATCAATATTTGCATTCGTCTTTGATTGTACTCGATTTTGCGGTCTTCAAAATATCATTTGATATTTATACAGTCCTCAAATCTGCGTTAACCAAATCCAAACGCAAATATTGTTTTTCGCCACGAAATCAACTCTCCATTTACGGTTTAATGGAATAATGTTTTACTTTTACAGCGTTAATTAATGGCAAAGCAGGTATATAAAATAGTTTCAGCATTTTTTTTGATTCTTTTATTCGAAAAATGTGCCCAGGTGGGTGTACTTACCGGTGGTAAAAGAGATACTATTCCGCCTAAACTTATTGAAGCCCTTCCGGCAAACAATACTGTCAATTTTAATTCAGACCAGGTCGTACTCAAATTTGATGAACACGTAAAATTAACCGATCTGCCCAATCAACTCATCATATCGCCCAAACTTGGTTTCGATCCCGATATATATGCCGATGGTAAGAAAATAATTATCTCGTTTAAAAAACACGCACTATTACCAAACACTACTTACCGTTTTTATTTTGGTAAAGCCATATTAGATATGACCGAAGGAAATGCTTTAACCAATTTTGAATACGTATTCTCTACCGGTAATCAAATTGATTCACTCAGGATAAAGGGCACTGTGCTCAATGCATTTAATAATAAACCAGAAAAAGATATTATCATAGGCATATATAATAAGGCCGAAGCTGTAGATAGTTTACCCTACAAAAAAACACCAAACTATATTACCAGGAGTTCTGAAAGTGGAGACTTTGCTTTTGGTAATTTACCGCCAGGTATATATAAGGTATATGGTTTAGCCGATAAGAATAAGAACTATATGTATGATGGCGAAGTTGAACGCATAGCCTTTTTAGATTCTGCTCTTGAACTTAAAGGCGATACCAACATCAAACTCAACTTATTTCAGGAAGAATCCAATAAGGCCTATATCAAAAAAATTAGTTCGCCTTATTTTGGCTTTAGCCAAATCATATTAAATAAAAAGAGCATCATAAGTTTAAAAACAATAAATAAGGCCGATAAGCATAATATTTATGAAACAAATACCGGCAAGTTAAAAGACACCATTTCGTTCTTCTATAAAAATTTAAGCGACACATTAGATCTTTTAGTTGAGAACCTTTCTTTTAAAAAGACAGATACGGTTAAAGTAAAGCTGCCTAAGATCAAAGCCGGTAAAAAGAAGATAAGTGTATCGCTCAATGCGTCGGGTGGAAAACTTTTCTTTAACAAACCTTTGCAATTGGTATTTTTAAACTGGATGGACACAAGTACAACAAATGTAACAAAGCTTAAGTTGTCGAGTAAAACAGATAGTTTGATCGAAACAGAGAAATTAAAGTACAAATGGATAAATATTAATACACTTCAAATAAACAATAGACTAAGACAAGGCACTCAATATTCATTAAAAGTTGATACAAATGCTTTTTTTGATGTGAGCGGGAACAAAAACGACAGTTCAATGATCGTTTTTCAAACCGAAAGTGAAAATGAGCTCGGAAAATTATCTTTAAAACTACTTTTTAATAAAAAACAAGGTTACTTAGTTCAACTCATCAATGAGCAAGAACAAATTATCAGAGAACAATTTGTGTCATTCAGTTTATCAGGCAGTAACGCTACAACTATTGATTTCACTAATGTTACGCCGGGTACCTATCAAATTAAAATTGTATTTGATGAGAACGAAAATAAAAAATGGGATACCGGTAACTTAAACTCAAAAATTCAGCCCGAACATGTTTATATTCATCCAAAAGCAATAAAAATTTTGTCGGATTGGGAAATTGAAGAAGAAATTTTAATAAAAGAATAAAAAAATTATTTTGGCCTCTTTTACCATTTTTTCCGAAAATCAGCATTTCGTTTTTTTCTATCAAAACATACGATGCCCTGTAACAATAGTAAAATCAATATACGCCGAGCTTCGTGAAATTTTTTTTTTATTTAAACAGCCATATTGTAATTATTAATTAGGCGATTAGATTCCGCTATTAACAATTTCAACAAAGCAATGTTGAAAAAATAATGACTTAATAATTAGATAACTCTGAAAAATTTATTTACTTCGTATCAACAAATCTCAAAAACAAAAAAACCATGGCAAAAA
>JACCXH010000013.1 GCA_013697245.1 Bacteroidota bacterium
GCTTTTGTTGTTATTTTCATCTTTAAATTATAAATCAACGATAGTTCCAGCGGACGTTTTTCAAATGCCAGTACATCGCAAAGCCCTATCGTTGGTTGCTATTTTAATGACTGCCACCATTTCACAGCATTTCTAATAATTTCTGAAACATTATAGGCAATGGACAATAAACTTATAACAACAATAATTTTGACGATAATTGGAAGTGGTATTATCGCTCCTTTTAGCAAATCAATTTTTCACAAAATATTTGCAGCATACAATCCAGACCAGAAAAAAATTAATTCAGGAATTAAAAAAAGTTTTGTTTTTGCTTTAAGATATATTTTGCCAATTGCGAATCTTATATATGTGTACACAACACATGCAACAGTTGACAAATATTTAGTTTTAGCGACTGTTTTTATTTTTTCCATACTTGTAATTAATATTTGTGTTGATTTTTATGGTAGAATTATTAATGATTTATATTCTAAAAAAGACGGTGCAATTACACTTCTTACTACTCTATTAAAAAAGAATAGAGGTACGGCAACAGAAACAGCAGACGTGATTAAATCTTTTATTAAAATTCAAAACAAACATAATGAGTTAACAGAAAAACTAACAGACCAACTTAAAAATTCCTTAGATATAAATAATGACGAAAAACAGCAACCAACATAAATATTTGCAATACCAGGGCTTGACCAGCCGCACTTGTGCAGCAAATTATTTAATCGTCTATATATCCATCTTGACATTATCTATTCAGCTTTTCGTTGTTATCTTCATCAACAGTTTTTCAATCAGCATTTGTACCAAGCAGGACGTTAATAAATGCCCTGCCATCCTTTGGACTTTATTTCCTTACATTCTTAAGATTATTACTACTATTATAATGGGGTTTCCAAAGGGGTGTTAATAACTACCCGTAATGTTAATAATTTTGAAAGTAAGTGGCAGGGTGAACTTGCCTGCCATCTAGTTTTACAGGACTTTTTTGCGTATTAGTCCCTGCCACTACTTTCCTTGCTCCGGGTCCAGCTAGAATTATCTCTTTGAACCATCAAAGGTGTTAGACAAGAGCAAGTTTTTTTATAACATTATAAAGATAAAATAAAATGAAAAAATGGAAATTTACATTAGGAGTTGATGTATCAAAACACACCCTTGATATTAGCTGTTCAGAATTAAATGAGCACATTAAAATTAAGAATGGAACGGAAGGCTTCACTCAATTTTTGAAATGGTGCCGGCACTTACAAATTAATTTGCCCGATAGTTTTTTAGTGCTGGAATATACCGGAGGTTATGAGTATAAACTATTGCAGTTTTGCCAGGCTCATACAATTGTTTATGCAAGGATCCCTGGCCTGGCCATTAAAAATTCTATGGGAATAACCAGAGGTAAAAATGATAAAGTAGACTCGGCACGTATAGCTCAATATGGAGAAGAAAAGTATAAATCATTACAACCTTCAAAGCCCTTAAATGCAGCAATCATAAGGCTTAAAGAGCTATTGGCTTTTAGAAAACGACTGGTAAGAGAAAATGCAGGTTACCAAAGTTCCATTAAAGAGCGGGAGCATATGTATGGAAAAAACACAAAAGATATTATCGTAAAATCGCTGCAGCAAAAACAAAAAGCCAACAGCAAAATTATTGAAAACATTGAAGCTGAAATGATGCACATTGTTATAGAGGATGAACAGATGCATGTGAACTTTACCCTCATCACCAGCATAAAGGGCATTGGTAAAGTGAACGGATTAATGACGATAGCTTATACCGAAAATTTTACCAGTTTTACCAATCCAAGAAGCTATGCAGTGTATGTGGGAGTAATACCATTTGACCATAGCTCCGGCACGAGCATACATGGCAGAAAAAGAGTAAGCCATATAGCTAATAAAGAACTGAAGCAGGAACTGAACCAGGCGGCACGCAGCGCCCTGGTATGGGATAAAGAAATGAATGGATATGCATTAAATAAACTAAAAACAAAATGCTATAAAATAGTTTTGAACAACATAAAATTTAAACTGATATTACGAATGTTTGCAGTGGTAAAGAAAGGGGAAATGTATGTGGACAACTATAAAAATGTGGCTTAATTTAAAAACAAATTTGGTAGTTTCAATATCCTAGAATACGCAAATAC
>JACCXH010000026.1 GCA_013697245.1 Bacteroidota bacterium
AGTAAAGACCAAGCACCATGTCTTGAGAAGGAACGGCAACTGGAGCACCATTCGCAGGATTCAAGATATTGTGAGAAGCAAGCATCAACAATTGTGCTTCCAAGATAGCAGCATGTCCCAATGGAACGTGAACCGCCATTTGATCACCGTCAAAATCGGCGTTAAAGGCTGTACAAACCAGCGGATGTAACTGGATCGCTTTTCCTTCAATTAATTTTGGCTGAAAAGCTTGTATACCTAATCTGTGAAGGGTAGGGGCACGGTTCAAAAGAACAGGATGTCCTTTTAAAGCGTTCTCTAATATATCCCAAACAATTGGTTCTTTACGGTCAACAATTTTTTTGGCTGATTTTACTGTCTTAACAATACCACGCTCTATCATTTTACGAATGATAAATGGTTTGAAAAGTTCAGCTGCCATTTCTTTTGGTAAACCGCACTCGTGTAATTTTAATTCAGGTCCTACAACAATTACCGAACGTGCTGAATAATCCACACGTTTTCCTAATAAATTCTGACGGAAACGGCCTTGTTTACCTTTTAAGGAATCTGATAATGATTTTAAAGCACGGTTGCTATCGGTTTTAACAGCGTTAGATTTACGTGAGTTATCAAATAACGAGTCAACTGATTCCTGTAACATACGTTTTTCATTACGTAAAATTACATCAGGCGCTTTAATTTCAATTAGTCTTTTTAAACGGTTATTACGGATAATAACGCGACGGTATAAGTCATTTAGATCGGAAGTAGCGAAACGGCCACCATCCAATGGAACTAAAGGACGTAACTCAGGCGGAATAACCGGAACAACTTTCACTATCATCCACTCCGGACGGTTAACCACATTTTGGTTTGCCTGACGGAATGCTTCAATAACCTGTAAACGTTTTAACGCTTCGTTCTTACGTTGCTGAGAAGTTTCGTTGCTTGCTTTGTGACGAAGATCGTAAGATAATTCATCAAGATTTAAACGGGATAACAGATCCTGAATAGATTCAGCGCCCATTTTAGCGATAAATTTATTTGGATCAGCGTCATCTAATAATGCGTTTTCTTTCGGAAGAGCGTCAAGAGCGTTTAAATATTCTTCTTCAGTTAAGAAGTCCAAATAACTAATGCCATTCTCGCCGGCTAACCCCGCGTTAATTACTACGTAACGTTCGTAGTAAATGATCATGTCTAATTTTTTTGTAGGTAAGCCCAATAAGTAACCAATTTTATTTGGTAACGAACGGAAATACCAGATGTGAGCAACAGGCACAACTAAGTTGATGTGACCCATGCGTTCACGGCGAACTTTTTTCTCAGTTACTTCAACACCACAACTGTCGCAAACAATGCCTTTGTAACGAATACGTTTGTATTTACCACAATGACATTCATAATCTTTTATTGGTCCGAAAATACGCTCGCAGAACAAACCATCTCTTTCAGGTTTGTAAGTACGGTAGTTAATTGTTTCCGGTTTTAAAACTTCACCACTTGAACGACGAAGGATTGTCTCCGGCGAAGCAAGGCTGATGGTTATTTTTGAGAAATTTGATTTTTGTTTGTTATCTCTTCTTAATGCCATGTTTGTTTTTTTTCTTTTACATTAATGAATTTCTTTTGATGTTACTAAGCCTCACCCTAAATCCCTCTCCAAAGGAGAGGGACTTTTTGTTGGGTTAATCCATTGTAATATCTAAAGCTAAACCTCTTAATTCGTGCAACAATACGTTAAACGATTCCGGAATACCAGGCGCAGGAATATTATCTCCTTTTACAATAGCTTCGTAAGCTTTTGCACGACCCATTACGTCATCTGATTTAACAGTTAATAATTCTTGTAACACGTTAGCTGCACCGTATGCCTCAAGCGCCCAAACTTCCATCTCACCAAAACGCTGACCACCAAATTGTGCTTTACCACCAAGAGGTTGTTGTGTAATTAATGAGTATGGCCCTATTGAACGAGCGTGCATTTTATCATCAACCATGTGACCTAATTTCAGCATGTAAATGATACCTACAGTTGCAGGTTGGTCAAAGCGTTCTCCTGTTCCACCATCGTATAAATAAGTACGGCCAAATTGCGGTAAACCTGCTTTTTGAGTGTACTCATCTATTTGCTCAAGTGTTGCGCCGTCGAAAATAGGGGTAGAGAATTTCAATCCTAATTTTTGACCAGCCCAGGCTAAAACTGTTTCATAAATTTGTCCAAGGTTCATACGAGAAGGTACACCTAATGGATTTAAAACTATATCCACAGTTGTTCCATCTTCCAGGAACGGCATATCTTCTTCTTTAACGATACGGGCCACAATACCTTTGTTACCGTGACGGCCGGCCATTTTATCACCCACTTTTAACTTACGTTTTTGTGCAATGTAAACTTTGGCTAATTGAACAATTCCGGTTGGTAATTCATCACCAACAGTGATCTGGAATTTCTCGCGTTTGTATTTTCCTAAATAATCGTTGTATTGAATTAAGAAGTTATGTAACAAACGTTCGATCTGCTCATTTTTATCTTTATCAGTAGTCCAGTTACCCGGATTTACTTCGCTGTAATCGATACGCTCTAATAATTTTTGAGTGAATTTAGTACCACGAGGAATCACTTCTTCACCTAAAATATTAGACACACCTTGAGAAGTACGGCCATTTACAAGAACGAATAATTTATCAACTAATTTTAATTTTAAGTTGTAAACGTTCTTTTCGTGATCTGAATCTAATTTCTCAATTAGTGGTTTCTCTTCAGCTTTTGCTTTTTTATCTTTAATGGCACGAGAGAATAATTTTTTCTCAACAATAACTCCTTTAATTGAAGGAGAAACACGAAGAGAAGCATCTTTCACATCGCCAGCTTTATCACCAAAGATGGCACGTAATAATTTTTCTTCCGGAGATGGATCTGTTTCACCTTTTGGTGTAATTTTTCCAATTAAAATATCCCCTTCTTTTACGTCGGCACCAATTCGGATAATACCTTTTTCATCAAGATCTTTCGTTGCATCTTCACTAACGTTAGGAATATCCGGAGTTAATTCTTCCATTCCACGTTTTGTATCACGTACCTCTAACGAATATTCATCAATGTGAATAGAAGTAAAGATATCTTCGCGAACAATTTTTTCGTTAATTACGATCGCATCTTCAAAGTTGTAACCTTTCCAAGGCATGAACGCAACTTTTAAGTTACGGCCTAATGCTAATTCGCCATCTTGTGTAGCGTAACCTTCGCATAATACTTGTCCTCTTGAAACTTTATCGCCTTTTTTAACGATAGGTTTTAGGTTGATACAAGTACTTTGATTGGTTTTTTGGAATTTAGTTAATTTATAAGTTTTAACGTCGCCTTCAAAGCTGATCAATTTTTCTTCATCGCTACGGTTGTAACGGATGGTGATAGATTGAGCATCTACGTATTCAACAATACCTTCTCCTTCGGCATTAATTAAAACACGAGAATCTTCAGCAACACGCGCTTCAATACCCGTACCAACGATTGGCGCTTGTGGGCGCAATAACGGTACGGCTTGACGCTGCATATTCGATCCCATTAACGCACGGTTGGCATCATCATGTTCCAAAAATGGAATCAACGATGCGGCAATCGAAGCGATCTGGTTAGGAGCAATGTCCATTAAATGAACTTTGTCCGGCTCAAGGATAGGGAAATCACCTTCGTAACGTGCTGTTACTTTTTTGGTTTTAATATTTCCTTTATCATCAAGATCAACGTTGGCTTGTGCAATATTTTTTTGGTCTTCTTCTTCTGCAGTTAAATAAATAACCGGTTTGTTCGAATCCAATTTACCGTTTGTTACCGTACGATAAGGGGTTTCAATAAAACCTAATTTATTAACTTTAGCATAAACACATAAAGACGAGATCAAACCAATGTTTGGTCCCTCCGGTGTTTCGATAGTACAAAGACGACCGTAGTGAGTGTAGTGAACGTCACGAACCTCAAAACCTGCACGCTCACGAGATAAACCTCCTGGCCCTAGTGCCGAAAGACGACGCTTGTGCGTGATCTCTGATAACGGGTTGGTTTGATCCATGAACTGCGATAATTGATTGGTTCCGAAGAACGAATTAATAACAGAACTTAAGGTCTTGGCATTAATTAAGTCAGTAGGTGTAAATACCTCGTTATCACGTACATTCATACGCTCACGAATAGTACGCGCCATACGGGCTAAACCTACACCAAATTGAGAGAATAACTGCTCACCAACAGTACGTACACGACGGTTAGATAAGTGATCAATATCATCCACATCTGTTTTTGAGTTAATTAACTCAATAAGATATTTAATGATCAAGATCATATCTTCTTTGGTCAATACACGTATCTCCATTGGGATGTTCAATCCTAATTTTTTATTGATACGGTAACGACCAACTTCTCCTAAGTCGTAACGTTTGTCTGAGAAAAATAATTTGTCAATTACGCCACGTGCAGTTTCCTCATCAGGTGGTTCTGCATTACGTAATAAACGGTAGATAAATTCAATCGCTTCTTTTTCAGAGTTGGTTGAATCTTTTTGTAATGTATTGTAAATAATAGCGAAATCGGCAGTATTTACATCTTGTTTGTGAAGGATGATAGATTTAACGCCTGCATCAGCAATAAAGTCGATGTGCTCGTCTTCTAAGATCGTTTCACGGTCTAAAATAACTTCGTTACGCTCAATTGATACAACTTCTCCGGTATCCTCATCCACGAAATCTTCGATCCATGTTTTAAGAACACGCGCAGCAAGTCTACGACCAACTTCACGTTTTAAGCCTGCTTTTGAAACTTTCACTTCATCGGCAAGACCAAATATTTCTAAAATTTGTTTATCGCTTTCAAAACCAATAGCACGTAATAACGTGGTTACCGGTAATTTTTTCTTACGATCGATATAAGCGTACATCACATTATTGATGTCTGTAGCAAATTCTATCCAAGAACCTTTGAAAGGGATAACACGGGCACTATATAATTTAGTACCATTGGCGTGACGGCTTTGTCCAAAGAACACACCTGGTGAACGGTGCAACTGAGAAACGATAACACGTTCGGCGCCATTTATAATAAATGAACCTTTAGGGGTCATGTATGGGATGGTTCCCAAATACACGTCTTGCATAATAGGTTCAAAATCTTCGTGTTCAGGATCTGTGCAATAAAGGTATAATTTTGCCTTTAAAGGAACAGAGTAGGTAAGGCCACGTTCGATACACTCTTCAAGGGCGTAACGTGGAGGATCGATATAATAATCCTTAAATTCTAATACGAAATTGTTTCGCGCATCAGAAATTGGAAAATTTTCGGCAAACACTCTAAATAAACCTTCTTTTTTACGGTTTTCCGGAGTGGTTTCTAATTGAAAGAAATCCTGAAAGGATTTTACCTGAATATCTAAAAAATCAGGGTATTCGATTGGAAATTTGTTGGACGAGAAATTAACTCGTTTTTGAATTTTTGTACTTGCAGCCAAGGTTATTTGAGGTTTAAATAATACAATTATGTCTTTCCAAAGTTCTCTGTTCTTTTATACTTAAAAAAACAGGTAAACAGTCCTTTTTGTTTTCACGTAAAGGACTGTTTACTAGTAAAATATACAGAATTACTTAATTTCTGCTTTAGCACCAGCGTCTTCTAAAGCTTTTTTAATTGCTTCAGCTTCTTCTTTGCCTACACCTTCTTTAACCGCTTTTGGAGCTCCGTCAACTAGGTCTTTAGCTTCTTTTAAGCCTAATCCTGTTAAGTCTTTTACAACTTTAACAACACCTAATTTAGCGCCACCCGCTTCTAATAACATTACATCAAAAGATGTTTTTACAGCAGCAGCTTCGCCGCCACCGCCAGCAGAAACTACAACTGCAGCTGCAGCTGGTTCAATTCCGTATTGGTCTTTTAATACTGTTGCTAATTCTTGTACTTCTTTTACTGTTAAGCCTACTAATGTTTCAGCTATTGATTTTATATCAGCCATTTTTATGGTTTTTACTTGTTTATTAATTTATTTAATTAAATCTATTTATTTGATTGTTTTTCAACAGTTTAAGCAGCTTTATCTTCGCCGCCTGCTTTGTTTTCTAAAGCACCTAGAACGCGTTTTATTGGAGATTGTAATAACATAATTACATCTGCAATTAATTCGTTTTTAGATTTTAAAGCAACCAAAGCATCTAATTGACCATCGCCAATAAATACCATGTCTTCAACATAAGCAGCTTTTAAAGCCGGCTTTTTTGCGTTCTTGCGAAAATCCTTAATTACTTTTGCCGGTGCGTTTGAAACATCGGTAAAGATCAAAGCTGTTTCGCCTTTTAAGGCAGGTATTAATTCGGCTAATTTACTATCGTTAGCTCTTTCTATTGCTTTTTTAAGTAAGGTATTCTTTACAACAGTTACCGAAATTTGTTTTTCGAAACATTGTTTACGGAATGCGTTTACTTTTTCAACTGTTAATGTTGAACAATCTGCTAAATAGATCTTATTGTTGGCGTTTAATTTTTCCACCAAACCGTCTATTACTAATGTTTTTTCAGTTTTATTCATTTTTAGCAGTGTTTTTAGTTAAGTACTTTAGTATCGATGATAATGCCGGCGCTCATAGTGCTGCTTAAAGTAACTGATTTTACATAAGTTCCTTTTGCAGAAGAAGGCTTTAATTTTACGATAGTTTGCAATAGCTCATTCGCGTTATCAGCAATTTTATCAGCGCTAAAAGACGCTTTTCCAATTCCTGCATGAATAATTCCTGCTTTGTCTACTTTAAAATCGATCTTTCCACCTTTTGAGTCTGTTACCGCTTTGCCGATATCCATGGTTACAGTTCCGGTTTTAGGGTTTGGCATTAAACCACGAGGGCCTAATACACGTCCTAAAGCACCAACTTTACCCATTACTGAAGGCATAGTAATAATTACATCTACATCCGTCCATCCACCTTTGATTTTCTCGATGTATTCATCTAATCCTACGAAATCCGCGCCTGCAGCTTTAGCTTCTGCTTCCTTATCAGGAGTTACAATAGCTAAAACGCGCAATACTTTACCAGTACCGTGAGGTAAGGTAACAGTGCCACGAACCATTTGATTAGCTTTACGAGGATCAACTCCTAAACGGATCGCAAGATCCACCGATGCATCAAATTTAGTGGTCGTGATGTCTTTCACGATCTTTGATGCTTCGGCCACTGAATAAGACTTGCTAGCGTCGAAATTCGCCGTAGCCGCTTTTCTTTTTTTAGTCAATGTTGCCATTTTGTTAAGCTTTTTTGTTTGGTTAATAATAATTTAATTTTAGTAAGGTTTTTGGCCTGATACTGTTACTCCCATACTGCGGGCAGTTCCCACAACCATGTTCATTGCTGATTCAATAGTAAAGCAGTTCATGTCTACAATCTTGTCTTCAGCGATGGTACGTACCTGATCCCAGGTAAGTGACCCCACTTTTTTACGATTACTTGTAGCAGAACCGGCTTTAATTTTAGCAATTTCCAATATTTGTATTGCAACTGGCGGACGTTTGATAACGAAATCGAACGACTTATCAGTGTAAACATTAATAATAACCGGTAATACTTTACCAGGCTGTTGTTGGGTTCTAGCGTTGAACTGCTTACAGAACTCCATAATGTTTACCCCTTTAGCACCTAAAGCAGGTCCAATTGGAGGAGAGGGATTAGCAGCGCCACCTTTAATTTGCAATTTTACAATTGCCGATAACTCTTTTGCCATTTCTTTTCTTTTTTTTATTTGTTATTGTTGGTTTTTCGTTTTTAGCACCGGTAACTACCGGTTTACTTTGAGTTGGAAGCAGCAAAGCACCTCTTAAAACTAATCAACCTTCAATGCGTTTATAATCTGTTTAATTATTCTCTTTCTACTTCACCAAAATTCAATTCAACCGGTGTTTTACGGCCAAAGATCTTAACGGTAACTTTAATTTTTTTCTTGTCTTCCATAACCTCTTCAATTACGCCGTTAAAGCCATTGAAAGGGCCATTGATAACCTTTACCGATTCGCCAACCATATAGTTAGACGCCACGGTGCCTTCACTTTCAGTTAACTCATCCACTTTTCCTAAAATACGGTTCACCTCGCTAATTCTCATTGGCACAGGGTCTCCGCCTTTTGTTTCACCTAAAAAACCAATTACACCGGTAATGTTCTTTATAATGTGTGGAATTTCTCCCGAAAGGTTTGCTTCAATTAATACATAACCCGGGTAAAAAGAACGCTCTTTGGTTGTTTTTTTACCATTACGGATCTGGATAACCTTTTCCGTTGGGATAAGAACCTGAGATACAAAATCGTTTAATTTTAAACGCGTGATCTCAACTTCGATGTATTGTTTTATTTTTTTCTCTTGCCCGCTAATAGCACGTACTACGTACCATTTTTTGGTTGAGGTGTCGGTTTTTACTATATCGGCCATTTTTAAATTTTAAAAAATTACTTAATAATGTCGTAAGCTTGTTTCATTAACAACTCAAACACAAAATCCATCCCAAAAACTATTAACGCAATAATAACAGAGGAGATCAAAACAACAATAGCGCTGCTTTGTAGTTCAGGCCATGTTGGCCAGCTAACCTTGTTAACCAATTCGTTCCTGGTTTCTGTTAAATATGTTCCTATTTTGCTCATTTTTTTTAATTTTTGTTACTATCGTTTGCACGGGCGGAGGGACTCGAACCCCCATCAGCGGTTTTGGAGACCGATATTCTACCATTGCACTACGCCCGTAAGCTGTTTTTTTAAGCCCTTTTATAAATGGCAAAATGGCTTCCCGGTTAAAGGAGCCATTTTGCCTATATATTTTGACTATGGCTTAGTCTAAAATTTCAGTTACCTGACCAGCACCAACGGTACGTCCACCTTCACGTATAGCGAAACGTAAACCTTTATCCATTGCAATTGGGTTGATCAAATTAACAGTAATTGTAACGTTATCTCCCGGTAAAACCATTTCACGTCCAGCTTCTAACTCGATCTCTCCAGTTACGTCGGTTGTACGGAAATAGAATTGAGGACGGTATTTATTTTGGAATGGAGTATGACGTCCACCTTCTTCTTTTTTCAAAATGTAAACCTCAGCTTTGAATTTAGCATGTGGTTTTACAGTACCCGGTTTAATGATAACCATACCACGTTTGATGTCTTTTTTCTCAACACCACGTAATAATAAACCTACGTTATCTCCAGCTTCACCGTAATCTAAAATTTTACGGAACATCTCAACACCTGTTACGGTTGATACTAATTTCTCAGCACCCATACCGATGATCTCAACCGGATCCGCAGAGTTAATTACACCTGTTTCGATACGACCTGTAGCAACAGTACCACGACCAGTGATCGTGAAAACGTCTTCAACCGGCATCAAGAACGGCTTATCTTTTTCGCGTGGAGGAATTGGAATGAAAGTATCTACTGCATCCATTAATTCCATAATTTTATCAACCCATTTTGGATCGTTATTTAATCCGCCTAATGCAGAACCACGAATAATCGGAGTTGCATCACCATCAAATTTATAGAAAGTTAATAATTCACGGATCTCCATTTCAACTAAGTCTAATAACTCAGCATCTTCAACCATGTCAACCTTGTTCATGAAAACAACCAATTTAGGCACACCAACCTGGCGGGCTAAAAGGATATGCTCACGGGTTTGTGGCATTGGACCATCTGTTGAAGCAACCACTAAAATTGCACCATCCATTTGAGCAGCACCCGTAACCATGTTCTTTACATAATCGGCGTGACCCGGACAATCAACGTGAGCATAATGACGGTTAGCTGTCGCATACTCAACGTGAGAAGTGTTAATAGTAATACCACGTTCTTTTTCTTCAGGAGCGTTATCAATTGAAGAGAAATCACGGATTTCGCATAAGCCTTTAGAAGCTAATACTGTAGTAATTGCAGCAGTCAAAGTAGTTTTACCGTGATCTACGTGACCAATTGTTCCAATGTTTACGTGTGGTTTGGAACGGTCGAATTTTTCTTTTGCCATAGTTGTTATTTTTTACTTGTTGTTTGTTATATATTTATTTTTAAAATCTTTACCTTTTGAGCTGTTGAGCAGTCCCGATAGCTATCGGGAGAACTGCCGACCTCCTCCTTTTCCTCTTTCTCAAAGAGGCTCAACATCTTGTTGAGCTGTTGAGCAGGATTGAACTGCCGACCTCCTCCTTACCAAGGAGGTGCTCTACCACTGAGCTACAACAGCTTATCTTTTGCTTTTTAGGTTAAAAAGCCGCTTGTAATTCATTTTTTTAAAGAACAGTCTGCCTCACATGCCAAAAGTCCCGCTTTTTGGGACTTTCAAAAAAACTAAAAAACCGTGAGCCAAGTTTTTTATCCTTTTGTCGCCTCTCGTCTTAGGCGTATTTTAACAACTTCTCATTTCATCCTCAAGAGCGAAAGACGGGTCTCGAACCCGCAACCTCCAGCTTGGAAGGCTGGAGCTCTACCAATTGAGCTACTTTCGCTTATCAATTTAAGACCGAGATCTTAAATTCCAATTAGCCTGTGGGGACAGGAGGATTCGAACCTCCGAAGTCGAAACAACAGATTTACAGTCTGTCCCATTTGGCCACTCTGGTATATCCCCTTCACAAAAACAGAGCCGAAGAAGGGACTCGAACCCCCGACCTACTGATTACAAATCAGTGGCTCTACCAGCTGAGCTACTTCGGCTTTTTTGTCATTTTAAAGAACTGCCCCTTAAAAAGGGATGGCAAAGGTAATAATACTTTTTAACTGAACAAAATAAATGTGGAATTATTTTCACTTTTTTTCGATTTTTTTTTCTCCCAAAAAAACATCTTTTTTTTTCGACCACCTAAAGCCTAATTTAAAATCCTTAATTCGTTGGGAAAGTAGTTGTTTAGCCGGTTTGGCAGGATTTTGGCCCAACCCAAACCCTGATCTTTATAGCTTACTAATACTAATCCTTTTTCAGAACTTTGATGCTCAAAATTTTCTTTGCGCAAAAACCTGATCGCTTGCTCTTCATTTAGCTCTAATCTTGGCAAACCCTTATTAATTGCAATAATTAGGGCAAGTTCGTGGTTAGGAACCATGTCTTTCCCTTTAATCTCACCTATTACAGCGCCTGCTTTTTTAAAATAGAATTGCTTTTCGAAAGCGATTAAAAAGTTAAGCGCGGCTAAATTCAATAGATGAAAATTATTGTTCTTTTTTACGATATGTTCATCAGAAAGACCTAAAAACGGCGCCAGTATTGATAGCTCCGCTTTTGAAACCTCGATGGTATTTTTCTTTTTTGGAATAAACGGACTTTGTTCGCCGCTTTTTTTTCTTAAAGCTGCGCAAAAAAAACCTTCGCTTTTGGTTAAATGCGGATAAAATCTGTATCCATGGGCGGTTTCAACAATGCCCCATTCTTTTTTTACAGGCAAAGCAAGGTATTCAAGATCAAATTCTGTTATTAACCATTTCACTACTTCTTCATTCTCTTCGGCAGAATAAGAGCAGGTGCTGTAAACCAATATCCCATTCTCTTTTAACGAGGGCATAAGATCTTCCAGGATCTTTTTCTGGCGCACACTGCAGGCATTTACGCTCTCTTCGCTCCAGTGATCAATGGCATCAGGCTGTTTCCTAAAAAGTCCGCTACCACTGCAGGGCGCGTCAATTACAAGGGCATCAAAATAAGAAGTTAGTTCAGAAAATCGTTGCGTATCGTTATTGGTGACAACGGTATTATTGGTTCCCCATTTGCTGAGGTTATGGGTTAACACATCTGTTCTTGATTTAACAAACTCATTAGCTATCAGTAAACTATCCCGGTTAATTAAAGAATTTATCAAAGTACTTTTTCCTCCCGGCGAGGCGCAGGCATCCAGTATTTTTAAAGGTTCTGCAAGATTTAATGTTTGTTTTAAAGCAAACTCAATAACCATGCTGCCAGGTTCCTGCACATAATAACAACCCGCCTGGAACAAGGGATCGTATGTAAAAGACGGACGTTTGTCCAGATAAAAACCTGCGTCGGTCCAGGGTATTTGGCCGTTCAATTCAAAATTAAGATCTGTTTTTTTGAAAGGATTTAAGCGAATAGATGTAATTTTATTTTCTTCGTTATGCGCCTCCACAAAGGCTTCAGCGTTAAAATGCTCAAACTGCGATAAGCTGTTTAAAAGTTGTTGCGGCAGTTTTGGCATATTTAAATTTTAAACAGTTTCTTTGTTTGTGGATTTTTCGGAGCACAAAGTAAAGAAATTATTGCTAACGCCGGAAATGGCCGAGCATAAAATAAAGCAATGGTGCGCTTATCAGGAACGCTCGCAAAACGAGACCAGGTATAAGTTATACGAATATGGTATAAAGGAAAATGATGTAAACGATATTATTTCAAAATTAATAAGCGAGAATTTTTTAAACGACGAACGTTTTGCTTTGGCCCTGGCCGGCGGAAAATTCAGGATAAAACACTGGGGAAAGATCAAAATAAAAATAGAATTAAAAAAGCATAAGATCTCCGAATACTCTATCAAAAAGGCTTTGAGCGCTATTAATGATGAAGATTATTTAAAAACCATTACTTTAGTACTTGAAAAAAAACTGAGGCAGGCAAAAATAAATGACAAACAAAAATTATTTTATTCTACCTTAAATTATGCTGCTTCCCGTGGATTTGAAAGGGACCTGGCCATCGAACAATTAAATAAATTATTGAAATAAATAAAATGAATTTAGATCTTAAAAATAAACGCGCTATTGTTTGTGGCAGTACACAAGGTATAGGTAAGGCTGTAGCCCTTGAACTGGCTGCCATGGGAGCCAACGTAACATTAATTGCGAGGAACGAACAGGCGTTAAAACAAACCAAATCAGAATTAAGTAATAACGGTTCGCAGCTACACTCCTATATATGTGCTGATTTTAGCGAGCCACAAAAATTAAAAGAACTGGTTGATCAATTCATTCAACGTAGTGGTCATGTAAATATTTTGGTGAACAACACTGGCGGTCCGCCGGCAGGACCAATTATAAATGCTAAAACAGAGGATTTTATCTCTGCCTTTAATAATCATTTGATCTGTAACCACATTCTAACTCAGGCCTGCATGGAAGGAATGAAACAAAGCGGTTACGGCAGAATAATAAACGTTATATCCACATCGGTTAAACAAGCCTTGCCAAATCTTGGTGTTAGCAATACTATCAGGGCCGCGGTGGGTAACTGGGCAAAAACAATGGCCAATGAATTGGGTAAATTTGGTATTACAGTAAATAATGTGCTTCCCGGAGCTACCGCCACACAACGTTTATCGACCATCATCGAGAACAAGGCCTTAAAAACAAATTCAAATAACGACGCGGTTAAAAAAGAAATGCTGCACGAAATTCCACTCGGAAGATTTGCAGAAGCCTCTGAAGTTGCCGCTGCTGTTGCTTTTCTAGCCTCACCGGCCGCTGCATACATCAACGGCATTAACCTGCCAGTGGATGGAGGAAGAACAGCTTCTTTGTAGAAATTAACAATCGTATGTTTATTACAGTTAACGCGTTGGTGTTACTAAAACGTTAGCGGCACTAAAAAACTCAGCCTTTACTTAAGGTATTTTAGTGCCATGATAAAATACTTATTTATTTTAGTTAACGCGCTATCCGTTTTTATTTACAGTTTATTCGGTGGCGATAATGGAATTACCGTATCAGGAAATATTCCAAAAACGATAACAGCCGGTCAGGAAGTGCCTATTGAACTTAAGATAACAAAAGGCAGCATGAGCGGTTTCGCTAAACTTCAGTTAGAACTACCCGAAGGGTTAAGCTTGAAAGAGCTTGATAACAAAGGCGCTAACTATAGTTACATGGATGGTGTGGCAAAATGGGTTTGGGCAAGTTTGCCAAGTGATGCGGATATAATTATTAAAGCTACATTGGTTGCCGCTGCTACAACTTCGGGTGCAAAAACAATTGGTGCTAAATATTCTTTTGTTGAGAATAATGCAAAGCAGGTTGTTGAAATGGTGCCAATTGAAATTACAGTAGAAGCAGGAAACGGCTCTACAACTGCTGCTGTAACCCCAACAGAAACGCCTGTCAACACAAATACAACGTCAACTACTGTAACAGAAACGAACACACAAACATCTTCCAATAAAGAGCCTGCCGGAAATGTTTCGGTTGTTAGAAATATAACAAAAGGTGCTACAGATGGCGAATACATTATTAACTTAAAAGTAAAAAAAGGTGCTACACGTGGTTTTGCAAGATATAGCGATGATCTGCCAACAGGTGTTGTTGCCAAATCAATAAGCACTGATGGTAGTTCTTTTTCAGTTGCCGATGGTAAAGTAAAATTTGTTTGGGTGAGTGTTCTTTTAAAAGATGAATTAGACTTAGCTTATTCATTAACAAGCAGCAAAACTATTTTCATTAACTTAAAAGGTGAGTATTCTTATTTAGAAGATAATCAAAGTAAAAAATTCGTATTAGCACCGGAACAACTTGCTATTACTATTAGCGAAGTAGTTGCTACAACTACTGTTGCCGCAACTACAACAACCGAACCGGTAAATACACAAACTGTTGCAACGGTAACTCCTACAGAAACAGCCGTTACACCAACGGTGGCAGTTGTAACACCAACTGAAGCTGTTGTTACACCTACTGTTGCAGTTGTAACTCCTACAGAAACTCTAGCAGTAGTTACGCCAACCGAAACTCCTTCAAATAACAATGTAATTGAAACCGTTGCCAAACAAGAAGGTAATGTAAATTACATGGTACAAATTGGCGCATTTATCAACAGTAATGTAAGCGCATCCGCTTTAAAACAACGATTCAGAATTTCAGACGCTGTTAAAAGCGAATTTCAGGGAGGTTTTTCAAAGTTCATGGTTGGCTCACACAGCCAATACAAAGGCGCCCGCGATCAAAGAGAAACTATAAGGAACAACAACGGTGTGAAAGGTGCTTTTGTTGTTGCCTATAATCAAAGTAAGCGTATTACAGTTCAGGAAGCATTGATGATTAGTAATCAAAAATGGTATAAATAGATTTTTTTTTCTATTTTTACATTAATTAATTCTTTATGAGGAAACTAATACTTCTTACTATATTTTTAGTTTCTGTAACTGTTCACGCTCAAACAGATACTTCGCTTAATTTTTCCCCTTTAGACAAATTATCGCCCGATGAATTATTACAACATTATATCAACGAAAAAGAACCGGTTTCTTTATACAAAGGACCATTCGAAAAAGCAGGAGATTCTCTATACAATCAAATAAACCCTTTAACTATTCCTACACAAACGGTTTATGCTGATGCTTTGTACAGGCAGGGAATTGAGATGGAAAACTCAAAGAGCAACCAGGAAGATACTACAGATAATGCCGATCAACAATTAAAGCCAAAGATCTCCATAGGCATGGGGCGTCTGGGTTATCATGGCGATCTTTACCAACGCCACTTTCAATCGCCACTTACCGCGCGAATGGCCTATGATCTTAATATCTCTCAACGTTTAACGCGTTATTTACAATTAAATTTTAATGTTATGTTTGGCAAATTAGGTGCCGATGAATATACGTTGAACAGGAATGAAAATTTTCAATCTGAGATCCGTGCCGGTGGCGTAAATTTAATGTACGACTTCGGAAATTTTATTCCGGATCTATATAAAGTAAGACCATTTGTTACTATTGGTGTTACAGGTTTTGAATTTTTAAGTAAAACAGATCTTAAAGATAAGAACGGAAACACCTACTATTACTGGAGCGATGGAAGTATTAAAGATATGCCCGAAGGTACGGCAGGCTCGCAAAATGCAAAAGACCTTGTGCGTGATTATTATTATGAAACAGATATCAGAGAACGTAATGCCGATGGTTTTGGTAAATACCAAGAGAGAGCTTGGTCTATGCCAATTGGCGGCGGTGCTATTATAAAAGTGACGGATCGCGTTGATTTTAAATTGAATTTTCAATATTATTTTACAACAACCGATTATTTAGATGGCGTATCTAACAAAAGTGTTGGTAATAGGATAGGTACAAAACAAAAAGATAATTTTACTTACACCTCTTTTGCTTTACAATACGATCTGATTGCAAAACCGCGCCAACAGAAAAAACTGGGTAGAGATACACTTAACGATGCATTTTGGTTAGCCTTTGATAAAGAAGACAGGGATAAAGACGGTGTTGTAGATATGATGGACGATTGCCAGGGAACGCCGGAAGGCGTGAAGGTAGACGCAAAAGGCTGTCCATTGGATGATGATAAAGATGGGATTCCGAATTACAGAGATGATGAATTGGCAACGCCTTTGGGTGTGCCGGTGAATGAAAAAGGAGTTGGACAAACAGATGATTACTGGGCAGCATGGTATGCGCAATACTTAAATGATTCTACAGGCATGGATAAAACAACGGAATATGTTGGAAATATCTTTGCGTTGAACAAGAAAAAAACAAAACTGGGTGTAGATAAAGAAGCCTATACAGTTGAATTAATAAGGTACACAGGCTCCATACCAACAGATGAGTTGGCATTTTTATTAAGCATTGGCGATATTAATTCTACTACTTTAGATGATGGTACAACGGTAGTTTACACTTCGGGTAATTACGATAAAGTAAGTTCAGCTGTAAAACGCAGAGATGAATTTAGAAAAGATGGTAATAAGAGTGCGGGTGTATCAAGAATAAAAGGAAAAAATATTACCCAGGTTACTGATTCTGAATTAGCCGCATTAATTAAGAAGGAAGACGAAGAATTTGCTAAGCTTACCGCTTTAAATACTGCTACAGCAAATAACACAGGCACAAATACTGCAATTACAAATACAGCAGCTGTTAACACAAATACTGCCGCAGAGATAAGCGAAACGTTTAATAAAGCAGATGTGGTATACCGTGTGCAGTTAGGCGCATTTAAAAATAAAATCTCAACCAGTGTATTTAATACCAGCGCCGGTGTGTTAGAATTAAAAACAGGCGAAAGCATTTTCCGTTATGTTACTAAAGGTTATAAAACTATTGATGAAGCGGCCGCCGTGCGAGCGGATCTTGTGGTACAAGGTTACAGCGATGCCTTTGTAACAGCCTATAAAGAAGGAAAACGTGTCGCCTTAAATACCACAAAGGCAACTGTAGATAAAAAATACAAGGAAGACTTGAACGAAGAAAAAATATTTAGCTCGGTTGACAAAAAATTAGTGACCTTTAAAATACAATTAGGCTCACTTAAAAAAGCGGCATTAGAAAAAATAATTGACGATAAATTTAAAGATCTGAAGGATGTAGAAAAACAAACTACAGTTTCGGGTAGCATCCGCTATTCATCCGGTAACTTTAACCGTTACGATGCCGCAGAAAAATACCAAAAAGAGCTTGTAGACAAAGGTTTTTCTGATGCCTTTATCATTGCTACCTTTAAGAACGAGATCATCTCTATACAAGAGGCGATGGAGTTATTGAAGTAACTACGGCCTCACCCTCCTGTCCCTCTCCAAAGGAGAGGGAAGATCAAGCCACAGTCCTGATAGCTATCTTGATCGCTGATCGCACAGATTTTATTTAAAAATAAATTTCATATCTTTAATGAGCAAAAAACAAATATTAGCAATTAATTACAAGCGCGTATGAACAGATAAGTAGCGCCTATCTGCAAGTTAGTGGCAATGTGTCGACAGACGCATTTTCGAAAAAAGTCCCTAACTTAGACGACAATGAAACATGAAAAATATCAACTTGAGTCGGACAGAAAACAGTTATTATTTGAGTTCACAAGCACTGGACCAAAAGGCAAAATAAAAAAACAGGTTCAATACTCTGAGACAAATCTCAAAAATTATTATATACTTGCTTTCGGTGATCACGACGAAAAGACAAATGATATTGACGATACAGTAATTACAAACAATGGCGACAGTAGAAAAGTCCTGGCGACAGTCGCAGCGACAGTTTACGCTTTTACCTTTAAACACCCAGAAGCATGGGTTCATATCGAGGGTAGCACACATATCCGGACACGCTTATACAGAATGGGAATCACAAACAACATTCTCGAAATCAAAAAGGACTTTATTGTCAACGGACTAAAAGACGACAAATGGCTTCCTTTTCGCCGTGGAGTTGAATATGAAGCATTTTTAATCAAACGAAAAAAGTAGTATATTTGTATCATGACAGTTTCAATCAAAAAATTGAATAAAACTAAGACTCCTATCGTTAAAATCAACGACAAGTTGAATAAGCTTGCTGAAAAAGTTCTGTTTCCGGAAAAACTTAGAAAAGCGAACGACACTCTAAAAAGAGTTGGACTTCCAAAAACACACAGCCGCTAACAGCAACTACAAGTAATTGGCACGGACGAGGTCATCACAAAGCCAATTTATTGCCTGCTTAGCAGACTTTTAATTTTCTTTTGACTTTGCTAACAAACATTTGTACATTTAATAAACATTTGTGGTTATAGACAGTTGAGTGTTCCAAACGCCAACTACTTGTAGTCGCATTCCAAGGTAAAAAACAAATCTTTTAACAATTATTTTTTACGCTGCAAATTTATTCATCTCAACAAACGGTGTCCCTCTTTTAACTGTTGCAAAAATTCTTGAAACAATTTTATTGCGAATAATATTTAGCACAAGCATTTTTGGTTTACCTTCTTCTACTCTTTTCTTAAAATAAATTTTCAACTCTTTATCTGACTGAATTGCACTTATGGCTGACATGGATAATAAGCTCTTCATTTTTTTATCACTGATGGAATGATTTCTTGGTTTGCGATGAATGCTCGTTCCTGATTGATATGGAAATGGCACCAAGCCAAAATAGGATGAGAATTCTCGCCATGTTTCGAAACGAGTATAGTTGTGGGTATGTAATAACATTTGAGTTGCTAAAACATTTCCTACACCTTTTACGCTTTTGCTCATCTTATAATTTTTCTGCATTTGATCTTCTGTTTTTATCAGAGTTTGCATTGCTTTTTCAACTTTCTTTATTTGAACTTCCATATGCTTTAAGCTTTGCTTTATTATCCCAATACCTAGATCTCCTGTTTTCTTTTCTAAGGTTACTTGCATCCCTTTACTTAAGCTTTTTAAAGCCGTGCTTTGTTTTACAAGCTGTTCTCTCAAACTCATGAGTCTTTGCAGTTCAATTAATTTAACCGGCATAGGAATTGAAGTTTCTAATTCTTCCTTTCTTAACCACGCAAACCTGGCTATTTCTTCTGCATCTTGCTTATCTGTTTTTCCTCTTTTTAAACCCATTGAGCGTTTTATCTCTATTGGATTAACACAACAGTAATGCTGTTTGTTTTCGTGCATAAAATGGCTCAGCAAAACGCAATACCATCCTGTGTGTTCAAAGCACCAGATCACCCCCTCTGTGTTCTTTGTTTCTTGTTTTACCCACTTAAGCAAACCTTCAAAGCCTTTCTTATTATTTAAAAACTGCTTGTGAAGTCGCTTTGTGTGAATAAACACATCTAAGGTTAGTTTGGATACATCAATACCAACACTCTCTTTAATTTCCTTCTCTTTTTTCATACTTTTGTTTTTAACGTTAGTAAATAAAACTTGCTTGACTATTGCCTTTAGCGGGCCTTAAAGCCTATCATTCCAATTGGTTCTAGCAAGTCTGAATATGGAAACGGGACTAATGCGACCATTAGGGCTTCTCACCTACAAAACGTTTAAGTTCACCCGTTTCCTATTCAGTTAATTTATTGTATTTTTATATAAATACAAACTAAAGGCAAAACGTTAATGGTAATAGCCGAGAAGACATCGCAAAAACAATTTCATAATTATTGCAAATGCAGACAGACAAAAAAACATCGGACAGTTTTGGTAAACTCGCCAAAATAACTTCTAAATGGTGGTCGGTTATTCTTATTTTAATTCCCCAATTATTTTGTCAATTCTTATTTGCTTATCGAACAATAATTCATATTCCGGATGATCATGAATGTGGACCAGGTTCATTATTTGCGCCATTATTTCTTACTGCTGCACTGACACTTCCTTTAGTTTTAATATTATATTTAGTAGGAGGCTTCACTTTAAAAGATAAACAAATTGCGTATTCATTGTTTTTTTTTCCGACTCTAATTAACATTGTGGTTTCATTCATTTAAATAAAATTAATGGTAGACGACACACGAGCACATGTTAAACTGTGTGTGGCTACAACCACTAACAGCAAGCAAGCGCAAGCGGGCGGACGTATAAGGCTCTTGCAAATTTAAGGTCGCTTCGCATACAGAAATTTTCATTTTCCAAAAGGCTAAGAAACATTTATTTTTAAATAAACGTTTCGGCAGACAATGTTTTATAAACCTGCATGCGCCTGCTTGGAAACCCTTAATAAATCAATCTGTGTAATTCGAGATCCCGATAGCTATCGGCACTGTGGCTTTGAAGTCCTTCTCCATTGGAGAAGGATTTAGGATGAGGCCGATTAAAACTTAAACCCTATCACCAAAATATCATCTACTTGCTCGTGTGGGCCTTTCCAGGCAAGGTGTTCGGCTTTTATGTTGTTGTGCTGCGATGCAAAGTCGAGATCCGAATTTTTAATAATAAGCTCTTTTAATTTACCGGTACTGTATTTTTTTTCTTTGCTACCACCAAACTGGTCGGCATAACCATCGGTAAAAATGTAGAAGGATTCGCCCTTATCTAATTTAAACGTATGCGTGGTATAAGCTATTTTTTCAACCCTGTCTTGTTGTTTGGTGCCAATCGGGATCTTATCTGCTTTAACCTCTCTTAACTCTTTATTGGCTACTATCCACAGCGGGCGCATAGCGCCGGCATAATGCAAGGTATTTGTTTTATGGTCTATTTTACAAATGGCGCAATCCATTCCGTCTTTCGATTCAGATTCGTTCTTGTAAAGCGTTTCTAACACGCCATTATTTAATTCAAATAAAATATCTTTTGGGTCGGTTATTTTTTGTTCGTTAACGATCTTGTTCAAAATATTATAACCAATTAAACTCATAAATGCCCCGGGAACCCCGTGGCCCGTACAATCTATGGCTGCAATAATGCTGCAGTCATCAAAATGCGCGAACCAATAAAAATCACCGCTCACAATATCTTTGGTCATGTATAGTACAAAAGATTGCGGAATGTGTTTTTGGATCAACGCATTTTCAGGTAAAATAGCATGTTGGATCTTACGTGCATAAGAAATACTATCGGTAATATCTTTATTTTTTTGTTCAATTATCTTTTGTTGCTTTTTCGATTCGGTAATATCACTGTCAATAATAATTAATTTTTTTATTTTTTCATCCTCATCAAAAATAGGGGTCAGTGTAGAGGCTTCCCAAACCTGGTTCTCAGGATTCTTGGTGTTGAAAGATTCGTATTTAATAGAACGTTTGGTTGAAACGGCCTCATCTACAAAATCTTTTATACGTGAATTATTGCTGGATGTAAAGATGTTGAGTTTTTTATCTAAGATCTCTTTTAAAGTAATTTTATTTAGTCTTGTAAAACTTTCGTTCACATATTCAATATCACCGTTTGGTTTTAAGATCAACACCACATTGTCTGTACGGCTTGCTACTATTGAGAGTTGTTCGAGTTCTTTATTGGCCTCAGCAATTATCTCAGATTGTTTTTCGATTTCTTTTGTACGCTGCGCTACTTTTTCTTCCAACACTAAATTTTCTTTTTGAAGGGCTTTTAACCTATATTTTACGAACGAATAAATTACAAGAAAAGCTACAACTGCAACAATTACCCAGAACCACCATTTTTTCCAGATAGGCGAGAGGATCACAAACGAAAATGTGGTAGGTTCGCTCCATACATCTTCTTCGTTCTTGGCCTGCACCAAAAAGGTATAAGAGCCTGCGCCAAGGTTATTATAATTAATTAATTTACCCTCGTTAGAATAGAGCCAGGCATCTTCAAAGCCGGTTAATTTATAACGGTACGAAAGTTTATCCGGGTTTTTAAGCCAGATAGCATCAAAGGTAAAAGCCAAATTATTTTGTTTGTAAGAAAATTCAAAGGTAGAATCGAGTGGGAAGGGCTTATAATTAATTTGAAGTGCTTTAATAAAAGCAATGGGTTTAATTGAATCCAGGGCCTCCTGGCTTGTTCTGTAAACTAAAACACCATTGTTAGTACCACTGTAAATTTTATTGTCGCTTAAAAAAACCGCGTTTAAGTTGGGTTCCAGGTCGCCATCAAACAGGTCGTAATAACTCACCGAATTATCTACACAATTTATTTTATCGATGCCTTTTGAGTTGATCGAAAAAACAATATCTTCGGTAGCTATTAACTGTTGGGGCTGTTCGTCGCGCAAGCCATTTTGTTGGGTAAAGGAAATAATAGTTTTACCATCGTATTTTATAACACCATTAGCATTAGAAGAAGCCCAAATAGAATTGTATTTGTCTTTACATAAAGAAACAATAGTATTTGAATTCAATTTAAATTTTTGTGTCAGGCTAATAAACTTTTCGTTCTCTAAAATTTGCAAACCGCCTCCATCTGTTGCTATATATAGCTTCCCGTTGTTATCGGTTATGGCTGCGTAAACATAATTACTTCCCAGGCCTTCAGTCTCCGTGTATGTTTTCTCTACCTTGAACTGTTTTTTCTCGCCCTCTAATTCAAATTTGGCTTTAATTAAACCGCCACCAAGTGTAGAAATATATACGGTAGAATTATCAGAAAAATAAATGTTAGATACATTATCGTTCGAAAGATTGTAATTTTTTGAATTAATAATAAAGCTATTTTTGTTTTGAGAACTTAAAATAACCAGCCCGTTACCATACGTGCCAAACCAGATGCTGCCGTCGGGGGCCTTGGCAGCGCAGGAAATGGTATACTTGGTAGCTTCCTGAACTTTAGACACTACCAACTTTCCTTCATCATCGCTCATTATTTTTGAGATGCCGTTTACCGTACCAACCCAAATGGCATGATCGTTATCTGTGGCAAGCGCAAGGATCTTATCGTCGGTTAAACCTTTTGAGGCATTAATAAAATCATAACGCCTGTCGTAAAACTGGCTGATGCCTTTTTTAGAAGCGATCCAGATCTGCTTGGCATTATCAATAAACAACTGATTAATACCTGTTGTTTGAAGGTACTTTTCATAATTATAAATAGAGATAACGCCGTTATGTATTTGCAGGAAGCCATTTTTTTCGGTGGCTATAATTGTTTTGCCCACTTGGCTACTGGCGTTAATAACGGTTCCCATGCTCCAGTTGGCAAAGAAAGGAACACGCTCTATTTTTAAATTGCTAAGGTTGTAGGTGCACACGCCCGAATCCTGCATCGAGATCATCAAACGATTGTTCTCATAAAAAATATCCCTTACAATATTATCGGGCAAGCCAATTTTATTTGAAATGATCTTAAACGCCGGAATGCTGCTGATGGTTGTTATTTCGGTGATGCCGCCATCTGTAGCGCACCAAACAATATTCTTTCCATCGGTGGTAAGTTTGTAAACAACATTATCGCTAAGGCCTTTTTCTGAATTAATATTTTTTAGTTCGTTGTTATTGTAAGTATAAATTCCATTTCCATAGGTACCAAAACAAAGTGTAGAATTTATTTCACAAATAGATGTTATTTTTTCTTCGTTTGCTTTTGCGCCAAAATTAAGAGAGTCGATTTTATTATTCTTAAAAGAATATATTTTACCCGATTTGGTGCCGATCCAGGCAATTCCTTTGCTGTCAATAAACACAGAGGTGATGTCTTTTTTTAGGATTGGATTTTCTTTTGCTATTTGAACAGAAGTCTTACCGTCAAATTTAAAAACACCCTCGCTGGTACCCAGCCATAAAAAGCCAAATTTATCTTGTGTAATAACGTTTACAGCAACGTCTTTTTTACCGGTGAAGGAGAAATAGTTTTTTACCTGTAATTGCGGGAATAGAAAAGAAGAATAAAAAAAAATGACAAAAAGTATTTTATTTTTTGTAAGCAGCAATTTTTTAAGCTTTTGGTTTTAAAGTGGCTTTTACATCCACAAGGATAATAGAAGCTATTTTTTGATTTACCACTTTTGGAATTTTAATGTTATGGTCTTCTAGTGGTACTTCAAATGAAGTTTCTATCAAAATTTCTTTATCCTTCACGGTGATCTTTGTTTTAACTATCTTTTCTTTTTCGGTACCGTGAATATTAAATGTGCCTTTTGCTCTTACGGTATAGGTACCGTTTTTGGTAAAATCAATATCCTCAATTATCTTTCCTTTAAAAGTAGCATTGGCGTATTTCATGGTCTCAAGGTAATTCTCTTTAAAATGTTCTTTTTGAAGGCCGCTGTTAAAGCCATCGAACGAATCAACATTTACAGAGAAGGCCACATTTTTATTGCCAATATCTAAAGCACCAACCGTTTTGTTGGATTGTGCTTTTATCAGTTCCAGAGGGGCTTCGGAAGTGAACTTAGTAATACCGTCTTTACACATATAGATCTGCGAAAAGCAATTGCTAACTAGTATAAAGAAGAAAATAAAAAAAGTACTTTTCATTAAATATTTTATTTAATCAGAGTAAATATAAACAATTGCTTTGTTTTTAAAAAATCAAAAAACACTTTAATACTAATACACAAAATAGCGTTTTGTTAAGCCAAAGCTTGTTTAAGGTCTTCTATAAGATCTTCAACATCTTCAACACCAACACTTAAGCGTAACAGGTTATCTACCACACCGGCTTTTTCTCTTTCTGCTTTGGGAATAGAAGCATGCGTCATAGTTGCAGGATGATTGATCAAGGATTCAACACCGCCTAAACTTTCAGCTAATGAAAATACTTTAAATGAAGAAGCCAATTTAAACGTATTGTCGATGCTTTTATCTTTTAAAACAATAGAGATCATGCCGCCAAAATCGCGCATTTGTTTTTTAGCGATGGCATGGTTAGGATGATCGGTAAAGCCCGGCCAATAGATCTTTTCAATTTTTGGATGTGTCTTTAAAAATTCGGCAATTTTTTTTCCGTTAAAACAATGGCGTTCCATGCGAAGGTGCAATGTTTTTATACCACGCATCACTAAAAAACAATCCATAGGACCGGGATTAGCGCCGCAGCTGTTTAATATAAAATATAATTGCTCATGCAGTTTATCATCATCCACGATCAAAGCGCCCATTACCACATCGCTGTGGCCACCTAAATACTTGGTAACAGAATGCATAACAATGTCTGCGCCAAGCGCTAAAGGATTTTGAAGGTAAGGCGATGCAAATGTATTATCTACCGCTAATAAAATATTATTTGCTTTTGCAATTGTGGAACATGCTTCAATGTCAATGATCTGCATCGTAGGATTGGTAGGCGTTTCGGCCCAGATCATTTTTGTATTAGCGTTAACATATTTTTTTATGTTATCGGCATTGCTCAAATTAATGAAATGGAATTTAATACCGTAGTTCTCGAAAATTTTCGTGAACATACGGTACGAACCACCGTAAAGATCATCGCCGGTAATTACTTCATCGCCCGGACGCAATAATTTCATAACTGCATCTGTAGCTCCCATGCCGCTGCTAAAGCAAAGACAATGTTTACCATTTTCAAGTGCGGCAATATTTTTTTGAAGTGCTTCGCGTGTTGGATTTTTACCACGGGCATAACCGTAGCCTTTATTTTTGCCCGGAGATTCCTGTACGTAAGTAGATGTTTGATAAATGGGTGTCATGATCGCACCTGTTGAAGGATCGGCGTCTGCACCGGCGTGTATGGCTTTGGTGCCAAATTTGTGTTTAGAGAAATCAGCCATTTTTTAGTTTTTTAAAATTGGTTATTGAGTTTTTAATTCCGGTTTTCTACGTGCAATGAACCAATAACCTGCCGCTAAAATTAAGCCGCAGAGGGTCATTAACAAACCTTTATTAAAAAAACGTAAATGATATTCAAGATCAATAGTGTGATTACCTTTTGTAACATATACTCCGGTCATGCCATAATTAGCTAACACTTTGTCGGTTTCTTTCCCATCTACTTTTAAATGCCAGCCTTTATCAAACGGAAAACTTAGGTACATTAATTTATTTTCTGCCACATTAACGGTGCCGCTTATTTTATTTTGTGAGAACAAGCTCATGTTAAGCGCTTCTCTTTTTAAACTATCGATGTTGCTTTTAAAAACATCCCAGGTAAATAAATTAAGGTTCATGGTATCTTTTAGTTCAAACCTTTTTAAACCCGGTGTTTTTACAACCTCTTTATCATCCAATACGCAGGCCTTTAAACTAACAAGGTCTTTTTGTGTGTTGGATAAAAAGTCAAAGTCGGTTTGGTTAATGTATCTATCGTAAGTATAACCAAGGGGCAAAGTAAATTTACTTTTAAGAACAATTACGTCTCCAAATTTCGCAACCGAATCAAATGTGGCCGGCCATAAGGGATTGATGTTTCTATTCTTGGTGAGTACATATTTTACATTACTTAAAGGCTCTAAAAATGGACGGTTCTTTAAACCATCAACCCAACGGGTGGCATACTCGCTATTTTTATCAATAGCATTATAGCCCTTCATAAAATTGATATAATTAATTTGCGCAAAAGAGTTATAGCTACTGGTACTATAAAAGCCCTGTATCTTGTGATCCTGCAAACTGCCGTGCATGGCACCACTTGAAAAATACATTTTATCTACCCGGTAAAATTTATCGTCTTTTTCCTGGCCTTTAATATAGTTAATGGCTTCAACTGTATAATCGTTATAAGCTACTTTTTCTTTTAGTTCTCTGCTTGAAACTGCTGCGGGTACCACGCGGCCTTCCTGCTGCATTAATACATTGCGGGTGTTAAGGGTGGTATAAGAAAAATAGCCAAGCTCAACGATCACTAAAAAAAGAATTAAATATTTTACATTGGCCACATTTTTCGATCTGCCTAAAAAGTAAATGGCGAGCGCGTAGAACACTAGAAAGGCTTTTATAAATAACGATAACGAATCGTTTACTTTAAGCGCCTGTTCGGCCTGCTGACCGGTTGGGTAAGTGATAATGGCTTTATAACTTAAAGTGCTTAGCACTAACCAAACACCTAAAGCAACACCTAAAGCAACAAGGCTAACTTTTTTATATTTAAGAATTAGATCGAGCGCATAAACAGAAAACAAAATAAATATCACAGAAACAAAAAATGAATAGGCCCTAAAATAATCACCGGTAAATAACCAGAAAGCATAACGGAACCAAGGAAAAATAGTTGGAATGATCCAAACGATAAAAAGTGCAATGTACCAACGTCTTATTTTTTTATCTACTAAAGGAAATATCTGCGCCATTAAAAGCAGGCTTAACAAACCACAGTAACTTAATGGAGCCTCTAAGAAATTTTGGACGCCCGTAAAATTATTTCCTGTACCAACAGCATCGGTACTTAGCATGCGCATCACAGAAGAACCAAACTCTACTTTATTTGCAAGGCCAAACATGGGCGAGCCCGATAATTTATCGAAGTAAGAACTACCGCCGCTTCCGCGAGGCGATTCGATGATCTGGAAAATGTTCTCCAACAAAAATGGTCCCGCTACCAACATGCCTATAAGACCGGCGAGTATTAGTTTCCAATATAGTTGCAGGAATTTTTTTGTTTCGTATTTGTGTTCCTGTAAAAAACGAAACGCCGCATAAATGGCAATGAACAAACCAAAAATATAAATATTGAATGGCATTGATAGCGCCGTTAAAAAAATACCGAAGGAAAATAAAACCCATTTACCATTTTGATAAAGCTTCTCGAAACCAAGAAGCAGTAGGGCAAAGGTCAATGCTTCGAACGTAAACACATACCAAGCGGCACCAATGATCATAAAACCCGAAAAAGAAAATAATAAACTGCCAATGATGGCAGAGTAGTTGGAGATCTTTAGTGATTTTAAATAAAAGTAAAAAAGACTTCCCCCAATGATCAACTTTAAGAGCTCAAGAAACACAAGGATTTTTGGAATGCTTTGCGGGCCGGCAAAAATGGCGATCCATAAAAAAGGATCACGGGTATAAAGTCCCAAAATGTTTTGTCCCATGCCTTCCTGGAAAGACCAGCCGGGCAAACCGTTCTTTTGAAAATAATCGGCGGCAAAATAATAAGAAGGATGAACGCCATTTAAAGTATCACTTCCAATATCTTTAAATAAAAAAACGTTCTTTAATAAAATAAAATCTTTGAATACAAAAAATGCCACAAGAAGTATAAGACCCAATGCTAATAAATAAGCTTTGTTGCCAAGGTTCTCAAAAAAATCGGTCACTTTTTTTATCGGCGTATCGGTAGAGGTATTTTTAGGTTGACTCATAAATAAAACAAAGTATAAATTTGGCAAAAAAAATCTAAATATTAGCAGGTTTTTTATGTTTCCAGCGGCGATGGCTCCAAAGCCAGCTAAATGGCTGTTGCTGAATGTTCTTTTCTAATTCTTTTGTGTGAAGCCTGGTAATTTCTCCATCCGGCATCTCTTTTGGATTCTCAGTAATAACAATGGCTCCCATTTGGTAATAGCCGCGTTTTAGTTTTGTAATGGGAAGATAAACGACCGGGTAATTAAATTTTTTGGCCAATTTTTCGGTGCCCACAAACACTGGAGTATCCTGGTTTAAAAAGGTTAACCAATGAGCGCTTTCCGGTGGTGCGGTTTGGTCGGCAATTAAGCCAATAGTGGTTGGAATGTTCTTTTGCCTTAGGGTGAGCAACTCTTTATATAACCCTTTCATAGAAACAATATTACCGCCAAAACGTCCACGTAACTTCAACATAAAAGCATCAAAGCTTTTGTTGGATAAAGGATGGTAAACACCGGTAATAAGCTGTTTAAAATAAACCTGGTGTGAGAGAGCGCCCCATTCCCAATTACCAACATGGCCAATAACACCAACAATACTTTGACCTTTATCAAAAAAAGAGTTTAAAGTTTTAATGGCCTCATCGGTATAGCTGAGGCGTTTTTTAAGTTGGGTTTGTGAAATGGTGTACAGCTTAAGTGTTTCAAAAATAACGTCACAAAAATGTTTGTAAAACTGTTTGGTTATTTTTTTTATTTCATCTTCTGATCTTTCGGGAAAAGAATTTTTTAAATTTTGAATAACAACATCTTTGCGGTAGCCTACAAAGTAAAAAACAATCACATAAAAAAAACTGCTTAAGGCGTATAAGAGCCAAAATGGCCAAATGGAAATAAAATAAAGTAGTGGAAAAATAAATATTTTAAACATCCACCGGTTCAATTTTAGAAGTTTGGTTTTAGTAAATACTTCGAATAAAAATCAACAATGTGTTTTACTGCCTCATCAGCCGTATCAACCAGTTTAAAAAGATCAAGGTCAATGGCGTTAATGTTCTTCTCATCATCAAGCATAGTGGTTTTAAGCCAGGTGATCATACCTTTCCAATATTCTGTTCCAACTAAAACTACAGGAAACTGTGCGATTTTATTTGTTTGAACAAGGGTAAGCGATTCAAATAACTCATCCATAGTACCAAAGCCGCCGGGCATACCAATAAAGCCTTGTGAGTATTTTAAGAAGATCGTTTTACGTACAAAAAAGTAATCAAAGTTGATGCATTTATCAGGATCAATAAAATCATTGTGCTTTTGTTCGAATGGCAGATCGATATTTAAACCTACCGATTTTCCTTTGCCTCTCATAGCACCTTTGTTTGCGGCCTCCATAATGCCGGGTCCACCGCCAGTAATAACTCCGTAACCTTCCTTAACCAGTTTAAAAGCTATCTCTTCGGCTATTTGGTAATATTTATTTTCGGGTTTGGTGCGCGCACTTCCAAAAATAGAAACGCAGGGCCCAATACGGCTCATTTTTTCAAAACCTTCCACAAACTCGCTCATTATTTTAAAGATCTGCCAGCTATTCTGTGCTTTAATATCATTCCAGTCTTTTTGCGCAAAGGCATTACGTATCTGGTCTTCTCTGTCTGGGGTCATTGTTATATTCGTTAGTGGTTAGTCAATAGTCTTTCGTCCTGTGTTTTAAATCCTGCATCCAACTTTTATAGTCCGCCTTCTTTTAATCTTTCTGCATTCTCAGCAAATTGTAGTTTATCTATCATCTCCTGAATGTCGCCACCCATAAAGCCGGTAAGGTCATACAAGGTTTCGTTTATCCTGTGATCGGTGATCCTGTTCTGCGGGTAATTGTAAGTTCTAATCTTGGCGCTTCTATCGCCGGTGCTTACCATTGTTTTTCTTTTTTTGGTTGTTTCTTCTAAACGTTTTTGATATTCGATATCATAAATTTTAGAGCGCAACATATTCATTGCTTTTTCGCGATTACCTAGTTGGTTTCGCTCTGTTTGGCAAGTAACAACCAAGCCGGTTGGTTTATGCGTTAATATAACTTTACTTTCTACCTTGTTTACGTTTTGTCCACCGGCACCACCACTTCGTGCGGTTGCCATTTCAATATCAGAATCTTTAATGTCTACATCCAGTTCTTCCGCTTCGGGTAATACGGCTAAACTTGCTGCAGAGGTATGTACGCGGCCGGAAGCTTCTGTAGCCGGCACACGTTGTACGCGGTGCACGCCACTTTCAAATTTTAAGATACCATAAGCACCAGGGCCTTTTACATTAAAGATGATCTCTTTAAAACCGCCCATAGTACCGGGACTGGAGTCTACCACCTCTAACTGAAAACCTTTTTTCTCGCAATAGCGACTATACATTTCAAAAAGATTTCCGGCAAAAATAGCGGCTTCATCACCACCGGTGCCACCTCTAAGTTCCATGACACAGTTCTTATTGTCTTCGGGATCTTTTGGTATCAGCATAAAACGGATCTCTTCGGTAAGTTTGATCTCTTTTTCGCGGTTCTCTTCCAGTTCGGCTTTGGCCATATCTAAAAAATCTTTATCCTTTTCGGTAGCCAATACTTCTTTGGCCTGTTCCATATCGGTAAGTACTTTTTTGTAAACGTTAATCACATTTACAACTTCGCCAAGTTCTTTATATTCAATATTTAATTTTTTAAATAATTTCATATCACCGATCACTTTCGGGTCGGCCAGTTTTGCTTCTACATCTTCGTATCGGCGCTTAATTTCTTCCAGTTTATCTAACATATCAATTTCGGAACGTAAAGGTAAGAAATTGATGAATCTATTTACAATATTTACCTAAATGTTTTGCCTGTTTTGATATTTGAGCGAATTGCAGTATAATTGAAGAAGATAATGCCAAAATTTACTAAATAACCATGCTGAATTTGTTCAATAAAATTAAACCATGGAATTTTTTTGTATTTGTTGCCTTACTTTTTGAGATAACCTTTAATTTATTTACCCCGCCATTACAGGCACCGGACGAGCTTAACCATTTTTACAGGGCCTACCAGGTGGCCGACGGACATTTTTTACCCGAAAGAACAAAAGATAGGTTAGGGGGGCAAATACCAATTTGTTTTAACGAGTTTGTTTTACCTTATACATTTGCCGCTACAAATTTAAATTACACACTTACTAAAAAAGATCTTTTAAACGCGTTCGATATTTCTTTTTCGGCAAAGGAAACAGGCTTTAAAGATTTTCCAAACACGGCTTATTACTCGCCCGTATCGTATTTACCGCAAGCCTTTGCGATGGCAATATTAAAGCAATTTAATTGCTCGGTGGCCACGCTTTATTATGGCGGCCGGCTTTTTACTTTTAGTTTTTGGTTATTACTAATGTATTTGGCAATAAGAATGATACCGGTTTACAAATGGCTGTTTACGCTTATTGTTTTGCTACCAATGAATTTATATTTGGCTAATTCATTTAGCGCAGATACGGTGACCAATTGTTTGGCCTTATTTTTTATTGCTTTTAGTTTAAAATTGACTTTTTCAGATAGCAAACTCACAAAAAAAGATCTTTTGTTTATTTTGATTTTAGCTTGTTTACTGGCCTTAGCTAAATTGGTGTATATAGGTTTAATAATTTTACTTTTTTTAATGCCGGCAAAAAAATTCAGTAACAACCTGCAGCGCCACGCCACCCTGTTGTTGGTGTTTGCAGCTTCCTTCTTAATGGTATTTCTTTGGTCGGCCACGGTTATGAAATACTACATTACTTTTTCAGATTATAATATCGAACATAATTTTGCAGTGGGTTTATCGCCTTGCGGCAATTATTATTTGCAAAAAGAATTTATTCTTGGGCATGAAGCTTATTTTTTTAAAGTTATTTTTAATTCCATTTTCGCGCACCCAAAAACTTTTTTAATGGGTTATATCGGAGCTTTTGGTCAAAGTGATATTGCCTTACCGGGTGTTTTATATATTATCGCTTACCTTGTTATTATTATGGTTGCTTTAAGTGAGGTAAATGAAAAGACATTTAAATTTTCTCAAAAAATAATTTTAGCAAGCGCGGCAATTCTATCCTTTGTGCTTTTATTGCTCTCGCAGCATTTAATGTGGGATTGTGTAGGGGAGGGCATTGTAGACATGTTGCAGGGCAGGTATTTGATTCCCGTTTTTCCGTTACTTTTTATGTTGATGCCTAACACATCTTTAAAATTAAAACTGAAACCGGCGCTTATAATTTCATCTTTTTTAATACTCATTTATTTTTTCTCTTTTTCAAATATCTATACAAGGTTCTTTAAAGAAACCTTCATCGAAAAAATAGAATTTTATTGCGATGCAGAAACAAAAGATGAGAACGGTTATTATATGACCAACAACAAAGAAATAAAATTACAAGGAGCAATAGATCAAACTGCTGATAAACACCACAGCGGCAGTCATTCTATACTATTATCTCCTTTATCGCCATATGGTTTTTCGTATCAATTAAAAAATATAAAGGCTGGAGATATGGTTGAAATGCAAGGTTGGCAAAAAGGTTTAAGTGGCTTTTTAGCAGTTTCGTCAAAAGGAAAGAACTGTAAAGATTTTTTTGCCGCCGATAAAAATACCGTTGTTACCGATAAAAATGGCTGGTCTAAAATTCATTGTCTGTTTACTATTACAGAGAATTGCGATTCGACGGAAACCGTTATTTTTGCGTGGAATCCCGGTAAAACAAAGGTCTATTTTGATGACATTAAGTTCAAGATCAAAAGATTTGCACATACTGAATAATTCGCACATTTAAATATTTTTTTATCCTTTTATAAGCGTTTTTTTAAAAAGAAATTAATTATATTTGGTTTTATAAATTATCTCCCATGAAAAAAATTTTACCTCTGTTTATTTTATTTGCTTCTCTCTCTGTCAAGTCTCAGGATTTTTTAGGATTGCAAAGTAGTAATTATGCCGGTGTAGTTGGCGCATATAGTAACCCTGCCAACATTGTGGATAATCGTTTAAAAGTGGACATTGTGTTGGGTGGTATGTATCTGAACGTAGATAATAATTACGTTGGTGTAAAACGCAGCGCTTTAAAGTATACCGGTCATTTAACCAATCCTAGCAGCGTAAAGTTACCGGCTTCGTGGGATAATTATGACAAGAACTCCCCCGATTACTGGAAAAACAATTTCGTAGTACAAAACAACAAATATGCAAAAGCAGTTAATGTATCTAACCGCATCGTATTGCCATCTTTTATGGTGCAGTTAAATAAAAATAACGCACTTGCTTTTAACTGGTCTGTTAGAAATTATGTGAATGTGGATGGTATTTCTTCCGATCTTGCATTACTTGCGTATAATGAATTTAATTATCCCAATTTATTTGTAACACAATTATCAAATAAAAATCTAAGTATTCAGGAAATGTCTTGGGCAGAATATGGTTTATCATTTGCCCATGTTTTTACAAATGACGGGCCACACTTTTTCAAAGGAGGCCTTACCGCTAAATTATTACAAGGTTTAAGCGCCGCTTATGTGCACATTAAAGAACTTAATTATAAATTAGACACAACTAATGTGTACGATTTTTTTAAATCAGACGTAGCATACGGACACTCAGATAATTTTAATTTTACAAATACAAAGGATGTTAGCTCTATCTATAAGTTTGCATCGTACCCCGGCTTTGGTTTTGATTTTGGTGGCGTTTACGAATGGCGTCCTGATTGGGAAAGTCATAAATATGAAATGGATGGCGAAAAAGGTTTATGGAGAAAAGATCGTAATAAATATAAATTAAAAGCCAGTTTAGCAGTTACAGATATTGGAGGCATCCGCTTTAAAAAGGGTTCTTTATCAAATGATTTTACGGCTAATATTAATGCATGGAATGTTAGCTCTCTTAACATTACAAGCGTAAATAGTTTTGATTCTACTATGACCAATGTGTTTGGTTCCAAACCAAGTGAAACTACTTTTAAGATGGCTTTACCAACTGCTATTAACGCGCAATTGGATTATAATATATGGAAACCCTTTTATGTGAATTTAACTGCTAACATTGCTAACCTTACTCCTAACAGAGATTCGCAGGTTCATGATTTCACAAACATTAGCTTAGCTCCAAGATTCGATCATAAATGGTTTGGTGTAACCTTGCCATTTTCTTACAATACTCTTGCTGCAAAACGTGGCCAACCGGTTATGTTTGGAACCATGGTACGTTTAGGGCCACTTGTTGTTGGTTCAAATAATTTACCGGGCTTATTTACATCTGATGTGTATGGTGCTAATTTATATTTCTTGCTTAAAATTCCTATTCCTTATGGTCGTCCAAAAGATAGAGATAAAGATAAAGTAAGCGATAAAAAAGACGTTTGTAAAACTGTACCTGGTGTTTGGGAGTTTATGGGTTGTCCTGATAAGGATGGTGATCATATTCCTGATAAGGATGATAAATGTCCTGATGTACCGGGTGTAAAAGAACTGCAGGGTTGTCCTGATAGAGATGGCGATGGAATTACGGATGCAGAAGATGCTTGTCCGGATGATAAAGGACCATTAGAGTTTAAAGGTTGTCCTGATAGAGATGGTGATAAGATCATTGATAAGGATGATGAGTGTCCGGATGAAGCTGGTATTGCTGAGTTTATGGGTTGCCCTGATAAAGATGGCGACGGTACACCGGATAAATATGATGCTTGTGTGGATGTGTTTGGTCCTAAAGAATACAAAGGTTGCCCTGATAAAGATGGTGATGGTACATTAGATAAAGATGATGCTTGTCCTGATGTTGCAGGCCCTAAAGAGAACAAGGGTTGTCCTTGGCCGGATACCGATAAAGATGGTATTTTGGATAAAGATGATGCTTGTCCTATTGTTCCCGGTGTTATAGAGTACAAAGGTTGTCCTCCGCCACCGCCAATGAAAGCAGCAGAACAAAAAATTCTTGAGCGTGCATTTGCAAGCTTAGAGTTTGCAACGGCAAAAGATATCATCAAACCTAAATCATTCCCTTCATTGAATGACTTAGCCAAGATCTTAAAACAACATGAGTCTGATTGGACATTGAAATTATCGGGTCACACGGATAATGAAGGTAATGCGGATAAGAACTTTGTATTATCAGAAAAACGTGCTAATGCAGTTAAAGCTTACTTAGTTAAAAAAGGAGCTAAGGCCGATAAGATCATTACTGAGTGGTTTGGACAAACGATGCCAATTGCAGATAATGCAACACCTGCAGGCCGTCAGAAAAACCGTAGGGTAGAAATGAAGATCATTTATAAAGAGCAAGTAGTTCAACCAAAATAAAAACATCCTGATACCTTTCGGGATTAAAAAGCCATCAAGAAATTGATGGCTTTTTTTGCCTAAAAAACACACACTTCTATTCCTTTGATTATTATAGTTATCGTTTCGTAGTGCTTGTAGAAGAAAAATGATACTGATATTTGTAACAGTCCCAGAAACGTTTGCTCTGTTGAACCTGAAATAATTACTGCGTAATAACCAGTTTTTTTGTTGCTATAAGATCTTCGGTTCTAACTTTTACGAAGTAAACTCCTTCGGCAAACTCTTTTGTATTTACTAAGACCTGCCTTTCTGTAGAAGTTGTTGTGTAAATTATTTTCCCGTTAAGATCGCAAATAGTTATTTCGACTTGTTTGCTATTGTTTCCTAAATTGATGGTTAGTTTATTATTTGCGGGATTTGGATAAAGATCAATTCTTCCATCCCCTTCATTTTCTATTATACCCACGGTTAAATAATTTTTTATAGTGTTATACATGCCGTCAAAAATACCGAACCATTGTTTTGCCGTATTACTCATGGTTACCAATGTAAAGCCATAATCGTAACTATGGAACATATCCGACATGTTGGTGTAATCGCCATCGTGGCCAAGTACAGAATTGTTGCTGTATAGGTGTGAGTTATGAATTCCTAAACCATAGCCTGCGCACCAGCTGGTGTAACTATTGGCGCTAAACACTTTCATCGCATTAAGTGAATTTTGAGTAAGCAGCGTGCCTGTAAACAAAGCTCTTGCAAAAATTGCCAGATCTTCAGGTGTGGTAACTATATTGGCGCCGCCATAACCAAAAGTAAGCATCGATGTTTTTGGGTTGTTACTATAGTTAACTAACCCGCTTCCAAAATTCCACCATACACCAGCGTGGGGTTCGGTAAAATTCTCAAAACCTCCAAAAGAAGTATGTGTCATGCCTAATGGATCCCAGATCCTGCTATGCAAGGTTTGTTGTACAGGGTTACCGGTAACTGTTTGTGCGATCAGTGCCAGCAAAGCGTAATTGCTGGTAGAATATTGAAAATTTGTTCCGGCTGCAAAAGCGGGAGCACTGGGCACTATCGTTTCAAGAATCTCTACTGGTGTAAATGCATGATTAAAATTACTTGTAATTAAAGTTCCTGCGCTGGGAGTTTCCAAAAAATCGGCAATGCCGCTGGTGTGGTTAAGCAACTGGCGTAAGGTAATAGTTGTATCAAAACTTACATTTAGATCAATGTATTTGTGCCATGACGAATCAAGGTGTAATGTTCCATCTTCAACTAATAAAAGAATAAGGGTGGCAATATTTGCTTTTGTAATACTGGCGCCGTTAAAAACTGTTGAGTCGCAAATAGCAACACTGTTTTGGCCCACACCCGCAACCCCTTTCCAAACATCACCATTGGGCATAATCACACAGGCCGATACGCCATGATTGCCATAATTGGTTACACGGTTATTTAATGCCGTTTGAAGCTGGCCGGCAAGTGTAGGATTAATTTGGGACTGAATATTCGCAGAGAAAAGCAAAAACATTACAGTAGTAGCCGTAAATAGTTTGTGTAATTGTTTTTTCATGGAAGTGTTTTTAACTTGGTTTAAGATCTTATAAATATAAATAGCCCTGTTAAATTTAATACCACCAGTTATAAGATGTGTTTATCCAGTTATAAAAGTAATTTTGTTTTGGCACTAATTTATGCCTTAACATAAATTGTTCACGTAACAGGAATGTAAATATGGAAAGTGCTGCCTTTGCCCGGCGAACTTTCTACTGTAATATCGCCATTGTGATTTTCAACGATCTTTTTTACAATTGCCAAACCTATACCGGTGCCTGCATATTCTGTTTTTCGGTGCAGGCGCTGAAATACTTCAAAGATCCTTTCGCTGTATTCTGATTCAAAACCAATACCGTTATCGGCAACGCTTATGCGACAATATTTTACACCGTTTATCAGTTTTTTATTATTGAAACTTTCTGCCTTACCCATTTCACTTTTTATTTTTATTTCGGGAGCTCTGCCTTCTACTGAAAATTTAAGGGAATTACTTATAAGGTTGTAAATAAGCTGTCGGAATTGAAAAGGAATTATCTTTAGCTCACACATTTTTCCAGTTTCAATGCTTGCATTTTTCTGCAAGAGCTCGTCTTTCAGATCTTCTTTTACTTCAAGGATAATGGTGCTTATATCTATGTTCTCAAACTTCCTTTCAGAAGCTGTTGTGCGCGAATAAGTAAGCAGATCTTGTATAAGGGTTTGCATTTTAAAAGCACAATCCTGTATTCGTTTAAAAAGATCTTTGCCTTTATCTGAAAGATTTTTTTGATCTTTCTCTGCAATTTGTGACGAAAATACCTGGATCTTTCTTAAAGGTTCTTGTAGATCATGACTGGATATGTAGGTAAAAGATTCCAACTCCTTATTAATTTTAACAAGCTCTTCGTTCTGTGTTTCAATTTTCTTTTCGGTTTTTTTACGATCGGTAATATCCTGGTAAGATGTTAATGCAAATTTTTTATTTCCAATGGCTATTATTTCATAAAAAACAAGGGCAAAAAAAGTTTCTTTATTTTTTCTTGTATAAAGTACTTCAAACCCGGCACCAAACATTTTTTGTCTTAACTTAATCAATAATTGTTCTGTTTCTGCAGGCGGCAAGGCTTGCAATTCCTCAAGACTCCTATTATCTTCCAAATAGCTCATAATTATTGGGAACAACCTGGCGTTCTCCTCATCCGATACTAATTTCAGCTCTTCCGAAGTACGGCCAATCACTTCTTCCTCACTATAACCAAAATAGCTGTAAAAAAGTTTATTTGCGTAAACAATTTTGTTGTTACCAAGCTCGCCAAAAGATAAAGCAACAGGATTATTATCAAAGATCTTAAAAAAACGTTCTTCACTTTCTTCCAATTCTTTATTTTTTAATTCAAGTTCTTTATTTGTTTTTTCAATTTCAGATCTAAGAGTATCTGATACTCTTAGATCTTTTATTATTTTAAAATAGGTTGCTATAAGAATAATAATAGCAGAAAGAATAAGAGAAAAAGTAAGAATAGGTGTTAAAAACAACTCTTTATTTAATAAGCGCGATCTCATCTCAAGCAAACGGTCCTCTTCGCTTTCCATCTTACTTATATGCTGGCGTACATTATCCATTAATGCTTTGCCTCCTAGCATTCTTTCAGTAGTTATTCTTTGTCCACCGGCTTCATTTATAATACTCTGCAGATACACCTTTCTTTTATTTACCAGAGATAATAAAGTAGCAGTATTTATTTGTTGTGAAGCATTATCTTTAGTAAGCAAACCTATTTTAACGAGACCGATCTCAAGAATGGCCACATTTTTAAAATAGGGCTTAAGAAAGGAAGAATCTTTTGTAATAATATAACCCCGTTGATTTGCTTCCATTTCAAGCAGAATAGAAAAAGTATTCCGAAGATTAAGTTTTACAACGTTGGTGTGATTTACCAATTTGGAAGTATGGATAAGATTATCGATCCGGATATATGAAATAATAGAAAGTGTAACTAAAAAAATAGTTACGAAAAGAAACAGGAGCTTAGTTCTTGTATGCTTATATATTCCCATTATTAAACATAAACTTTTAACTTGCTAATACAAAATCTCGTCTTTGTGGCTGCCCTGTAAGCTGTTCAGGCTTTAATGCCAGTACTTTGGCGATCATTTTTGTAAGTAAAGGGTAGGAGGTAGGTTTACAGATATAATAATTTGCACCTAGGTGAAAAGTTCTGTCAATAATCTCAACATTGGATGAGGTGGAGAGTATGACAACAGGTATATCTTTTAATTTTTTAATTTCCCTTATCTCCTGTAATGATTCGAAACCATTTTTACGCGGCATGTTCAGGTCAAGAAATATAATATATGGCGGCGGCGGTACAGTTTTATTTAAAGTGTCCAATAGCTCCACTCCATCGTTTGTAACGGTAAGTTTGACTTCTGAGTTCAGCTCGTTTAAAGCATCTTCAAAAATAGCGCAATCATCATCATCATCATCGGCAAGAAAGATGTTTTTTGACGTATTGGAAATGGAGTTCATGGTTGTTTTGGTTAGTTTACTTTTATATTCAAAGATAACCAATTTATAAGCAAAATGTTGAGCCATTCTGCATAATTCTTTGTTATTTCACATAATGGAAAAAATGTTTTAACCAAAGTTTGTCCTCCTCTTGATAAGGTGGTACGAAACGACGAAGGAATAAAGGATCAGCTATTTAGTTCATTTGTTCAATAAGCTTTGGATTAATTACTTATTTTTTGCCGCGAAATTCAAAAACAGGCACAAATATTTAGGTTAAACAGAATGATTAGCGAAATAATTATTTTAGCGAGTTATAACAGAAAATGAATTGCAAAAATCAAGAACATAAAAGGTAAAAATGGACTATGGTTTTTCTTCCAAAAAAGTAGAGCGATAGATATCGCCAATGGCAACCATTTTTTCGTCAAAAATCTTTGGGCCAAAAGCATCTACTAAAAACTCTTTGGCGTTAACATCTTCGATCTTGTATTCTTTTAATTCCTTTGGCTCTGATAGTGGGAGTCCGAGACACGATTTATAAACTTTCCAAACAAACTCGGCATTGTAAAGTTCATCGTTATTTAAATTTATTTTATTATCGTAATGTATGCCTAACTTTGCTTGCGCCCAGCCGTGCATTTTGCCAATGATATCTGTTGTAAGTACTTCCTGTTCTATTAACCGTTTAATCATAAACTCGCCGCCAATAGACATTTTTTTAAACTCCTCGATGTTACATTTTTTTAAAGGCTCGGTTGCATAATAAACCATAGGCACATCGGCTTCAATAAAAATAACACCGGCATAATTAAATTTGCTGTTGCCATTGGGTAAAAAACTATTGGCTTTATCGGTTTTTATAAAAATAATATCACCATCTTTTGGTTTTGTTTCTAAAGGATCGTCTTTGGTTTGCGCAAGGCCACTAAAAAGCGAGCATACAAAAAGTAAAGCGATAAGTAATTTCGTTTTCACAGAAATAATATTTTTTAAGAATGAAAACATAATGCGTTTTGTGATTTTACTATTATTGTATACGTTTACTTCACAAAAAGGTTGTGAAATTAGAATGTTAAAATACCTTATCTCTCTCTAAATATCAAATTTTTTGGGTTTAATGCGCTTTTGGCCCGTTTAAAAGCCAAAAACTAACGCTTACGCATCAGCATTAGGCCATCTCTTATCGGTAATAAAAGGTTTTCTACTCTTAACTCTTTCTCAATTTTTAGGTTAAAATTATGAATGGCCAGGGTATCAGTATCCATGTCTTTATCCAACACTTTGCCGCTCCATAACACATTATCGGCAATAATTAATCCACCGCTATTTACTTTATCAATTACCAGATCAAAATACAAAGCATAATTCCGTTTATCGGCATCAATAAAAACAAGATCAAATTTTTTATTCAAAGTTGGGATGATAGTATTGGCTTGCCCGGTAATTACCTCGATTTTATCGTTAAAAGCGGAACGGTCAATAAATTTTTGGGCAAAATGATTGGTCTCTTCGTTAGGGTCAATAGTGGTTAGTTTACCATTCTCCTTTAAACCTTCGGCCAGGCACAGGGCAGAGTAGCCGGTGTACGTGCCTATTTCTAAAATAAATTGCGGTTGTTTTAATTTGGATAAAAAACTTAATAAGCGCCCTTGTATGTGCCCGCTTAGCATACGCGGCTGACTTACTTTTAAATTGGTTTCGCGATTTAATTCTTTTAAAAGATCTGTTTCTTTTTCAGAAAATGTTTCGCTATACGCTGATAATTTTTCGTCGATGAATTCCATGGTGTTAAGTTTATAATTTCAAGTTCAAAATTGAAAATTGGCTATTTAATAGTTAATAGGATTTTGCTCATAGTCTTGAATCATTAATCCTTTATCATTTTTTTAAGTTAATCGTTTTGTCATGATCTTGCTTACATTGCCAAACACCTGGCCGGGTGAGAATTTGCGCCAATGAAACTCATCCAGTTCGCCACCGTAAATAAAATAATAATCAATGTGCGCTTTTTTAAATTCCTGCAAAACATGTTCTCTAAAATTCAATAAAGCTATCCAGCCATCTTCGCCGTTATCATCAAACCATTCTTCGTAATAACTATCGTCACTATTATGAAAGTTAAGTACGTTTTCGCCAATTAAAATATATTTATTAATACCCCTATAATTAAGGTCATCAATAAAATCGCGCTTAAAAAGCATGATATCGTTGTTGATGGCATCATTCCACTCGCCAATAAATTCAATGATGGCATACTTTTCGTGGTAATCCACAAATAAGATCTTAATGTAAAGTGTATCGCTTCCAATATCATCCCACTGCGGATGAATGTAAAAATTGTAGATAGTATTTGAATATTCAAACTCGCTGTACTCGCGTTGGTAAAATGGCGATTGTGGATCGTCTGATGCAACATATAAATGCCGCCAGTTAAAATAGGGCTCTATGTTGTGCATTATTTATATTTGTTGAAGACAGAATTAAAGAATTTTTTTAATTTGTTGCTGCTTTTTATTTCTATTGGGTTTCCATAATGATCGCCCAAATGCGCGTAACCCAATTTCATGGCTTCGATCACCGCTGCATTTTCTTCAGCCACAAAAGTTTTAAAAACAGGTTTTGTTTGTTGCATGGGCGGTACTACATTATCATTGGCATGCGTGGCTTCTTTCGATTCTATATGGTTTGTGTAAGCAGGATTTGGATAAAGTGTTAACCAACCATTGATTACGCAAACAGCCTGCCATCTTATGGCCCATGATGAAACTTTGCCTAAGATCTGGTCTTTCAGCATACCTTCCATATCGTAAGAGCCATAAGCATTAAAGCGTTGAATTAAATTCTTTTCCTGTAATTTTTCTAAAAGCTGTTGTGCGTTGGGATTAAAATGTTCCCAACGGTTTTTCCAGGTGGCCCAGCCCCAGCATTCCGACATAGCCAGAAAAAACACATCCGGATATTTTGGACCGCAGGCAAAAAAATTGCAGGCGCCTATTTGGCAGATCTTTGGATCTTTTTCGTAGCGCGTTAAAGAATCATTCATGTGCAAAAGAAAATAAGGCGATAACACCAGGTCATCTTCTAATACAATTACATTACTGTGTTTGTTAACTACCTCCGTTACGCCGTCAATTACAGAGCCGGCAAGGCCTTTATTTTTAATTTGTTCCGTTACAATTACTTCTTTAAATCGTTTTTCTGAATTGACAATTTCGCGTGTCTTTTTTATCTTTTCAAGATCGGCGGCAGAAGCATTTTCTTTAGCGCCATCGCAAAAAATATACAGTAAACTATCTTTGGCTTCAATATTTTGCGCCAACGAATCTAATACCTGTTGGGTATGAAAAGGACGATTATAGGTAAAGAGAACTATCGGCGCTAAATTCATTTTTGCAATTGCTTTAAAGCTTCTCTAAAATACAGAAAAAGATCGTTCTTCCATTTAGAAAAACCATTGTTTAATATGTTCTTAAGATACTCGTCGTTAAACGATTGCCCGTCTTTTGTAGTTAATTTTAAAATGGCATTGTCCTTGCCAGGAAATTTTTCCATAAAAGTTTGAAAATAAAAACTATAAATACTTTCAATGTCATAATCAATTACAGGTTGTTGTTCTCCTTTTATAATACTAAAAAAAGTGTTTAAATCACGACAAGAATGCACGAATTTAAAGTTGATGTATTGGTTGTCGTATAACGCCACCACAGGAATCTTAAAATGTGCCATCTCAATGCCCACAGTACCCCTGGCGGTAACTATTAGGTCGGGTTTTAAGTTAATGATATGAATGTTAGAGGTAGAATCATCCAAAATATGAAAATGTTTTAGTCCATAATTGTTTACCAAAGCAATAGTTCTTTCCTTACAATCGCCATAACTGTTTGGATGCGTTTTAATATAAAAATTAGTATCGCTTGAATTCACCAACACATCTAAAGTTTGTTTTAAGAACAGGTATAGGTCGGGAAACAACAGGCAGCGATTGATGTGTGGCGAATCGTAAAAATCGTGTGTGTAAATGACCACATTTCTTTTGCTGCTTTTAAATTTAGCAATAAGCTCTTGACTAATAGGTTTTTCTGAAAATGCAGAAACCTTCATATAGCGCGTGGCCTCATCAATAACACCGCTAAATCGCGAAGTAAATAATGTTTTAGAGGCTTCAAGATCTAGCGCGCTAATCTTTCTTTCCGGATTAATTTTACTGTGATCAATAGCGTGGTAGGGAAAATTTAATGTGGCCTCTTGTATGATATAAGAATAAGAACCAAAGGTAAATACTTTTATTCCCTTCTGAAGGCAGATCCTTGCGGGGATACCGTGTTCAATATATGTTGTGTAGGAATTAAAGAGTGCTTTTATTTTTTGTTCTTTTAATAATTTTTCAAAATTGTAAAAGATGTTCAATCCTATTTCAATGACCTTAAGAATGTCGGCGTTAATTCTTTCTATTGTAGGCTGACTAAAATAACGCAAATACGTATCGTAAATAAGATCGCCTACTAAAATGTTCTCAAATTTTATAGTTAAGATATCTTCCGCCTTTATTATTTGTTTTTGGATCTTTTGTAGTTGCTGTTGAATAAAAGACTGGTCGTGAAATTTATCTTCGTTCCTGAAAATTAGTTTCCCGCCGAAAGCTCTGTGGAGCTTTTCGTTGGAGGAAGTAACGTAACGGTTAAAAATATGATCGAACTTATTTCCCCAGCCTATCCACCTTGTCCAGCTTACATCGTAGAAACTAACATTTAAATTGTTTTTTTGCGCGTAGGTCTTTGCAGCGGCTGCAAATTTAATAGTGTATTCATAATCTTTTATGAATTGTACCAATAAAATGCCATCTGCTTTTAAATTTTCAGGCGTTTTAAAAAAAGATAATTCTTCGGCAAATTGCTCTTGTGTTTCGGTTAATTGTTGTTTTTTGTAATAGCTAAAGAGTCGCGGAAGAAAAAAGACTGAATCCATCGCGGCAAAATAAAAAGGTTTAATTATTTTCTTTAACGTTTGTTTCATTTATGGTTCCGGCGTTAAAGGCGTACCTTTGTTATGATCCTTTTTTGCTTTTTGTCCTAACAGACCTAAGTAAAACCTGGGATGTAAGCCATCCCCGGGTCTTACAACTTTTATGTTGTTTTCGGTGAACACATCACCAGCTTTTATATCCTGCGCCACGTAAATAGAGCGTTTAAAGAAAAGACTTTTAGTTTCGCTTTCCTGTATATTGGTCTGTATCTTTCCTAATGCAAGGAAAGCCCTTTCTGTTTCAATAACCAGAGCTTTTAGTTCTTCCGGCTCTAAAGAAAAAGCTGAATCAACACCGCCATCGGCCCTGCGCAAGGTAAAATGTTTTTCAATAATTCTTGCACCCAGAGCAACAGCAGCAACCGAAGCGCCAATACCCATGGTATGATCGGAGAGACCTATAATACAGTTATGCGTTTTTGCTAAATGTGGTATGGTATTTAAATTCGTATTTTCAGGTGTAGCAGGGTAGGTACTTGTACATTTTAATAAGATAAGGTCTTTGCAACCGGCATCCCGTAATATCTTCACGCTTTCTTCCACATCAGCCGCAGAAGAAACACCTGTTGACATAATAACCGGTTTACCCGTTTTGGCCACTTTTATCAATAAAGGATGATGGGTGTTTTCAAAAGAAGCGATCTTGTATAAGGGGACATTTAATGTTTCTAAAAAATCAACAGCGGTCTCATCAAACGGTGAGCTAAAGGCCAGCATCCCTTTTTCTTTTGCTCTGTCAAAAATAGCTTTGTGCCATTCCCATGGCGTGTAAGCTTCTTTGTAAAGGTCGTGCAGCTCTTTGCCATTCCATAACGAGTTAGGATCGTTAATGGTGTAAGCGCCTTTTATGGTAATAGTATCTGCTGTGTAGGTTTGCAATTTTAAGGCATGCGCACCTGCAGCAGCGGCAGCATCCACCAATAGCAAAGCCCGCTCTAACGATTGGTTGTGATTACCGCTCATTTCGGCAATAACAAAAGGCTTTTGATCGTTGCCAATAAGTATATTTCCTATTTTAATATTATTCATTTTTTATTTTTTTGAAACTTAATGCTGTTATCAGTTCCTACTTTTAAAGTACCCATTTTAATGAAACCGGCACTTTTAAATAATTTTATTGAGGCCGTATTTACTTCTTTTACATAAGCGATGATTGTTGCTTCCGGAAATTGTTTAAAATAAGCCTTAGAGGCCATGTCTAACATTTGTTTGCCAAAACCTTTGCCTCTATAATTCGCATCAATAGATACGCCAATAACTACTTCTTCATTTGTTTTGTCAATACGTACCTGGCCAACAGTCTTGTTATTTGCATCAGTAAACAAATAAAAAAAACAATCCTTCGAATTTAATTTTGTGTTGAACCATTTAACGTGTTGTTCGTAATTTATTTCTGAGCTGTCGAAAGAATTTTCTCTTACTACTTTATCGTTTGCCCAATTAAAATAAAGGTCAACATCGTTTGCTGTGGCAGTGCGCATCGTTAACGCATCAAAATAAAAAGTATGTGTTACTGCGTCTTTTAATTTACCATCTATTTCTACATGATCTTTTAAACGCGTGGTCTCTTTAAAACCGGCTTTTTCAAGGGCTACATAAAGGTTTGGCCGTATATCGTAAGCGTAGGTATAAATAGAATGGAAATGTAATTGATCTTGTGCAATTGTTTTTAGAATAGATAAATAATTAACCCAGTCGGAAACAAAAACCTCTTTTGATGCATTACGCGACGTTTCTGTCAGGAAGGAAATCTCTGCAGTTTTGTTTGTCCAGTTGATGTGTACTAAACCACCATACCCAATTAATTTTTTATTAAGTAAGAACGACCATAACAATTGCTCTGGCTTTTCCTGCTCGAACAATTGCGCAACGGTTGTCTTAAAATAATTATCCTGTTGTTCTTTTGTTAAAGTGGCTTGTTGTCTTAAGATACTGATCTGTGCGTTACGCCAGTTCATGATCTCATATTTATCTTGGTCTCTTATGGGTACTAAAGAATAATTGTCTTTAGAGAACTGATCCATATTTAAACACTTATAGCTTCGCATTTGGTGTTAATTATTTTAGATCAGGAAATAATAAGGCATGTTTTAGTTCTGCAATTTTCCAGTCGGTTTCGGTATCAATATCCTGAACCTGCATTTCATCTAAAATAATGGAACCGGAATTTTGAGTAAAAACTTTTTTCTCTTTTAAAAAAGAAAGTGTATTTAACCAATAGAACTGGCCTGCGTCGTGATAAGAAGGCTGCAGGTCTTGCGAGCGTTTATTGATGTTATCAGGCAATTGCATGGTAACTTTTGAATCGGTTATTTGCAAAGCTCTTTGAATGGGATATGAAAAAGCGCAAACAGGAAATACAGAATCAAATTTATTTTTGATCAAAAGCTCAAATGCATTTTGTAAAGATGCTTTTGTAATGAACGGCGCGGTTGGATAAATGCAGCAAACATTCTCGAATATTTTTCCGGATGCTTTTAATTCTGTTAGTACTTCAAGAATTACCTCTGCTGTTGTAGAAAGGTCATCTGAATTCTTTTCGCTTCTTGTAAAGGGAACTTCTGCACCAGCCCTTTTAGCAATAACTGCAATTTCGTCATCATCTGTTGAAACCATAACATAGTCAAACAATCCTGAATTCAAAGCAGTTTCAATGGAATAAGCGATAATAGGCTTCCCTCTAAAAACTTTGATATTCTTTTTAGGAATGCGTTTACTTCCACCGCGTGCTATGATGATCGCTGCATTAGCCATTTAAATTTTATTAGGGTTTAAAGTTAGCATCCACATGTTCAACAATTAATTTTCTTAAACTGTCAACGGTTTCCCATTCTGTATTATTCTCAGAGGTATAATGAAAGCCTTGTGTTACCAATTTGGCTTTAAAGTTCTTTATGTATTCTTCTAAATTAAACACAGGGCGTTGCGGTAAAATAACATAGTATTTGCCAAGATCATAAGTAGTAAAGGAATCAGAGCTGGTGATCATTTCTTCGTGGATCTTTTCTCCGGGACGAATGCCGCTTATTTTATGTTCGCAATTTGGCGCAACGGCTTTTGCTACATCTGTAATTTTATAAGATGGGATCTTTGGTACAAATAATTCTCCGCCCCAGGCTGTTTCCAATGCATGAAGCACCATATCAACGCCACCTTGCAGCGTAATATTAAAACGGGTCATGTTTTCATCCGTTATTGGTAACACACCTTTTTTCTTTTGTTCAATAAAGAAAGGAATAACAGAACCATTTGAACCCATGACATTTCCGTAGCGTACCACCGAAAATTTAAGGTCTCTTTTTCCGCGAATACCGTTTGCAGCAATAAATAATTTATCCGAAGTAAGTTTAGTAGCGCCATATAAATTTATAGGGGCACATGCTTTATCGGTAGAAAGCGCCACTACTTTACTTACGTTCGTCTCAATACAAGCTCTTATCACATTGTCGGCACCGCCAATATTTGTTTTAACGCATTCGTCAGGATTATATTCTGCAATGTGCACGTGTTTCATGGCGGCTGCGTGAATAACGTAATCGATGCCCATCATGGCACGCTTTAATCGATCGTAGTCACGCACATCGCCAATAAAATAACGAATAGCAGAATATTGTGACGCAGGAAATTCCTGGTCCATTTGAAACTGCTTCTGCTCATCGCGTGAAAATATCACAAGACGTTTAACATCGGGCCAATTCTTAAGAATGGTTCTTGTTAACTCTTTTCCTAACGATCCGGTACCGCCTGTAATGAGTATTGATTTGTTTGATAACATTTGTTTATTATTAATTTTTTAATTTAAAATTACTTGCGTAAGTATTATTATTGGCGCAAAACTCCTTAAACTCTTCTGAAGCATTTTCTATCTCAAATTTAGGATAATTTACGCCAAACATCGAACTTGTGTATTCAAATTCTAAAACCAGGCGATGCCCGGAAATTAAAGGCGTGCCTTTGTGCCAGCATTTTGTATCTTCTGCAAATACAGAGCCGGCTTTGCCTGTAACCACCACAAAATTTTCAGCAGCATAATGGTTGACAAGATCCTCATCAGGGATCCTAACATAACCGCGGTCTAACAATGCTTGTGGTTTTGCACCGGGTAAATGTGAGCCTTTAATTAAACGGTGTGGACCATTTTCTAATGTTACGTCATTTAAATAAACAAAGATCTTCAACCATTTTATTCTGTCAAGATCAAAATGATATAATTGAGCGGCTTCGCCGGAAGCTTCTTTTAAAAAAGTAGTTGACCACCACATGGCAGGAAAATCAAAAATAGGTTCGCAACCTAAATAATTTCTGGCAATGTTTATGAGAACGGGATCCATTATTAATTGTTGTATGTCCGTATTATTTACAAGATCATTTTGTTCGAACCGGTAAATTTCTGAAACAAGATTGTTTGGATCGTAAACTGTTTTTTTAGCGTAAAGTGGTGCAGTTAGTGTATTTGCTTTAAGCGCATAATTGTAGATCTTAGAAATAAGTTCAGCATTTATTTTAGTACCAAAAGGACAATAACCTTCTTTGTTTAAAGTTTTATTGATAGTGTCAAATTCTGAAAGCTCTGTTTTTCCGGTTAAGCCCGTAAGCGCAGTAGAAACTTTTTTAGGAGGATTAGATGCAATTAGTTCTTTGTGCATCTTCTCGTTGAATTTTCCGTTGGTAGCGCAATAAAGGTCCAGCAGGGCTTTATAGCCTTCGGGTGATGTAACTCCTTTTTGTTTAAATGCAGAGAACTCCTTCGCGAAAAGTTCTTTATTCTTTGCTTTGGTCTTTATTCTCTGTCTTAAATTATATATCAATGTTCTCATTGCAATTGCTCTTAATGTTTTAACCCGGCAGCATTTTTGAAATTACCACACAGCGGTCATCATCGCTGTAATAATGATCGTACTCCACCACCACTTTATGTTTTATACTTTCATCCAACACCTTTTTTATGCTTTGTGTTGAGTTAAGTGTGTTCACACGCGGTGGCTTAATTCCCTCGGCATCCTGTTTTGGATTATGATCTAAACCAATGCCTAACAAACCATCTTCTTTTAAAATGCGTTTACATTCTTTAAATACAACAGCTGGATCTTTGGTATAACTTATCATCCAGCCAAGCAATACTACATCATACGAGCCTGCTTCAAAACCGGTGTTATGAATATCACCAATAAGAATATATTTTGAATACGAAAAAAGATCTAATCCAAAAGTGTTTGTAAAACCATAACTTTTTAACCACAAAATATCATCTTCAGAGCGACAACCTACAACCAGGATCTTAATTGATTCCCTATTCTTTCGGTAATAACCTACAAGCGGGTAAATAAGCAATTCCATACGACCACCACAACCAAAGGCAGCGCGGGGGATATTAAAAGCAGAAAGATTATGTTTTACAGTTGTTTCGCCAATACTTTCGTTCTCATAATTCCCAAACTTCATATTTTTTTTAAGGAACCTGTAGCGAATGCTCACAACAAAATACCGTATATCGTAGTGTTTTAATAAGGACCAAAATGCATTCCTTATTTTTTGAACTCTGAATAAACGATAAAAAAATAATTTCATTATAATTATGGATCAATTTTTAAATTAAATGGCATGGTAACAAATCCAATATTTTCATGTACGTCCATACTTACAGGATTAATATTCAGCATTGGGATATTTACATTATTATCTAATACGTCGTGAAAGATCTTAAACTCACTATTGGATAAAGTAAAATAAAGTCCGTATTGTCCGGGCCTTAAAGTCTTTTTTGGTAAAGATGCAGTGAATGAAATGCTATCACCTTTAGCGATCATATTTTCGGTAATGATCATTTTAAAATTAGAGATGATTTCTTCCGAGAATGGATCACGAAGCGCTAAATAAAAGCCAAGGCCTTTGGTATCGGCACTGGCAGTAACTTTAAATTTAAAATTAATATCCTCATCGTAATTAAATTCCCAGCTTTCGTTACCATTTTTTACAGCTTTTAGTTCTTCAAATATAACACTACCGCTTCCTCTTTTTAAACGATCCTCTAAACCAATTGTTTTTAAATTTTCGGGTCTCGACATCAACATGTATTTTTTAATACAGTCTTCTACATTGCCTTTAAGCTCTATTTGCCCTTTGTTAAGCAATAAGCCGGTATTACACAAATTAGATATAGCCTGAATGTTGTGGCTTACAAAGAGAACAGTGCGGCCTTCACCGGCCACATCTTTCATTTTACCTAAACATTTTTTTTGAAATTCGGCATCACCAACGGCAAGTACTTCATCGATTACTAAAATTTCAGGTTCTAAATGCGCGGCTACTGCAAAGCCCAAACGTACCATCATACCTGAAGAGTAGCGCTTTACAGGTGTATCAATGTATCTTTCAACACCACTAAAATCAACAATCTCATCAAACTTTTTTGTTATTTCGGGCTTAGTCATCCCGAGTATGGCGCCATTTAAAAAAATATTTTCTCTGCCTGTTAACTCCGGGTGAAAGCCTGTGCCAACTTCCAGTAAAGCCGCAATTCGCCCGCGGATCTTTACTTTACCGGTGGTTGCTGTAGTAACCTGCGACAATATTTTTAATAAAGTAGATTTACCTGCGCCATTTTTTCCAATGATGCCTAAAATCTCACCTTGTTTAATTTCGAAATTAATATCTTTTAAAGACCAAACATATTCGCTACTTCCTTTCGAGCTTCTATCATTCGTATCGCCCACTTGAATGTAAGGATCTTCTTTTCCTCTTGCCTTGTGCCACCAACGGTTAAGGTCATGCGAAATAGTTCCGGTGCCCACTTGCCCAAGCCGGTATTGTTTTGAAATATTTATAGCTTTTAAAACTACTTTGCTCATCTTTAATTTTTTATACAGTATCCATAAAGGATTTTTCAACTTTATTAAATACAACAAGACCTATAAAAAATAACATGAGTGTAAACACAAAACTGTAACCAAGATATAGCCAGTTAAATTCGCCAACTCCGAGGAAAGCATATTTAAAGGCTTCTACAATGCTTGTAATTGGGTTTGCTAAAAGCAATAATTTATACTGAGGATATTTTTCGCTCACCAACGATAAAGGAAATACAATAGGCGAGGCATACATGAGTAATTGAACACCAAAGGTTACCAAAAATTTAAGATCGCGGTATTTTGTGGTCATTGAGGTGATGATAATCCCAAAGCCTAAACCTAAAAAACCCATTAACAAAATTAAAACCGGAACTAATAGCAGGGCTTTTGTTGGATGCACTGAATTGTCAGTGATCAGGTAATAGATCCACACAGCAATAAATAGCGCGAACTGGATAGCAAACTTTACAAGATTAGACAAAACCACAGAGAGGGGCACGATCATACGTGGAAAATAAACTTTCCCAAAAATACTGGCGTTAGAAGTAAATGTGTCTGCAGTTTTAGATAAAGTGTCCGAAAAATAATTCCAAAGGGTGATACCACACATGTAGAACAAAAGCGGTGCAACCCCATCGGTTGGTATATCTGCAAGCAAACCAAAAATAACAACATATGTTAGCGCAGTAATTACAGGTTGAATAAAGAACCAAATAGGCCCAAGGATAGTTTGTTTGTAAATAGAAACAAAATCCCGACGCACAAATAAAAACAAAAGATCTTTAAAACGCAGGATCTGCGAAAGGCCTAAAGAATACCAATTGGTGCTTGGTTCTAATACCAGGTCCCAGGACTCATTATCATCTTCAATTTTTTTAGAAGTCATTTTTATTTTTTTTGACAGAGATGTTTATGTTTGCCACCTCCGGCCCTTTATCTTCTACAAAATCCAATTAAATTGTGGAAGTAATTTTAACATGCAAATTTAACAGAATTAATGAATATTTTGGCCTTTTTTAGGGGCTTATAACAATAATTGTTTTTTCAAAATATTTCTTTTTTTGCAGCTGATATAAGGTTTTTTTAGTTTGACTACTTGGTCTTATTTCCTATCTTTGAAGGGCATTTTGTTCATTCCGGAAAAAAATCTATCCGGAGGAAAAACAAAGCCTGTTTACTAATTTTTTATGGGAAAACTACAGTATGTTAACTTAGGCTGCGGCGCTAAATTTGATGAGCGCTGGGTGAATGTTGATTTTGTTTCTACCGGGAAAGATGTTATAGGGCATAACTTAACCAAAGGCGTACCATTTGAAAGTAATACTTTCGAGGTAGCTTATCACTCACATGTACTGGAGCATTTTACAAAGGCGGATGCCGAAAAATTCATAGGAGAATGTTACCGCATCCTTAAATCAAAAGGTATTTTGCGCGTGGCCATCCCCGATCTGGAGGCAATTGCGCGTAATTATATAAAATATTTGGATGAATCTATAGCCAATGTTAGCTCTGCCAAAGAAAAATACAACTGGACGATGTTGGAGATGTATGACCAAGTGGTAAGAATAAAAGGCGGTGGCGAAATGCTGGATTATATAATCGATGAAACAAAAAAGAACGATGATTTTTTGATAGAACGAAATGGGGATGAGATCAAAAAATTATTTACAAACTTCAGGAATATAAAAGAGGAGGCTCCTGTTCCTTCATCTTCAGCAGGTTTTAGTATTTCGAATTTTAAAAGTCGGGTTAAAAATAAACTGATCCGAATATTGTTGAAAGAAGATGTAAATGCATTGAATATTGGCAGGTTCAGGCTGGGAGGCGAGATCCACCAATGGATGTACGATAGATATTCGTTAGCAGAACTTTTAAAAAAACATGGTTTTAAAGACCCAAAAGTTGTTACAGCTACTGAAAGCAAGATACCGGATTGGAACAGTTTCAATTTGGATATGGCAGACGGAAAAATAAGAAAACCAGATTCGTTATTTATGGAAGCACAAAAAATATAAACGATGTTGAATTTTGTAACTTTGTTTAATTCCGGCTACTTAACAAGAGGAATGGTGCTTTACCAGTCTCTTTTAAAACAGTGCGCCAATTTTCATTTATACATTGTTGCTTTTGATGCCGCTACTTTTGAGTATTTTAAAAACAACCCGAAAAAGAATTTAAGTGTTATTTCGTTAGAACAATTTGAAGATACAGAACTAAAAAGAGTGAAGCCAACGCGCTCGGTGGCCGAATATTGCTGGACCTGCACAGCATCTACCATTTTATACTGCATCACTACTTTTAAATTAGATAATTGCACTTACATTGATGCAGATATGCGTTTTTATTCCGACCCCAAAGTGTTGGTAGATGAAATGGGCGAGAACTCTGTAATGATAACCGATCACCTTTATACGGCAAAATATGATCAGTCGGCAACAAGCGGAAAATACTGTGTGCAATTTGTAACATTTAAGAACACCATAGATGGCATGACGGTTTTGAACTGGTGGCGCAACGCCTGTATCGACTGGTGTTACAACAGGGTAGAGGATGGAAAATTTGGTGATCAAAAATATTTGGATGAGTGGCCGAAAAAATTTAAAGGCGTTCACGAATTAAAACATTTGGGTGGTGGTATTGCTCCATGGAATGCTCAACAATATAGATTTACAACAAAAGGTGATAAAATTATCGGAACCGATATTGCATCGAACAAAAGTTTTGAAGCGGTTTTTTTTCACTACCACAGCTTAAAATTCTTTGAAAATGAAATTGTTCATTTAGCCGATGCCGCCTACGATCTGAGCGAAAATGTAATTGATACTTTTTACAAAAGTTATGTAAAAGAAATTATTTCTAATTACAGAACCGTTCAAAAAAGCGATCCTACCATTAATGCGAACGGCGTGTTTGGTCCGGCTAAGTATTTACCAATGAGCTTCGCCACTTTAAAAAAATATTATCTGGAGAACATAAGGTCATCCAAAAGAAATATGTTGGGAGCAAACTTATCGAAGCAAATGAAGAATCATTATTATTTTTATTTAAATAGTTTCCACTAAAAATGCCGGTTTTATCCATCATAACCATCAACTACAATAATAAAGCGGGTCTTGAAAAGACCATTTTATCTGTTTGTTCGCAAACTGATGCGAACTTTGAATTTATTGTAATTGATGGCGGTTCGACTGATGGTAGCAAAGAGATCATTGAAAGATACAGATCAAAAATAACGGTTTGTGTTTCAGAAAAAGATACGGGAATTTATAATGCCCAAAACAAAGGAATTGCAAATGCAAAAGGAGATTACTGTTTTTTCTTAAACTCCGGCGATCTATTGGCTAACGAAAATGTTATTAAAGAAATAAAGCAATATCTTACAGTAACAGATATTGTTTATGGAGATCTTATTATTGTTGATGCAACCGGTAAAAAAGAAGAGTTACATTCTCCTGAAAAAGTAGATGCACCGCATTTTATGGTTTCAACGCTTTGGCATCCTACTGCTTTTATTAAACGTTCTGTATTTGAAAAATTTGGTGCCTATAACGAAAGTTTAAAAATTACAGGTGATTATGAATTTTTCATCCGCACTGTTCTAAAGCATCATGTTTCAACAAAACATATCGCTTTTGCAATAAGTATCTTTGATTTGGGTGGTATTAGTAACTCTGATAAGAATAATGAATTACATGCAAAAGAAAGAAAAAAAAGCTGGCAGTTAAATTATAGTGATGCTGAAATTGTAGCCTTTGAAGAACTTACAAGGCACCAGCGTTCGCGCGAATATAAAGTAAGGCAGTTATTTAAAAAGATATTTAATCCATTCTCTAAGTGAAAGAGGCCTTGTTTCAACTAAATAAAAAGTTCAAACTTTTTTTAAGCTTGCAAAAGATAAAAAAGGCCCGGTCTGCTGTAAACAATACCATGAGTTTAGAAGAGTCGTTCAAAGTGCCTATCGTTATTAATAATTACAACCGTTATACATTTTTATTGCAACTTATTACCTGGCTCGAAAAAAATAATTACACGAACATTGTTATTTTGGATAATAATTCTACTTACCCAAAATTGCTTGATTACTATAGAACAACAAAACACAAAGTTATTTTTCTAAAAAAGAATGTAGGATATAAAGCCTTGTGGAAAACGGATGTTTTTGAGCAATTTAAAAGAGGATTTTATGTTTATACCGATCCGGACTTAGTTCCAAATGAAAATTGTCCGCCTGATCTTGTCTTTAAGCTATTTAAACTGCTTGAAAAGTATGGTTCTATCGAAAAATGTGGCCCTGCACTGGCTATAGACAACTTACCCAACAATTATAACAACAAAAATGATGTAATTAAATGGGAAAAGAAACATTGGGAAAATAAAGTGGAAAAAGACCTCTATGATGCGCCAATAGATACTACCTTTGCATTATACCGGCCATTTGCCATGGGTGAGGCTGAAATTTGCAAAGGCTATCGGTTAGCAGGCGAGTATACATTTTTGCATTTACCATGGTACTTGAACAGCAATAGCTTGCCGGAAGAAGAAGTGTATTATAAAAACAATATAAATAAAGACCAATCGCATTGGGTAAAATAATGGTAGAAACCTTGGTTTCCATATGTATTCCGGCTTATAAGCAGATCTTCTTTCTTAAGAAATGTCTCGATTCTGTTTTTATGCAAACGTATAAGAAATATGAAGTTATTTTAACAGACGATACGCCTGATGATACAATTAGAATTTTTTTGAAAGAGAATTACCCTGATAAAAAAATTGAGTACTATAAAAATGATAAAGCCCTGGGAAGCCCAGCCAACTGGAATTATGCGATAAGCAAGGCAAAAGGTAATTACATCAAAATCTTGCACCATGATGATTATTTTACAAATAAAGATAGTCTTCAAAAGTTTGTAAACGAATTGGATAACAACAAAAATGTTGAATTTGTATTTTCATTATCGGCAATAAATAATGCGGGAACAGAGACAAACTGGTTCAATACTGTTACGCCACAAATGCTTGAGAAAACTAAAGTTGATCCAACGTATTTGATTTGTGGTAATTTTATGGGTAGTCCAAGTGCCACCATATACAGAAGGAATTCTGTTCTGTTTGATGAAAAATTAAAATGGGTGGTGGATCTTGATTTTTACATTGCTTCTTTACTAAATAATAAGCGTTTTGCTTTTATTAACGAAGCCCTAATTACCACTACTAATGAGGCGCAGCACCAAATTACCAATAGTTGCATCAACAATCCTGAAGTAGAATTATTTGAGTTTTGTTATTTATTGGATAAATACAAAGAGGCTATTCAATTTAACGATGATCTTGAAAAAGTGTTCTTAAATTTGTTTTACAATTATAACATTAGTAGTATTGATGAATTATCCAGGTATTATAAGAATGCAGGAGGCCTTAAAAACTTCTATACTAAGGTTTTTAAAGCTCAGCGTTTTTATAATTTAAAAAGAACCAGCATATCAACCTTAAAAAACCTCTTTGAAAAAAATATTAAGAAATAAATTCACACGGTTTGTTTATAGAAATATTAAACTAACACTAAATTACTTTAGATATTTAAGTGATAAGAAACAATTTATTGCCAGTGAAAGAACTACAAAAAAACGTTTCGAGATAAAAGACGAGATCAAATGTTTGGATGATAAAACTGCGGGCACTCCCTTCGACAGGCACTATACCTACCACACAGGCTGGGCTGCGAGAGTAGTAAAAGAAATTAACCCGCCGGTGCATTACGATATATCATCGTTGTTATATTTTTCAACGCTTGTATCTGCTTTTATTCCTGTAAAATTTTACGATTACCGACCTGCAAAAGTTAATCTTAGCGGGCTATCATCTCACAAGGGCGATCTGAATGCATTGCCGTTTGAAACAAATAGCATTTCTTCTCTTTCCTGCATGCACACGATAGAACATATTGGTCTTGGCAGGTACGGCGATAAAATTGATTATGACGGTGACTTGAAAGCAATAGCAGAATTAAAACGTGTGGTTGCCCCAAAAGGGAATTTAATTTTTGTAACGCCAATTGGTATGCCAAAGCTGCAATACAATGCCCACAGGGTTTACAGCTATAACCAGATAATATCTTATTTTACTGAATTTGAACTAAAAGAATTCTCTTTGATCCCGGATTCGGAAGAGTTGGGTGGGATAATTAAAAACGCCAAACCCGAAATTGCCGATCAACAGAATTATGGTTGTGGTTGTTTTTGGTTTATTAAGAAATAAATGATAGTAGTTAAGCTCATAGGAGGTTTGGGAAATCAGTTGTTTCAATATGCTGCAGGCATTGCTTTGGCAAACTATCATAAAACAGAATTATTTTTAGATATTTCTTATTTAAATGCAGACACAAAGGGCGCTTATACCAAACGTAAATTTGAACTGGATAAATTTAATATAACTGCAAAACTTGCTGATATCAAAATTTTGGAGAACTTTAATTTCGATGAGAATATTTTTAGAATGAGATTAAAAAAACTGAGCCCGGGTTTATTTAATAAAATGATCTTTAATGAGCACCAGTTCAACTTTCATAACAATTTTTTAAAATTGCCAAATACTACTTATTTAAATGGTTATTGGCAAAGCGAAAAATACTTTAATTCATTTCGGGTAAAATTATTAGAAGAAATAACATTAACGATGCCCCTATCTGAAGAGGCTCTTGCGGTTGACGGAAAAATCAGAGAGGTTAATTCAGTTTCTTTGCATGTAAGACGAGGTGATTTTGTTAGCTTAAAATCTGCCAACCATTTTCACGGACATTTAGATATTGATTATTACAAATTAGCTTTTGAAAAAATCAACACAAAAATTAAAGATGCTACTTATTTTATTTTTAGCGATGATATGGATTGGTGTAAAGCTAATTTCGATTTTATTCCATCAAAAAAATTTGTTGACGGAGAAATGAATAATATTAGTACGCACGAAGAACTTATTTTAATGAGTCATTGCCGCCATAATATTATTGCCAACAGCAGCTTTAGCTGGTGGGGCGCCTGGTTAAACCAAAATTCCGATAAAATTGTTATTGCACCAAAAAATTGGTTCGCCGATAAAACCATTAATACTAACGACCTTATACCCGGTAATTGGATAAAAATTTAAATATAAAAGTGCCTGTTGTTTCTGTGGTAATGTCCGTTTTTAATGGAGCAAAATACCTGCATGAAGCCATAGAAAGTATTTTGTCGCAAACTTATACCGATCTTGAATTTATTATCATTAATGATGGCTCAACAGATAATTCTGAAGAAATAATCAAGTCATTTAAAGATGAACGAATTATTTATATTCCTAACAAAACAAATATTGGATTGATCGACTCGCTTAATAATGGCCTTAAAACGGCCAGAGGCAAGTATATTGCGCGAATGGACGCGGATGATATTTCTGTGAATAACCGAATTGAACTACAGCTAAAAGAATTTAATGAAAACCCTGCTGCCATTGTTGTAGGAAGCGATTATTATTTATTGAGTGGAAGTAGGCTTAAACATATTAAAAACCGTTCGAATAGTGATTATCAAAAAGCAGTTTTATTTTTTTCTCCATGTTTTTGTCATCCAACGGTAATGATGAAAAACATATTCCGGGAAAAGAATATTTTTTACAACAAAGAGTATGTACACGCGGAGGATTATAAACTTTGGACGGAACTTTCGTTGTATGGTGACTTCTTAAGTGTAAAAGAACCTTTGCTAAAATACCGTTCGCATGTTTCGCAAATAAGCTCTAATAACAAACAAGCGCAGTTAGAAGTAAGCAAAAGAATAAGAGTAGAGTTTTGCAACAAACTAAAATTCACTTTATCTGATGAGCAATTGGCGACATTAAATATTATTGGTAATAATACATTTATCACATCGCTTGAGGTGCTGACGGATATTGAAAATTGTTTGTTGCATTTAAAAGAACAGAACGTGCAATATAAAATATTTGGTGAAAGTGCTTTTAAGATCTTTCTTCATAAATTTTGGTTTGATAGTTGTGGCAATACAAACCTGGGACTATTGGCTTATGGCACTTATTCCAAATCCAATCTTTCTAAACTTATTAAAGTTTCTTTAGATAAAAAAAGCAAACTGCTTACAAAATGTTTGATCAGGCGTTTTAAGAAAGCTTAAGCAATTTTTTAAACTGTGTGGTCCAGTTATCCCAATTCAGCAGCTCATCATACAATCTTCGCGTTTCTTTTCTGAGCAGGATATATTCCTGAGGATGATCAATGAGCGCGGCGATCTTTTTTGCATAACCGGTACCCTTATCATTATAATTTATTAAAAAACCATTCTTGCCTTCTTTTAAATGGCCTGCTACACCACCTGTATCTGCTACCAGGCAAGGCAGTGCAAAAGCAGAAGCTTCGTTTATAACAATGGGTGTGCAATCAAAACGTGTAGGCAAGATCAAAATATGATGTTGCTTGTAAATGGCATTTAATTCCTGTTGACCTTTAGGATCATTTTTATCAATAAAAGGAATGACCTTCATTTTAGGGTGTTTAAAAGCATTTGGAGGAATGCAACCCAAAACAGTCAAACTAACATTATATCCCTGCTCTAAAAGCAATTTAAAGGCGTTAAAAGCAATTTCCCCTCCTTTATTTTCCCAATACACGCCAACAAACAAAATATTCCATTCAGTTGGTAGTGAAAGATCGATTTCACTAGCGGTAGGCAAAAGATCAAAATTGGCGCCAAATGGGATAATACTGACCTTATCTTCGCCGGCCTTGTAAGCATTAATAACCGAGCTTTTAGCCCAATCAGACGATACAATTACAAATTTGCTTTTAGTAATAGCCTGTTGTTCGATATAATTTCCTTCTTCAATAGATCTTTTGGTAAGGTTCTTTAAGCTTTCGTGATAATTTAAACAACCTGCAAAAGTGCCGTCGGAAATATAAATAATGGGAATGTTTGTTTGCAAATGAGCGATTTCGGCAGATGCAGCAGGGGCAACCAGATAATCGTATTTTTTTTCTCGAATTTTTTTATTGAAATAATTGGCATATCCTTTACTAATAAAGATACTATGCCGGTAACTATAACGTTTATTTAAAAACTTTAAAGAAAATTGATTGAGTATTCTGGCAAACAAAAGCCGTAATTTAGGTTGGTAAGGACCCAAAATTGTTACTTCACCAAGTGTGCCAAGGCTCTTGTAAATGGAATAATGGGTACCACTCCAAACCTTCTTATTTATGGGGTTTTCAGAAGATAAATAGCCAATTTTTAAAGAAGTTCTAAGCACATTATAAAATTAAGATTATTTTTGTTAAAAATCTAACCATTAATCCGGCACTAAGCATAATTATTGTTAGTTACAATTGTAAGGATTTCTTAATTGAAGCTATAAATTCCATTCAAAAATATGTTGAATGTAGTTTTGAAATTATTATTGTAGACAATGCTTCCAAAGATGGAACACAGGAAGCAATCCCGCTTTTGGATATGAACATTAAATTTATTGCCAATGCACATAATGCCGGTTTTTCGGCGGCCAATAACCAAGGCTTTGCTGTTTCTGCCGGCGAATTTATTTTGTTGCTTAATCCCGATGCCAAGTTGATAAATTCGGATATTTCGTTAGCAATGGCGTATTTACAAAAAGAACCGAAAACGATCATTGGCCCAAAGATCCTTAATCCCGATCTTACCTTGCAGGATTCGATCTTAAATCCACCAACTGTGGGAAATATTTTCCTCGAAACTTTTTTTCTATTGTATTTTCATACACCTAAAGCAAGCGATAAGGATCTTGCATTATCCGGTGCTTGCTTATTGATGAAACGTAAGATCTATAAAGAACTGGACGGCCTTGATGAGAATTTATTTTGGATGGATGATGTGGACCTTTGTTTTAGGGCTGCTAAATTAAATATCCGGTGTGTTTATTTTACAGATTGGTCGGTAGTGCATGATTACGGACAATCAACCAAGAAAAATTACAATGTTGCCATTTCAAACCAATTAATAAGCAAGATCAAATTCTTTAAAAAACATGGCCAGTTTTTTAATTTTATTTGTGCTATTATTCTAACACAGTTACAGATCAGTTTAAGGATCGTGATATTTCTTGTTCTAGCCCCGTTTAAACACATTTTCCTATTAAAATTTTTCGCATATTGTTATGCTCAAAAAATGTTATTTAGATATATCTTTACACAACAAAATAAATTACTTTGAAAGTTCTCCTTTTATCCGATACTCATAGTGAACATACTGAAAAGTGGGCGCTTGGTTTAGCTAACCGCGGCATTAAAATAGGTTTGTTTAGTTTTAATAAAGCCTCTTACGATTGGTATGTGCACGAAAACATAACCGTTTTCTTTGAACCTGATAATAAAATTAATGCAGAAAGTACTTTAACCAAATTAGCATACATAAAATACGTAGCTATTTTAAAAAAGATCATTAAGCATTTTGAACCGGATATCCTGCATGCGCATTATGCCACCAGTTATGGCCTTGTTGGAGCTTTAGCCGATTTTCATCCTTTCATTATTTCTTGTTGGGGTTCGGATGTGATGAAATTTCCGAATAAGAATTTTGTAGCAAAATCTATTTTAAAATATAATTTCAAAAAGGCCGATCTGCTTTGTGCCACTTCTTATACGATACAGGATTATATTAACCAGGTCATTACAATACCAGTTTCGGTAATTCCTTTTGGTATTGATATTAATGATTTCAAACCAAAAAAAGTGGAATCTTTATTTGCAGAGAACGACTTTGTTCTTGGCAGTATTAAACCGCTGGAAAGTCTTTACAACATTGATGTTTTAATAAAGTCTTTTGCTAAATTACTACCGGCCTATGAAAATTTAAAATTGGTTATAATTGGCGATGGCACACAATTAACTGCATTAAAAGAAATTTGCAAGACTCTTGGTGTTGACGAAAAAATAACTTTTACCGGCCGAATTCCATTTAAGAATATAAGTAACTATTATAATATGATAGATATACTCGTAAATATTAGCGAATACGAAAGCTTTGGTGTATCTGTTGTAGAAGCAATGGCTTGTGGTACGCCGGTTGTTGTAACCAATGTTGGCGGTTTAAAAGAAGTTGTAAGGGACGATTCAGTTGGACTAAAAGTAAAAGTGGGCGATGTAGAGGATACGGTAAAAGCCATCGAACTTTTAATGAACGATAAAACGCTTTACGAACAAATTGCTATAAATGCCAGGAAACATGTAATTGAAAGATATAACTGGGAAGATAATGTAAAGCAAATGATAGACGAGTACTTAAAACTATTAGAAACGCATAATAAACCAAAAGAAGAGTGATCTTAAAACCAATAAATAACCTCGATCAGTTTACTGAAAAAGCAGAACCCTTAATGGGTGTTTTTGCAAGTAAAAAATGGTTGGCAATTTATGGCGATCAACTGCAGTTGATTGGTATTTATAAAGACGAACATCAATTAATTGGTGGTTTTTATTTTTTGAAGACAAAAAAATATGGTTTTAATTTTTTGAAATTGCCGCCATATACACCTCACTGTGGTTTATTTTTCATTTCAGAAAGTACAAATCAATCATCCAGCAATAATTTTTCTAAAGAGGTGATGAACGATATCTGTTCTTATTTTACCCAACAAAAAAGTTCTTTGACCATTCTTGCTTTTCCTTCTGCGATCATCGATCTGCAGCCGTTCATCTGGAATAAATATAAAGTAATTCCAAATTATACATACCGTATTAATTTAGAAAATAGCATCGAAAATATTAAAGCCAATTTTGATACCAAGAACAGAAACGTTATTAATAAAGCAATAAAAGAAGAAGTTATAGTTACAGAAAATTTTTTAAAACCCGACGAGCTTTATACTTTTTTTAAAGGTTCTTTAAAATTAGCAGGCGCCAATATTTACGAGGAAGAACTAAAAAATATTTTCCTAAATTTTTCCGATTCCTCTAATTCCTTTGCACTTGCTGCCACAAAACAAAACAATTTTTTAGGAGTTGTATTTTGTGTGTATGATAAGAATACTTGCTATTACCTTTTGGGTGGCGTTAACAAAAATGCAGGTGTTGCCGGGATCAATAATTTACTGATACAAAAAAGTATTGAAAAAGCAAAAACCATTGGCTGTAAAACTTTTGATTTTGAAGGCTCGATGCTAAAAGGTGTTGAGAAATTCTTCAGAGGTTTTGGTCCGGAATTGATTCCGTATTATACAGTTAATAAAGCTACTTTACCATTAGAGATACTTTTAAAATATAAAAAAAGAGAGATATTTTAAGTAATGGAAGTAAATCACATAAAACATGATGATATTGATCTCAAAAAGTGGGATAACACAGTGTTGTCATCTGCAACTCCTTTAGTATTTGCCCAATCATTTTATTTAAATGCAACTTCTCCCAAATGGGATGCCTTGGTTATTGGCGATTATGACAGTATCTTTCCTTTAACTGCCAAAACCAAACTAGGACTTAAATATTTACCGCAACCGTCGTTTACCTCTCAATTAGGTGTGTTTGGTAAAATAAATGAAGAGATCGAATTGACCTTCTATAATTACATCATAAAAAAATATAGGTTAATTGAAATAGAGTTGAACGCGTCCAATAAAATTAGCAATGCTCATGTAAGTCCAAAACGCACTTATACTATTGAATACAAGAATGGATACAGTTATAATACGAATACCAAAAGAAATATAAGTAAAGCAATTAAGAACGGGTTGGCTGTTACAATTATTGAGCCGAATGATATTCCGGCGTTATCGAAAAAGTATATAGATCCATTTCTTGAAAAGGAACTTGGTCTGGCAAAGCCTGTGGTAAAGACGTTTAATGTTTTGCTGGCAAGTTGTTTAAAAAATAAAAGTCTGTTAACATTAAAAACCATTGATAGCAAAAATAACATAAAAGCTTTAGCTCATTTTGTATATAACAACAAATATGTTTTATACTTAAAGGGAACTAATTTTGATAAAAGTGAAAATACAGGCAGTATGCATTTATTGATAGACTCTGCAATAAAGCATTTTGAGAATAGAGCAGAAATCTTTGATTTTGGCGGTGGTGCCAATACAGGGCTTTCTTCTTTTTATCAGGGTTTGGGTGGAAGCCAGTTAAACTATAGTTTTTTAAGCATAAATAATTTACCCAAACTGATCTCAGTTTTAAAACAAAAAAAGAAGTAACAAAGGTATGAAAGCCATTATATCACACGATATAGATCATATTAGTATATTGGAACATACTTTTAAGGATGCTATTATCCCAAAGTTTATGGCAAGAATGCACATTGAACTTTTTGCCGGAAAAATTTCCTTGCGTGAGTATATGTTACGTTGGACAGATTTCTTTAAAAATAAATGGCAAAATATTGATGAACTTATTACATACAATAACGTAAACAACATTCCTTCTTCTTTTTTTATTGCTGTAAACAGGGGTATCGGACTTAATTATTCTAATCGTGCAGCCTTGTTATGGATAGAGCAAATGAAAAGCAGGAACTGCGAGATCAATTTGCATGGTATTGAATTTGAGAATCAGGAACGTATTAATCAGGAATTTGAATTATTTAAGTCATTAACCAAGCATGAGAATTTTGGCGTAAGAATGCATTATGTGCGAAACTCAGAACAAACATATAACATGTTGGGTAATGCAGGTTATATGTTTGATAGCACCGAACATGCCTTTAAGGATCCATATAAAATTGGAACTATGTGGCAATTCCCTTTCCAGATAATGGATGGATGGATAATTGAGAACGGAAAAAAATGGCAATCACTTAACCTGGAAAAAGCAAAAGAAAAAACAATTAAAATAATTGATAAAGCACAAGCAGATAATTTAAAATATCTTGGAATTGATTTTCATGACCGTTACTTTTCGCACTCTTTTAAAACCTGGTTAAACTGGTATATGTGGCTGGTAGAATATCTAAAAGCAAATAAAATAGAGTTTGTGAATTATGAAATGGCCATTAAGGAGTTAGAAAAAAAATAAAATGAAAAAATTATTACTCGTTTTAGTTCTTAATATTTTAATTAACCCTGTTTTTTCTCAAAAAAAGAAGGAGATAAAAGAATTACATATTAAGTCTGTAACTGAAACAGTGGATATTGCCGGTAAAAAAATATTGGATTCGAAAACCGTATTTGATAAGAACGGAGAGGTAATTGAAGAAGAAAAATACGATGATAATGGCAAATTTGTTTCTAAAAAAAAGTATAAGCTGGATATTAATGGCGATGTGACTGAGGAAACAGAATATGATCTTACAAATAAACTAATTCAGAAAAAGACATTTAAATATAATTTTCTCCAAAAAAAATCTGAAGAGTCCATCTTCGACAAAAATAATGTGCTTTTAAAAAAACACGTTTATGTTTATAATGCAAAAGGTCTTAAAGCCACTAAAACTACATATAACGCGGCAAATAAGGTGATCTCAAAAAAAACTTATACTTATGCATTTAAATAATTGGAGAGCTTAAACGATATATTAAAAAAATTTGCCAGGGTAGAATTACAAGGCATTAACTCTAATAGACTAATGAACAGGGTAGATGTGAAATTTGCTTTTCCTGTTTCTAAATTAGGTTCATTTTTAAAACAACTTTCGGCTGATTATGAATTGTTGCTTGTAGAAGGAAATTTTAATTTAGCTTACCAAACACAATATTATGATACGCCTGAATTCACAATGTATATGGAACATCATAACAATGCCTTGAATCGATATAAGGTAAGGCACAGAAAATATTTGCACAACAATACCGGTTTTTTGGAAGTTAAATTTAAAAATAACAAGGGCCGCACCTTAAAAGAGAGGATCATTCAAAATCAAATGCAACATGCATGGACAAATCTTGAAAATAAATTTATTGCAGAAAGAACAATTTATAACCCTCAAACACTTGTACCAAAGGTATTAGTAAACTATACCCGGTTAACCCTTTTGAACCCTGCTTTAAACGAAAAAGTAACTATTGACCTTGACCTGGAATTTTTAAGCGAAATAAATAATTATAAGCTTAATAACCTGGTAATAATCGAAGTTAAACAGGCAACTTTGACAAAAACCCCGGTATTTTCAGTATTAAAGGATCTTAACATTAAACCTCTTTCTATAAGTAAATATTGTTTAGGGGTTAATTACCTTTATCCTTTATTAAAGAAAAATAACTTTAAACAAAAATTGATAACTTTAAGCAAAATTATAAATGATACACCTATTGCCCATATTGCAGGTACCAGATGAGTTCGTTGTAACCGGCATGGATGCGATGCAAAAGATCTCAGGCAAACTTTTTTTTAGGTTAGCTATTGATCTTATTTCAGTAATGATCTTAATTCGTTTTGTTTATTTTCCGGTTTATAAAAAGCGTGAATTTTATTTTACTTTCTTTATTTTTAACAGCGTTATATTTTTACTGAGCTTCTTACTAAATAAGGTAGACCTGAGTCTTGGCGCTGCTTTTGGCTTGTTTGCCGTGTTTAGTATGTTGCGATACAGAACAGAGAATATCAGTATTAAAGACATGACCTATTTGTTCTTAGTAATAGCATTAGGTCTAATAAACGCAATCACAAAAATTAAAGGCGCTGATGATGGATATGAATATGCTTTTTTAGGAATAATAAATGCGGCCATTATTATTTTGGCTTTCTTATTGGAGAGCAAATTATTCTTTAAAAGAGAAGGCATTAAAATAATTGTGTACGAAAAGATAGAATTGGTAAATACTTCCAACCATGCACAATTGATAGAGGATATTAAGATTCGCACAGGGCTTAATGTTTATAAGATCTCAATTATCAAGATTGATTTTTTGAATGACTCGGCACAAATTAAGATCTATTATTTCGAGGATCAATAATATGATAGAACACGGATATTACATATTTAACGGGTTTTAAATGATAAAAGATCTGTGAGAATCTGTTCAATCCGTGTCATCTGCGTTTCATCACGAGATATTATTTTTTTAACCACCTTAAAACTTTCCGGCAATTAGGTTTTCTCCATGGCGATACCACATGCGCTAAATGACCGTTCTCATCTATTAAATATTTTTGAAAATTCCATTTCACACTGGAGTTCGTGACGCCATTTTGCGATCTAGATGTAAGCCATTTATAGATGGGGTGTTTGTCTTCGCCCTTTAGTGTGATCTTTTGCATCATTAAAAAAGTAACACCATAATTACGTTCACAAAAAGAGTGGATCTCGCTATTATTTCCCGGGTCCTGGTGCGCAAAATCATTTGTTGGAAAACCAATAATAACAAGGCCTTTGTCTTTATAAGTAGTATAAAGCTCCTGCAATTCTTTGAACTGCGGTGTAAGACCACATTCGCTTGCTGTATTTACAATGATGAGTTTTTTGCCTTTAAATTTTTCAAAATCTACTGTTTTCCCTTCAATATCAACAGCTGTAAATTGGTAAATAGTGCTACTTGGCTGGCCCCTTAAAAGGGCAGGTAAGAAAAAAAGCGGAGCGGTAATTAATTTAATAAGAAAATTTTTCATTTTGAATGTTTAAATTTATCGCATTAAAATTCAATATGAGTATCTGGAACGGTGAAATTACAACAGAGTTATTAAACAATTTAAATAAAAACACTTTAGGTGAATTTTTCGAGATCCAATTTACAGAAGTAGGGGCAGACTTTTTAAAAGCAAGTATGCCTGTAATTAATAAGACCAAACAGCCCTTTGGTTTATTGCATGGTGGTGCTTCTGTGGCATTGGCAGAGACCATCGGCTCTGTGGCCAGCTGGTGTTGTGTAAACCGCGAATTGTTTATTGGTGTGGGGATCGAAATAAATGCCAATCACATTATTTCAGTCACTGAAGGCAAAGTAACTGCTATTTGTAAGCCAATGAAAGTAGGGGGTAAATTACATATTTGGGAAATAAAGATCTTTAATGATCAAAACGAATTATGTTGCATTAGTCGTTTTACTTGTATGATTGTTCCAAAGAAAAAATAGCGTTATTTTATGTTATAACTGGAAAGTAAAAAATAAGCATGATTATTCTTGGAATTATACCAAATAGAGTGATAAGATGAACTATACATTCCTTCTTTATCAGAATATGGGATTATATTATCGATTTCTTGTTTATTTCTTTTATACAAATAGCTTCCAAAGCCATTTGTAAAATATTTATTAAGTGATTGCAAATTAAATTTTTTAGTGATCATGTCAAAAGTAGCACTACTGCATTCAAAACTAAGTTCTTTAGAAAAATCAATCCCTATATTGTCAAAATAGCAATAGATGTTCTTCACATCAGGTGTTATTATGCCTGTTTCAAATGTCTTCTTAAAAAACCTTTTATTTGCAAAAGTATCCGGAATCTCTGAGTCAACGCTAAATAAATAATTGTAAGAAATGAAAATAAGTATTAGTGAACCGATGATTAAACCTATTTTTTTATTTCTCATCATTATAAACTATGGACCTAATTGCTTTTTAAAGTCTATTACACCTCGCCAACAACAAAAAATCAACCAGCACCAAAGCAGTCATGCTTTCTACAATAGGCACTGCGCGTGGCAATACACAAGGGTCGTGGCGCCCTTTGCCTTCTAAGATAATTTCTTCGCCCAGTTTATTTACTGAGTTTTGTTTTTGCATTAATGTTGCAACCGGTTTAAACGCTACATTAAAATAAATTGGCATACCATTGCTAATGCCACCTTGTATGCCACCGCTATTATTGGTCTTCGTTTTAGGTTTTTCGTTCTTGTTTTCTGAAGCAACAAAAATGTCGTTCAATTCAGAGCCTTTAAAATGTATGCTGTCAAATCCGCTGCCGATCTCAAATCCTTTAACCGCATTAATACTTAACATAGCGTGGCCTAGCACTGCGTGTAATTTATCAAACACCGGCTCGCCCAAACCAATTGGTGTATTTTGTATCACACATTCTATAACACCGCCAATAGTATCGCCTTGTTTTTTTATTTCTTCAATATACGCTATCATTTTTTCGGATGTAGCAGTATCCGGGCACCTCACAATGCTTTCTTCTGTTTTTGAAAGATCTAACTGGTCAAATGTTTTGTCCAATTTAATTTCGCCAACCTGTTTTACAAAAGCATTAATGGAGATATGTTGTTTGTTTAAAATTTGTTTTGCAATGGCGCCGGCAACAATTCTGCAGGCTGTTTCTCTTGCGCTGCTTCTTCCTCCACCTTTATAATCCCTGTGTCCAAATTTTTCTTCATACGTAAAATCAGCATGCGAAGGCCTGTAGTTGTCTTTTAAATGCGAATAATCTTTCGATTTTTGATCTTCATTCTTAATTACAAAACCAATGGGTGTTCCGGTGGTTATTCCTTCAAAAATGCCCGAAAGGAACTCAACAGTATCATCCTCTTTACGCTGGGTTGTAATATGCGATTGCCCCGGTTTACGGCGGTTAAGCTCCTGTTGAACCTGATCAAGGTTTAACTTTAAGCCTGCAGGGCAGCCATCAATAACGCCGCCAATAGCAATGCCGTGGCTCTCGCCAAAAGTACTGAGTTTAAAAAGGGTGCCAAAAGAGTTTCCTGCCATAATTAACAAAGTTAAATTATTGGATGGAATATTAAACATAAATAGTTTAATTTGTAGTACTATTTTATGGCTTCTAAACTCCTGATAAAAAATATAAAAACTCTTGTGCAAGTGCGCGATGAGGCTCCTATAAAGATTTGTGGTAAAGATATGGCCATATTGCCCTGTATTGATAATGCTTGGCTGGCCATAGAAAACGGTTTAATTGCCGATTATGGCTCTATGGATGATTTTCCGGGTATTACAGACTGGAAAGGATTGGAAGTGATAGATGCCGCTGACAGGATAATATTACCTTGTTATGTTGACAGTCATACACATATTGTTTATGCCGGTAACCGCGAAGGGGAGTTTGTCGATCGTATTAATGGTTTGTCTTATGAAGAAATAGCAAAAAGAGGAGGAGGGATCTTAAACTCTGCCCAATTATTAAGAAACACAAGCGAGGAAGATCTTTTTCAGCAATCGTTAATTCGTTTCAACGAAATTATTGCTTCAGGCACAGGTGCTGTTGAAATTAAAAGTGGGTATGGTTTAAATCTTGAATCCGAACTAAAGATGTTGCGCGTTATTAAACGCTTAAAGGACCTTGATATTATTCCGGTAAAAGCCACGTTCCTTGGTGCACATGCCATACCGCCAGAATTTAAAGAGAACAAAGAAGATTACATTCAATTAATTATAAATGAGATCTTACCAGCCATAGCAAAAGAAAAATTAGCAGATTATATTGATGTATTTTGTGAGCAAGGATATTTTACTGCAGAAGAAACAGAACGCGTATTAATGGCAGGTAAAAAACATGGCTTAGTTGGCAAAGTACATGCCGAACAATTAAGCCATAGTAATGGAATTAAAATAGCCATTAAATGTGGTGCAATAAGTGTAGATCATTTAGAATATTGTAACGATTCGGATATTGAAGAACTTTTAAAAAGTAAAACAATGCCAACTGTTTTACCCGGCGCTGCTTTCTTTTTGGGATTGCCATTGCCACCTGCGCGCAAAATGATAGATGCAGGTTTACCGGTTGCTTTTGCAAGTGATTATAATCCCGGCAGCAGCCCAAGCGGTAATATTAATTTTATGATGAGCCTTGGTTGCATTCAATATAAATTAACACCCGAAGAAGTGATCAATGCCTGCACAATTAATTCTGCTTACGCAATGGATGTAAGTAATAAACTTGGTAGTATTACAAGAGGAAAACTTGCAAATATCATTCTTACCAAAAAAATAAACTCTTATGGATTTATTCCATATTCGTTTTCAAATAATCATATTGAATCTGTAATTATTAAAGGAATATTAGTTGAATAAAACTTTTTATATGAAAAATAGAATACGTGTAACCAGTTTACTAATTGCATTTAGTGTAGGGTTTTCATTTTCACAAACAAAAAAAATCGATAGTCTTAATACAGAATTAAAAACTGGGCAAGGAGAGAAAAAGATCGATGTTTTACTTGCGTTATCAAATGAATATAGAGCTGAAAATGAAGAAAAAGCATTAAAGTATGCGCTTGAAGCAAAAGAGTTGGCTCAAAAAGCAGGTAATAAAAAGAAAGTACTTGAAGGAAAGATCTGTGAAGCAAAAATTTATTTAAAATATGGTCAGGATAAAAAAGGACTTGAATTAAGCGAAGAGGCAATTAATGATGGAATTGCATTAAAAGAATATGATGCAGTTGTTCGAATGTATAAATCACAATATTATTATTATCGGGATATTAGATCAGATATGAAAGCCGCTATTTTGATCATCGATAAAGCGATTGCTTTTACTAGTCAAAATAATTTGCAACCCTTATTAGGTGATGCCTATAATCTTAGAGGCGTTGCTTATTATTATCTTGGTAATCTTAAGGAGGCTGAAAAATGTTTTCTGTCTTGTGTGGCCATTCGGAAAAAAACCGGTGATAAAATGGAGGAAGCCGGCACTATTATGAATATAGGTATTTTGTTCTATAATTCAGGCGAGTATAAAAAATCAATTGAGTATTACACCAAAGCGTATACTGTTTTCGAGCAACTTAAAGATACGCTGAATATTGCAAAAAGCATTGTTAATATTGCAATGACTGAAAGTGATATGGGTAAAATTTTTGAAGCAAAAGCAAAACTCATCAAAGCGTCAGAATTATATAAAGCGGTTCATAATAAGGAAGAACTGGCTGGTTGTATAGAAAATATTTCCAATATATTAAGTAAAGAAGGCAAGATGGATTCCTCGCTTATATATGCTTTTAAAGTTTTAAAAATAAGAGAAGATTCGAAAGAAGGGAAATCAATTGGAATAAGTTTATCCAATATTGCATCAATATATCACGAGATGAAACAAAATGATCTGGCATTGGATTATATCAACAAAGCAATAGCTCAGGAAGATAAGATTGGAAATGTTTTGCGTAAGGCGAACAGAATTAATTTTAAGGGCTCAATCTGTCTCTCTATGGATAAATATGCTGAAGCGGAAAAATGTTATCTGGAAGCATTAAAAATAAGAGAAAGCCTTGGTAATAAAAGAGAACTGTCGGTAAGTTATACAAGTCTTGGTAATTTAAACCAAAGGCTAAAAAGACCCGACCAGGCACTTGATTATTATTTAAAAGCTTTGAAAATAAATGAAGAAATGGGTAACAAGCCCGGCATTGCAGGCATTACAAATAATATTGGCGTGCTCTATTACGATAAAAAAGATTATAAAAGATCAATAGAATATTATGAAAAAGCACTGGCGTTAAGAAAAACACTTGGTGATATTAGAGAACTTAGCGAAAGCTATCTAACGCTTTCTAACTCCTATAAAGAAACGAAAGACTTTGAAAAGGCCTATAACTTTCATGTACTTTACACAGGCTTAAACGATTCTTTGTTCAATAAAAAGTTTGCCAGTTCTATTTCTGAAATGCAAACAAAATATGAAACCGATAAACAAAAACAACAAATAGATCTACTTGAAAAAGATCAAAAAATTTCGGATGAAGAGATCAAACGTAAAAATACACAGCGTAACGCTTTTGCTATTGGCGGAATTCTGGTTTTAGCGTTATTGTTTTTTGCAGTAAGAGGCTATCGTCAAAAACAAAAAGATAATAAAGTTATTAGTCAACAAAAAGAACTGGTTGAATTAAAAAGTGCGGAAACAGAAGCTCAAAAAAATCTTGTAGAAGAAAAACAAAAAGAAATTATCGACAGTATTACTTACGCAAAGCGTTTGCAAAATGCCATTTTACCGGCTCCGTCTTTGATCAATGAGTATTTGCCAAATAACTTTATTTTTTATAAGCCAAAAGATATTATTGCCGGCGATTTTTATTGGATGTATGCGACTAATGGTTTGATATTTATAGCCGCCGCCGATTCAACAGGGCATGGGGTGCCCGGAGCATTGGTAAGCATTGTTTGCAGTAACGCACTAGATAAAGCCGTAAAAGAATTTGGATTACGCGATACGGGTAAAATACTGGATAAAACCACCGACCTTGTATTAGAGACCTTTGATAAAAGTGGTGAAGAGATAAAAGATGGTATGGATATATCTTTGATATGTTTTGACAAAGAAAATAAAAAAATAACCTGGAGCGGGGCAAACAATCAACTCTTATATGTAAAAGATGGACAGGTTAATTCGATTAAAGCAGATAAGCAGCCGGTAGGTAAAAGTGATCACCGCCAACCTTTTACTACGAACGAAATTGAGTATAGCGAAGGAAGTATATTTTATCTTATGACAGATGGCTTTGCAGATCAGTTTGGCGGGCCTAGAGGCAAAAAATTCATGTATAAAAAACTAGAGGAAAAACTATTAAATATTTCGGTTGAAACTGTGCAATTACAAAAAACAATACTTGATGAAGTATTTAAAAGTTGGAAAGGTGAGTTAGAGCAATTGGATGATGTTACGATTATAGGGATCAGAATATAATATTGAAAAAACTTGCTTATTTAGATGGACTTAGAGGTATTGCTGCATTAATTGTAGTATTTCATCACCTTGTATTGCTTTTTTATCCGGTACTAAATAATGGTGAAGAAACAAATTCTATCGCTAAATACATTTCAATAAGTCCACTTAATATTTTTTATAACGGTGATTATGCTGTGTGTTTGTTCTTTATATTAAGCGGTTATGTTTTGAGTTATAAATATATATCGTCAAACAACCCAAAGATCCTTATAGGTTATGCTATTAAAAGATATTTCAGATTATTGCCTCTTATTGCGGCATCCGTTATTTTTTGTTACGCAGCTATCAAATTAAATTTAATAAATACCAATTCATTAAATCTTCATACGGGTTCGGGTAATTGGTTAACCGATCTTTTTAAAACAGATACCTCTTTTATGGCTTTAATAGAAAATATTTTTTACGGCATTTTGTTTTTTGGCGATAACCAGTATAATCCGGTAGTTTGGAGCATGAAAGTAGAGTTTATTGGTTCTATGTTATTATTTGCATTTTTAATATTAAACCATAAGATCAAACCAAAATGGATCTTATTTATGATTGCTTTTGCGGCTGCTTTTTATTTTAAGCAATACTATTATATCGCATTTTTGTTAGGCTATGGCTTATGTTTTCTACACAGAAATAATATGTTTTACATTAATTCAATAATTATAAGGTCTATCTTATTCATAATTGCCATATTTCTGTGTTCGTTTCCTGCGGCATGGCAATATTGGAATTCTTCTATATACGGTATAATAACTTTTAAAGGAATAGACTTGTTTTCATTTTATCATGTAATTGGCTCGGGTATATTATTGCTTTTGATCATACAACATAAACCTTTCATTGATATGCTTTCATCAAAAGTTATTTTGTTTATAGGTAAGATCTCTTTTCCATTATATTTATTCCACCTGATTATATTAGTATTAATTGCTAACCCACTTTTTTTAATGTTCCTACCCGCATTAGGATACAATTTTGCTTTTATTGTTTCGGTTACAATAACCTTTCCTATAATAATTATCGTTAGCTACCTTGCTAATAAATTCATAGACCAGCCTGCCTTAAGCCTTGCTAATAAAATAGAAAGGCAGTCATTAAAAGGATTGTTCAAATAAGGTTAAGCCTTAGTATAGTGATAGTAAGCTCTTACCGCTACTTTTTTAAATGTATGGCTTAATTGTTAAAATCAATCTTAAAATTTATTTCGGCACAGTTATTGTTATATTTTGTTAATCCAAACAACTGCTATGAAAACAATATACTTATTTAGTTGCCTTTTCCTTTTATATACTTTAAAAAGTGAGGCGCAACAAAACGATTCATTGTCTGGTTACAATGAAACTAACTATCGTCAACAAGCTTTAAGCAGTGGTTATACTCCTGCTGAAACAAACGCATATTTAAGCAGAACAAAAAAACAATTTATTTCTAACAAGTACTTTCCAATTCAGTTGGGTGCCACAAAAGTAGCCGGCACCAATACATACAACCCGGGCTGCGTAAACATGGATTTTGAAACCGGTAATACCAATGGCTGGCTAATGTCGAGTGGTACAACTTCTATTTCAGGAAACTCTTGTTCGCTGGTTGGCTGCTGTCCTGGTTCGGCTGTAAACTATACTGTTATGAATAATGGCCTAGTGGATCCAAATGTAGGATTTACGATTAATTCTCAGTTTGGTGGATCTTCAACCGGAAGCAAATTCTTAAAAATGAATGATGATGTTTTAGGTTTTGACAGCCAACGTATCACGCAAACATTTTTAGTAACATCAAGCAATAATTTATTTTTGTATTCTTTCTTATTGGTATTTAATGGTACAGGTCACGCATGTTGCGATCAACCTTTTTATAATTTTACATTAAGCGATACTTTGGGTAATGTTATCTCTGCTGCTACAATGCCTAACTACTCTATTACAGCACCAAACGCAAGTTGCCCACCCGCAAGTTCTTTATTACCCGTTACTAATAATATGACCAGCACAGCTACTTCGAGTTTTTCTTATACCCCATGGATGACAAGTGCAATAGATCTTACACCATATATGGGTAATGCTGTTAAAATTTCAATTATGGCCGGAGATTGCACCGGTGGTGCGCATCCCGGCTATATGTATTTTGATGCATTGTGTGGTGCTTTAACTTATTCTGATAATACTGCAACATTGCCTTTAAATTTAAATAATAACGTAGTTGCCGGTCCAACACATACTTTAGTAGCACCTACCGGTTTTAACAGTTATTTATGGAATGGTCCTTCCGGAACATTTACTACTCAATCTATAGTAGTTACTTTAGCAGGTAATTATACTTTATCTCTTGGAGGTTATGGTTACTCGGGTGTTTCACAAAAATATTTTACTGTTGCGGCTCCTAATGTTTTAAATACGAATAACGTACTTTTAAACGCATTAAATTTATTTCCAAATCCAACTACTAACGAATTTGTGATAGAGAATGTTCCGGTAAAAAGTAAATATACTTTGATGGATATTAGCGGTAAAACAATTATTAATACGGCCGAAAATTCTTATGGCAATGTTAAAGTCGATGTTTCGGCCTTTGAGAAAGGAATTTACTTTTTAAAATTAGAAACAGAAGTTGGCGTTAGGAATTTTAAAATTGTAAAAGAGTAAAACGTAAAAAAATAACCACATAGGCACATAGTTTAACAGCAAAGCAAAAAAGTAGAAATTGATAGTATACATAGTAATTGTTTCGCATGGCGAAGCAATTTATGTGAACCTTTTTTTGAGTTTTGTGTTACCTTTTTCTATGTTTCTATGTGGTTTAAAATTTAAACCTAGCATTTCAATCCCGTACCCAATTTTACTTCAAACTTAAAGCTGCGCATGTCTTTCGGGAATTGAAAATCAAGAAATAATTTCATAAAACGCGCCTCCAGTTTTTTAGAAAATTTTCCTGAGCATTTGTTACTTTTTATAACGGTATAGTGGTCCAATTTGCCTATTTCATTAATAACAAAAATTACTTCCATGTAAATAGACTCGCAGCCATTGCAATTCATTTTTAATTTATTTTCTTTTAAAATTTTTGGATACTCGATTGCCCGCCAATTATCGTACATAGCATTCCAGTCCTTATACTGCGGACCAATTAACTCATACGCCTTTGGAATAGAATCAACACTCTGCTGCGCTTTAACAATAAAAGAAAACAAAAAAAATAATCCCAAAAAATAAATTTTCATGTTTAGTTATTCTTTAACTATTTTTTTTGTAATAACATCAGTATCGCTCACTATTTTCACAAAATATAATCCGTTGGCAAAGCTTTTAATATTTAATTCAATAGTTTGAACCGTCATTTTCTCTTCTAAAATGATCTGCCCGAGAGAATTTAATAATTGAATTTTTAAATTATTAGCAGCGAAACTTGTTGTAGTTACATTTAAAATTTCTTTGGATGGGTTTGGATAAATAGAAAAATTACTTTCACTACTATTTTCTATTAGTCCCAAGGGTGATTGAAATATTTTAAGCACATAGGTGTCAAAAGCTCCCGTAGAGGTTAAATTAAAAGTGCCGTTACCCGGATCAAGATCTGCAACACCTTCAAACCAGCCGGTTGTATAAATATTTCCAGAAGCATCTACTGCAAGCGAGTAGGCGTAATCACGCATCGTACCACCCATACTGTTTGCCCAAATAAAATTACCGCTGCCATCTAATTTGGAAATAAAGATATCGTAATTGCCTGCAGATGTAATGCTGTTAGTGGCAACTCCCGGATCAAAATCTACGGTTCCCTGAAAATACCCTGCTGTATATACATTGCCGGATGGATCTGTGTCAACGGAATAAACATAATCTGCAGTAGTGCCGCCAAAGCTTTTAGCCCAAACAAAATTTCCGGCGCCGGTTAATTTTGAAATAAAAACATCGTTGCTACCATTGGAAGCTAAACTAAAAGAACCTGCTCCAGGGTCCATATCCGGGTTTCCACCAAAAGTACCAGCTGTATAAATATTTCCTGTTGCATCAATGGTCATGGAGAAAGCAATATCGTTTAAAGATCCACCCATATTTTTAGCCCAAACAAAATTTCCTGCGCCATCTAATTTCGAGATAAAAATATCATTTAAACCGCTGCTTGTTGCATTAGCTGTTGCCACACCCGGATCAAGATCTGCAGAGCCTGAAAAATATCCTGTTGTATAAACATTGCCCGATGCATCCAATGCTATAGAATTTCCAACATCGTAATTTGTTCCACCCATATTTTTAGCCCAAACAAAATTTCCGCCAGCATCTAACTTCGAAATAAAAATATCATATAAACCTGCAGAAGTTAAATTAACTGTTGCAGCACCCGGATCAAGATCAGATGTGCCATCAAAAAAACCAGTAGTATAAACACCCGATGCATCTACTGCAATTGATCTTCCAAAATCGGAGGTTGTTCCACCCATACTTTTTGCCCACACAAGATTTCCTGTAGCGTCTAATTTTGTAATAAAAACATCTTCGTTACCGGCAGAACTTAAGGTAGTAGTTAAAGCACTTGGATCAAAATCTACAGTGCCTTGAAATGAGCCTGTTGTATATACATTACCACCGGCATCTACCGCCAGCGAAAAGCCATACTCGTTTAAAGTATCGCCCATGCTTTTGGCCCATACAAGATTACCGTTAACATCTAATTTGGAAATAAAAATATCATCACTACCGTTTGAAGTCAGGTTAACAACACCCACACCCGGATCAAAATCTGCTACACCCTGAAACGAACCTGTTGTATATACATTGCCCAATGCGTCTGTAACAATACATTGACCTCTGTCAGTTCCATTGCCACCCATTTGTTTTGCCCATTGAAGAGCCGGCACCTGCGCATTTGAAACGAAAAAAGAAAACAGACAAATTGTTATAAGTTGTAATTTTTTCATAGAGTTGTTTTTTTTGACCTTAAGTAAATATAATAAAAAAAGTACTGTGTTTGCTGGATTTAGACCAATTACATATAACCACCCATTTGGGTTTTTATTTTCTTCTTTCTGCGTCCGCCGCAATCTTTGCGTGTTTTACAAGACTCGGCGATGAGGCTGAACAGGAGTAAAAAAACAATAAAGTATTTACTTAAGTTTTTCACTTTTATTTAATTAATGAAAAGAGGGCTTTGGCTTTTTTATAAATAGTTTGTATCCAAAATTTATTCTAATGTAAAAAGTATATTTGTCACTTTTGACATTGTATTGTTTTTCGGTAATTTTTAAACTATCATTATATATCGATGTATTGTTTTTCGTATAAAGTTTACCCCCATTTACACTCAAATCAAAATAAAACCTCTCATTTATATATCTTTTAAAACCAAGTCCAAGACCAAGCTGATTAAATGTTCCATTTGTTTTATCACTTAAAAAAGGTTTCTCCCATTCAACCTTTAGATACACCTTGGAGCCATAGATGATAATTGCCTATTTTGTCATAGATATTAAAATAGAAGTCATAATCCTTGTTAGATAAAAATTTATATTTATAATCAAAATAAAAATAGCCTCTTCTTTCAAATGTTTCATATAAAGCCATGTCTTTATCATCATCTTTTTCGTATTGCCAGCCAAAATAAGTATAATCAATCCCAAGGCTATGTCTTCCTTTTAATAGAAATTCGCCACCTAAAGTAGCAGTAGAAAAATAAGTATCTTCAATAATAAAAAAACCAAAAAGTTTGCCTCTTAAAGCAAATGAGAATTTATTATCTGCCTTAGAAATAGCCATTTTATCTATTTTTTTTGTTATATCATTCGAGTCTATGATTGAATTATAATTAAAAGTATTCGTTAAATAACCGTTTGAATTATAATAATTCCAAATGCCAACTGGCTTACCTTTGTTGTACATACCTGATGCCTTTAAATTGCCATTCGATTGATAGTAAAAACATTGGCCTTCAAAAATTTGAGGAATTATACTAGTGGCTGTTACCCTCATTTGCAAAACATCATTCTTATAAAAATCCTGAATTATATAGGCTCCATCAACTTGTTGAATCAGACGATAATATTTCGCTTCTTGTTTTTTACAAACGGCCCATTTTTTATCAAAATATAAAGTATCACCATCCTGGCCAATTGCCAATGAATATAAGCTTAATAGATAAATTAATATTAAAAATGATCTGCTCATTACACTAAAATAATAATTTGCTTAAGGTTTTCATTTTATAAATTTCCTCTTAATCAAATATAATAAAAAAAGCCCCACATTTCCGCAGGGCTTTTACATTATGAATTGTACTTAAGCTTTTACATTTGCTCTAATGATATTTAAAGCACCACCGGCTTTAAACCATTCAATTTGCTGCGCATTATAGGTATGGTTAGCCATAATTTCTTCCGAGCTTCCATCTGCATGGTGTAACACAACGGTTAACTGTTTGCCGGGCGTAAATGAAGTTAAACCAACAATATCAATAATATCGTTTTCCTGGATCCTGTCATAATCTCCTTTAGCAGCAAAGGTTAAACCTAACATACCTTGTTTTTTAAGATTTGTTTCATGGATACGGGCAAAAGATTTTACCAATACCGCTCGTACACCTAAATGGCGAGGCTCCATAGCAGCATGCTCGCGCGATGATCCTTCACCGTAATTTTCGTCACCAACAACGATAGATCCAATGTTATGCGCTTTGTAATCGCGTTGTACTTTTGGTACCGAATCATAAGCACCAGTTATTTGATTTTTTACAGTGTCAGTTTTCTCGTTAAAGAAGTTAACGGCACCAATTAACATGTTGTTTGAAATATTATCTAAATGCCCACGGAATTTTAACCACGGACCGGCCATACTAATATGATCGGTAGTACATTTACCTTTTGCTTTAATTAATAATTTTAATCCTTTAAGGTCAATACCCTCCCAGGCAGAAAATGGATCTAATAATTGTAAACGGTTACTTTTAGGCGAAACATTTACCGCAACTTTACTGCCGTCGGCTGCCGGAGCCTGAAAACCCGGATCATCTACCGCAAAGCCTTTAGTTGGTAACTCATCACCGGTTGGCGCATCTAATTTTACTTTTTCGCCTTTTTCGTTAGTTAAAAAATCGGTTAAAGGATTAAATGTAAGATCACCCGCAATTGCCATGGCTGTTACTATTTCAGGAGATGCAACAAAGGCATACGTGTTCGGATTTCCATCGGCACGTTTCGCGAAATTTCTATTGAAAGAATGTATAATGGTGTTTTTTTCTTGTTTCTCGGCACCCATCCTGTCCCACATGCCAATACATGGCCCGCAAGCGTTTGTAAATACTTTTGCGCCAATTTGATCAAACACATCTAAAAACCCATCACGTTTAATCGTAAAACGAATTTGTTCTGAACCCGGATTAATTAAATATTCTGATTTTGCTTTTAAATTTTTTGAAGAAACCTGTTTTGCTAAACTCACTGCCCGCGAAATATCTTCGTATGATGAGTTGGTGCAAGAGCCTAATAGACCAACCGAAATTTTTGTTGGCCAACCGTTAGCTAAAGCAACTTCTTTTAATTTAGAGATAGGTGTTGCAAGATCCGGGGTAAATGGTCCGTTAACATGCGGCTCTAAAGTAGAAAGATCGATCTCAATTACCTGGTCAAAATATTTTGCAGGATCTGCATACACTTCAGCATCTGCTGTTAAATGTTGTTTTACTGTATCTGCTAAAGCGGCAACATCTGCACGGCCTGTAGCTTTTAAATAGCGGCTCATGCTATCATCATAACCAAATGTAGAAGTAGTAGCGCCAATTTCTGCGCCCATGTTACAGATGGTGCCTTTGCCTGTACAACTCATTGAAGTAGCGCCCGGGCCAAAATATTCAACAACGGCATCGGTACCACCTTTTACAGTTAAGATGCCTGCTACTTTTAAGATCACATCTTTAGGGGCTGTCCAACCGCTTAATTTACCGGTTAATTTTACGCCAATTAATTTTGGCATTTTTAATTCCCACGCAAGTCCTGCCATTACATCACAGGCATCGGCCCCGCCAACACCAATAGCTATCATACCTAAACCACCTGCGTTAACAGTGTGCGAATCGGTACCTATCATCATTCCACCGGGGAAAGCATAGTTTTCTAACACAACCTGGTGAATGATACCTGCACCGGGTTTCCAAAAACCAATACCATATTTATTCGAAACAGAACCTAAAAAATCAAATACTTCTTTGCTTTCGGTATTTGCAAAAGCTAAATCCTCGTTGGCCCCATTTTTAGCAGTAATTAAGTGATCGCAATGCACGGTTGACGGCACGGCTACTTTAGGGCGACCAGATTGCATGAACTGTAATAAAGCCATTTGCGCTGTAGCATCCTGCATGGCAACTCTATCCGGCGAAAAATCAACATAAGATTTTCCTCTTTCAAAATTGTCTCCTTTTTGCTCTGCATGTAAATGCGAGTACAATATTTTTTCAGTAAGTGTAAGTGGACGGCCAATTAATTTGCGGGCTGCTTCTACTTTTGCCGGAAGGTTTTTGTACACTTCCTTGATCATTTCAATGTCAAATGCCATAGTATAGGTTGTTGATGTTTGTAAAATTAAAAATAGACTTCTAAGTTATAGAATTATTGTGAATTTTGAAAATATAGCTATCTAATTTTTTAAAGAATAAATTAAAATAGCTTTAAAAAAGGCCTTCGTAAGCCAAATAGTGTTCATTTGGAATTAAAAATTAACTTTACAAAATCTAAAATTCTTTCATGTTTAAAAAAATAGGCCTTTTGCTTATTATAGTTCAGTTTTTATGGACGCCACTTAGCGGGCAAACCATTATTTCTGCACCCCGGGAAGCAAATTTTGTAAATTATACTACCGAACATGGCCTTGATTATGTAAATGGCTTTAGGGTTTTCGAAGATAAAAAAGGCTATTTGTGGTTTTGTACAAAAGAAGGTTTAAGCCGTTTTGATGGTATTACTTTTAGAAACTTTACTGTTGCTGATGGCTTACCCTCGCCAATTGTTACCGGTGCATGCCAGGATAATAACGGTAATGTTTGGATAAGTACCGTAAAAGGTTTGGCAATTTTTAAAAACAATCGTTTTGATACTGTTCCAAATTTAAAAAGAATCCAATGCATTAATTTAATAAAGGCAAATGATGGTACAATATGGGCTGCGGGTGGTGATGGCCTTACACACATAGATCCTTTAAACAAAGAAAAGCCTTTAATGAAAAATTATATTCTTGGCGAAAAAGTAGCTAATAAAGCATTTAGAAATCTGTGGCAAAATAAAAAAGGCGAGATCATGGGTGGCGGCGAGTCGGGTTGCTTTATTATTAAGAACGATTCGTTAGTACGCTATAACGATCTACCCGGACCTGTATACACGATGCTTGAATTTGAAGACGGAACAGAGTGGTTTACCGGTTGGGATAGACCCTTGAGTATTTATAAGAATGGAAAATTAGAAAAAGAAATTAAACTGGGCTCTTTTGCCTTGGATATGCTTCGCGATGCAAAAGGCAATATCTGGCTAGCCACATGGGATAAAGGGATTTTTAAATACAATGGTACAGATTTTATTAATTATTCTGCCAAAGAAGGCCTTGCTTTTAATTCTTTTTGGGGTATTGATGAAGACTCAGGAGGCAATCTATGGCTGAGTTCCTGGGGTAGAGGACTTTTTAAATATTCAGGCGAAAGCTTTACACGTTTGTCAGATAAATCGGGTTTACCAAGCAATAATATAACAGGTGTTGTTGAGGGCGAGCAAAATAAAATATGGATCTCTTCAGAACAAAGTGTTTCTTCTTACAATACAGTAACGGGTGAGATAAATAATATTACCAAATGTGACGGGAAAGATCTTTCGCTTGTAATTTCATTATATGCTGATAAACCAAAGGAGATATGGGCTTTGGGATACATTGGTCAGGGATACAAAATTATTGAGGATAAAATAATTGCAGATAAGAACATGATCGGTTTCTCGGCCAATAAAGATAGTCAGGGAAATATTTGGATCGGTACTGATAAAAACGGTGCTTTAAAAATTACCGGAAACGATAGCAGGTTTATAAATGTATCTGGCGTGCAACCAACTAACAGGGTTATTTCAGTAACAGAAGACACAAAACATAATTATTGGTTAATTAACGAACATAAAGGCATTCTCTTTTATAAGAACGATGTGGTTAAATCATTTAACCGAAGTAACGGCTTTTTAAATGAGCCGGCAACTGCAATTGCAGAAGATAGCTTTGGTTTTTATTGGATTGCAGTACCAACAAAAGGTGTTTATAAATGTGCATTAGATAAAAGTGATAATATCAGGATAGTTGATTCGCTGGTAGCGTCGTGTGGGTTAATCTCCAATAATGTTCGTTCGGTAGCAGCCGTCAATAATAAATTATATATGGGCACCAAATTTGGTTTATGCATAATGGATCTTAACTTGTATGAAAAGGGAACAAAAAAATTAAGTTATTACAATAAGGAAGACGGTTTGCTAAATCCGGATTGTAACCTGGCAACGTTTGATAGTAAAGGAAATTTATGGCTTGCTACCAGTGGTGGCATTTATGCTTTTAATGCAGCGCAAACAAATGCAAATACAAAAGAAACAAAAACATACATTACACAAATGTATCTTTTTTTTAAGGAAGTAGATTGGTTGCAATACTCAAAAGAATATGATGACAACGGTTTGCCAAAAAACCTTAGTTTAAATTATCAGCAAAATCACCTTACGTTTAAATTTATTGGTATTAATTTAAGTGCGCCAACAAAAGTTTTTTATCAATACAAGTTAGAAGGTTTGGATAAAGACTGGTCGCCGGAAATAAATAAGCGTGAAGCAGATTATTCAAGCATACCGCCCGGAACATACACGTTTATGGTTAAGAGTTGCAACAATGATGGTTTGTGGAACAAAGAACCACAAACTTTTGTGTTTACAATTACACCACCATTTTGGAAAACAGGTTGGTTTTATGCTATTTGCACATTTGTATTATTGTTAGGATTTTATTTATTTGTAAAATCGCGTGAGAGAAAATTACAAAGACAAAAAGTGGTGCTCGAGCAAAAAGTAGATCAGCGTACTCATCAATTAAAACTGGCTTTTGAGCAGATTGGAGTAAAGAATAAAGAAATTACTGATAGTATTAATTATGCCAGTAAAATTCAGGCAGCATTATTGCCTTCGCAAGAAGATATTAAGTTATTGGCAAAAGATTTTTTTATTTTATTTAAGCCAAAAGATATTGTTAGCGGCGATTTTTATTGGGCCGAACAAAAAGAAAATAAATTTTATCTGGCTATTTGTGATAGTACCGGACATGGTGTGCCAGGTGCATTCATGAGCTTATTAAACTTAAATTTTATTAATGAAGCGGTTAATGAAAAAAATATTTCTAAGCCTAATGAAATTTTTAATTATGTTAGAAATGAATTGATAAGCGGTATTAGTAAAGAAGGACAAAATGATGGATTTGATGGCACGTTGGTTTGTTTTGATAAAGCTAATAATACATTTACATACACCGCAGCAAATACAAAACCAATTTTAATAAGTAATCACACGATAAAAATTTTACCCGCCGATAAAATGCCTGTTGGTAAAGGAGAGAAAGATGAATCATTTACTTTACATGAAGTAGATTATAAAGCAGGCGATACCTTGTATTTATTTACAGATGGTTATGCCGATCAGTTTGGCGGAAGTAATGGTAAAAAAATGAAATTCAAAAAATTGGAAGAGATTGTTTCGTCTATTTACTATCTAACAATGGAAGAGCAATCAAAAATTCTGAATCAAAAGTTTAATGAATGGAAAGGTTCGTTAGAGCAGGTGGACGATGTTTGTTTGATTGGAATAAGATTATAATAAATTGTCACCCTAAGCTTCTTGAAGGGTATTGTATTATGGTTCAACGCGCTCATCATAACAATCTATAAACGATCATAGATCTTTATTAACGCCAATTCCAAATAAAGAGAAATCATATTTTACAGGGTCTTTCGGATCAAAACTTTTTAAAACAGAAGTTATCTCTTCAACGGCTTGCCAATCATTTTGTGTTCTTTTTAGCAAGCCTAAAGTACGACTTACATTTCCGGTATGCACATCCAACGGCAGGCAAAGATCTTTTGGCGAGATGCTTTTCCAGATACCAAAGTCAACCCCTTTTTTATCATCTCGTACCATCCAGCGCAAGAACATACACAATCTTTTAGCACTTGATTTTTTTGCCGGATCAGAAATGTGTTTTTCTGATCGCGATAAATGGTTTGTATCTAAAAATACATTCCTGAAACTTACAATGTTGTGCATTAAATTTTTATCGGCAGTATTGATCTCATTTTTAAATGCTCCTTCTAAACCCTTGTGCTGCTTGTAAATATTTTGTAATGATTGCAAAAAGAAAATACAATCTTTACCATTAAATGTGCGGTGCACAAATTTTTCAAAACGCTTTAATTCTTTTTTTGAATGATCTAAAATAAATGCATGTGGTGAATTATCCATCCAGGTCATTAACTTATTTGCATTTGTAATAATTGATTTTCTATTACCCCAGGCTATTGTGGCCGCAAGGAAAGCGGCAATTTCAATATCTTCTTTTTTTGTGAATTGGTGTGGAATAGAAATAGGGTCATTTTCAATAAAAGAACGATGATTATATTTTAAATAACGCTCATCTAAAAGATCCTTAATATTTAAAAGATCTTTCTTCATTATTGAAGTTTATTAATATCAAGCTCCTTAAGCTTAGGGTTGATCTTATTAATTGCACCAACTACAAAAATGGTTAGTCCGCCACCAACAATTATAGAAGGCACCAGGCCAAAAAGTTTAGCGGTAGCACCACTTTCAAAAGCGCCAATTTCGTTACTACTGCCAATAAATACGCTATTAATGGCGCTAACTCTTCCGCGCATATTATCGGGTGTTGATAATTGCAAAATACTGTGGCGAACAACAACGCTCACATTATCAAATGCACCGGTAAAAAATAACATCGCAAAAGCCATCCAATAGCTTGTGCTTAATGCAAATAAAATAGTGAAAATACCAAAAGCAATCACTGACCAAATAAGCGCCAAACCGGCTTTTTTAGAAGGAGGGTAAACCGCCATAATAAAGGCCATAATTACAGCACCAATGGCAGGCGCAGTTCTTAGTAAACCGTATACTTCAGGCCCAAGGTGTAAAACTTTATCTGTAAAGGCAGGAATCAATGCTACGGCACCGCCAAACAACACAGCAAAAAGATCTAACGATAAAGCACTTAAAACCATTTTATTTTTAAATACAAAATTCAACCCAACTTTCATGCCTTCCAAAACGGATTCTTTTTTTTCCTGTTTTTCGGGTGCGCCTTTGTGATCAATTCGCCAAATATAGAATAGGGCCAATAAGAACAAAACTATTTCAATTAAATGACATAACCTGGCGTTATTGCTAAAACCATAAATAAGGCCGGCAATAACAGGGCCAAGGATGGCACCGGTATGCCAGGCCGTACTGTTCCATGTGGCTGAATGTGTATAAAAATTGCGCGGTACTATTTGGCTCATAAAGGGCTGAAGTGTTGCAGCAAGAAAAGAGCGTATGATGCCAAACAGAAAAACAACTGTAAAAAGCGCAATAACCCCCATGTTCTTTAACAGGTAAACCATTGGCTCAGTATTTAAGTAAAGCAGCGTTGCGCCCAATAGCAAGGCAATAATACCTATCAGTATAATTCGCTTCCGATAAAAATTATCAGAAACATGACCGCTAAAAAAAGATGTAACAACAAATGGTAAAGCTTCTGTTAAGCCAATTAAACCTAAAACTATTTCTTCTTTGGAATATTCGTAATATACCTGGAGGTAAATAGTACTGAATTGCATTTGAATGGCTAGTGTCATGAAGAACCTCGCCATTACATACAAACGAAATTCCTTTATTTTAAAAATTTGAAGTGATTCGGTTTTTAGGAGAGCCATAAATTATGTTCAAAATTAGTGAAGAAATTTAACAGTTTCTAATAATTGGCCATTGTAATGAGAATCAATTTTGTATTTTAGCGTTCCGTGGAAAATAACGTTAAACATTTAACAATAAAATCTTTATCAGAAGATGATCGCCCGAGAGAAAAACTAGCTTCTCTTGGCAGGCAAAATTTAAGCGATGCTGAATTGATAGCCATCATTTTGGGTTCGGGAAACAAAAATGAAACAGCCGTGCAGTTGGCGCAACGCATGCTGTCTGAAAATAAAAATAATATTAACCAGCTTGCTAAATTAAGCCTGGCAGAATTGAAGAAATTTAAAGGTATTGGCGAAGTAAAAGCTATTGCTATTGCTGCCGCTTTTGAGTTAGGACGCAGAAGAACAGATATTGAAACTATACAAAAGATAAAAATAACTTCCAGCGCGGTTGCTTACCAGCTTTTGCAAAAACGCTTAAGCGATTTGCCACATGAAGAATTTTGGATATTGATACTGAACAGGGCCAATCAGGTAATTAAAGAAGAGAATCTTAGTAAAGGCGGTATATCCGGAACGGTGGTGGACGTAAGGCTTATTTGTAAGTCGGCGATAGAAAATAATGCAAGTGGGATCATTGTAGCACACAATCATCCCAGCGGGCAATTAACGCCAAGCGAGCAGGATAAAAGTATTACAAACAAATTAAAAGAAGCATTAAAAACATTTGAGATACCCTTGTTAGATCATTTAATAATTGGCGATCAAACGTATTTTAGTTTTGCAGATGAAGGACTTTTGTAGCGCTAAGCTAACAACCAATAATTATTAAAATTAAGATTGATATTTAAAATTAAAGATGATTAAGATAGTTACTATTATTGGCGCCAGGCCGCAGATCATTAAAGCAGCGGCTTTGAGCAGGGCAATAAAAAACAAATATGCGGGGCAGATAAAAGAAGTTATTGTTCACACGGGGCAACATTACGATGCCAACATGAGCCAGGTTTTTTTTGATGAGTTGGGGATTCCTGCGCCTGATCATAATTTAAATGTTGGAAGTGTTGGCCACGGAAGCCAAACTGCAGCTATGATTACCGGCATTGAAAAGATCTTAATAGAAGAAAAACCAAATGGCATTGTGTTGTATGGCGATACAAACTCAACGCTGGCAGGCGCTTTGGCAGCAATAAAAATTCATGTACCCATCATTCATATTGAAGCCGGTTTGCGCTCTTATAACAAAGCCATGCCCGAAGAAGTTAACCGCATTATGTGCGATCATGTAAGTTCTTTTTTATTTTCGCCAACCAAAACCGGTGTAATTAATTTAATAAAAGAAGGTTTTAATGTTGGTACCATTCCACCATTTAATGCCAATAACCCAAAGGTGTATCATTGCGGTGATGTGATGTACGATAACAGTCTTTATTTTAGTGAAGTGGCGGAAAGTAAAACAACCATTCTTGATAAATTAAAACTTCAAAAGAATAATTTTATTTTAGCCACTATTCATCGTAATAATAATACCGATGAGCCAAAGCGTTTAAATGCATTATTTAAAGCGTTAAATGATATTTCAAAAGAAAACAAATTAGATGTGGTGTTACCGCTGCATCCAAGAACAGCAAAATTATTAGAAACAAATCTTGCTAAAGAATTAAATGTTGAAGTTAAAGCCAACACACAATTTAAAATTACAAAGCCCGCTTCTTTTTTAGAAATGGTGGCACTTGAAAAAAATTGTATGCTGGTAATGACCGATAGTGGTGGTGTACAAAAAGAAGCTTTTTATTTTGAAAAGACCTGCGTTATACTTCGTGCTGAAACGGAATGGGTAGAGTTGGTGGAAAACGATGCTGCTATAATTGCAGATGCTAACGAAGAAAAAATAAAAAAAGCGTTTGAAATTCTTAGCACAAAAAAAGATCTCAAATTCCCGAAGCTTTATGGTGACGGACATGCGGCAGAATTTATCTGTGGCGAACTAATTAAATACTTACTTTAAATAATTGAAAATTAAATTAAATATTAGGTTAGTTTTTTTGGTTTTATTCTTAAGCTTATTATGTGTTGGCGCTGCCTATGGGCAAAAAACAAAAACAAAGGCAAAAACATTTTCGGTAACAAATAAAGAAAAAGAAAGCAGGGCAAAAACAACACGCACAAAATCAGGCATTATTAAACGAAAAGGATTTAATAAATACTGGATAATTGGTGTTGGTGGAAATGTAGTGGATGATGATGGAAACCCTTTTAAAAAATTGTTTAATGTGCTTCCACGCTGGAATGTAAGGCCGTATCCAACTCGGTTAACAGTAGAGAGGGCGATGGATAAAAGTTTTAGTATTGAGGGCGCATTTAATTTTAATACTTACAAACCAAGTAAGATCATTAATAACGAAGTAGGGCGGGCCGGAATTTTTCTTTCTCTTGATTGCAATTTAAAGAATGATTTTAATAGGATGCTAAATACCGAAGGTTGGTTTAATCCATACATCATTTATGGTGTTGGCGCTACATACAGAACGGTGAGGACCTTACCAATAGGAGGTAATTTAAACATAGGTTTTGGTTTTAATATCTGGTTATCGCGTGTGGTGGGTATTAATTTTCAAAGCATCGCCAAGTTTGGCGTTAGTACTCGATTTCCAAGGAGTTCTTCTAACTATTTGCAACATTCCACAGGCATTGTAATTAAATTACAAAAAGGTGGAAAAAATCCTTTTATTAAACGAAGGTATAAGTGGATCCATAGAAGTAATATTGGAAGAGAAAGGACCTGATAAATTTTATTTGAGAATAAACTATTTACTTACGTGAATAGTTGTTTTACCGGCAAAAGTAGAAGGTGTTAAGGAATATACTTTATCAAGTACAACCAATAAAATACATAGTACAATAAAGGCAATAGCTTTTTTTATGTATGTACTTTTTGTTTTATGTCTTTTTAATGCAATCTCTGTCATCTTATTAAACCATACGCAAATTGACCTGAAATGGTTGGGTATAAGGTTTTCAACAGTAAATCAACATCTAAAATATTTAGATGAACTCAAATTGTTAATTCAAATGTAATTTTAACAAAAACCCCAATTTCATTTCTGAAATCAGGGTTTAAAATTGACGATTTTTGAATTGACAATTTACAAATCGTAAATTAGTTTAAGCTTCTTTCTTTTCTACCAATCCTTCCGGTTTTGGTAAAAGAACTTTACGGCTTAATTTTATTTTTTTTGTTTTAGGATCGTCACCAACATATTTTACTTCTATCACATCACCTTCTTTTAAAACACCTTCTAAAGTATCAATACGCTTCCAATCGTACTCGCTTATGTGCAATAAACCATCTTTACCCGGCATTATCTCAACAAAAGCACCGTAAGGCATTATTGTTTTTACTTTTGCTTGATAGATATCTCCAACTTCAGGAACCGTTACAATGCCTTTAATTCTGTTTTTCGCAGCAGTAACATCTGTAAGGTTAGTTCCAAAAATTTCAACAACTCCTGTTTTATCAACTTCGGTAATTACAATGGTAGTATTGGTTGCTTTTTGCATTTCCTGAATTACTTTTCCTCCAGGTCCGATAATAGCGCCAATAAATTCACCAGCAATAACGATTCTCTCGAAGCGTGGTGCATGTTCTTTGTAATCTGCGCGTGGTTTATCTAACGCTTTAAGCATTTCGTTCATAATGTGTAAACGTCCAACCTTAGCTTGTTCCATAGCTTTTGCCATTACTTCGTAAGGTAAACCATTTACTTTAAGATCCATTTGCACGGCAGTAATTCCATTTACTGTACCACAAACTTTAAAATCCATATCACCTAAATGATCTTCATCACCTAAAATATCTGATAGAATAGCGTAATCACCTTTTTCATCTGTAATTAAACCCATGGCAATACCTGCAACCGGATTAGCAATTTTTACACCGGCATCCATTAAAGCTAATGTACCAGCACAAACTGTTGCCATACTTGATGAACCATTACTTTCTAAAATATCGCTTACTATACGAATAGTGTAACCGGTATCCATTGGCACTACTTTTTTCAAAGCGCGTAAAGCTAAATTACCATGTCCAACTTCTCTACGGCCAACACCACGGTTAGGTTTTGCTTCACCGGTACTAAAGCCTGGGAAGTTATAATGTAAAATAAAAGTTTCTTCACCGCTGTTAAAAGCACCGTCAATTCTTAATTTATCTAATGGTGTACCTAAAGTTACAGTGGTTAAAGATTGAGTCTCACCACGTGTAAATACTGCGCTACCGTGTGGAGTAGGCAGGTAGCTAACTTCAGCCCAAATCGGACGGATGTCAGTTGTTTTACGGCCATCTAAACGTACCTTCTCATCTATCGCTAAACGACGAACAGCAACGTATTCAACTTCATGATAATATTTATTTATTAAACTTTCCTTTTCTTTTAACTCTTCAGGCGTATATTGTTTTTTAAACGCTTCTAAAGGCGCTTTAAAATTTGCTTTACGGTTATTTTTATTTGGATCTAATTTTTTAGCGGCAGCATAAACAGCATCGTAAGTTTCCTTCATTACTTTTGCTTTTAAGTCTGCATCATTTGTTTCGTGGTTGTATTCACGCTTGGTTTTTAAACCTGCTTTTACAGCAAAATCATTAATAGCTTTAATTTGAATTTTAATAGCTTCGTGTGCAAATTTAATAGCTTCCAACATTTCTGCCTCGCTAACTTCTTTCATTTCACCTTCAACCATGGCAATATCCGTAGCAGAACCTGCAACGATCATTTCTAAAGTGTTACCAACCATTTGTGTTTTTGTTGGATTGATAACTAATTTACCATCAATTTTAGCCACACGTACTTCGCTTATTGGTCCGTTAAAAGGAATATCACTTACTGCAATTGCAGCCGAGGCAGCTAAACCTACTAATGCATCCGGTAAATTTTCTTTATCAGAAGAAATTAATGATAACATTAATTGTGTATCGGCATGATAATCTTCTGGGAATTGCGGACGTAAAGCACGGTCAACAATACGCGAAATTAAAACTTCATAATCAGATAATTTTGCTTCACGCTTAAAAAATCCTCCGGGAAATCTTCCTGTAGAGGCGTATTTTTCCTGGTAATCAACCGTTAAGGGTAAAAAATCTACCCCTTCTTTTGCATCTTTATTACTTACAATTGTAGCTAAGATCATGGTATCGCCAAATCTTAATACTACCGATCCATCAGCCTGTTTGGCTAATTTTCCTGTTTCCAATGACATCATGCGACCATCGCCAATATCAAACGTGTGTGTTGTTCCTATTTGTGACATATTTGTTTGTTTTTGTGTTCCGACGTTTTCGGAACGGGTTTATATTTTATTTTTAAGTTTCAAAAAGATAATTCATAGAGATACCGAATAAAAAAGGCATTTCGAATGTTTCCGAAATGCCCCCTTTTTCATAATCCTGCTCCGTAAAATTACTTACGGATATCTAATGTTTTGATGATAGCACGGTAACGCATTAGATCGTTTTTCTTTAAATAATCTAATAACGCACGACGCTTACCTACTAAATTCAATAGAGAACGTTGTGTACCAAAATCTTTTTTATTATTTTTTAAATGACCGGTTAAATGGTCAATACGTAACGTGAATAGCGCAATTTGCGATTCTGAGGTACCTGTGTTTTTTTCAGCTCCTCCGTGTTTTTTGAAAATGTCTTTCTTTACTTGTGATGTTAAATACATTGTAATTTTTTTTAAGGATACAAAGATAGCATTATTTAAAGAAGTCCAAAAATTATTTGCTTAATTCTTCACTATTTTAGACACTTTTATGGTCTTTTCGCCTTCTTTTACATAAATAAGATAAATTCCATTAGCTTCATTTTTCAGATCAATTACACTGTTTTCAACTGTAAGTGCTTGTTTTTTAACCAAAACGCCTAAGCCGGAGTACACCTCAATAATAGTGCTTCCGTCCATACCCATAATATCTACATTAAATGTACCGTTTGTTGGGTTTGGGAAAATATTGATGTTACTGTTTGAAAGTGAATTTTGCTCAATACCTGCACATACAGCCACAGTTACTAATGTAGATGAGGTACAGCCATTAACAGGATTTGTAACATAGATCGTGTAAGTACCTGCAAGGTTTACAACTGTCATGGATGAGGTAAATGATGAAATAGTGGCTGTTGGAGGCACTGTCCAAGAATAAGTAAAACCTGTGGTTGTGCCAGTAACTATAGGAAAAATACTTGCAGTTGGCGCTGGACAATTAATATTAAATGGTGCTGGTGAGCTTACCTGTGGATAAAAAACGTTGTTTCCCACAGTTTTTGTGGCCATAGCAGTGCAACCGTTGTTCAGATCTTTGGCAATTAGTGTATAGGTTCCGGGTGTATAGGCAATATATGTAGTTGAATTTGATAGAGATGTCTGGGGCACAGGGCCGTACCATGCAGATCCAATAACCGGGAGAGTTGGAAAGAAGGTTGCAGGAACATTGCTAATGCTTGAACTAGTTAAATTGATTGATGGAGTGTTACAGGTTAAAAACCCAAGCCCCGAGGTAATAGACGCTGTTGGTGCAAAAATATTTTGATAAAAAGTGGTTACAGTTGAGCTAGTACAAGAATTTGAAGTACTTGTAACTGTTAATGAGTAATTTCCAATCACAGTGCCACTTGGTATAGTATTAATAATAACCGAACTACCGTTTGAATTGCTGGGACCGGGATATGACCAAAAATAATTCACATTTGAGTTGGATGTAATAGCCTGAACCGTTACTGTAGGAATATCACAGCTCAATGTTTTTGTTAAGACACTAATACTAAGAGTTGGCGCTAATGTATTTTGAATGACAGAAATAGGAATTTTGGTTTCGCAATTGTTTGTAATATCATGAACAACCACGGTATATTGTCCAGGGTTATTTGCGCTGTATGTTGCTGATGCACCTAAAGAATAGCTTCCAAAAAAAGTAGGCGGTAAAACAGTGTATGATACAGGTCCACCAGGAACAGGCATAGTAGTTACATTCGATATATTGATTGTAGTTAAGCTGGTTGTACCACAACCAATTGTAAATTGTTGCGGACTGGTAATAGAATAAGTTGGAAAACCATTTGTAGAGGTAACCGTTATAGTTTTGCATGTGCTGCAACCATTAATATTATTTGTCAAGCAATAGGTATAAGTTCCGGGGCCGCTTGTGTTGTAAATTGAAATAGTGCCACCACTAAAAGCTGCTCCTGTTGAGTAAGGAGAAAGATATGAATGAGTAATATTGGTCAATGAATTTGTTGTAACACCTGTAAATGTAGCTGGGCCTCCAGCACAGGTAATATTTTGTGAAAGTGGAGTAACGGTTGAAGTTGGGGCAGTGATGTTTTGAGTCACAATAAATGTTTGCGTCGATGTGCAGCCTGATGGGTTGCTAGCTGTTACAGTCCAGTTACCTAGGTTCAATGAATTAAAACTTCCTATTGAACCATTTTGTGGGGTTGATACGCCATTTGTCCATGTATAATTGTAAGTTGCTGGATTTAAATTTATTGTAACTGTTGGTTGTGCGCAAGTAACTACAAAATTCATTGAGTTAGGCACAAAATTAAAAACAACTTGTGCCGGTTGCGGATTAATGCTAAAACTGGTAGTTGTAGAACAACCTCCAGTAGCAGTTATCGTGGCGGAATATAATCCAGAAGCTATACCACCGCTGGCTGCTGTTTGCGTTGCACTGAATACTCCATTCGGTATTGGCGACCACGTGATAGTATAATTAGGTACGGGTGTCGCTGGAGTAAAAGTAAGACCAAGATCGAATGCGTTGGCTGTATTTGTACAGGTGGATTGCGTAGTTGTTGGAACAGCGCTCGGTTGCGAACACGCTATTGTGTGTAAATAAGCGGATGAGGTTTGCGCATTTACTGATATAGAAAATATAAAAGCAATTAAAAAAGGTAATAGTTTTTTCATAAGGATTTTTTTGTGCATCAAATATAACTATTAAACGAATTGTATTTTGTCAAATTTGGCCACTGTACAGTATGGAGGGATGCTTTGACTGTTCTGCTTTATATCCGGCATAAAAAAGCCCTTACTTTTTTTGTAAGGGCTTTTAAAAGATATTTATTTTAAATTAGTGTTTTACAACCTTAGAAATATGAATTGTTTTATTATTCTCTGTTACATAAATAAGATAAACACCATTTGCCTGATCATTTAAATTTATTTCATTTTTTCCTGAATCTATCTTTTTGGCCTTCACTTTTTCACCAATAATAGTATAGATCTCGATGCTGAGTGGACCAGTTGAATTAGTTATATCTAACATGAATACACCGTTAGTTGGGTTTGGGAAAATACTTATTAAAGCAGAAGAGCCGTTGTTTTCGTGAATACCAACACAAGCATTAACAATTTGGCTCACATTAAATGTATGCGAACAACCTACAGAGTTTGTTCCAACAACAGTATAAGTTATTGACGCAGTTGGTGAGAGAACAGTTGAGATCGTACTTGTTACTGAAGTAGCAGTAAAATTAGCAGGCGCGCCACTTGAAAGTAAAGTATAATTAATAGCTCCAACCGCAGTTAAAGTGGTTGACTCTCCTTTACAAATTGCCGGCGGACTTGATGAAGCAGATACTGTTGGGTTAGGATTTACCGCTAAGCTAAGACTTTGTGTGCCTACACAACCAAGCGAATTGGTTCCTGCAATAGAATAGCTGGTTGCAACCGAAGGCGAAACAATTATGTTTATCCCGTTCGATCCTGTACTCCATGTATAAGTATTGGCGCCACTTGCCGAAAGGTTAGCGGAGTTGCCAATACAAATTGCAGTTGGACTGTTAATGGTTATTGTTGGTGCGTTCATGGCTATTGCAACTGTACCGGTTCCATTACAACCAAGGGTGTTTGTTCCAACAACACTATAAGTAGTGGCAACCGTAGGGTTAACAGTAGTTACGGTTGTTGTAGCAGCATTGCTCCATGTGTATGTAATCGCACCTCCGGCGGTTAAATTAACTGCGCCGCCCGGACAAACTGTACTTAAACTTGAAACGGCCGTAACAGTAGGTGATGGATTTACTGCTAATGAAATAGAAGTATTTGCCAAACAACTCACACTATTTGTTCCAATAACAGAATAGGTGGTTGCAACAGTTGGAGAAACACTAATAGTTGGAGAAATTGATCCCGTACTCCAGGTATATGTATTGGCGCCAATACCAGTAAGTGTTATGGATGCACCATCACAAACTACCGACGAGGGACTTGTAGCACTAATGGTTGTTGTTTGAGCGAAAATTCCTTCAATGTCAAAATAACCTAAATTTTGAACTAAATTACTAATAAAGCCTCCACCAATAATTGAAGTATAATAAATTGTGGTTGGTACAAAAGCCGCTGGTGAAGCAGCTAGTGGGAAATATCCTGTAACACTATTTTGTGGTTGTGCTAATCCTAGATAATAAGTGCCCGGTAATAATGTTTGAGGTGCAAGTGTAAAGGTTTGAGGCAAACCATACATTGGTGTTGTTATGGTAATGGTATTTGTAGTTGCTTGTATAACCCCGCCGGAGTTCATAAGCACACAATACACGCCGTTACCCGCGTTTTGCGGAGTATTGCCAATAGTAACACTTATAGCATTTAAAGTTGCTGTAATTGGATTTACAAACCTAGTGGCAATGATACCAGACGCGGTATTAAAACCAACCGAACTTGAGAATATCTGGCTTGGCTGTATCTGTGCCCATACATTACAGGTAACACTTTGTGTATAAATGGACGCGTTATTTAAATTATTTTGATCAGGCAAAGTAGAAACATTAATTGAATTTAATCCACCGGCAGTGGGTGTATAGGCTGCAAAAGCAATTGTTGTACTTGCGCCTGCAGCGAGTGATGATATATTTACTGTATTACTAAATGTATTGGCGCCGGTAACACTCATTGTAACAGTAATGTTTGATAAAGGCCCGCTACTAGCATTTTTAATAACAGAGTTTACTGTACATGGCGAATTAAAACTACCCGGTAGTTTACCCGGCGCAATAATTCCAACAACTTGTACATCGTTTGTTGCAGAATTAACTGCGCCAAAAATAAAACATGGCCTGAAATTAGTATTACCTAAAATAGTTGGAGCAGGAGCAATTGTTGCAGATGCACTTGCACCACCTACCGGCATAGTATTATCTGCCGCATAGGTTGCAAAACCTGCACTGTATGGTCCGGCACAAGCCCAATCATAAGCTACATAAATTCCACCACCTGTATAAGTAAATGTTGGCGCTAAAGCTAAGTTAATGGATGTACTTCCGGCAGAAACCGGAATGGTCATGTTACCGCTATAGGCATTTGACATGCCTGTAATAGCGGTAGCCCAAGATGTACCTTTTAAATAACTTACATCACTGGTGTTTTGAAGATAAACTGTCATACTACCGGTGACAGCTGCACCGGTTACACCTGTGGTTAATGTAAAACCAAGTGATGAAACGTTGGTGCCTGTTACTAAAGACGATAACTCAGAAGCAGTAACTAAAAAACAACCCCTCAAAAAAGCGTGCGAAGAGTTTCCGTTAGGCGCTCTTGATTGCGTTGTTGCTCCATTGCCAACAGGCGCAATAATGGAAAGATTTGCCTGACTAAAAACTGAGCTCAGACTTATAACGAATGCAAATAAGAACAGGTAATTTTTTTTCATGTTTTATGATTTTATACATAAATATATAAAAATTTTTTACTCGTCTAACGTTTTTAACGTTTAGGCGAAAACAACCTACAACGATACAGGTAAGCAATAATAAGACATTGGCGCATGCTTAATAAATAAAAAAAGGCTTCCGAAAACGAAAACCTTTAATTTTAATAAAGTATAGTAATATTATTTTTTTGCGTCAGCTAAGAATTGTGCTAAGCCACTATCGGTTAATGGGTGTTTTAATAAAGCAGCGATAGCACTTAACGGCGCTGTGATAACATCAGCGCCAATCTTAGCACACTCAATAATATGCATCGGGTGACGAACACTTGCCGCTAAAATTTCTGTCTCATAACCATAATTATCATAAATGATACGGATATCTTCTATTAATTTTAAACCATCCGTGCTTACATCATCTAAGCGTCCAATAAAAGGCGACATATATGTAGCTCCCGCTTTTGCTGCTAATAAAGCTTGTCCGGCAGAGAATACCAAAGTGCAATTTGTTTTAATGCCTTTTTCTGTGAAATATTTTATGGCTTTAATACCATCTTTTATCATTGGGATCTTTACTACAATTTGCGGATGTAGTTTTGCCAATGCTTCTCCTTCTTTTACCATCCCGTCAAAATCAGTTGAAATTACTTCAGCGCTTACATCACCGGTAACTATATTACAGATATCTACATAATGTTTTAAAATATTTTCCTGACCTTTAATGCCTTCTTTAGCCATTAACGAAGGGTTTGTAGTTACACCATCTAAAACACCAAGATCTTGCGCCTCTTTAATTTGAGCCAGGTTAGCCGTATCGATAAAAAATTTCATATTTATTAATTTATATTTTGAGGTTTAAATCTAAGAAATTGAAAAACACTTTTATGATAATTGTATTAACACTTGTGTAAAATTGTAAACATTATGGATTACAGGTTTTGCGAACAAACCCATGCTGTGCTCCATGCGCTTTGAAAATTAAAGCCACCCGTTATGCCGTCAATATTTAAAACCTCGCCACAAAAAAACAGATCCTTAATTAATTTACTTTGCATCGTTTTAAAATCTATCTCTTTTAAATTAACGCCGCCACAGATAACAAACTCTTCTTTAAAAGTTGTTTTACCTTCCATTTTAAATTCACTGTTGCAAATTATTTCAGTTAATTTATTTAATTGTTTGTTACTTATTTCTGCCCAGGGTTTTGTATTATCAAGGCCTGCAGATGCACATAAAAACTCCCACAATCTTTTTGGCAAATCGAATAATGGATTGCTGTAGGGTAGGGCTTTGTGCTTTTCTTTTTGAATTTGTTTTAAACGTTCTTCCACTTCATTTTGTTTTAAAGGAAAAGCCCAATTCAAAAAAATATCCGACCGGTAATTGAGTTCGAAGAATTGTTTAGCGGCAAAAGCAGAAAGTTTTAGAACTGCCGGCCCGCTTAAACCCCAGTGTGTAATTAAAATAGGACCATTATAATTTAATTTTGTGTTTGCAATTTTTACCTGCGCATTTTGTACACTAATGCCCTGCAACTCTTTTTTAATAGATTCGTTCGGTAAATTAATGGTAAATAAACTCGGAATTGGTTCGTCAATAACATGCCCAAGATCTTTGATGATGCGATAAGCCGAGATCTTATTATGCCCACCCAATGCACAAATAACGGCGTTTGCGGAATAAGTGACCTGCTCGGTCTTTATAAGAAAGAGTTCATCTTTTTTTTGAATGGACAGAACATCGCAGGAAGTTTTTATTTTAATGTTGAGATCTGAAGCTAATTTAAAAAAACAATCAATAATGGTTTGGCTATTGTTGGAGTAAGGAAACATTCTGCCATCCTCCTCCGTCTTTAAAACAACACCTTGTTGCCTGAACCATTCTATTGTATCCTGCACGCTGAACTTTGAAAAGACCTGCTGTAGTTCTTTATCTCCTCTCGGATAGTTTTTTACCAATTCTGAATTATCAAAACAATGGTGTGTTACATTGCAACGCCCGCCACCGGAAACTTTTACTTTAGAAAGTAATTTATTTGTTTTTTCTAAAATGGTAATGTTATAATCTGGCTGGCGCATAGCCAGGTTAATGGCCGCAAAAAATCCTGCGGCGCCACCGCCAATTACAATTATGTTTTTATGATTAGTAATAATTTATTTTTTCTTTTTACTGTATATTAAAAATAACAGAACAGGTAATAAAAAAATATCGGCTATCACAGCAATTATAACCGTTATGCAAATAAGGAAACCAAAATAAAAGGTGCTCTGAAAGTCACTGATCATAAGGGTCATAAAACCTCCCAATAAAATAAAGGTGGTTAATATAATTGGCTTTCCGGTTTCAAAATAAGTGCGTTTAAAAGCGTACATCAAACTTTTTCCGTAGCCCAATTCAATTTTTAAGCGTGAAATAAAATGTATGGTATCGTCGGTAGCTATTCCAAAAGCAATACTAAATACCAAAGAGGTAGCGGCTTTTAATTCTATTCCTGCAAAGCCCATTATGCCGCCAATAATTACCAACGGAATAACATTTGGAAGTATAAATACCAAAACCATTCGCCAACTTCGGTGAAGAAAAAATGTTAATATACCAATTACTATCAACGAGAATATAAAACCTTGCGTCATGTTATTTACCATGTATTCATTGTTCCTGTCAATTAAATGTGCGGCACCGGTAATTTCAAACTGCAGTATATTGGTATTAATATTTTTATCAATAAAAGCAAGTAAATTAATGTTGTGTTGCGTGGCTTTTAAACTGCCCATATCTCTAATCTTGGCACTTATCCTGGTCTTTAACCCATCGGTTGTTATTAAACGTTTTACATCCCGGTTCTTTTTATTGTCTTTTAATTGTTTAGCAATGGGCTCATAATCTTCAGGGTTTGGAAATTTTAAATTGTAATCGCCATTTGAATTTTGATAAATAGACCTTACCAAACTTGAAAGAGAAAGTAAAAATCCCGCGTCATATTCTTTCCTTATAAATTCATCTACTTCATTTAACTCGGTTATGACATCATAATCCCAAACCGATTTATTCTTGTCTTTTACAGTTACTAGGATCTCAAAAGGCCTAACGCCACTATAGTTCTTATCAAAGAACATAAAATCCTGTTTTATTTTTACTTTTTCGCTGAGGTCTTCTAATAAAATGTTATTTACTTTTATCTTACAAATACCAACAATAGATAAGACCAAAAGCAAACTGGTAATTACCAAAATTGTTTTTTGATGCCGGAAGATCCAGAACAATCCAGTGCGCATTAAATTATGAGTTCGGTTATTACTGCCATGAACAGTAACTAATTTTTTTGGCGTAAAAAAATATAATAAGGCTGGAAGCAGAGTATACGTTAAAATAAAGGCAATAGTAACACCAACCGAGGTATAGATGCCAAATTCTTTTATAGGTTCAATGCTCGAAAAAAGAAGTGATAAGAAACCTACAACAGTTGTGATAAGCGTTAAAAAAGTCGGAAAACCAACTTCTTTTAAAATTAAAGAATAGATTTTTTCGCGTGCGGTGCCCTTTGCCAGTTCTTCAAAATACTTAGAAAAAAAGTGAACCACATCACTCATGCCGGCAATAAATATCATGGTTGGCAACATCACCGTCATAATATCAATTGATTTTCCGCAGAGTTTCATTATACCCAGAGTCCACAATATAGAAATAAGCACTATAATCACGGGTACAATAATGCCGTAAAAACTTCTAAAACTAAACCATAAAAAAAGTACGATCACTATAAACGACAGACAAATAAAGACAACAAATTCTTTTTGCAGATTTTTGAGGTAAACAGTTTGCGCAAAGATTCTTCCAACAAAATGGATCTCGTCAAATTTAAATTTCTTTAAAGTACTTTCTATGCCGGTTGCAAGCGAATCGCTTTTTAGTTTTGTTAGAACATCATCTGTTTTTATATAAATACTAATTGACTTAGCATTGAGCGGAAAAAAAGACCCAACCAAATGGGATGATTGGTAAATGGCAATGCTGTCATCTTTGTACAGGTCTTCATCCTGAAAATGAAGCACGCTTGTTTGCACCGGAACCAAGCCACCTAAAGAAAGTGTTTTTAAATTTGTTGGTGAGGTAACGCGCTGAACGTACTTTAAGCGCGCGAGTTGTTTTGTAAGACTATCAATTTTAATTAAAAAATCTTTCCTGAAAATGCCTTTATTGTTCTCAACGGCCACTAAGGCAAACTCATTATCGTATTCAAAAGTTTTGCGGTAGTTATTATAAACCTCTAACTCATGATCTTCGTTCGGAAAAAATGCCTCAAAATTATAATCGAATTGAATGTTTTGGAGCTTGTATACGCAAAAGAGAGAGAATACAAGAACAAAAACAATTATTATTAAATTATATGTTTTTTGATTTCTTATGAGCGCAAATTTACATACTTCTGAGTAAATAAAAACTTATATTTGATTCCTGATTTAATTAAACTTTAAATTCAATTATAAACCTAAATATTATGCCAAAAGGAATTTATAAAGTACCAACTCCGGTAAACGAACCAATTAAAAATTATGCTTCCGGAAGTGCCGAACGCAAAGAGTTGCAGGCCATGTTAAAAGAATTACGTAGTAAAGAATTAGATATTCCAATGTATATTGGTGCCGAGGAAGTGCGTGGAACAATAAAGGTGCGTCTTGCCCCGCCACACGATCACAAGCACACTTTGGGTCACTTTTATAAGAGTGAAAAGCAACATGTTGAAATGGCTATAAAAGCCGCCTTGGCTGCTAAAGAAAAGTGGCAAAACCTAAGTTGGGAGCATCGCGCAAGCATTTTTTTAAAAGCTGCCGAATTAATTGCCGGTCCTTACCGTGCTAAGTTAAATGCAGCTACCATGTTGGGCCAAAGTAAAAATGCTTTCCAGGCCGAGATAGACAGCGCTTGCGAGATAATTGATTTTTTAAGGTTCAATGTGCATTACATGACGGAGATCTATGCAGAGCAACCGATATCTGGTCCGGGTGTATGGAACAGGCTAGAGTGGAGGCCTTTGGAAGGATTTATTTACGCGTTAACCCCTTTTAATTTTACGGCAATTGCCGGTAATTTACCAACCAGTTGTGCCATGATGGGCAACGTGGTTGTATGGAAACCAAGCAATACACAAGTATATAGTGCTAATGTGTTAATGGAAGTGTTTAAAAAAGCAGGTGTACCGGATGGTGTTATTAATTTAATTTACCCAAGCGGACCGGATGCTGCCGAAGTGGTATTTAACCACAAAGATTTTGCCGGGATACATTTTACAGGTAGTACAGAAGTCTTTCAAAACATTTGGCAAACCATTGGCAATAACATTCACAAATACCGTTCTTACCCACGAATTGTAGGCGAAACAGGTGGTAAGGATTTTATAATGGCACATAGTTCGGCTGATGCTAAAGTAGTATCAGTAGCTATTTCGCGTGGCGCTTTCGAATATCAGGGACAAAAATGTTCTGCAGCATCCCGCGCTTATGTTCCTTCTAATTTATGGGCTGAAGTAAAAGAATATTTGCAAGCAGATCTTAAATCCATGAAAATGGGTCCGACAGAAGATTTTACCAATTTTATTAATGCTGTTATTGACGAGAAAAGTTTTGATAAACTGGCTAAATATATTGATGCTGCTAAAAAAGATGGCAGCGTTGAAATTATTGCCGGTGGAAATTACGATAAGAGCAAAGGTTATTTTATTGAACCAACTATTATTGTTGCAAAAGATCCTAAGTATGTTACTATGTGTGAAGAATTGTTCGGGCCGGTGTTAACACTTTATGTTTATGATGAAAAGAAATTTGAAGAAACCTTGGAGATCGTTGACAGTACTTCTATTTATGCATTAACCGGTGCTATTTTAGCGCAAGATCGTTATGCTATTGAGCTGGCGACAAAAAAATTAAGTAATGCAGCCGGTAATTTTTACATTAACGATAAATGTACAGGCGCGGTTGTTGGGCAACAGCCATTTGGAGGAGCAAGAGGAAGTGGAACAAATGATAAAGCCGGCGCAAAAATAAATTTATTACGTTGGGTTTCTCCGCGTACCATAAAAGAAACATTTTCGCCACCAACAGATTATAAATATCCTTTTTTGCAAGCTGATTAGAAAAAAAAAGTTGAAAGGAAAAAACGATCTATAAGGTCGTTTTTTTTCTTTAAGCCTTTTGAATAGGGTTAACAAATTTTCTTTGTTAAAGCTCAATCAACCATAAAATATAGTTTATTATTAATGCTATTTTAATTTTAAATGGCACTTCCTTTATTTTAAATAAATAAAGGTTTGAATCCAAATGCCTCTTTAAAATAATGGTAATTCAGCTGTAATTGTTAAAATTATCCGATTTTTTGAATCTAAACGTTTAAATCATTATGTTAGCTAAATAAATTAGTAAACACACAAATATGAAATTAAAATTACCCTTAATTGCAACAGCTATATGCCTGTCATACGGCGTAAGCGCGCAAACCGGAAAGATAGCGTTAAAAAATAACGCTGTTCAAGTTCAATCAAACTCAAGTAAAATTACCCAACGCACCTGTGGCACAGAGGCTCCAGGAGCCCAATGGGATGCTTGGTTTAATAAACAAGTAGAGGATTTTAAAATTGCTAACCAAAATGGTAAAGCGCAAATGGTAAACTACACAATACCTGTTGTTGTTCACGTAATACACAGTGGCCAGGCGGTAGGGGTAGGTTTTAATATTAGTCAAGCTCAAGTAATTGACCAAATAAATATTTTAAATGCGGATTATGCTGGTACCGGCTTAAACAATGGAAATGCTCCGGCAGTATTTTCACCACTAAAGGCAAATTGCAATATTAGCTTCTGTTTAGCTCAAAAAAATCCATCAGGTGTAACTTTAACTGAGCCTGGTATTGATAGAGTTAATGCTGTTACTAATGGTTGGTCAACTACCGGTTATACACAAGCATATACTGACGCTACTATTAAACCAGCCACAATTTGGGATCCAACACGTTATCTCAATATTTGGGCTTTAGATTTGGGTAGTGGTTTATTAGGTTATGCAACTTTTCCTGCAGCTAGTGGTAATACAGGATTAGGTGGCCCTTTTGGAACTACAACTACCGATGGCGTTGTTATTTTAAATAAGGCAATTGGAAGTATTGGAAGTGCAGTTACAAATGCACCTTATCATAAAGGAAGAACAACTACTCACGAAGTTGGACATTGGTTAGGCTTACGTCATATTTGGGGCGATGGTAACTGTTTAACAGACTATTGTAATGATACACCTACGGCACAACAATCTAATTTTGGTTGCCCAACGCATCCTTATAAAGTAGGTGTTTGTGCAGGTAATACGACTGGCGAAATGTTTATGAATTTTATGGATTATACAGATGATCTTTGTATGTATATGTTTACAACTGACCAAAGAACGCGTATGCAAACTACTATGGCAAATGGAACGTATAGAAGTCAATTAACTACTAGCGCTGCTACTTTATGTACTATTGCGGCCGCAACACCTACTGCAGGTTTCTTAATGTCAACTACAGGTTGTGTTGGTTCTGCAGTATCGGTAACTAATACTACAAATGGTACTCCGGCTCCAACTTATGTTTGGAGCTCAGTTTCACCAACCGGTGTTTCTTTTACGCCTAACAATACAGCTTCTGCTCCATCAATTAACTTCACAAATCCAGGCACTTATAGTATAACAGTTGCAGCTACTAATTCTTTAGGTACTAACTCTCAAACTAAAGTTATTACAATTAGCAATTGTGCCGTAGTTTGTGCAGATACGCTTACTAACGTTTCTCCAACCGGTACTTTAATGGTAGGCGCGGCAGGTTCGGATACTGCAACTCCGGGTTGCAGTCCTAAAGCAGGTTATATTGCAGGATCTAACTGTTATAAGGATAAAGAAAAAGCTGAGTATTTTCCAACAAGTATGTACAGTTCAATTGCTTCCCCACAAATTAAAAGTGTGATTGTTCTATTCTATAAAAATGGAACACAAGGTACAGGCGGTACTGCATCAATGGCTGTTAACATGAAATTATATACTGGAACAATGGCGGGTGGCCCAACAGCTACTACCGCTCCATTTGGCCAGGTAAATGCTAATATTGGAAATATAGTTGCTGTTACTGCTACTAACCAGGTAAATTATGTTGGTTCACAACCAATAGTTTATACAAACCCAATCATTAGACCGTATAGGTATTTATTAGCTTCTCCGGTAAATGCTCCGGCAACTAATGGTTTCTTTGCGTCAGTTACACTTCCAACAACTGCTGGTGATACGGCAGTTATTTTTGATGATCCAAGTGTTGCTACCGGAACTAACTGGGAATTATGGAGCGATAATACATGGCATGATTTAGCTACTGCATGGACAGGATATAGCACAAGCTTAGCTATCTTACCAGAGATACAGTGTGGCGTTACAGGGATAAATAAAAACTCTGTATTAGATGCTAATGTTAGCTTACATCCAAACCCATCTAATGGTTTGATAAACATTATTGCAACATTACCAAATGCTCAAAATTTAGAGATAACTGTTCATAATTCTTTAGGACAATTGATCTCAAGTACTAAGCATAATGGTGTTACGAGCAATGTTTTTAATATGGATTTAAGCAGCTACTCTAACGGTGTTTACATTGTAACCATTAATAATGGCGAAGAAAAGATTGTTAAGCGTTTGATTTTAAACAAATAATAAATTATATCTCATTCTTTTAAAAAGGCCCCGTATCACGGGGCCTTTTTTATTAATACTCCATTGTTAAATTCAATAAACATTGCTATTGTTAAAAATTAAAGTCTTTGCCACTAAAATGCCGCCTTTATAGCTTTATTTTTGAGAGATACAATGGCAGCAGCAAAACGACAGACGGAAATGAGTTTAAAGGAAGTAATTGCCTTAATTACGCTATTAGACGATCCTGACGAGGTGATTTACGTACAGGTTAAAGATCGTTTTGTAGTTCTTGGACCACCCGCCATTCCTCATTTAGAGACTGCCTGGGAAAATAGTTTTGACGCCATTATGCAAAAGCGTATTGAAACGATCATTCATACCATTCAGTTTGAAACGCTTCAAAAAGCCCTAAAGAATTGGGCTAAGGTAGATCAGGACGATCTTTTAAAAGGTATTTTAATTTTAGCGCGCTACCAATATCCCGATCTGGATGAGAATAAAATAAAAAAACAGCTGGCAACCATTAAGCAGGATGTTTGGCTTGAATTACACGAAGACCTTACGGCACTTGAAAAAGTAAAAATAATTAACCATATTTTATTTGAAGTGCACCAGTTTAGCGGCAACATTACAAATTATCATGCACCGCAAAACTCGTTTATTAATAATGTATTAGAGAGTAAAAAGGGAAATCCTTTAATGCTAAGCGTTGTGTATCTTTTAATTTGTATCGAATTAAAGATCCCTGTATATGGTATAAATCTGCCGCAACACTTTGTTCTGGCGTATTTAAATGAAGAGGCCAATTTAATTGATGTAAATAATAAAACACTTTCTAATAATATTTTGTTTTACATTAATCCATTCAGTAAAGGTTTATTGTTCAACCAAAAAGATATCGATCAGTTTTTAAAACAATTAAATTTAGATCTTGAACCAAAATATTATTTACCATGTAGTAATATTGATATCATTAAACGTTGTATAAACAATCTTATTTTCTCTTACGAAAAACTTGGTTATATCGAAAAAGTAGAAGAGTTAAAAGGCCTAGATGCCCAACTGTAATACTGTACCGCCAATTTCAAAAAAAATGTTATTAATGTTTTTATTTATCTAAAATTAGGTTTACCTTTAATTAAAATTTAAAACCCATGAAAAAAATTGTATTAACTCTTTCGTTTGTTGCATTATATAGTTTTGCAACTCAGGCACAAGAGCCTGTAAAAAATAAATCAACAAAAAAAGAAGTAGTTAACCCTGATGGAACAACTTCTGTTGTTGCGGAAGACAAAGCAACCACCGAGCCTACTAAAAAAGAAGAGCCAAAAAAATCAGGAACCAGAATGGCTATTAATGAAAAAGGTACATCAGGTACAAAATCCACTACCAGCAAAAAAGAAGCAGCTAAGGAAGAAAAAAATGAGTCTACCAGCCCAACAGGGCCAACAACAAAGCCTCATTAATTCTTAAACGATATAAAATTAAAAAGCCTCTGAAAAGAGGCTTTTTTTATGACTTTTTGCGCTGATTTAATTCATCCCGGATCTTAGAGGCTAATTCGTATTGCTCTTCGTCCAGCGCTGTTTGAAGAAGGTTTTTCAACTCTTCAGTGCTTTTGCCTTTATAATCGTCCATACTGGTTGAAACCGGGCTTTCAGAAAGTTCAGCCACCTGTTCACTTTCTTCGGTAGAAGCAATAGGTTCATCATCCAACACAATACCGGCGCTTTTTAAGATAAATTCGTAGGTAGAGATAGGGCACTTAAATCTTACCGCAATAGCAATAGCGTCGCTTGTTCTGGCATCTATCTCAACCTCTTTCTCGCCATCATTACACAATAATTTAGCGTAAAAAATACCTTCTACAAGGTTATAAATCAATACTTCGGTAACATTAATATCAAAGGTTTGAGAGAATGTTTTAAAAAGATCGTGCGTCAATGGCCTGCTAGGACTCATTTTTTCCAACTCAATAGCAATTGCCTGTGCTTCAAAGCCTCCAATAATAATAGGTAATCGCCTGCTTCCTGTTGTTTCTCCAAGCACAAGTGCATAAGCGCCACTTTGTGTCTGGCTATAGGATAATCCCACTATTTCTAAACGGACTTTTTTCATCAAGTACTTGTAGATTCTAATTTAAGAATAAAATTTTATTTAATTCTGATTCGCCTTAAATTTTTTAACGGCTTCGGTAAATTTAGGAATAATTGTAAAGGCATCGCCCACAATACCATAATCTGCCGATTTGAAGAATGGCGCCTCTTTATCGTTATTTATCACTACAATGGTCTTGCTGCCATTAACACCTGCTAAATGCTGTATAGCACCTGAAATGCCTATAGCAATATATAAATTAGGACGAATAGCTACGCCGGTTTGACCAACGTGCTCGTGGTGTGGCCTCCAATGCATATCGGCAACCGGACGTGAACAGGCAGTTGTAGCGCCTAAAGCGGCAGCCAGGTCTTCAACTATCTTCCAGTTCTCAGGGCCTTTTAAACCCCTTCCGGCGCTTACTACAAGCTCTGCTTCGGGCAATGGTATCATGCCTCCAACATCATTTGACCTTGTTTCTTTTATCACAATTTTAGAAGCGATGGCAGAAAGATCAATATTAAGATCGCTAACCGTAGCTTTATTTTCTCCCAACTTTACAGGGAAACTATTTGGCAATAAAGAGATTACTTTTAGATCGCTGCTAATGCTATAAACGGCTGTTGCTTTTCCTGAAAAAACATTTTTCTTTACTTCAAAACTGCTACCGTTGATCGTAGGATAATCAACCGCACCTGCCACAAGACCAGCTTTTAATTTGGCCGCTAACCTTGGTGCCACAGCTTTACCAACAATATCAAAAGCAAAAACAATTATTTTTGCATTCTCAGCTTTAGCTGCCTGCTCAACGGCCGCGCTTATGAACATAGCATCGGTATTCATCTTATCGTTCTTAACTGATAAGATCTTTGCAGCTCCTGCTTTTCCAATTTCTTCTAATTGTTCGGCAGATGCATTATTTACAATAGCTGTAACGCTTGAACCTGTTAGTTCGGCAACTTTTGCGGCGTAATTAACACACTCTAACGAAGCTTTTTTTACACGGCCTTTATTAATTTCTGTATAAACAAGTACTGACATTTATTTATAGTTTTTAGTTTGTAAATTTTAATTAAATAACTTTTGCTTCGGTATGTAAAAGGCTTACCAATTCATCTAAATTATCTTCGCTAATCATTTTTACTGTGGTACGGCCGGGGTTTAACACGTATGATTTAATAGACGTTAAAGGGGTTGTTGCACCTGCTGCAATTACCGTTAAAGGTTTTGTTCTTGCAGCCATAATACCGCGCATGTTAGGAATACGTTGCTCTGCCATACCTTTTGCACAGCTTATTACCAAAGGCAATTCACATTCTACAACCTGTGTGCCTCCATCAACATCTTGCTCTACAGTAGCTTTGTTTCCGGCAATATCTAATTTTGTAGCTAACGAAACAAAAGGAAGATCTAACACACCCGCGATCATTCCGCCAACTGAAGCGCCATTATAATTGATGGTTTCTTTTCCTACTAAAATAAGGTCGTAACCATTTGTTTTAGCATAATTGGCAATTTGCTCGGCTACAAAAAAGGCATCAGGGCCGTCGCCATCTATCCTTACTGCATCATCGGCGCCTAGGGCTAATCCTTTTCTAATGGTAGCTTCGCTATCCACTAAACCAACGTGTATGATTGTAATTTTTTCAGCCAAATTAGCTTCTTTTAATTCTAACGCTCTTACAAGTGCATACCATTCATCATAAGGATTAATGACAAAAGTTATTCCGGCACTATTAAATTTTGTATCTCCATCGGTGAACTGAATTTTTGAAGTTGTATCCGGTACATTGCTTATTGCTACTAAAATTTTCATATCTGAAACTATTAATTTTAAAGAGTTGCAAAAATATAAAATATAATCCCTAATTACAATGCATTTTTAGCTAATAAAGCGCCATTTCTCTAATATTTTAAACATTTTATTAAAATGAATTAGCGGGTTAAAGCACAAAACCAAAATTTCATTATCTTTACATTGACAAATTACATTATGGACGTAAAATCGCAATTAATTGAGATCCTAAAAAAGGAAGATTATACTTTTAACCAATTGGCTGAGTATTTGGGGATGAGCGAAAATGAACTGACAGACGCCTTAAATAACAAAACATTAGAATTAAGAAATCTTGAGTTAATTTCAAAAGCATTAAGAGTGCCATTATACAGTTTTTTCAGATCAGAGAACTTTAAGATCGATTATAAAGAAAAACCTTATTACATAAATAAACTTTTAACCGAAGAAGACGCAAATAAAGATGCCGGTTCGCTGCAGGGTGAAATTGATCTTTTAAAGCAAATTATTTATCTGAAGGAAGAACAACTCAAAAGGCACAATGTGTCTAAATAGCCCCCTCGCCGTTAATTGAGTATATTTGTAGTATAATTAAATATGGCATTCGATCTTTTTATTACTTTATTACTGATCTTATTAAATGGATTTTTTGTTGCCGCTGAGTTCGCTTTAGTAAAAGTGCGTTCGTCTCAATTGGATGTAAAAGTTCAAAAAGGAAGTTCAAGAGCAAAATTAGCAAAGTCCCTTTTATCCAAACTAGACGCATATCTTTCGGCTACACAATTAGGGATTACTTTGGCTTCTTTAGCCTTGGGTGCAGTTGGCGAAGAAGTGATCTCCCGTTTGGTGATAAGGGTATTTGCAGATACCGGTATGGTAACAAATCCTATCACAGTTCATAGTATCTCTTTACCAATTGCTTTAACACTGCTTACTTTTTTTCACGTTACCCTTGGCGAACAGATCCCAAAAATGATCGGCATAAAATACAGCCTTCCGGTAATACTTATAGTTGCATGGCCTTTACGTATATTTTATTTTATCTGCTCACCTTTTATTTGGTTGTTGCATAGAACATCAGACCTGGTATTACGTATAATTGGCGTTAAAAAAACCGGCGAAGATGATGTGCACACAGAAGAAGAATTACGTTTGATCTTAACAGAAAGTGAAGAAGGCGGAGCTATTAAACCAAGCGAGAACGAATTAATTCAAAACGTTTTTGACTTTGACGATAGGATCGTGAAACAAATCATGGTGCCGCAAAATAGGGTGGTGGCGCTGGATGTAGAACTTGGCAGGACAGAGATAACTAAGCGGGTGATAGAAGAAGGGTTTTCGAGGATACCAATTTACCTCGGCGATATTGATAATGTAATTGGCATTGTACATAGTAAAGATCTTTTAAAAGCATTAATTGAAAATAAATTCAGGACCTTAAAAGACATTATGCGCCCGGTACATTTTATTCCTGAAAGTATGAAGATCAATGAGCTTTTGCGCGATTTTCAGAAACACCATATTCAAATGGCCATTGTTACCAATGAGTTTGGATCTACTGCCGGTTTAATTACCATGGAGGATATTATTGAAGAATTAGTGGGCGAGATACAGGATGAGCATGATGAAGAAAAACCAAACGTTGAGAAAAAAAGTGATACTGAATATATTGTAAATGCCCAGGCAACCATTGCCGATGTGAACGAAGCATTGCCTATTGCCTTGCCTGAAAATGCTCATTACGAAACTGTTTCGGGATATATTAATTATATTTTTGGAAGAATACCCGCGGTAAATGATAAACGAAAAAAAGACGGATACGAACTCACCATTTTAAAACGTACTAGGCAAAGTGTTGATACGGTTAAGCTAATTGTTTTAGAAGAAGAATAAATTTAGTACTAATAGTTGATCACTATTCCCTAATCACTAAATAATGAACCAACTCGAATTATTTTTAAGACATGTTGCCCAGACCTCCGACCTGCCGCTACTTGGCGTTGACGTTAATATTAAAGAAGCTAATGGTGTAAAATTAATTGACGAGAACGGAAAGGAATATATTGATTTGATCAGTGGCATTTCTGTAAGTAATGTCGGACACTGCCATCCAAAGGTAGTGAATGCTATTAATGAGCAAACAAAAAAATTCATGCACTTAATGGTGTATGGCGAGTTCAATCAAAGTCCACAGGTTAAATACGCGAAACTTTTAACCGATCTTTTACCCGAAAAATTAAACTCTGTTTATTACACCACCAGCGGTAGCGAAGCTACAGAAGGTGCTTTAAAACTGGCTAAGCGGGCTACCAACCGTACCGAAATAATATGTTTTAAGAACGCTTATCACGGCAGCACACATGGTGCGTTAAGCGTAATGGGTGATGAATTTTTTAAAAATAGTTTTCGCCCTTTATTGCCGGACATTAAAATTTTAAATTTTAATGATCTGAAAGAGCTTGATCAAATTTCTTCAAAAACGGCAGCTGTTATTATTGAACCAATCCAGGGTGAAGCGGGCGTGAGGGCTGCAAACAAAGAATTTTTAGAATTATTACGAGAAAAATGTGATACACATTGTGCATTATTGATCTTTGATGAGGTACAAACAGGTTTTGGGCGCACAGGCTCTCTTTTTGCATTTGAGAAATATAATGTAGTACCCGATATTTTATTGATCGCAAAAGGAATGGGAGGCGGCTTGCCTATTGGCGCATTTATTGCTTCCAACAAATTAATGAGTTGTTTAACCAACGATCCGGTTCTTGGCCATATAAATACCTTTGGTGGTAACGCTGTTTGCATAGCAGCTGCCAAAGCAACATTAGAAGTGATTATCGAAGAAAAGTTAGCCAAGCGTGCAGATCAAATTGAAAAAATAATAAAACAGCATTTGCAACATTCGTTAATAAAAGAGCTACGTGTATTTGGCGCTTTAGGGGCTGTTGAATTTGGCAGTGAAGAGTTAAACATGCGTATAATTAAAAGTTGTATTGAAATGGGTATAATTACAGATTGGTTCTTGTTTTGCCCAATAGCTATGAGAATTGCGCCACCTTTAACTATTGATGATGAGGAGTTAATTTCCGCTTTACAAAAAATTAAGACGGTTTTAGATGCTAACTAATTCTAAAATTGTTATTTTTATAGTCTAAAATTTAAAAACATGGGTTTATTTGATAAAATAAAAAATGAATTTATTGATATTATCGAATGGGTGGATAATAGCAATGACACGATCGTGTGGAAGTTCCCTCGTTACCAGAACGAGATAAAAATGGGTGCTAAGCTTACCGTGCGTGAAAGCCAGGTTGCGGTATTTATGAATGAAGGTAAAATTGCCGATGTTTTTCAGCCGGGAATGTATACGCTTGAAACTCAAAATATGCCTATCATGTCCACCTTAAGAGGTTGGAAGTATGGTTTTAACAGCCCATTTAAAGCAGATATATTTTACATAAGCACCAAACAATTTATTGATCAAAAATGGGGTACTAAAAATCCTATTACATTAAGCGATCCGCGTTTTGGTTTTATTGAGCTTAGAAGCTTTGGTTCATTTGCTTTTAGAGTAACTGACGGTGCCAAGTTCATAAAAGAAATTGCAGGTACTGATGAAAATTTTACTACAGGTGAAGTTACCGAACAATTGCGCAGCATGATCGTAACAAAGTTTACAGATGCAGTGGGAGAAGGTAATATACCGGTTGAGAAATTCGCCGCTAATATGGATGAACTATCTAAGCTTGGACACGATAAATTAAATGCCGACTTTTTAGAGTATGGCTTAACCATTACTAAATTCCTGGTTGAGAACGTATCCATGCCGGAAGAATTGAAGAAGGAGATCTTCAATTACTCTCGCTTAAATGCTATTGATATGAATAAACTGGCACAATTTAATACGGCTAACGCTATTGGGGATGCCGCAAAAAACCAAGGCTTAGGTGGAGCAGGCGTTGGAATGGGCGTTGGAATGGGTATGGGAAATATGATGACCAATATGTTCAACAATCAAAATACAAATCAAAACCAAAATAACGGTGTTGTTCCGCCACCACCACCGATTGTTCAGTTTCATGTTGTTGTAAATGGGGCTCAAGCCGGACCTTTTAATTTGCAGCAATTGCAAGCCATGGCAGCTTCGGGGCAATTAACAAAAGCAAGTATGGTTTGGAAAGCCGGGATGCCAAATTGGTTAGCTGCCGAAACACAGGCAGAGTTAGTTTCGTTATTCAATAATGTTCCTCCTCCAATTTCTTAATTCATAAGATCATAAATTTGCAAAACTCCCCGAAGTAAATTCGGGGAGTTTTTTATTTCTAAACTGATTTAAGGATAAAGCTAAATTTTTAAATCAATTTAGGATGTGTTAAACGGCAATATTAATGAGTGTAAAATCTAAAAAATCTAAAATTTGATATTAACTTCAGAACATTAAAAGGTTCTATTTAAATTAATTAAAGTAAAATGTTCAAATATGAAGTATGATCATTTAATAACCTCTTCTTTAATTAAAAACAATGTATATAATTTAATTTTGCTAATAAACATAAAGCACAATTTAATGTTAAATAAGTTAACCTTAATAAAATGAAACATAGTTATTTTATCTGCTTATTGGTTTTAAATCTGTATTGCCTGGGACAAAAAAAGTTCCAAACAGTTTTTAATTCAGATTCATTAACAGGATTTAATGAACCAATGTCAAAATCAAAAGCCTTTAAAGAAAATATGTTTGGTAAGGAATTCCATTCATATATGTCAAGAGAAAAACGCAATTTTATTAATACTAAATATAATATTACCACTCAAAGCCCAAATACATTTAATCAAAGGCCTTTATCTTCAAACAACCAGGTTATGGTTCCCTGCACTAACATGGATTTTGAAGCGGGAAATTTAACGGGGTGGACCCAAACAAACGGTATTAACGGAAACTCCAATACTATGGCAGGCTGCTGTGCATCAGCCGGTGGAAATGCCGTAATGATCTCAGGAGGAACAGATCCTTTAACCGGTATCTCTTTAAATTCTCCTTTAGGAGGAAGCTGGGTGTGCCAGGTAAATAATCAAACTACCGGAGGTTATACTGACCGTATTTCTCAAACATTTAATGTAACCGCAGCAAATTCTTTGGTGCAATTTGCTTATTTAGCAGTTTTACAATCAGCAGGACATGCCTGTTCCGATCAACCTTATATGAATATCAGGTTAATCGATTGCAGTAATAATGTAATTGCTTGCCCACAAGTAGATATCCAGGAAGGCGCGGGCTGCGGCACTGCAGCAGGCTTTGTTAACGGTCCGGGTTATTCTTATACGAACGCATGGCAGGTAAGTGCCTTAGATCTTACGCCATATATTGGGTCCTGCATAACCATACAGGTAACCGCTGGAGCTTGCACTCAGGGTGGGCATTGGGGTTATGGTTATTTTGACGCGCAATGTATGCCAATGAACATTACTGTAAATAATGTTCAATTCCCGGTTGGTACAAGCGCTACAACAGTTTCCATTTGTGGCGCCTTAACTGCAACAGTAAGTGCTCCTCCGGGCTTAGGTCCGTATTTATGGAATGGCCCTGCAGGCAGCGGTGTTACAAATGTTGCTAACCAAACATTTACTACAAATACTGCCGGTATATATACTATAACCATGAATCCTGTTGGTGCATGTGCTCCAATTATCAGATTGGTAGATCTACAGGTTTCAATGCCACCTATAGCTGGCTTTAATTTTACAAATACAGCTTGTATCAATTCGGTTAGTTGCGTCAGCACGTCATCCATTGGTTCAGGACCTGCAATTACAGGCCTTCAGTGGGTTTGGGGCGATGCATCGCCTAATTCAACAGGTAATCCCGCATCTCATACTTACCTGGCCTCCGGACCAAATCAAATAAAACTGGTAATAACCAATTCGGCAGGTTGCAAAGACAGTATTGTTAAAAATATTAGCATTACTCAAAAACCCACTGCCGGCTTTACTGTAAACCCTGCATGTATGGGCTCTGCACTTAATTTTACAAATACCTCCACTACGCCATCCGGTTCAAATAATTCTGCCTGGGACTTTGGTGATGCCTCCGGAAGTATTGTTACCAGCCCGGCACATAATTATGCAGCATCCGGAATTTTTTCGGTAACGCTTGTAATCACAAATACCGATCTTTGTAAAGATTCGGTAAAAAAGATTGTTAACGTTTACGGGCGTGCAGTAGTTAACTTTACGCCAACAGGCGTATGTTTTGGTACGGCAACAAATTTTACAAATACAACCAGTACAGTTGTTAATCCAAACACCGGTGGTATTGGTACTTATAGCTGGAGTTTTGGTAATGGTGGCACATCGGCTGTTCAAAACCCTGTATATACGTATACTTCACTTGCCAACCAAACCGCAAATACGATTTATAGTGTAAGCTTATATGTAATAACTGTAAATGGCTGCAAAGACTCTTTAACAAAACAAGTAACGGTTTACAGTTTGCCAACCCCAAATTTTACCGCAGATTCGGTTTGTTTAGGCTCAACAACTACCTTAACAGACCTCAGTAATAATAACGGAAACCCTTTCTTTTTATTTTCGTGGGATTTTAACAGCGATAATGTATCAGACCTATCTAATAATGCTGTATCATCTACTACAGTATTTTCTAACCCGGGTAACACAAGTGTTACTTATACGGTATTTACATCGCCAAACGGTGGTATTTTAACCTGCAGCGATAAAATAACCAAAAATGTATGGGTACATGCTTCGCCATTGGCGGTTATAACTCATACGAACAAGTGTATTGATGCTCAGCCAAATTTAATGAGTGGTGTAAATTCAACTTTAGCTATTGGTACAATTACAAATTATGCCTGGAATTATGGCAATGGAAATAACAATTTGATTAATCCTATTGCGCCATCCTCTTTTAGTTACAATGTAGCGGGTAATTATATTGTTACATTAACCGTTACTTCTTCAGGAGGTTGCAGCAATGTTACAACGCAAGCAATTGATGTTTGGGAAAGACCTTACGCTAATTATTCATACAGCAAAGCTTGTGCAGGCAAACAAATTATTCTAAAAGGAATTCAATTACCTGCAAGTGCACCCATATCAAATTTCGATTGGGATCTGAATAATACTGTATCTACAGCAGAGGCTTCGGGAGCTCAAATAACTTATACCTATAACACGCCGGGCTTTCAACCAATTAATTTATTGATTACTTCAAACCAGGGATGCAAGAATGTTGTACCTGGAAATATTTATATTAATTATAATCCAAAACCAATATTTTATGCGCCTAAAAGGGTAGGCTGTACAGATCTTTGTATCCCGATCTTTGATAGTACACAGGCCATTCCCGGCCCGGCAAAAAACACAAATTGGGAATGGGATTTTGGTAACGGATCGATAAATATTACTGCTAACTCAGGTACCCAATACGTTTGTTATTCAAACCCCTCTAATTTAATGGTAAAAGATTTTAATGTAAAATTAATTGTAACAACAGATAGCGGATGTGTTGATTCGGTAAGGAAAGCAAAATATATAAGGGTATATCCAAAACCAAAAGCAGATTTTGAATGGAGTGGTAAAGACGGTGATCTTTTAACTCCTGCCATTGCTTTCCAAAATACATCTATTGGTTATAATCGTTTTTATTGGTATTATAATGATGGTGTAAATGTAACCGATTCTACGAATCAAAACCCGTTACATTATTATGCAACCGATATTCCTCGCGACTTTCAGGTCTTCCTGGCAGTTAGGAATCAATATGGCTGTAAAGATACCACCAGTAAATATGTAGAGATAGGGCCTGAGTATACATTCTATATACCAAATACGTTTACACCAAATGATGACGGAACTAATGAATTCTTTACCGGTACAGGTGTTGGTATTAAAGGATTTAAAATGTGGATCTATGACCGCTGGGGAGAAAAATTATTTTATACCGATGACATTAAAAAAGGCTGGGATGCCAGTGTAAAAGGAAAATATGGCAAAGAAAAAGAAGATGTTTATGCCTACAGGGTTTTAGTAACCGACCTGTGGAATAAAGAGCATGAATACGTTGGTCACGTTAATTTAATTAAATAAGCATTTAAGCTTTGAAGAGAAAACTTCAAAAGATCAAATAAGCCATGCCGGAAATGGCACCATCCCTTATTTCCTAAATTTATTTGCGCGTAAAATAAGATTTTTCAAATTCTTTATTCATGGTGCCAAGCGGCTTTTCATGGTTTATAACCTGTTCAAAACTGCAATTTACCGCGTTAAAACAATTTAGATTCGGGTGAAACGACGATTAAATGATTGAATAAATTTTGATTGCTAAAATTTGTTATTATATTGTTGCAGCAAAAAAAATAAAGAATGAAAAAATTATTTATTTTAACCTTTACTTTCCTAACTTGTTTTTTAGGAGCCCAAAAAAATGTTCAATATACCGGAATTGACTCCCTTGCAGGTTTTGATTTTTTAGATGCCAATGAACACGCGTCCCACAACAAAACCGAAAAAGAAAGAACCTTCTTTATGAATTGGGCACAACGCCAATATATCAAGAAAAAATTTAATTTGGTTCCCGTAAAACTTAATACCGGTAAAAGCAATAATACAAATACATCCGCAAAAGCAATAGGTTCAGGTAATAATACAATTAACCAGGGCCCTCAGCCGGCATCCTGCACAAATATTGACTTTGAGAGTAACAGTACTGCAGGTTGGACCGTTGCCGGTGATTCACAGATCATGTCGGGCGGAACGGATCCTTTTGGAGGTTTTCCATGTGTTTATCCGGGTGGTAATTTCTCGTTAAGATTAAATGATAACAACATTACCAACAAAGTAAATTTTGCTGCCTCTGCTTCCCGCGTTATTAATGTAAGTGCCAGCAATAACTATTTAAATTTTCACTTTGCTTTAGATATTTTAAATTACCCTCACACCGCAGCAGAAGCCGCAAAATTTAAGATCGAATTCTTTAATTCTTCTAACGTTTTATTGGCCTGTCCTTATTACGAGTGTTATTATTCAACCACTACCGGTCCGGTAGGAGCAAGCAATTTTCAAACAACACCAGGGTCTCCTGGTGTAAATATTGGCAGTCAGGCTTTCCCAGTAACATACTTGCCATGGCAAACTGTAGGTTTAGATCTTACAGCTTATATGGGACAACCAATTACTGTAAAAGTTACTTGCGATTGGTGTGTTTATGATTACGATTGGGCTTATTGTTACATTGATGCAGATTGTTTTTCTGCATTTAATGCAACATCAAGTGCTTGCGGCAATTTGCCTTTTAACTTGTGCGGCCCTACCGGCATGGCAAGTTATACCTGGAACGCACCGCCTTTAGGAAATGTGGTTTCAAATACAATGTGTGTTAGCGCTACGTCTACGGGAATTTACACCTTACAATGTACACCGTATATTACTTGTGCCGCATCACCTCTAACTTACACGTTTGCAATACAACCTAAGCCTATTGCAGGTTTTAACTTCACTAATACGGCCTGTGTAAATTCAGTTTCTGCAATTAGTACTTCATCTACTAACGGTGGCCCGGCGCTTACAAATTATTTTTGGGATTGGGGTGATGCCACCTCAAGTACGGTTAACCCTGCAAATCACACCTATACAGGATCAGGGCCTAAGACAATAAAATTGATAGTGACCAATGCGGGTGGTTGTAAGGATAGCATGACTCAGGTCGTCAACATTTCTCAGCCACCTGTACCTAATTTCACATTTAATCCCGCCTGTTCCGGCTCTGCTATTAATTTCACTAACTCATCAACATCATCTACCGGTACAAATAGTTTTCATTGGGATTTTGGTGATGCTTCGGCAGCAAGCACAGCCACTACGCCTAGCCATAACTATGCCTCTCCGGGAAGTTATACGGTTGTATTGGTAGCCACTAATACAAGTGGTTGTATAGACTCTATCAAGAAAACTGTTAATGTATTTGGGCGGGCTGTAGTTAATTTTACGCCCACCGGTGTATGTTTTGGTACAGTGAGTAATTTTACAAATCTTACTACAACAACTGTTAACCCTAATACAGGAGCTATAGCAACTACCAGTTGGAGTTTTGGCGATGGAGGAACTTCACTCGCAAATAATCCGGCTTATACCTACACCAATCCGGCTAATGCTACTGCAAATACAATCTATAACGCCTGGTTGTACGTTACAACGGTTAATGGCTGTAAAGATTCACTATCTAAACCTATAACGGTTTACAGTTTGCCAACACCTAACTTTTTAGCAGATTCCGCTTGTTTTAATAGTCCAACCACTTTAACGGTTACAGGTAATAGTAATGGTAATCCTAATTTTTCTTTTGTATGGGATTTTAATGGCGATAACATTCCTGATATGACTACTATTAACAGTCCTACAACTACAACGCTTCCTTTGGTTGGAAATAATAATGTGACGTTCACAATGGTTACATCACCAAATGGTATACTACAGTGTAAGAGTAGTATTACTAAACCTGTTTGGGTGAGAGCAACACCTCTTGCCGTAATTACCAATACCAACCAATGTGCAGGTATTGCAATTGGATTAAGCGCTGTTAACTCTACCATTGCTAATGGAGCGATTACAAATTATGCATGGAATTATGGTAACAGTACTACTAGTTTAACCAATGCTACTCCTTCAACTTCTGTTAACTATGCTACTTCAGGTATCTATGTTATTACTTTAACGGTAACCGGCTCGGGAGGTTGCCCCGGTATTGTTACTAAAACGGTTTCTGCATTTGGTCATGCTGTTGTTAATTTTAATCCAACAAATGTTTGTTTTGGCAGTGCGAATAATTTTGCAAATACAACAAGTACTAATGTTAATCCAAACACAGCCGCTATAGCTAATTATAGCTGGACCTTTGGTAACGGAGGTAACTCGGTAGCTCAAAATCCTTCATATACTTATACTGCACCTGCAAATCAAACTGCTAACACAACGTATACTGTTAATTTATATGCCACAACATTAAATGGTTGTAAAGATTCAGTTGCAAAAACGGTAACGGTTTACGCTTTGCCAACTCCAAATTTTAAATCCGATTCAGTTTGTTTAGGCTTGCCTACAACATTAACCGACCTAAGTAATAATAATGGAAATCCTTTCTTTTTATTTTCTTGGGATTTTAATAGCGATAACGCACCAGACCTTACCAATAATGCCGTTTCATCTACTACTGTATTTCCTAATCCGGGTAATACAAGTGTTACCTATACGGTGTTTACCTCACCTAACGGTGGTTTGTTAACCTGTAGTGACCGAGTAACTAAAAATGTTTGGGTACACGCTATGCCTGTTGCAATTATAACGCATACTAATCATTGTATAGATGCCCAGCCGAATTTAATGAGCGGTGCTAATTCTACTTTAGCTATTGGTACAATTACCAATTATGCCTGGAACTATGGTAACGGAAATAATAATTTATTAAATCCTTTAGGTGCCTCTTCATTCAGCTATAACCTGGCAGGAAATTATATTGTTACATTAACAGTAACTTCGGTAGGTGGCTGTACCAATGTTACAACACAATCTACTGACGTTTGGGAGAGACCATTTGCTAATTTTACTTATAGCAAGGCTTGCGCCAATAAACAAATTGTTTTAAAAGGAATACAATTACCTTCAAGCGCTCCTATATCAAATTTCGATTGGGATCTGAATAATACCGTACCTACAACAGAGGCTTCGGGAGCTCAAGTAACATATACTTTTAATACACCGGGCTTTCAGCCAATTAATTTATTGATTACTTCAAACCAGGGTTGTAAAAATATAGTTCCGGGAAATATTTATATTAATTACAACCCTAAGCCAAATTTTTATGCACCTAAAAGAGCAGGTTGTGCCGATCTTTGTATCTCTGTTCTTGATAGCTCACAAGCGATTCCCGGCCCGGCTAAAAATGCAAATTGGCAGTGGTATTTTGGTAATGGGCAGGTAAACTTTGCTACACAATCAGGTTCGCAATATGTGTGTTACACAAATCCTTCTAACTTAATGGTTCAGGATTATACCTTAAAATTAATTGTAAGAACGGATAGCGGTTGTGTAGATTCAATTACAAGACAAAAATATGTACATGTTTATCCAAATCCAAAAGCTGATTTTGAATGGGCCGGTAAAGATGGCGATCTGTTAACGCCATTCATTGCTTTCCAAAATACATCTATTGGATATAACCGTTTTTACTGGTATTATAATGATGGTGTAAATGTTACCGATTCGGTTAATCAAAACCCAAATCATTATTATAATACAGATATTCCACGTGACTTTCAGGTATTTTTAGCTGTAAAAAATCAATATGGTTGCAGGGATACAACAAGTAAATATGTTGAGATAGGGCCTGAGTATACCTTCTATATTCCAAACACATTTACGCCAAATCAGGATGGTACCAACGAAATATTTACCGGTTACGGTATTGGTATTAAAGGGTTTAAAATGTCGATCTACGATCGTTGGGGCGAAATGTTATATCAAACAAATGATATTAAAAAAGGATGGGATGGAACCATTAAAGGAAAACAGGATAAAGAGAAAGTGGATGTATATGCTTACAGGGTAATAGTTACAGATCTTTGGAATAAAGAGCACGAGTATGTCGGCCATGTCACCTTATTAAAATAGATAAAAGCCTCTGGAATTCCAGAGGCTTTTTTGTTGTATAATATTATTTTATTCCCATCTAAAAGATGCTAATTTTGCGCTATGAATTTTTGGAAAAGACTTAAGTTTTATGGTTTCGGGTTTGGAATAGGCTCATTAATTGTTTTTGCCATGTTTGGTACCCGCAGCTGTGTCTCGCCAAACGAACAAAAAATGCAGGAGTTGGTCTTTCAGAACTTTAAATTATCTGAAAAAGCTACCTGCAAATTAAAATGCCTTTGGAAAAATGAAATGCTTTTAAAGATCGAACTCAGGCATTTTGAAGTAAATTATGACGTCAGCGATGTACATAAAGAGCCTTGCGGAGAATATTACATCCAACCCAAAAAAGAATTTGAAAATAAATACAATTATAAATTGATCATTCACGATTGTGATACCATTTCTAAAATTGATGATATAAGTGTTACATCTACCAATACCTGCAATTGTCAATAGCCCCTTTACATAACGACGACAGCTATATGCGGGAAGCCCTTAAAGAGGCTCAAAAAGCTTTTGATAAAGACGAAATTCCTATCGGCGCCGTTATTGTAGCAAACGATAAGATCATAGCCAGGGCGCATAATTTAACCGAAACTCTTAACGATGTAACAGCACATGCCGAAATGCAGGCTATTACTTCTGCAGCAAATTACCTTGGAGGCAAATACCTAACAGATTGTACGCTTTATGTCACCATAGAACCCTGTGTTATGTGCGCCGGTGCGCTTGCATGGAGCCATATCACTAAAATAGTATATGGGGCCGGCGAAACAAAAAGAGGCTATTCTTTATTAAATAAAAGTATTCTTCACCCAAAGACCGAGATCGTAAAGGGCATTTTAAGCGAAGAATGTGAAAGAATAATGAAGGATTTTTTTGTTAAGAAGCGTAAATAATTGTTTTTGGCATTATTTTTGGATAACTTTGGATATAAAATAACAACCATGAAAATTTTAAAAACAGTATCCATTTCATTTTTATTAGGTGTGGCAGTGCTTAATTCTACTGCTTTTGGTAAAAATAACAACGTTTCAATTAACTTTTCAGATATCCCAGTAAAAACGGTTTGTATTAAAAATGCAGCTGCAGCCGATGCTAATAAATTTTTCTCTGAAGCAACAGTTTTGTTCTTTGAAGTTTACAAAGCCGGTTCAAAAGATGAAGTAGCTAAGATAATTGCTTCTTTAAAAAAGGATGCTGCTGTTGAAAGCGTTACCGAAGGTAAATTAACCGGAGATTACCAATCCATTACTATCACTTTAAAATCAGCAAAGAATAAAGCTTGGTTTGCTTCTGAATTTAAGAAAGCAGGTTTAAATACTGTCCGAATTAATAACAACCCCATTGTTGAGGTTGATAAAATGTAATTTTTAAATAAATTAATTTTGAAAGCCAAACAAATATGTTTGGCTTTTTTATTTTACGTAATTTTAAAACATGATAAACGCACAAAAGATCTTATTAGATACCGTTCAGCAAGCATTGACACAGATATATAACATTAGTAACCCTGCTATTACTTTTCAAAAAACACGGAAAGAATTTGAAGGAGATTTTACACTAGTTACTTTTCCTTTTATTAAAGAAACAAAAAAATCACCCGAGCAATTGGGACAAGAGCTTGGCGAATACCTTATTAAAAACAACCCAAACGTTTCCGCATTTAATGTGGTAAAAGGTTTTTTAAATATTTCATTCACCAACCAATTTTGGTTAGGTTATTTTGATTCGGTTAAAAATTCAAATACGGTTGGTTACAAAAAAGAAAAAAGTTCCGGCAAAACAATTATGCTGGAATATTCTTCTCCAAACACCAACAAACCTCTGCATCTTGGTCATGTGCGTAACAACCTCTTAGGTTTTTCGGTGGCGCAGATCTTAAAAGCAAACGGACATCATGTAATTAAAGCAAACATTATTAACGACAGAGGAATTCATATTTGCAAAAGTATGTTAGCCTGGCAAAAATTCGGTAATGGCGAAACACCCGCCAGCACTGGCTTAAAAGGCGATTTTTTTGTGGGAAAATATTATGTGGCTTTTGATAAAGAAAATAAAAAACAAATAGAAGAATTAATTGCTGTTGGAAAAACAAAAGAAGAAGCAGAAAAAAAATCACTGTTGATGTTAGAAGCACAGGACATGCTTCGTAAATGGGAGGCCGGTGATAAAGAAGTAGTTGATCTTTGGAAGACCATGAACGGCTGGGTTTACGAAGGCTTTGCAGTAACTTACAAAACGTTGGGAGTTGACTTTGATAAAATGTATTACGAAAGCAATACGTATTTATTAGGCAAAGAAATTATAGAAGAAGGGTTAAAGAAAAATATTTTTTATAAAAAAGAAAATGGAAGTATTGCTATTGATCTTAGTTCTGAAGGATTGGATGAAAAAATAGTTTTGCGGAGCGATGGCACAAGCGTTTACATCACGCAGGATATTGGTACAGCTATTGAGCGTTTTAAAGAATTTCCGCAGCTTAACCAGTTAATTTATACGGTTGGTAACGAGCAGGACTATCATTTTAAAGTATTATTTAAGATCTTAGAAAAGTTAGGTTATGATTGGGCAAAGGAATGTTACCATTTAAGTTATGGTATGGTTGAGTTACCTGAAGGAAAGATGAAGAGTAGGGAAGGCACGGTTGTGGATGCAGATGAATTGATAGAGGAAATGTTTGCCACTGCCACTGCGACTACAAAAGAATTAGGTAAAGTTGATGATTTTAATGAAGAAGAATTTAAAGAACTAAATAGAACAATTGGTTTAGGAGCATTAAAATATTTTATTTTAAAAGTTGATCCTAAAAAGAAAATGCTCTTCGATCCCAAAGAAAGTATTGATTTTAATGGGCATACAGGACCTTTTATTCAATATACCCATGCCAGGATAAAATCAGTGCTGCGTAAAGCTGCTTTTGATTTTGAAAAAGAAAATGTAGCTGTTGAGATGAGTGCTATTGAAAAAGAACTGGTTAAATTTATTTATGATTTTGAAGGTGTGATAGAAGAATCAGGTTCAGCTTTTAATCCTGCTTTAGTAGCCAATTATATTTACGAAGTTACTAAACTATACAATCGTTTTTATCATGAAAGCCCTATTTTAAAAGAGGAAGATGCAAACATCCGGATATTCAGATTGCAGCTTTCAAAATTATGTGCGCAGGCAATTACAAATGCCATGAATTTGTTGGGAATTATTGTGCCCGAAAAAATGTAAGTAAATGAAATTTTTTTCAGACTTTTTTAAAGCTATAACAAATTGTTTTCGGGCATTTTCTTTTCTTTTTGAAAAAGGTTTATGGCCTTATATGTTCGTCTGTTTATTTTGCTGGCTGTTATTATGGGTATTAAGTATTTACGGTTTATTTATGTTAGCCGACGGGCTTTCTGAATGGATGAGTAAGTATGTAGATTTTAATGCCATTCCCGAAAACGGCTATTGGCTTTCGTTTGCCAAGCCATATCTTATCGGGACCTTTCAATTTCTTGTAAAAATATTATTTAAGTTATTGTTTTGGTTTGCCAGCAGCACACTTATTAAGTATGTTCTCTTAATGATATTATCTCCTGTATTTTCTTTGTTATCAGAAAAAGCAGAAGAAAAATTAACCGGTAATACTTATCCTTTTGTTTTTAAACAACTCTTAAAAGATATTGTAAGAGGCGTGGCTATTAGTTTTAGGAATATGTTACTTGAATATTTTTTTATTTTTAGTTGTTTTGTGATCTCTATCTTTTTTCCGCCATTATTTGTTATTACAACACCTTTTTTGTTTTTTTTAGGTTGGTATTATATCGGGTTTTCCTTATTGGATTATAATTGCGAGCGACATAAATATGGTGTATCAAAAAGTATTCAATTCATAAAAAGTAATAAGGGTACTGCCTGTGGCATTGGTTTTGTTTACAGTTTTTTTATGGCTTTACCTTTTTTACCGGGCTCGGTTGTCGGTATTATGTTTGGCCCTTCGCTGGGTGTTATAGGCAGCACAATTAGTTTTCTTGAGATCAATAAAAAAGATCCGGCACAGAATAAAGTATAATTTAATGTCGGTTCTTTTTAAGAAAAGACGAAGCAGTTTCACCGGATCGTTTTTTAAATAACCTCGAGAAATAAGAAACATCCATATAACCTAGACTTTCTGAAATCTGGTTAATGGTAAGCTGACTATGTGTTAAAGCCCGTTTAGCTTCTAAAATTATTTTATCGGTAATAAGATCTGTCGTTGTTTTATTTAAGCACGACTTGCAGATCCTGTTAAGATGTTTCTCACTTATTGCCATTAGTTCGGCATATTGATTTGGATATTTTAATGCTTTATAATTAAGATCTATCAAATTCTCGAGTTCTTTTAATTTTGATAAATATAATTGGCTCCCTATTTGTTTTGCAGGCGGGTACAACCTCGTTAAGTCAATATAAGCAAGGGTTACAAGCGTATGAAGTTTTTGCGCTTTCAATAAATTATCTGCTTCAAATTCTTTTTTAATCTCAGAAAAAAGTGCTTCAAACTTTTGTCTGGAATTATCTTTAATATTTATTAATGGTGGATTATGTATAGAACTAAAAAATGGATAATCCTGTATGTTTTGAGAGATCGATCTGCTGTCATAAAATTGTTTAGAATGAAAAAAAACATATCCGTCAATATCTTTCGAAAGCTTCCAATTATGTGTTTGTCCTGGACGTAGAAGAAAAATTGCACCCGGAACAACTTTATAGTTTATGAAATCTATTTCGTGGGTCCCACTACCATGTGTGAATAATACAACAAGAAAAAAATCGTGTTTATGTGGTGTATGAATAAAATGATGATTCTTTAAATGATCGGGTAGGACATTAGAATAAAACTCATTCTCGCTATTAAAATGTTTAAAATCCTCGATATTATATACCGGAAGCTCCTTTTTAGTCATATACAAAGTTATTAAAAATGTCTTTATTGTGCTATTTTTAGAGAAGATCATTATATCAGGAAAGCTAATTATTTTAGATATTTGTATATACAAAAACAAAGATTATGAAAGAGAGCAAAAATAAAATAAGCAATATGGTAAAAGGTAAATGCCCCAATTGTGGTAAAGCAGATGTGTTTTATAAGAACCTACTGTTATTAAGTTTGCCAAAAATGAAAGACGATTGTGATGTTTGTAATTATCATTTCAATCGTGAGCCGGGTTATTTCCTTGGCGCCATGTATATTAGCTACGGCCTGGCAGTATTTGAAGGTATTCTTACATTTTTACTGTGCTATTTCGTATTTCCAAAAATGGAAACATTATATGTTGCATTGACAGTTTGCGCTGTAGTTTTTATTTTATCAATGCGTAACTATAAATGGTCGAGGGTATTTTACATGTACATTTTCCCTAATTAATTTTAAATGCTAAACGTTACTTTTAAAATAATTCTTAATATTGGTAAGCTTACGCCAATTGTAGTGCAAATGATAGCGTATTTAAACAAGCTATATTTCATAGATGCCACGCGCGAATTAATAATGATCTGGTCGATTAAATTATTTTCTATAGGTGTGAATAGATGATCAGCGTGTGTTTTACAGATCTCGTTCTTAAACTCATCGTTTGTGAGTTGTGCAATGCTTCCATTAAAATATAAATTAGGATCTTTTGTTTTGCTTTTTGTTACCGGTGTTTTAAATGTTCTGGGATAAAGCGAAATTAGTGTGAGGAAAATAGAGCTTCCTAAAAATAATAACGATAAAATTATCAAGGACCAGTGTAAATGACTTGCAAAGGCACTGTAAACAGTTAAGATTCCAAAAATCAAGCCACTGTTTAAAACAATTAGGCCCGCATGTTTTGCTTCTGCAAATTTAAGCCACTCGTTTACATTTTGAAAAATATCCTTCAGATCTTCCTTCATACATTCAAATCTACAAAAAAAGAGAGAACCTTTTATTGGTTCTCTCTTTTTAAAATTAATTAATAAAATTCAATTATTTATTTAATGTAACATGACCCGTATAGGTCTTAACCTTAGAGTTAGGAAGGGTTACGTGTATCTTCCAAACATAAACATCTTCTTTACACGCAACACCTTTAAAAGTTCCATCCCATGATTGGAAAAAATCAGATGTCGCAAATAGTCTTTCTCCCCACCTATCAAAGATCATCATATCGTATTTTAATATGCCATGTCCTTTAGGGAAGAAAGTATCATTCATGCCATCGCCATTTGGTGTAAAGGCATTTGGTACATAAAAACTATTATCCTCGCCAACAACAATTGATTTAACTACTGTATCGGCACATCCCCATTTATTTTTTACGATCAAAGCTACCGGATAACTGCCCGCTTCGGCAAAGAGATAAGAAGGATTTTGACTTGTTTGAACATAGTTATTATTGTTTACAAAATACCAACTCCAGCTGTTTAAGCTATCCCCTTTTGTAACATCATCAAATAATACGTTATCCACATTTTCAATAGGATTATAAGGCGAATACTCAAAATTGGCAACCGGCACAGGGTAAGCTGTAATAGTATAGGTTGTACTATTAGGGCAACCATTTGCGTCAACAAAACTAGCTTTTACTAAATATTTGCCTGCTTGTGAGATACAATAATTTAAAGTAGAACCATTAAAGCCTTGTCCGTTTATAAGCCAAGATGAACTTACGATTGAGGCGCTACCGGCTGCGGCACTTAAACTAAAATTAGAACAAAATGGAACACAGTTCTTATTGTTATCACTTAATAAATTTGCAGTAGGGAATGGATCAATTATTACAACAGTACTGGTGAATCCCTGGCAACCATTATTATCGGTTACGCCTAAAGTATAAACCCCTCCATCTGATACTCCGCTTGCAGTAAAGCTTGTGCTAACGTTTGGTGAAAGGAAATTATTTGGTCCGGTCCATTGATATAATAAAAAACCCGGAGGGCCTTGTAAATTAATTTGGTTATTTATACAAGCCCTTGCGGTTGAAGTAATTGTTGGAATAGGTAATGGATTTGCAACAACATTTGCAATAGTAATACTTGTACAGGTATTAACACCCGTTACCGTAACAGTATAGTTACCGGTGGTAAGATTGTTTACAATAGGAATTGTTGGGTTAGCAACATTGGATGTAAATCCTGCAGGTCCAACCCACGAATAACTTGCTCCACCGGTTGCACTTAATGTTGCGGGTTTTCCAAAACAAACTGTGGCACCATTTGCCAAGGCGGAAGGGTTAGCTAGAATAGTAACCGATGTGTTTGCTACAGCCTGACAACCGTTGGCATTTGTAACCGTTACAATATATAAACCAGATTGAGTATTTATAGTTGCAGAAATTGATGGATTTGAAACTGCACTATTAAATCCTGAAGGACCTGTCCATGAATAACTTGTGCCGCCTGTAGCAGTTAAGAATAGATTTTTGGTCTCACAAATTGGTCCGTTATTAACGGCTGTTGGAACTGGTAATGGATTAACGGTAACAGATTGAATGGTACTTACCGAACAGATACCTGCAGTTGCAATCACCGTATACATTCCACTTGCAGGCACAGTTACGTTTGTTATAGATGGATTTTGTATCAAACTATTAAATCCGTTTGGCCCTGTCCATATAAAAGAAGCGCCCGCACTTCCAATAACATTTAAAGTTAAGGTAGCGCCTGCACATGGTGTATTAGCCACAATGCTCGGTGTTGGCAAGGCAATTACAAGAACATTTGCAACGGCAGTGTTTGTGCAACCAACAGAGCTTGTAACCGTTACGTTATAAACGCCTGTCATTGTAACTTGTGCATTTGTTATTACTGTATTTTGTGCAATTGCTGTAAACCCGCCTGGTCCTGTCCACGCATAGACAGATCCCGGTATTGAGTTAGCATTGATACTCATATTTTGACCAACGCAAATAGAGGAACCTTGTGCGGATAAAGTAGGAGTAGGGTTAACAGTAACATTAGTGGTAGTAAAATTTTTGCAGCTATTTACGTCGGTAACTGTAACTGTATAAACGCCGGAGTTACTTGGACTGGCAATTGCAATGGTGGGATTTTGACTGTTGGAAGTAAACGCAGCAGGTCCCGTCCACGTATAAGTTACCGAGGCGCTTGAATTTAAATTTAATGTTTGCCCATTACAAATCGGGCCATTGTTTGAAGCGGTCGGTGTTGGCAATGCGTTAACCGTTATCGACTGCGATATGTTTGCAGAACAGGTTCCAACAAAAGCAATCAAAGAATAATTACCCGAACCTGCTAGCGTAATGTTATTTATTGTTGGGGTAGCAGATGTAGAATTAAAGCCATTTGGGCCATTCCATTGATAAGTTAAACCACCGCCTGCTGTTAATGTTAATGCGCTTCCAAAACAAACGGGCGCATTGGAAGTTATACTCGGAGCAGGCAATGAAAGAACAGTAACATTTGCTGTAGCAGTATTTACACAGCCAACAGAACTTGTTACTGTTAAATTATATACGCCTGACATTGTTAACGTGGCATTGGCAATAATAGGGTTTTGGGCATTTGAAGTATATCCTCCGGGGCCTGACCATGAATAGGTAGATCCGGCAAGAGAATTTGCGAATAAATTAATGGTTGTATTTAAACAAACCGTTGCTCCTGTAGTGCTAATGGTTGGAGTTGGGTTAATAGTAATAGACGAAGTAACTGTTGCAGTACAACCGTTAACACTTATAGCTGTTAAAGTATAAATGCCACTATTAGCCGGTGAGGCTGGATTAATTACCGGGTTTTGAAGTGTAGAGGTAAATGCGGCAGGTCCTGTCCAGGAATAAGTGTTACCACCACTTGCACCTAAGTTTAGCGATAAGCCGTTACAAATAGGAGTGTTACTGGTTAAGGTTGGAGTTGGAAGCGGGTTAATGGTCAATAAGCTGGTGGTTGATACAGAGCACCCGTTATTAGAAGCAGTTAAGGTATAAACACCGGTTGCTAATGTACTTGCATTTGTAATTGTTGGGTTTTGTAATAAACTGGTGAATCCATTTGGGCCAACCCAGTTATAGGTTGCGCCACCGCTACCGGTTAAATTTAAATTATTGGTTGCGCAAATAGGGGCATTACTTCCAATAGCCGGAACCGGCAATGCAAAAACCGTTACGTTAGCAACCGCCGTATTTTTGCAGCCCGCAGTACTTGTAACGGTTAAGTTATAAGGCCCGGTCATTAAAGTGGTTGAAGCTGCGATAACGGGATTTTGAACATTTGAACTAAAACCACCAGGGCCACTCCATGAGTAGGTCGCTCCTGCCAATGAATTGGCAGTAAGGTTTATTGGTTGTCCGGCACAGACCGTGACGTTAGCAATTGTTATTGTTGGCGTTGGATTTACTAAAACCTGTGTTGTTTGAGTTCCAACACAACCTATGGGGTTGGTAAATGATATCGTATAAATTTGGGTTGCTGCAGGACTTGCTACAACGTTAGGGCCATTAGATGTGTTTAAACTTGCCGGTGGACTCCAAGTATAAGTAGATGCCCCGCTGGCATTTAAATTCGCACTAAAAGTTTGACAAATAGTTCCGCTATTAACTGTAATTGGGGTTAAAGCTGCAGTAACAACGTTAACGGTTGCACTTCCTGTTAAACAACCAGTAGCATCTTTTACAAAAACAGTATAAGTTCCGGAAGACAAACCTGTAGCAACAGAAGTACTTTGAGCCGAGGGTGTCCAGGTATAAGAATAGGGGGCGGTACCGCCGGCTACTGTAACAGTGGCATTTGAAGTAGGGCAAGACGGGGTGCTGCTTGCTGTTACAGTTAAGCCTGTAGCAATAGTGCAGGCACTACAATTTGTTCGGTAATATAATCCTTCAGCAACGATATTAAAACAATCGCCACCGCTTAAAAGGCCAAAACCGGCGGTAGTTTGTCCGGAAGTAATTGCCGGTGATCCCGCCATCACAATATTATCCCACCAATCCTGCGTCGCAGAAGGATAAGTAAAATTAGAAGTTGCACTGTTCATAAAACAATTTGCATTACCTACATTTTGAAGATCGCTAACAATCATAAAAGCGTTTGCAAAAGTAGAAGCGGCACAGGCACTCCAGCCGCCCAAAGTATTGTTTACTTGCGCGCCAATTCCAACCTGGCAGCCATCTCCTATTACGATATGGCCGGTGTATAATTGTGAAAGGTCTCTGTATACAATAATTATACTCGCACCATCCATATCATTTCCGGCACTAGGCGGACTTGTTGGAATTCCTGACACATTATAGTTTCCATTTCCAGATATTAAAGCTGTAATATCTGCCCTGTAATTATATGTACCTGTGTATCCCCAACATTTATCAACATCCTGACCAATCATCGTCATTGGAAAAACAGATGATGTTGCCGCCGGATTTTGAACCGTTGAGCTAAAAGCAAGTCCATTGCCAGAACCACCCGTATATAAAAAAGCTTTTAAAATAACATTACAAGGAGGAAGACCTGATATACTTATGGCGCAGGGTTGATTTGGCCCCGGCGAAGGAATTCTTTTTCCTAATTTAACTTGACCTAAAACATAATTTAAACCACAGGCAGTAGCCATATAACTATTAACAATGTTACCATTTCCATTCATAATGGTATTATTGTTATTGCCCTTAGGTTTATTAATATTGGTTGCAAGACACGTAGAGCAGGTAGTGCCGGGCATGTAAGGATTTAATGTATAGGTTTGGGCTTCGCCGTTAAATAAAAGGGCAGAAAGAAGTAAAGTGAGCGAAGTAATGAAACGGAAGTAGATTTTTGTACTCATTAAGAAAGGGTTTTCCTAAAGTTACGGGATATGTAAAAAGAACACAATCTATTTACTCATCCAAACACATTGCTCACGAAATATAATATCGATCTTTTTTAATTAAAACGATTTAATGCGAAAATGGGAAGAATCTAAACTGAAAAGTTTAGGAAATGAAAGTTTAAAATTAAAAAATAGATCCAATTACATGCATCAGTTTTTCAACCTGGCTGCCCCATAATAATTTTGAAGATTCTCTTTCAGCATTTGTATCTGCAAAATCGGTAATGATTAAGGAAATGTCATTTGTAAGATCATCGCGCTGTATACGGAACTCAAAATAACTGCCATCATTTTTATCAACCCATTGAAAGCGAACCAAAAGTACATCAACCGTCTTTAATAAACGCGCTTGCTGCATTTGCCCGTCCCAAATAAAAGTATAGATACCGTTACGGATATTTACATCGTCGCAAAACCATTCAGACAGGCCGCTAGGCGTTGAAAGAAATTCATACAACATATCTGCGGAAGCATGAATGATAAACTCTAATTCAAATTTACCATTAGGTTCTTTTTCAGGCTTTATGGCGTATGAATCTGTTTTTTTGATCGGATTAGTAATAGAACTTGAAATAGAAGCTATTTTAGACAGAGAAATCTCTACTTTTTCTTTTTTAGGAATTGTATTGGTTATTGCCAAAACATCTGTAGTTCCGTTATAGTCTTTCTTTTTACTTATTGTTTCAGCTACTTTTTCTTCTTTAGCAGAAGGTATTTCTTTTTTAAGAGCTATTGGTGCAGGCTTAAAAAATTCTTTTTTAGCCTCTACCTTTTTAGCCTCTATTTTTTTTGGAATTTCTTTAACGATCGGTTTTTTTAATTCTACCTTTTTTAAAACAGGTTTTTTATCAACGCTCTTTTTCACTTCAATACTCTTAATTGCCTTGTTTTTAGCTGGTTTTACGATTTTTTTAGCAGCAGATGTTTTAGCAACAACTTTTTTAATCGGCTTATTTACTTTTTTTGTAACAACTTTAATTTTGGTTTTATTTACAGTAGATTTAGCAGAATTTTTTTTAGCCGCAGGTTTTGCAGACGCATTTTTAGCAACAAGTTTTTTACCTGCTTTTTTGTCTGGCTTGCTGTTTTTTTTCGTTGCGGTTTTTTTTACAGACGAAACCTTCTTTTTATTCGACATATCTCCAAAATTTTCGGAAATATATAAATTTTTAACAAGAAAGCAAATAGAAATTAAATAAATATTTTGTTTTGGCTATTATAAACGAATGTTTTATATTTGCACCCCTATAAAAATGGCGGGATAGCTCAGATGGTTAGAGCGCAGGATTCATAACCCTGAGGTCTCGAGTTCAACTCTCGATTCCGCTACAAAATATTGATTATCAATAATTTAAAATTAAAGGCTCTTGTTAAAGGAGCCTTTTTTTATGTGATGAACCTCAGTTTTTTAAACCTTGATTCATTTACATTTTTTAAAACAAGAGTAAATGTTAAATCGAACTGTTTTGGAACCAATAATTCAAATATTTTCAAAATAGTTGATCATGAAAAATGGTTAGTTCTAATGAAAATATGCTAGTTTTTTAGCATTTTTATTGTTTCTGAAGGGTTTTTTGATGAAAAAACGGTATTTCCGGCAACTAATACATTTGCGCCGCAATCAATTAATTTTTGATAATTATTTAGGTCAACGCCTCCATCAATTTCGATCAATGCTTTGGAATTTTTGTGCTGAATTAGTGTTTTTAATTGTTTTACTTTTTCATATGTATTCTCAATAAATTTCTGCCCGCCAAAACCGGGGTTAACACTCATTAAACAAATAAGATCAATATCAGCGATCGTATCTTCCAATAAACTGATAGAAGTGTGAGGGTTTATTGCCACACCGGCCTTCATTCCTAAATTTTTTATGTTTTGAATACTGCGGTGCAAATGATCGCATGCTTCCAGGTGAACCGTTAAAATTTCTGCGCCAACATCTTTAAAGGCTTGCGCATACTGATCAGGGTTAACGATCATTAAATGAACATCTAAAGGTTTTTTTGCAAATTTTTGAATTGCCTTTATTACAGGGAAACCAAATGAAATATTTGGAACAAAAACACCATCCATCACATCCACATGAAACCAATCTGCCTCACTATTATTTATCATTTCAATATCAGCCTGCAGGTTTGCGAAATTTGCTGATAAAACAGAAGGGGCAATAAGGTGTGGTGTTTTCATGTAGTATATTTAAGCAGTAAAAATAAATATTCTTTTAAATAGTCAATTAACAACTTATCCAATAAAATACCTTAACTAAATTAATGAAGATAAAAACGTTTAGTGATCATGATGTGTGCCATAAAATTATACTGTTCCTGCGAGAAACGGCATCTACAGCCATAATTAGACATTAGATTATCTAGCGGCGGAACATAGTACTCTGTATTTCCATCTTGAGGCCCGGTTAAATAACCACACGGTACTGTCACAAAAGGAGGAGGAATTCCCAGTGGATAAGGATCTGCCTCAGTATCACAAAATCCGTCGCCATGAATATAACAGTTACTTCTGTTAAAGAACTCATTACTTATAGCTCCTGCGGGCGGCGGCGGAACGGCAGGTGTTAGGTTAATTTCATCAAACGTATTTGGTAAACCAAAATAATGTCCAAATTGGTGAATTGCCACATCGTTTTGAAAACCGGCAGAATTAACAGATTGCAAAGATCCTTTTGTAAGAACAATCACATCTGTTGCGGTAGCTGCCGTTGCAGTTGGAGGATAGGTATAACCCAAAAGCTCGTTAGGCGGAAGGCCAGAGAGTACATCTGCCAGATAAACACAAATTGTTTTATCAGTATGCCAGTTAGATGTGACTATTGGATCTACAATGTTTTTTGACCACACATTAAATGGATGATTAGGAATATAAACAGTACTACAATTTAAAAACTGTACACAAATGCGTTTAAAAACAGTGTTAAGATCATTCACAAGTATATTTAAATTTGCAGGTGTTGCAAAGCCTGGAGTAGGTGGACTAAGACTATCTAATACTACGTAAAAAACAATGGAGAATTTTTTATTTAAACAGGTATCGTGCTGTAACGTTGTTACCATATTTTGAACAGTTGGTGCACTACCTAAACCACCATTCTTTATTTGTGAACTGAGGAATAAAACGTTAAAAGTAAAATATATGAAAATGATTTTTATCAAAGCTTTTTACAAATTAATTACGTTAAATTAATTATATTTGAATACCAAATTTATTAAATTTAATCATATGTACAGACAAAAAATAAAACTATTTGTTTTTCTTTTTTTAGTCTGCACATTTTATAATTTAGTTTCACAAATTACTGTTTCTCCTACTATTGGTTGTGTTCCTTTAACAGGTGTATCTTTTTCAGGTCCTGCTGGCGCAAGCGGTATCACTTGGAATTTTGGTGATGCTATTACTTCAAACCAAGCTTCGCCAACACATAATTACACTTCGGCAGGAAATTTTACAGTTACTTATAATGCTACGGTTGGTGCTTCGGCTGTTTCATATACAGCATTAGTGATAGTTCACGGTAACCCAACAGCGAGTTTTACATATACTGTTCCATCCATAAGATGTAAGCCATTAAATGTTCCTTTTACAAGTACAAGCTCAGGCCCTGCGGCAATTGCAAGTTACACCTGGAACTTTGGTGATGGAGGGCAGGGCTCGGGTTCAAATCCAATATGGACCTACAATTTGCAGGGCGGTTTTTTTGTGACTTTGCTGGTGACTGATGCAAATGGTTGCACAAGTGCACTATCAACACAACAAGGGCCAATAAATGTTTCAACACCACCAACCGTGGTTATAAGTTCTAATCCATTAGCGTTGGTATCCTGTACTGCGCCGTTCACAGCGGCGTTCAGCGGTAGTAATTGTGTTTCGGGTTCTCCAATTCCAGGCCCGCTATCTTCTTATTCATGGAATTTTGGTAACACACAAACTTCAACACAACTAACCCCCGGTAATATTACATATAACACACCAGGCGTTTACAATGTTAGTTTAACAGTAACCGATAATAATAATTGCAGTGCTACAGCAGTTGCGCCGGTAAGTGTTTCTCAGCCAACATTACAAACTACAATTCCCGGAACGGTTTGTTTAAATGCACCTTTTAATGTTGGATTTCAAACCAATCAGTCAACTACCTTATGGAATTTTGGCGTAGCCTCACCAACTGTATTATTTACAGGGCCTGGGCCAACAACCAATAGCCTTTATACACCAGGTTATACAGCACCCGGTATTTATACTATTACTATCAGCGCCGGCGCATTTCCTTGTACGGCAGTTCAAACAAAAACTATTTATGTAGAGCAGGTTGTTGCTAACTTTACGTTCTCGCCACCTTCGTTAACTTGTAGTCCAACTTTTACAGTGCCGTATATTAATCAATCATCAACAAACGCCATTTCTTATACGTGGACAACAACTAATGGTGTTAATGTTAACCAAACAAGTAATATTGCCAATCCAACATTTACATTTACCAATGGAAGTTTAAATCCTTATACCATTTACCAACCGTATCAACAAAATGTTGTGTTAACGGTTACATCTGCCAATGGCTGTGTTGCGTCCGTCTCACACCAGTACCCAACAATACATCGACCCACGGCCTGGTTCAATAAAGATAAAAAAGAAGGTTGCGCGCCGCTAACAGTAACATTAAGAGATTCCAGTTTTTTTGATCCATTGTTTCCTATTACAAGTTATACCTGGAACAATGGCGCTCAGCCCCCCGTAATAGTCAGCGGCCCTGCGCCGCCAATTCCAAACTTTGTTTATAATTATACTGCTGTAGGAACGTATACGCCTTTTTTAACGATTCAAACAGTTGGAGGATGTATTGATGTATCTTTTATAGATACCATTCATGTTGCCAATCCGCCGGTGATCGCTTTTACATTTACGCCCAGCACCGTTTGCTGGAATCAACCTGTTATCATTACCAATACCTCACCAACAACTACCCCTGCCATTCAACATTGGCATGTAGATAGTGATGCAGGATTCTTTTCAGGTTGTGTAAATAACCCAAATCCACAATGGAATTTTACACATATTGGCGTACATACATTTACAATGAGTGGTTATTTATATGGGTGTAAAGGCACTGGCACAAGTTCACAATCTTTAACTGTTAAAGGACCTATTGTGCAAAGTCGTTATCAAACCAATTGTAATTCCGGAACAAGAAAATCAATAAATTTTTATTCGCAATTGCAGGACGTGGCAAATGGAACTATAAATTTTGGTGACGCCACTGCGCCGATCGCATTTGCAGGAGTTCCGGGAAGTATAACCACCCATAGTATAACCCACTTATACGCAGCAAGTGGAAACTATACGGCAACTGTAACAGCTACAAATTTAGCAACAGGATGCGCACCTTATACATACACCATGCTGGTAACCGTTAGAGATATACAGGCCAACTTTACGTATACAAATGTGGGCTGCGCTGCAATTACACAATCTTTTAACGCCACACCTTCCATAGATGTTTATACAGGTTGTAACAAGCGAGGTTACATTTGGTATTTTGATAATTTACCACCGCGCGATACGGCTTTGCCATTTATTAATCACAGCTTTGCTACAACAGGTATACACACAGTGCTACTAATGGTTAAAGATGAGAATAGTTGTGTGGATACTACCAAACATACTATCAGGATCAGTAACGCCACACCAACATTTACATTTAGTTCTAATCCAATTTGTTTATCTAGCGGCACTGTGCAAATGATAAATACCACTGCGCAAACACCAGACCCCGTTAATAATTTTGTTTGGGATTTTGGCGACGCATCTTCATTAACCACAACATTAACTTCTCCGATTCATACTTATAATTTCGCCTCGGTGCCAAGTCAAAATTTTACAGTTACAGTTGTTGCAGTAAATTCTCTTGGATGCGTGGATTCAATCAAACACGTGATCACGGTTGTTAATCCTGTTGCAACAATCAACGCTTCCAATTTTTTAATTTGTATTCCAACAAGTACAACAAATCTTGCAACTAACACAGTTACATTTACTGCACCTGCGGCTTACACAAGTTATACTTTTAGCTATGGAGATGCAAGTTCTCCTTTTACAACAACCAATAATATATCGCCACATACTTATTCAGCACAGGGAACATATACTGCAACATTAATCGTAGATATTGGAGGATGTAGAAATACCGGCTCAGTTGTAATTAATGCGCAAACGTATCCAATACCAAACTTCTCGCTTAACACAGGCAATGTTATTTGCAGAGATTCGCAGGTTGAATTTACAAGCACATCAACCGTTGCATCAACACCATCGTATACATGGAATTTAAGTACATCTAGTCCTATTCTTCCTGTTTCGCCGGTTGTATGGACTTACACTGCTACCGGTCAGGCGGTTATTACTTTAACAGTGTTTACATCAAATGGATGTGCGGCCTCAATTTCTAAAACGCTTAGTATTTTGGGTGCTGTTGCAAATCTTAATTTAGATAAGCAGGTTGTTTGTTTAGGTAACTCCATAAAATTCAATATTAAAAATGATTCTGATAATGTTTATATGTGGAATTATGATTTTGGTGATGGTTCAACCGGGTCATATACAGCCAATGCGTCTCCAACACAAACAATAACCCACACGTATAACTATTATCCATTGCCAAATGGTACTACCACTGTTTCGCTTTCTTATTACCCTTCATCAGATATACTTAAATGCCCAAGAACTGCAACTACAACCGTTCAGATCGTAAAAATTGTTGGTAATTTTAACAGGAATAATGAGATAGGTCTTATAGATTATAATCACTGTCTCGGTCTTATTGATCAGTTTAGTAATCAAACGCCTAATTCTTCCGGCTATACCTTTAGTTGGAATTTTGGCGATGGGGTAGGAACGGCCAGCACACAAAATCCAACGTACACTTATCCTAACTCCGGCGTTTATACAGTTACTTTAAATATTACCGATCCTGTAAATAACTGTTTAGGCTTTGCCGTAAAAAACATGACCATTAATCCATTGCCTAACGTTTCGGCATTTGCCAGAGATACCTGTCAAAACCGTCCGTTCACACTTAATTCTACACCAACTGCCGGAACGCCACCATTCACCTATACCTGGAACCCGTCTGCAGGTGTAATTAGTCCAAACAACCCTAGTACGAGTGCTACAGCATCTAACTCTACTACTTATACTTTAATAATCAAGGATGCAAATAATTGTAAGAACTCCACTACAAAAAGTGTTTATATACAATTGCCGCCGCCTTCTTTCAATTGGGATACTACGGTTGTTATTGGACAATTAATTCCGCTCAATAATAATTCCGGAAGTAATTTTACTTATACATGGAACCCTACAACAGATCTTAGTTGTGTGAATTGTCCAAATCCAACCTCGTCATCTACAGTTAATATAACTTATAGTGTAACTATTGCAGATAATATGGGCTGTTTCCAGATTGTAAATACACATACGGTAAATGTGGAATTAAAAGGAACTGTGGATGTGCCAACAGCTTTTACGCCAAACGGAGATGGCGCAAACGACGTTATTTATGTTGATGGCTGGGGTATAAGAAAATTAATTTACTTCAGGATCTTTAACCGTTGGGGACAATTATTATTTGAAAGCAACGACATTAAAATAGGTTGGGACGGTATGCTTAATGGCGTTCCGCAAAATGTTGAAACTTATGTTTACCAGGTTTCTGCAGATACCTATGTTGGCGATGGAAAACCATTTCTAAAAACAGGAACATTTAAATTAATTAAGTAAGCTCTTGAAGAAAATAATTCTATATTTTATTTGTCTTTTGCTTTTCAAGAATTTAAGCTCGCAGGATATTCATTTTAGTCAATTTTATTTTTCGCCACTTACATTAAATCCGGCAAATACGGGAAATTTTAAAGGAGATTACCGTTTTTTTGGAAATTATAGAAGCCAATGGCGTGACATTTCAAAAGCCTATAATACATTTAGCGCCGGTGGAGATTTTAATATCTATCCAAGTAACCAAAATGTTAGTGGAGGTATGATGTTTCTTAACGATAGGTCCGGTGGAAATTTACAGATCATAAAAATAATGCCTTCGGCTGCTTTTCATAAAAAAATTGCCGGATATAATTTAAGTTTTGGTTTACAGCCCGGCGTTGTAATTAAAACAATTGATTTTTACGCACATTCATTTCCCAATCAATTAAATTGGAATACCGGATTATTTGATAATTCATTACCAAATATTGAAACGAACGTGAGTCAGCGTTTTACTTATTTTGATCTGAACTCAGGTTTTATCGCTTCAAAACGCTTTGGAAAATTTGAACCGGAACTTGGTTATTCTTTATTTCATATGAATAAGCCTAAGGAAAGTTTTTTAGGGAACGATAATAAATTAAAAGTACGTCAGGCCTATAACATTAACCTTAATTATTATTTAAATAACAAAATTATTTTAAGAGGGTATACCATGTATGGCTACACTACAAAAGTGAGCGATTGGGTAAGCGGTTTAAATATTGAATACGTTATTTCTAAAAATGTATTCTTTACCAACTCTGTGTTTGCCGGTTTTATGTGGCGCGATGGATTTAAACGAAACCCTGATGCTGGAATTGTAACTGCTGGTATAAATTATTCGCATTACACCGTTGGCTTTAGTTATGATATTACATTTTCTCAATTAAAAACTGCTATTGCCAGCAGAGGTGCTTTTGAAATTGCGCTTATTTATAAAGCTAAAAATACACGTTTAAGTAAAAAAGCAATTCCCTGTGATAGATATTAAAATAGGTTTATAATTGTACAGAAGATTGCCGCGACCTTTAGGTCGCGAATAAATAAAAAAATAAAAAATGCGGCTTTAGCCAAAATAAAATGTAAAAATGCCTTATACCAAAATATATATTCATTTTATTTGGTCAACTAAATACCGGGCTCCTTTAATTAGTAAAGAATTGAAAACGTTGTTGCTTGCTCACATAAAAGAAAATAGCATAAAAAAAGAAATCTTCATCGATTCTCTTAATTGTGTTTCAGATCACATTCATTTACTTGTTTCTTTGGGTACTGAACAAACGGTTGCTAAAACAGCTATGCTGATAAAGGGAGAATCTTCATTTTGGGTAAATAAACAGGAAATACTTAAAACTAAATTTGAATGGCAAGATGAATATATTGCTCTATCAGTAAGTAATTCTGCCATTGATAAAGTAAGAGCATATATTTTAAACCAGGAAGAACATCACAAAAAGAAAACTTTTACTGAGGAATACGATGAGTTTATTAGCAATCATTATTCTGATGTAAGTTTGGCTAAAGCCGAAGATAATTTTATTAATCATTCCACGGCCTAAAGGCCGTGGCAGTTGAAGAATTTATAATGGAGAACGGGAAGTATAATAATTTAATTGAGCAGTTTGAGATATGTAATGAATAGTCTTTTATACAATAACCTATTGCCACGACCTTTAGGTTGTATATAAATTAACAATGAAGAACAGAAATATAATATTTAATTCGTAGTTTAAAACATGGCAATGAATATTCTTAGATTCCATAACCTATTGCCACGACCTTTAGGCTGTATATAAAGTAACAATGAAGAACAGATATAATAATTTAATAGGTAGTTTGAGACTTGTAATGAATATTCTTAGATTCCATAACCTATTGCCACTACCTTTAGGTCGTGGAGAATAAAAATGAAATAAGAACAGGCTTTAGCCAAAATAGAATTTAAATGCATTTAACTAAAGTCAATAAGAATTTAATTAATCATTACGGCCTAAAGGCCTTGGCGGTTGAAGAATTTATAATGGAGAACGGAAAATATAATAATTTAATTGAGCAGTTTGAGATGTATAATGAATAGTATTAGATACATACTTGTTTTTGTGTTATTTGCTTTTACTGCACAATCGCAATCAGACTCTATGCTGGTTAAACGCTCATCTGCAAAAACGCTCAAACGTCTAGGAAAAAGCGCCATGGACCAAAACGATCCCAGCAGCGCCATTACTTTTTACGAAGCCTATTTAAATTTGAATAACCGCGACGCGAAAGCAAAATATCAATTGGCACAAGCTTATTTACAGATCCGCGATTATGACCGTGCACAACGAATGTTCTTAAATGCTTACGAAACAGACGTCGAGAAAGCACCAACGTCATTATATTACCATGCTCAAATGCAAAAATCAAATGGTTTGTATGATAGCGCGAAAATAAATTTTCAAAAATTTAAAAAAGAATATAAAGGCGAAGAAAAGAATTTAAAAAAACAAGCCACTAAAGAAATTGTATTTTGCGATTCGGTTCAAAAGATCGTGAACACCGAAAAGAAAGTAGTTATTTCACACCTTGATTCAACCATTAATAAAGTGAATACAGAAGGAGCGCCCATTAATGTGGATGATAATACGTTAGTGTTTACATCGTTAAGGACCGATAAAAAAGAATATGTTGTTGAAGATGACACGGCGCAAACCATTAAACGAAAATTATATATCGCCAAACGCGAAAATAACGAATGGAAATTTGAGGGCGAATATGGCGGTAATTTAAATGAAGCTGAATTTAATACCGGTAACGCTTGTTTTAGCCCGGATAGGAAACGACTTTATTTTACGCGTTGCAAACTTAATTTTAAAGAAGAAATGATCTGCGCCATTTATGTTTCAGAAAAAAAAGGAGATGAATGGAGTGAGCCCGTTAAATTACCCAAGAATGTGAACAACCCTAAGTACACCGCTACAATGCCTGCAATTACTAACGATCCGGCTAAAGGCAACGATGTTATTTATTTTGTGAGCAATAATAAAGAGGGCAGGGGAGGTTTGGATATTTGGTACACCGTTTATGATAAAAAAAACAATGTTTACAAAACACCAAAAAATGCAGGTAATAAAATAAATACAGCGCAAAACGAAATAACGCCCTTCTTTGATAATGAAACCCGAACCTTATATTATAGTTCTGATGGTATGGGAGGTTTAGGTGGCTACGATATTTTTAAAGCTACAGGAGATGGAAAAAAATGGATGAGTACCGAAAATATTGGCCAGCCTATTAATACCGGGGCGGATGATATTTTTTATACGATCTCTACTAATCGTGAAGAAGGCTTTTTTGTAAGTAACCGTAAAGGCGGTAACACTTTAAAGAACAGTACCTGTTGCGATGATATTTATTCGTATAAGCATACTGAGTATATAAAAATTAATTTACTTGGCAACGTCAATGAGATGATAGACCCTAACATGTCTATAGCACAAGCCACTGTTGAGATCTACATTATAGATAAAAAAACAAAAGAGAAGTTTTTAGTAAAGATGATTGAAAGCGATAAGAATGGTGATTTTAAAACGAGTGTTGAAGCCAATCAGGATTATTTTTTAATTGTAAAGAAAAATGATTTTTTAGGGAACACGGCTGATGTCACTACCAAGGGTATTAATACCTCGCAGGATATTAGCAAAACTATTTTATTGGCGAAGAAACCAAAGGAGCCAATTCATATTCCATATATTCAATACGAATTTGATAAATCAAATATTCTTGAGTCGAGTAAAATAGCTATTGATACAACTGTGTTATCGTTGATGGAAGCAAATCCGGAATTGATCGTAGAGATCCAATCGCATACAGATAGCAAAGGAAGTGATAAATACAACGAAAAATTATCGCAACAACGTGCAGAAAGTGTTGTGGCGCATTTGGTAAGTAGAGGAATAAAAGCGGAACGCTTAAAAGCAAAAGGTTATGGCGAAAGCAAGCCTATTGCACCTAACGAGAATGCCGATGGTAGCGATAATCCGGAAGGACGCTCGCAAAACAGGCGAACCGATTTTAAAATTATTGGTGTGTTGGATGTGGAAGTGATCAATGCGGCAGAAGTTGATTGATCATTTATGGTTTTGAACCACAGAGACTCAGAGGAAAAGAGTTTTTATTTATGAAAAATATTATTTTTGTTCTCTTGGTTTTATTTATAGTCTCTTGTGGGCCACATGATTCTATTACCTATGTAAATAATTCTACCAAAAAAATTTCCGTGGTTTGTAATACAAATAGTAAATCAGATCGATATAGTTTTATGGAATTTTATATTGATAGCAGTAGATATATTCTGCCAAAAAATGAATATGTGGATAGAGGTGGGCTTGATCAAAATCATTTTCATAAACTGTTAAGGGCTAGCCCGACTCATAAATTATTTATTTATATTTTTAATGTTGATTCATTGATTAAATATCATAAGGTAGATCAAAAATTTTATCAAATGCCTAAATTTATACAGCAAAAAATGTATGATACCCTATATGCTTTTTCCCTAGAACAACTGGATAGCCTTAAATGGATTGTTGCATATTCAAGTAAATAAAAAACTTCTATTTTCTTATTACTCTACGTGGTGAAAGTTATGTCCCATCATCTACAAAAGGTTGATAAACTCCTTCTTCATCGTAATAGTCAATAATTATTCCATCTAAAGGATTTACTTCTATCTCTCTCTTTTCTGTATCAAAATCAAGTAAAAGCGCATTTGACTTATACTGACCATTTTCTTTTTCGATCTTTACAAGTTTCAGCGTTTTTCCAATTACCTCCGTCCACATTTTGGTAGTAGATGCATCAATCGCATATACACGTATCTTCCCTTCAAATTCTTTTTCTAAAGCCATGGCAGCTTCTTTGTAATTATAAGCAATGGCATCAAGACCATCGCCATCTGCATTACAACCGATGGTGAGTTTTTGTTTATCCATAAAATGTAGCTCAACATTATCTATCACTTCAACTACCACATCTGGTTGCGATTTATTTTGCCATAAATGACACACTACTTTTTCAACGGTTTTCCCTTGCGCTGATGCAAACCTTGCTAAAGCTTCGTTGGTAAAAAATGTTTTGATCTCGTCGTTTTCCATGTTGCTAATTTAAGGATGTTCTGTTGCCTATTTCAATGACTGCTAAGTTTTTTATGTCGCTTCCTTCTATTTCAAATCTTACTGCGGTTTTAACTTTATGAAACCCATGCACGCCGCAGGCCCCGGGGTTAATTAATAAATGTTCAAATTCTTTATCGTACATTACTTTTAAGATATGAGAATGGCCGCATATAAATAATTTCGGCTTGTGTTCCATTAAAAGCTGTTTTACTCTTGCGGGATATTTGCCGGGATAACTGCCAATATGTGTGATTAGAACAGGCACATCCTCACAATTAAAAAATAAATTTTCCGGATAGGTGATTCGAACATCTTTATCATCAATATTTCCGTAAACTGCTTTAAAGGGTTTTAATTTTTCGATCTCAAGACAAATATCAATAGTGCCAATATCTCCTGCGTGCCATACCTCATCGGCTTCCCGGATATGTTTAATTAATTTTGGATCTAAATAGCTGTGCGTATCAGATATGAGAAGAATTTTTTTCAAAGTGAACTTTTGCCGCAAATTTCACAGATACAGCAGATTTCTTATTAAGAGTAATTTTTAATTAAATTAATCTTTGCAATCAGCGCAATCTGGTTTTTATTTTACTCGATTCCAAAAAATGAAATGATATGTGCTAATTCTTTATCGTTGCTAAAACTTAGTGTAAGATTGCCTCCGCCTTTTGCATTGCGCTTAAAGCTGTAAGACTTGTTAAAGATCTTCTCTAATTTTTTATCGATGGTCTTATCTTCAATTGTCAAGGGTTTTTCAACACGTGTAACCTTAGGTGTAACTTTAATTTTTTCGCCGCGGGCAAGGTCTTCAATTTGTCTAACAGAAAGATCTTGCTCTAATGCCAAAGCAAAAATAGCAAGCTGACGATCTTCATTATCAATATTAATTAATGCTTTTGCGTGACCCATACTTATATCACGATCGCGCAAAGATTTTTGAATGGGCGCAGGTAATTTTAATAAACGTAAAAAATTAGTAACTGTGCTGCGTTGTTTACCGACTTTTTCGCTTAATTGCTCTTGTGTAAGATCACACTCATCAATTAAACGTTTGTATGATAGAGAAACTTCAATAGGATCAAGATCTTCACGTTGAATATTCTCAACCAAAGCCATTTCTAACATAGCCTGGTCGTCGGCTACACGAATGTATGCAGGTACATCTGTTAAGCCGGCCATTTGCGAGGCACGGAAGCGACGTTCGCCGGAAATTAACTGGTAACGATCGTAACCTAATTTTCTTACTGTTAGGGGTTGAATGATACCGTGTTGTTTAATACTGTCGCTCAGTTCCTGTAAAGCTGTCTCTTCAAAATTAGTACGTGGTTGAAAAGGGTTTACTTCAATGCTTTTTATTTTAATGGTTGACACAGAATTAACGGTTGGCGAACCATCTCCCATATGTTTGGAAGTAATATCCGTTTTGGCATTTTCTAATAATGCGCTTAATCCTCTTCCTAATGCCGGTTTTTTATTGTTGCTCATTTTTTCTTAATTCAAAATTTAAAGTTCAAAATTTAAAGTTTAAGATTCAAAATTGTAGGCTAATTTAATCTTGAATTTTAAACCTTAAATTTTTTTATATGTCCTCACTTAGTTCTTCTTCCGATTCCTGAATATTGATCATCCTATCGCTATCGCTAATTTTAGTTAAGCCATTGCGTTGTAATATTTCACGGGCTAAATTTAAATAGCTGGTAGAACCTTTTCCAATAGCATCATGCATGATAATTGTTTTTCCAAAACTTGGCGCTTCAGCTAATTTTGTATTACGCTGTATCAAGGTATCAAATACCATATCCTGGAAATGTGTTTTCACCTCTTCAACCACCTGGTTGGCTAAGCGTAAACGTCCGTCATACATGGTTAACAACACACCTTCAATATCCAAATTGGTATTTAAATGTGCTTGTACAATCTTAATGGTTTGTAATAATTTGCCCATTCCTTCTAAGGCAAAATACTCGCATTGTACAGGGATGATAACGCTATCTGCTGCTGATAAAGCATTGATAACTGTTAAGCCTAATGATGGACAACAATCTAAAATAATAAAATCGTATTTATCTTTTATTTTATCCAACGCTTTTTTCATCATGTATTCGCGGTTGGTTAAATTCACTAACTCCAACTCAACACCTACAAGATCTGCATTGGTTGGTAATAGAAATAAGTTGGGGGTCTCCGTTTTTAAAATAACATCTTTTGGATGAACGCTATCGATGATACACTCATACAAACCTGCTTTTACATTTTGCGGATCGATACCAACACCTGATGTAGCGTTTGATTGCGGATCTGCATCAACTAATAATGTTTTATATTCTAAAACTGCAAGACTTGCTGCTAAGTTTATTGCAGTGGTTGTTTTTCCTACGCCACCTTTTTGATTGGCTATTGCTATTATTTTTCCCATTGTGTTCCGTATTTATGTTCCGTTTCTATTTTTTTAAAGTTCTTCCAATCTCTAATAAGGTCAGTTTTTTGCCCGCTCTGTCAAATTTTGAAATTGCGTCTTGCTGGTCTATCACTATGTATCCAAATGTATCATAATGCATCCCGATGATATCGTTACATTTTATAAAATCGCTTGCAATTATGGCATTATCAACTCCCATTGTATAATTATCGCCAATTGGTAAAAAAGCAAAATCAATATTCCTATAGTCACCAATTAATTTCATATCATAGGTTAAAGCCGTATCGCCTGCATAATAAAAATTTCCTTCTGTGCTTTCTATCACAAAACCCATTGGGTTTCCACCGTAGCTGCCGTCGGGCATACTGCTACTGTGCTGTGCTACTACGCATTTTACGCTACCAAAGTCAAATTTTATTTTACCACCAATATTCATTCCTCTCGTATTTTCAATTCCTTTCTTTTCAAGCCAGGAAATTATTTCTGCGGTACTAATAACCTTTGCGCCCGTTCTTTTTGCAATGCTTTCTACATCTGCAATATGGTCAGCGTGACCATGCGAAATAAGAATATAATCTGCAGGTACTGCATTTATATCAATTTCCTTCGCTAGTTCATTCGGACTAATAAAAGGGTCAAATAACAAGTGCTTTTCATTTATTTCCACACCAAAGCATGAATGTCCGTAATAAGTAATGTTCATAAAATGCGAATAATTGAGTAAAATTGCTGTTTGTAAAATTAAACTAATTAGGCACTTTTAGAAGTGTTAGTTTTTAACAAAAGCAAGAAAGAAAAGCACATTGTGTTAATAAATTTTTATGGAAGAAATTGTTGTAGTTAGCTGTACCAATCGCCCAAACAGTAATACCTTAAAGGTGAGTAAAATATACCATGACATCCTAAAGTCGAAGAATGTAGATGTTAAAATTTTAGATTTTTGTTCTTTGCCCGAAAATATTGCTTTTGCGGAGGTTTTTGGCAAAAGAACAGAAGCGTACGCCGCTTTACTCGAAAAATTCGTATTGCATAACCGCAAATTTATTTTTGTGGTACCTGAGTATAACGGTAGTTTTCCCGGCATTTTAAAAACGTTTTTGGATAGTGTATCGCCAAAGGATTGGAATTTTAAAGACGTTTGTTTGGTGGGCGTATCAAGCGGCAGGGCCGGTAATTTAAGAGGGTTAGAGCATTTAACCGGTATTTTAAGTTATTTAAAGATGCATGTGTATTATAACCGTTTGCCAATTTCGCTGGTAGATAAAATTGTAAATGCAGAAGGTAGATTTATTGACGAAGCTCAGCAAGCAGCTTGCGAAGCTCAAATACAGGGCTTTTTGGAATACTAAACCGCGCTAAATTAAGCCACTAATTACACTAATTCCTCAAATTATTCTTAAATTCTATTTGAAAGAATAACATAATTATTGGTTGGTGTAATTTTAAATTTTAAATCAATTATTGATTTAAAATAATTTCACAAAACCATTTTGCCAAAAAAAATTTAGTGTTAATTGGTGAAATTCGTGGCGAAAAATCGCGGAAAACTAATTACTTTTAATAAGGTACTTGTTCAACCAGGTTTCTTTTAGCGGTTGTTCCCAGTTATTCAATTCGTTTTGCGTGAGTACAGAAGTATTGTAAACCAAAGTGTTTTCAGAAATTCTATTTTCGGTTAAGAGCTCTTTAATTTTTGAAGAATGTACTACTTCTATCGCATCTTCATTTTTATATGCTACTAACAAACGGTTCAGTAGTTCAATCCCAAATTGCTTTTCGGTTTCTTTAATAAAACGGGTAAGCTTATCAATGCTGCAACCGCTGGCATTCGTTACTTCTTCGTTAACCTTTACAACAATAATTCTTTCTTTAACGATCTCAAAACTAGCAGTTAATTGTTGCTCGTGCGCTGTCCAGCTTAAAATAAATTTATTTCCCATTTCAGCTAAAGAATTTAACTGATCGCTTGAAAGTGTTTTGCTGATTATAAATGCCCAGGCTCTGTTCATGATCTAAAAAGTTGGATGTATGCCGGTATAATTATGAGGTGTAATATCTTTTAATTCTTTTTTAATTTTATCCGAAACATTTAATCCGTTAATAAATTCAATTAAAGAATCTTGTGTAATATGTGTATTGGTCCTTGTAAGGTCTTTTAAAGCTTCGTAAGGCTTTGGATAACCTTCGCGTCTTAAAACGGTTTGAATGGCTTCTGCAACAACGGCCCAATTATTTTCAAGATCATGCATTAACGCTTTTTCATTCAGGATCAATTTATTTAAACCTTTTAAAATACTTGAATACGAAATTAAAGAGTGGGCAAGAGGATTACCTAAGTTCCTCAGCACTGTGCTATCTGTTAGATCCCGCTGTAATCTTGAAATAGGAAGTTTGGCTGACAAATGTTCCAATAATGCATTAGCGATACCTAAATTTCCTTCTGCGTTCTCAAAATCAATTGGGTTTACTTTATGTGGCATAGCCGAAGAACCAATCTCTCCCGCTTTTAATTTTTGCTTAAAATATTCCATACTCACGTAGGTCCAAACATCGCGACTAAAATCTATTAAAATAGTGTTTATACGCTTTAAGGCATCGCAATAAGCGCCAATATTATCGTAATGTTCTATTTGCGTGGTGAATTGAGAACGGTTCAATTGCAAAATTGTATTTACAAAATTGTTCCCAAACTCTACCCAGTTCTTTGATGGATATGCAATTTGATGCGCGTTAAAATTTCCGGTTGCGCCACCAAATTTAGCAGAGAAAGGAATGTTCTTTAATTGATTTAATTGTGCATTCAGTCGCTCAACAAACACATACATCTCTTTTCCTAACTTTGTTGGAGAGGCAGGCTGCCCGTGCGTTTTAGCCAATAAAGAAATATCTTTCCACTCTTTACTTAATGCGGTTATTTTTTCGATGATGCCATTAAGTGCCGGAATTAATTGTGCGTTTGTAGCATCTTTTAAAGATAATGGAATGCTTGTATTATTAATATCCTGCGAGGTTAAACCAAAATGCACAAATTCAGAATATTCGTTCAAGCCAATATCATTTAATTTTTCCTTTATAAAGTATTCTACGGCTTTCACATCGTGATTAGTGGTTTTTTCAGTTTCCTTGATTTTTAATGCATCTTCTATTGAAAAATTTAAGTAAATATTTTTTAAAGCAATTTTTTTTGCCACATCAACTGCTGGTAATTGCGGTAGGCCAAATTCTGATAAAGCAATAAAATATTCTATTTCTACCAATACCCGGTATTTAATTAAACCAAATTCAGAAAAATAAATGTCCAAAGATTCCGTTGTTTTTCTGTAACGACCGTCAATTGGCGATATTGCTGTTAAAGATGTTAATTCCATAATAAAAATAATAGATAACAAAATTACTATAAAAACATGAGTTTTATTTATGCTTTGGTTAAAAAAGCCAAAGGTTAATTTCGTATCTTTGCAACCATGTCTTTTTCAAATAAAACGGTTGCTTTTCACACCTTAGGATGTAAGCTGAATTTTTCAGAAACATCTACTATTGCCCGTTTATTTTTTGAAAAAGGGTTTACAAAAAAAGATTTTTCTGAAGCGGCAGATGTTTATGTTATTAATACCTGCTCTGTTACCGAAAATGCCGATAGGGAATGTAAGTCTATTGTAAAAAATGCCCTTTCAAAAAACCCCGAAGCCTTTATAGCTGTTGTTGGTTGTTATGCGCAACTTAAACCCGAAGAGATCTCTAAGATCGAAGGAGTAGATGTTGTTTTGGGTGCAACCGAAAAATTTAAATTATTAAATTACATTAACTTTTCAGGTAAAAGCACGCACGCACAAATTCACAATTGCGAGATCTCTGAAGCAGATTTTTTTGTGGGTGCGTATAGCGTTGGCGACCGCACCCGTTCATTTTTAAAGGTGCAGGATGGTTGCGATTATTCCTGCACATTTTGTACGATACCTTTGGCAAGAGGCAAGAGTAGGAGCGATACCATCGAAAATGTAATTATCAATGCCAATAAAATAGCAGAAAGTGGTGTTAAAGAAATTGTATTGACCGGTGTAAACATTGGCGATTTTGGTTATGGTCAAAACATTGATGGCGATATAAAAAAGCGAAAAGAGTATAATTTTTTAGATCTTGTAAAAGAGTTAGATCGTGTAAAAGGTATTGAACGCTTTAGGATATCTTCTATAGAACCAAATTTATTGAAAGATGAAATAATTGAATTTGTTTCTACGTCTAATTTATTTGTTCCGCACTTTCACATTCCTTTGCAAAGCGGTAATAATGCTGTTTTAAAGCGTATGAAACGCCGTTACCAACGCGAATTGTATGCTGACAGAGTTACAAAAATAAAAAATCTGATGCCGGATGGTTGTATTGGTGTGGATGTGATAGTTGGTTTTCCCGGAGAAACCGAAGAAGAGTTTTTAGATACGTACAATTTTATTAACGCTTTAGATATTTCGTATTTACACGTTTTTACATATAGCGAACGCGATAATACTGAAGCTGTTTTAATGGAAAACCCTGTGCCAATGGTTGAGCGTAAGCGCAGAAATAAAATGCTGCGTATACTTTCTGCAAAAAAATTGCGTGCCTTTTATGAAAAACAAAAAGGTAAAACTTTAAGTGTGATCTTTGAACATGAAAACAAAAATGGTTTTATGTTTGGCTTTACCCAGAATTATGTAAAAGTAAAATATCCTTTTGATCTTAATTTATGTAACACGCCTGTAACCATTACCGTTGGTGATCTTGATGAAGAAGGCAATATGAGTTGCGCCATCACCTCAGAAGTTCTTATCTAGAACTGGATTTTAATTCCGGCCTGGCACCTTAATAGGTTTGAAGATGAAATTGAATTTAAAAATGCGCCTTCAAGATTCACAAAAGGTATAAATTGTTTTAATTTCATTCCCAATCCAATTGCATAAAAGGGATTAAAGTTATTTTTCAAAAAGGTCATTTTTTCATCAACTGTAGAATATGTATCAGAATGATCAAAATACCATCCGTTAGACTGTACAACAGGGTTTGGGTTGCCTGGTGACATTGTTTCTTCCCCAAATGTATGATGTACTTGGTAAGAGTATACTGTGTTTTTATTTAAAAAATTGGTATAACCTATACCTAATCTTTGCGTAAAAATAAAACGTCTCAAAAAATAATTGTGTTCTAAATGAATTGAAAATCGTAAAGCTTGAATTTGATAATTGATGATTTCGTTATCGTAATAAAAATTATTATAAGAACCGGATTGACTATGGGTAGAACAATCATCAACTAATTGTCTTTTAGCTGTAAGATCAGTGTAATTGATCCCGCCTCCCAAAAAAAATAAACTATTTTGTTTTGTTGTTTTAGGGTTTATTCTATAGCTGTAATTAAAAGATGCGGTTCTTACTTGTGAGTAGCTTAATTTATCATTTCCAATAGAGTTCGTGATAAAGCCAGTGTAATGAGGCACTAAAGCCAAACCGTAACTCAGATCAATATTATGATAGAATGTTTTCTTTTTAAGCGTGTCGCCGGCAAATGCATTAATTTGTAGCGAAACGAAAAATAAAAAAACTATTACAAGGTATTTTATCATCTAATAAAGATAATAAAAAAATCATTTACTGCGGTTTATAATATTTTTTTGCTTCCGGCATAAAAGCTTTAAGATCCTTTATACGCGTTTCATCGCTTGGGTGGGTGCTTAGCAATTCAGGTGGTTTTTGCCCGCCACTAGCCGACATTCTTTGCCAAAAAGAAATTGCTACTTCCGGATTATAACCTGCCATGGCCGCAAAGATCAACCCCATTTTATCTGCTTCACTTTCATGACTCCTGCTATATTTTAACGTCCCAAGGCCGGTTGTTACGCCGTATGCTTGCTGAAATAATTGTTGTGTTAAAGCCGGTTTTTGCGATAAGGCAACCGATAGAGCTGCGCCGCCAAATTGCACCAAAAGCCCTTCGCTCATTCGCTGGTTACCATGGCGGGCAACCGCGTGTGCAATTTCGTGCCCCATTACAATTGCTAATGCTTCTTCGGTTTGTGTTACCGGTAAAAGTCCGGTATAAACAACCACTTTGCCACCCGGCATACACCAGGCGTTAACTTCTTTGCTATCTACTACATTAAACTCCCAATTAAAGCCCTGCAATTGGTTTGAAAGCCCTTTATCGGCATAAAATTTCTCAACTGCTTTTTGAATTCTTATACCCGCTCGTTTAACCAATTGAACACGTTCGTCGCTTGTCGGTAAAGGAGGATGTTCTGATAAAAATTTACCATATTCAGTAAGGCTCATGGCCATCATTTCACTTTCGGGTAAAAGCGTTAGTGAACGTTTGCCTGTAACGGCATTTTTTGTACAGGAATTAAAAAGGAAAAGGATAAGGAATGCGGTAATACTAATTTTCTTCATATATATTAATTTTCAAGGATACATGTTTTCACATGCAATTTTAATACCAAGATAAGCTTTACGATCTAATTCTCAATTTTTGCAGAAAGGCCCCTCTCTAACAAGGCTTCGCAAAGGGGTTTCAGTTTTTTAAAGGTGCCATTCTTCACAACACATTTACCGGCGTAATGCACAAGGTAAGTGCATTGCTCGGCCTGCAAAGCATCGTGCTCACAAACTTTAATTAATGATTCGGTTACAAATTCAAAAGTGTTAACATCATCATTGTAAAGTAGCAAAGCTTTGGTGGCTTCTTCTTTTAAGACCACTTCAATTATTTCTTGTTCAAGAAGCTCTGGTGATTCAAACGGATTCATGAATAAAAATTTAGAATACAAAGATACACAAAAAGGCGAGACTTATTTAGCTTTTTTGTGATATTAACTTGTTAATTTTCAGTTATTTGAATGTTGAAACTTGCATCTTCATATTGTAAAATTGATATGAATAATGGGTATGGCAAAACTATTTTGGTAATTTTAATTATAATGGAAAAAAGTGATCTGTGTAATTGTGATTGCTTGTTTATTGCCCGGCATTGGTCGTGATGGAATAGGCGAGTTTGATAATATACATACTTCTGACCCTGTAAAAAGCATGTTTAACAACCAGAGATCAAGCATGGGTATTATTTAAATAGTAAAATAAGTAACACTAATTCAAAACTTTAATAAAACAAAACCCCGGTATTCCAATAACTATAGGGACCGGGGCATTGTAGTGATACACATTTGTATTAATCTACCACCTTAAACAAAAATTATTCGGCCATTATCTTGCCGGAATCAATCATCTTACTTTCGCTTATCAATTTATAAAAGTAAACGCCACTGCCTAAATTTTCTCTTTGAATCGTTATTTTTTCTGAAGAACTCTTTTCAGTTCTAACAATTTGACCAATAGAGTTATAAATAATAACGGTTGTTTCTTTGCCGCTATTTTCTTTTAAGTCAAATGTTATTTGTGCAGAGAATGGATTGGGGTATATAGTAACCTGACCTTTATTACTTGAAAACTGCTCTATACCCGTAATACCATTTGATATTTTGCGTATGCGATAGTTTTTTACCGGTGAAAGAGCATAACCCTCTGTAATATATACATTGTTTTGTGTGTCTATAGCTAAATCGCCAGGAAAAAATAGTTCAGCTGCTGTTGCAGGCCCGCCGTCTCCACTAAAGTTGCCGGTGCCGGTGCCGGCTATGGTAGTAATAATACCGGTAATGGCATCTACTTTACGTATACGGTTGTCATTTTGATCCGCAATATATAAATTACCTTGTGAATCTAATGCTAAGCCGTATGGGCCAGTTATTCCCGCAGCTGAAGCTGATCCGCCATCACCAAAATAAGAATTTGACCCTAATTGGTTCACAATGGTCGTAATTATACCCGTGCTCGCGTTTACTTTGCGCACGCGGTGGTTACCTTGATCTGCGATATAAATGTTGCCGTTAGCATCTACAATTACGCCACCTGTGGCGTTTAATTGAGCCGCTGTAGCTAAGCCACCATCGCCACTATATCCGGATATACCTGTGCCGGCAACAGTAGTTATAATTCCTGTGCTGGCATTTATTTTACGAATGCGGTCACCGGCTGAAATATATAAATTGTTTTGTGCATCAATTGTTAGTTGTCCAACTTGTACTTGAGCTGCTGTTGCAAGCCCACCGTCTCCTGTGGGAGTGCTGGTGCCATTACCTGCTATAGTAGTAATAATTCCAGTACTTACAGTTACTTTACGGATTCGGTAATTAGCATTATCCGCAATATATAAATTGCCCTGAGAATCTACGGCTACATCAATCGGATAAGTCATACTAGCTGCTGTTGCAGGCCCGCCATCACCAGCAAATCCATACGAACCACTACCAACAACGGTAGTAATAACGCCTGTACTTGCATTTATTTTGCGTATGCGTGAATTATAACTATCCGCAACATATACGTTACCCTGATTGTCTACAGCTACCCCTGTAGGGTTTTTTAATACAGATGAAGTGGCTTGACCGCCATCTCCGCTAAATCCACTGGCACCGGTGCCGGCGTAAGTAGAAATGTTTTGTGCTTTTGCATATATACAAAGGCTTAATGCTAAAATAGTAATTGTTGTTTTCATGTTTTTAATTTTTATATGTTTAAAGTTTATAGTTCAAAGTTCTTGCAATAAATAGTATTATACAATCCGTTGCACTAGGTATATTATATCCGTAGCGCTAGGTATATTTTATTCTACCACCAACTTTCTGCAAGAGATTCTACTCCCCAATGTTGTTTTAACGGTATAAATTCCGGTAGCAAAGTCTGCAATATTTATATTGCCGGATATCTCTGCATCACTTCCAAGCTTTATTAATTGAACTTTTTGCCCAATAGAATTAATTATTTCTATATTACATGTTAACTGGCTTGGATTTGACAGTTTAATGCTAAAATGATCCTTCGCGGGATTAGGGAAAATAGCAAAGGCTGCATCAAAGTTATGATCATTTAGCCCGGTTAATGCGAGATTATTCACTCTGATCTTGGCACTTGAGCTGCTCGAAGAGCCGGTTACAGAGCTGTAACTTACAGTAAAAATCGGTAGTTTTTGCGCGCCCGCAAAATAATCATAATCAACTGCATTTATATTTAATACAAATGTGCTGCTGGCATAATTTAAAGTAAAGGTATTTCTGATGGTTAGTTGTAAAACGTTATTAAATGTGATGCCACCCGGTAAAATTAATGTTCCGGTACCTGATGCGTTTACTGTATTGGATCCAATAGCCGTGCCTGTAACAGAAGAGCTCGTAGCGGCACTCCCGGAATAAGTATCTGTATTTGTATAACCATAAGCTGTTGGCCATGCCCAGCCCATAGCAGTATTTGTATAATTATAACTTAAGGATGTATTTTCGGCGCCTACTAACTCGTAAGTAGAAGCAGTTGATTTGTAATAGGAGTTTGCACCTGCGCCATCCATTTCAACGATTGTAGCGCCAATATAGTTTGCGCCGTTTGGAGCTGTTGAAACGGTTGTAAATGTTGTATTAAGCACATTGGCATTTTGTGGATATGCGGAAAAATTCCAAAGTTGATTTGTTCCGGTACTTTTGGGTACTACGCCCACAGAATCAAATTCTTTCCTGTTAAATTGATCGCCGTAAATAGGATCGTTAAACGCTTTTGTAAGTGTTAGCTGTGCTTGTGAAGCAACGCTTATGAAGGTGAAAATTGCTAAGTAGATGTTTTTTTTCATGGTTATTGTTTTTAATTAATAATTGAATTTTTATGAACTCAAAGCTCTTGCATTTAAAGTGTGAAAACAATCCCTAACGCTGGGTATATTATATCCGTAGTACTCGGTATATCTTTCCTTAAGCTGATAGATTCAGTATATTTGGATAATGAAAAAATTTACACTTTACACTTTAAGTTTTCTCTTCTGTTTTCAGGTAGCCTTATCGCAAAGTAACGGCGCTAAATTATTACAGGAAGGTATTCAGCTTTACCAGCAGGATAAAGGGAAAGAGGCCGTAGATAAACTTACCGAAGCGGGTGTTGAATTTAAAAATAATAGCGAATGGGGTAGTTATGCTACTTGCCAGTGTGGACTCGCTAATATTTTATCGGGCTATCAATTATTTGATAAAGCAAATACTATTCTTAATACATCACTTCCTATTATAGAAAAGAACCTTACACAAAATGATCCTAAATTAGCAACTTGTTATTTAAATAAGGCCATTGTCGAACTCAATCAAAAAAATTTCACCATCGCGCTTAAATTTCTTCACAAAGGGTTTAGTATAAGAAAATCATTGTATGCCATTTCAGCTAACGAAAATTTAGAAGTGGTTTCTTTATTATCAAAAACTCATACCGATCTTAATAACCCTGATAGTGCTATCCATTATAGTTCTATTCTTGAAAAAGAATTAATAAACCGACATGAAGGTGAAAGCTTAAGTATGGCAGATGTTTATAATACTAAAGGAAACGCCTATGATATTAAAAAAGATTACACCAACGCCATACTTTACCATAGTAAAAGTTTAAGCATTCGCGAAAAAACAGCAGGCAGCACGTCGGGTGAAGTAGCCTATTCATTGGGTAATTTAGCTTTAGCGTATCAAAGTAAAGGCGATTATGAAAACGCCGAAAAAAACGGACTGAAAAGTTACGAGATAAGAAAAAAATTATTCGTACCAAATGATGAACAAACACAATTGTCTGTTTTCAACATGGCTTCCTTATATAGTGAAATGGGGGATTGGCAAAAAGCAACGCTTTTTTATGAATTACAAAAAAGTTACATTGCAAAATCAACTATTAAATCAGAATTAGCAGATTATAAATTGAATTACGGAACCGCACAAATACTTTCTGAACAAAATATTTCTGCAGGAATAGAAAACCTCAAAGAAGCAGTCACTTTATATTCCTCTTCCAAAGAACCCAATGCTGCTAAACTGGCAACCTGTTATCAAAATTTGGCTGTAGCATACACAGACTATGCAGATTATGAACAAGCGAAAGTATACAACGAAAAATCGGCAGCTATTAAAAAACAATTGGGAATTTCTGATCCGGAAAGCCAACTTAATGCCGGCAATATTTTCTTTTACCAAGGTAATACTACAAAAGCTATATATGCCTACAGCCAGGCATTAATGTTGTACGAAAAAAAATATGGTTACGGGCACCACAAACACATAACAGCTATTGAAAATATAGCCGAGGCTACTACAAAAATAAATGCTGCCGCAGCTAATCAGGTTTATAAATACCTTCTTGATATTTATAAAAATGATGAGTTAAAGCAAGCCAATGTGCTTGCTAAAATAGGAAGCGTTTATCTTGTTTATTCACAATTTGATACGGCCCGTATTTTTTACGATAAAGCAAAGCGGATCTATAAAAAGAAAAACGATGCGGCCGGACTTGTAAATTTGAGAAATCAGGAAGGTGTTTTGGCTATGGGGCAAAATAATTTCGTTGAGGCTGAAAAAATATTTTTAGAAATTATTAATCTAAATGGAAATAAAAAGAACAGTTATTTTAATTGCAAAACACATAACAACCTGGCTTTAGTGCAGTACGAGCAACAATTATTTGATAAAGCTATACAGTCCTCAAACAATGCCATCGCTCTTAATGTAAACACTAGTGGCCAGTTGCAGTTTAAGGATGAAAACCTTAGAAGTAAAAAAATACTTTTTAAATCAACGGCTAAACAAGCCTTGCTCAAAAAAAATGCAACTGATCTAAAAATAGCCCTTAAGCAATACAACGACCTAAAGAATTCAAACAAAGAAAAAGAAACAGTAGATGAGTTCTCTTTAAAAATGGGAACCAAAAACGATGAATATAAACTAAATGTGATCGCTTTAATGATTTGCAACGAACTTTTTAAAAACACGAAAGATGAAACCTATTTATACAATGCCGCCGAAATTACAGAAGATTGTAAAAGTGTTATGATCAAAAAAGCCCTTAAAGATATTGATTGCAAAAAATTAAGTGGCGTTCCTCAAGATCTGATAGTAGCCGAACGCAAAACTATTGAACAATGTGAACAACTGGCGCAGTCGCTAAACATGAATGAACTAACAGAAGAAGACGGCATACGATTTAGTAATAAGCTAAAAGAATTGTATGCACAGGAAGATAGTATTAAACTGGTCATAAAAAATAAATACCCGAAATATGATCAATTGCGAAACGCTCAAAAATCAGACACTAAAACTATTCAACAAAAATTAGCGGCCAATGATGCCATTATTAATTTTATTTATAATGCCGAATTTTCAGCCGCTATTATAATTTCCAATAAAAGAATTGATCTTGTTGAATTAAAAAATAACAAGGGTTCAGAAGAAAATATTACTGCCTACCGCGATGGAATTACCGTTAATGATTATAACATTATAGCAGATAATGCTTATGGGCTATACAAAAATATGTTTTCAAAAATTGACAGTATTTTAAAGCAATTACAGATCAAAAAAATTACTATTGTTCCCGACGGCCCATTATTCTTTTTTCCATTTGAAAGTATGGTTAAAACAAAACCAAAACCAAGCGACAATTTTTCTTCACTCGATTATCTTATCAAATCTTATGAGGTAAATTATCTTTACGCCGCGTCGCTTGCGCTTACTCAAGATCAAGCACAGTCTGATGCTTCAAAAGATTATATTGCTATAGCTCCGGTTTTTTCTGAAAAAAATGAAGTAGCGCAAACGCGTAATGTTGTTTTTAAATCGGAAATTTTCGGGAAGAAAAAACGTTCTTTTTTAGCGGATGGCACTTTCATAAATCCATTGCCGGGCACATTGGAAGAAGTAGACGCGGTAAGTAAACACCTGATTGAGAAAGGGCAAAAATGCACCGTATTAAAATTTAATATGGCCAATGAGAAAAATATTAAAGAAGCCAATTTGCAGGATTACAAAATTATTCATTTTGCCACCCATGGTTTTGTGAATGAAGACCGACCTAATTTTTCGGGATTAATTTTAGCACAGAATGGCGATACGGAGGATAATATTTTATTTGCCTCTGAGATCTATAATTTATCACTCAATGCCGATCTTGTTGCTTTGAGTGCTTGCCAAACCGGATTAGGAACCGTATCAGAAGGAGAAGGGTTAATTGGTCTATCGAGGGGATTTATGTATGCAGGGGCAAAAAACCTGTTAGTTTCGTTATGGCCGGTAAGTGATGAAGGTACTTCTACACTTATGGTAGATTTTTTTAGCAACCCTAACAAAACCGGGTACAGTAGTTCTTTACAAAGATCTAAATTAAGCCTTATTGCTAAGCCTGATCTGGCAAGCCCGTTTTATTGGGCACCATTTATTTTAATAGGAAAATAAAAAAAAATCCCGTTGCTATGTCAACAGGATTTTTTTTATTGTACTCTTTTATAAGTTTTAGATCTTGTTTAATCGCTCAGGTAAAAACCCGCACGTATCCCGAATGCTAAGATCGAGGATTTTACAACTACATCTTTATTTACATAAGATACGCCTGAACTACCGGGTAAATAAGTACTTACGCTTATCGTGCTTTGCATAGTTCTCCACTTTACATAAGGTGCGAAATAAAATCCATTATCTTTTCCTAAATAAATTACCGATTCAAGTTTCAAACCAATACCATCTAAAAATTCTTTCTTATTTTTTAATTTATCAAAAGTAAGAGAGTTTTGCATGACAAACGTTTTTACATTGGCATTATAATGAATTCCTAATCCATATGAAAGATAAGAACTTGCAGCATTGTATATGCGGCTACTATCACTGTCGTAAGTTAGGTTGCTATTACCCGGACCAAAATAAGTGTAGCCAACTTGCCCTCCAAAAAAGATACCTTTTCCACCAAAACCAAGTTTCATGTCAAGAACATCAAAATCAGATCCTCTTGGCGGATCTTTAGTATAGTTTGGAAAGTTCTTTTGTGATTTTCTCATTTTTTCATTTACCCAGTTAGGTTCTTTATTTGTTGCAAGATCGTAAGCATAAATTGCAAATGCATATACCAAACCGCCAAGATTGGCATCGTAAAAAACATGCTCAGAGTTTTTGCCAAACCATACATCAAGGTTACTTGGAATAATGTAATCTTTATATTCTTTGGCTGATGCCGAAGAATTTTGTGGGTATGCAACGTAAGCAGGATTAAATCTTGTAAAACCCATTCTGTAACCAATCTTTAAAACCCTGCTATCTTCCAGATCTATCTGACCTGGCGAATGAAAACCTGTAAAAAGAAAAAACGAAAGGCATAGAATATGGGATATTTTATTTTTCATTATATTTATTTTAATTGATTTATAATTTGTGATCCAAAGATATTGCAAACTCAAAGAAATTGCTATCCGTGCCAGTGGGTATATTACATCTGTTTGCTAAGTATATTTTAAACAAAAAATAAACTCTTAGAATTAAAAAGGGTGAAGTTTTTGCTTCAACCCTTTAATTTATTTCATTGATCTTTTTAATCCATAACAACTTTTCCGAACCAGAAAACTTTTCCGGGTTTATCAACTCCTAAATATACCTGCGAACCATCATCTGGATTAGTAATAAGAGGGTAATTATTTTGAAGATAATATTTGGGTTTATCTTTTACAGTGCCAAACCTAGTAAAATCACTAATATCGCCTGTAGCTAAATTTATTTTAGCAACACTTGGATAATATAAACCTTTTAGTTTGCTGTCTCCAACTTCCTCTTTCCAGCCACATAATTCCCAAACAGTCCAAAAAACCGATCCATTAGACGCTTGAACAAATTGATTTGTAGCTCTTGATTTAGAGGCCGTATTTACCTCTTCTAAACGCACACCATATTGCGCCTTCAATTTGCCGGCATTATCAAAATAAAACATTAACACGTCCTTAAATTCGGCTTCCTTGAAGTTTTGGCCACAAAGAAATAACGATCCGTCTGATGTAACATTTGCTCTTACAAGACGAAACCTTTTTCCATTATAAGCAGGATTTTTGCTTTGAGAAGCCGGCTTTTTCAATTTCGCTTCAAATTCGTCCATGTCGGTTGTTGTAATATAATCCACTTTATCCTTGGTTATTTTAGCCAACTGGTAAAATTTCCATTTTGTTTCGTCGGGCGCCTTTGATGATGTCTCCTCGTTAGCAGGCCCAACAAAATATAAACTTCCGTTTTTTGCTATCACAGATTCAACATTCCAAGCGCTTTTTAAAACCTTAATATCTACCGTATTAACTATTTTGCCTTCTCTTGATACACGCCACATTTGAAAATTAGTAGCAGCTTCTTTATTTTTTTTATCCGGATTTCCTGCAAACATAAAACACATGTCTGATCTAGATATATCTTCTTCACTTACATCTTCGTCTTCATCAGCTTCATCAACCTCTGCCGGAATTACAAACGATTTAGTTAAATATTTTGGAGTAGTAAATGTGCGTCTATCCATTATTTCTATCTTTAAGTCTTTGTCGATCTTCATTAGTATAAATTCGTTAGGGTTAGCTCCTTTTCCGAACGCAACAATTACTAAAGCAATCACGGAACCTGTTTCGTCATCTTCAAACTTTTTAACCAGCATATAACTATTACCCTCGTCATCTTTTGGTTTTATTTTATCAAGAAGTGTTACTTTTTTAGTATAACGGCCGTTAAACCAGCTCCAGTTGTACTCTACCAGTTTTTTTCTAAGTACCATTTTACCAAGCATACCCGGTTCTACAGTTATCCCTTCTACAGAATATTTCTCACCTTTGTAGCGTTTGTTTTTGTACAATTGTTCTGCACCTTCTTCTGTTTTTATAAAGTTGTAGTCTTTATCAAAAATATAATTCTGATATTTGATCTTGCCATTGTTTCCATTATTTGTTATAAATGAAAGCGTTGTGGTTTTGTCTTTTGGATCAGTTGTTACAAGATCTAAAAAGCCTCTTTTTGCTTTTCTGTCCACCTCATAAGTTTTTTCGAGTACTAGTTTTTGCGCCAGGCCTGTAAAGGGAAGCGTAAGTAGTAGTGCGTAGGATAATAATTTTTTCATGTTTTTTTTGTTTAAGGTTTATGTTATTGGTTTAATAATTTATTCATCAAAGTTGCAGGATTTGCGGTGTTGCAGCAATCCGTAGGTTTAGGTATATGGCATCCGTAGTAGTAGGTATATTTATGTTTTTTTTACGCCGGTTTGATGATAGAAGCCGGGGATTAGTTCCGCTGCAATAGCGTATTTTAGTAGACCCACAAGTGTTTTTGTGGCTGTTTTTTTTAAGATGTGCTTGCGGTGTGTTTCAACCGTACGAATACTTAATTGAAGTCTATCTGCAATGGATTGTGAGCTGTGCTCTTCAAGGATGAGTAAAAGGATCTCTTTTTCTCTTTTTGTAATTCCGGAACTTAATGGAGTTGATATCATGCAGCAAAATTACGGCTGCGAAAAAATAAAAAGGTCAGTAATACTAGGTATTTTTAATTGCGGAGTATTGGTATTTTAACCCATCAGGTTATGCTCAAAGGCATACTTAATTAGCCCAACAATTGTTTTTGTTTTTGTTTTTTCGATAATATTTTTGCGATGTGTTTCTACCGTTCGTGGGCTAATGAATAATTTTTCTGCAATATCAGCTGTTGTAAATTCCTCACAAACTAATTTAAGGATCTCTAATTCACGCGTAGTTAATTGATCCTTAGTTTCGGCTATGGAGTTTTTCTTTTTATTATGTTTAAGCATTAAGTTCATTACTTCATTGCTGTAATAAGTACCATCATCCATTATTTTATTTATTGCCGAAAGCAATTCCTGTTTGCCTGTATTCTTTAAAATATAACCTTCTGCTTCTGATTGAAGAATATCGTTAACAATTGCCGGATCGTTGAACATGGTTAATACCAGTACTTTTATATCTGGCATTTCTTTTTTAATGATCTTGGTAAGCTCTGTGCCCGTCATTCCGGGCATACTGATATCAGTAATAAGGAGGTTGACCTCATTTTTTCGGATATAAGATAACGCGTCCTCTCCATTTAATGCTTCATGCACAAAATTTAATTGCGTTTCTTTTTTTAATAATGATCTTACACCGTCAATGAACATTTGATGATCGTCAGCAATAACTATTTTTAATTCTTTATCCATTTTTTAACTTCAGGTTGATGTAAACAATTGTACCTTTTTCTAATTCAGAATCTAATTTAATAGTGCCGTCTAACATGGACACGCGCGAGAAAATATTTTTCCAACCCATACCTTTGCTATCCTTTAGTTTATCTGTGTCAAAGCCAATGCCATTATCCTGGATATTTATTTCAAGATAACCATTATTTTTATTTATGGCCATTATTATATGATCGGCTTTGGCATGTTTGATCATATTATTTAAAACTTCTTGCACTACACGATAAATCGTAATATCCAGCGACTTTCCAAGAGAAGTATCTAAATTGGTTGTAAAATCGATCTTTAATGTTTTTGTAGCATTTATATTATTTACCACTTCATTTATAGCCGGAATTAAACCCAAACGGATCAATGCACTTGGCATCATGTTGTGAGAAATGCTTCTTACTTCAATACAGGCATCATCAATAATTTTTAGCGCACGGTCCAGATCGGGTTTATCTTCTTTGATCACCGAATCTTCGAGGCTTGCTACATTTAAGCGGGCAATAGAGAGTAATTGCCCTAGGCCATCATGTAATTCCTGAGCAATACGCCCACGTTCTTTCTCTTCGGCATCTATTACATCTTTAAAACGTAATTTTTCTGCCTCAGCCAGTTCGGCTTTTTGTTGTTGTTTTTTGCGACTGTAGATAAATAAAAATGCGCCGGCAATTAAAAAAATAATTAACAGGGCTACAGTCAATTGATTTTTTCTTTTTTGACCTTCGTTTTCAAGTTGTAATTGTTGGATCTCTGTTTTTTGTTTTAATTCCGAATTTTCTTTTTCTTTTTTCTCTGTCTCATATTTAGTTTGCATTTCTGCAATTTGACCAGAGCTAATGCTATTATACATGCTGTCGTTAAGCTTTCTGTATTTTTCAATGCACTCTAAGGCTTTATCGGTATTTTTAGTTTGAACATAGCAATTATGTAAATTATACAAAGCATTTACCTGGTATGCAAGGCCGCCGGTTTCTGTTGCTATTTTTTCAGATTCTGAATAATATTCTATTGCTTTTGCAAAATTCTTTTTCTTAAAATAGATCGTTCCTAAATTTCCTAAAGAACTGGCAAGTCCACTTTTATCGCCGATCTGGCGTTTAATATCAAAAGATAATGTATAATATTTAAAAGCATTCTCAAGATCCCCCGAATCAAAATAAGACAAGCCAATATTATTTAAGATTATCGCATAATCATATTGGTTTTTATTTTTATTCAATAATTTTAATGCTTCAAAATATTGTTTAAGAGAAGTTTTAAAATCTTTTTTATCATGATAGAGCCGGCCAAGATTCGTTTGTGTAGTGGCAAGCATAACAGAATCTCTGAGTTCCGATCTTATTTTAAAAGCACGCTGTAAATATTTTTCGGCAGATGAAAAATCTCTTTTTTCGGTAAAGATAGAACCTAAATTATTGCAATCAATGGCAATACTTCTTGCGTCATTTTTACTTTCATCAAAATGCAGGCATTTTAAAAAATACATAATGGCAACATCGAGGTCACCATTTCTTGAAGAAATAGAGCCAATGTTATTTAGCATTTTTATTACCTCGGCACTATCTTTAATTGCTTCGTATTTTGAGAGCGAGCTTTTAAAATAAAACAAAGCGCTATCTGTAAGGCCGCTGTAATAAAAGGTAACCCCTTTTCTTTTTATAAGGTCGGCATTTATGCTTTTGCAGGCAGTATTACTTGTAATAGAAACGCCTTTATTAAAATAGAGTAAGGCCGAATCGTTACTTTTTTTATTAAGATAATACATGCCAAGGTTAAGGTATGAATTGCCAATACCTGGAGTATAATTATTCTTTAAAGCAAGCTTGTTTGCTTGTTGAGCATAAGAAAGGGTTTGGGCAGGATCGAGATAATAAAAGTTTTTTGAAATGAGGTTTAAGAGAATAACTTTATGCGTGTCTTGTTTAGCTCTCTTTAATTCATTTAACAGGCTATCACTTTTATCCTGGCTAAAAAGAGCAGGGGAGAGCAAACAGAAAAAAAGTATAAGCCTTAACATAAAATAAGTTTAGTGATAAAAATACAAATAAATTAATTGGAACTATCGTAAAACAAAAAACCCCAACATTTCTGTCGGGGTCTTCTTTGAATTTTGAATCTTTAATTTTGAATTAAAATTAAGCTTTATCTTCTTTCTTACCTTTTTTTGCTTTTGGTTTGTGAGTAGATACTACCACTTCATCTTTTTCTTTATTGTAATCTACTTCTATCTCATCACCTTCGGCTAGGTTGTTTTTAATGATCTCTTCTGCCATAGGATCTTCCAAATACTTTTGAATGGCACGTTTTAAAGGTCTTGCACCGTAATTGGCATCGTAACCTTTTTCAACGATATAATCTTTTGCAGCATCAGTAATTTTAATGGTGTAACCTAAACCGGTAACTCTTCCAAATAAATGCCCTAATTCAATATCAATGATCTTATGAATATCTGATTTTTCTAAAGAATTAAACATTACCACATCATCAATACGGTTTAAGAACTCAGGCGCAAACGCTTTCTTCAAAGCATTTTGAATAATGCCTTGCGAAGCTTCGTCTTCACCTTCTTTACGGGCTTGCGTACCAAAACCAACACCTGTACCAAAATCTTTTAACTGACGGGCACCAATGTTAGAGGTCATAATGATAATAGTATTCTTAAAATCAATTTTACGCCCTAAACTATCCGTTAACATACCATCATCCAATACCTGTAACAACATGTTAAATACATCCGGATGCGCTTTTTCAATCTCATCCAATAAAATAACAGCGTAGGGGTGGCGACGAACTTTCTCGGTTAACTGTCCACCTTCTTCATAACCAACGTATCCCGGAGGCGCGCCAATTAAGCGGGTTACAGCAAATTTTTCCATGTACTCGCTCATGTCGATGCGAATTAAGGCATCGTCATTATCAAATAAATACCTTGCTAAAATTTTCGCCAACTGTGTTTTACCTACACCGGTTGGACCTAAGAATATAAATGAACCAATTGGTTTGTTAGGGTCTTTTAAACCTGCGCGGTTACGTTGAATGGCTTTAACCACTTTTGCAACTGCTTTTTCCTGGCCAATAACTTTACCACTTATCAGCTCATTCATTTTTACCAGCTTATCACTTTCGTTCTGGTTAACACGTTGCACAGGTACACCGCTCATCATACTTACCACATCCGCAACATTATCTTCGGTAACGCTAATTCTGTTTTGCTTGGTTTCTTCTTCCCATGCTTTTTTAGCAACTTCTAATTCTGTTTGCAACTGTTTTTCGGTATCACGTAAACGTGCTGCCTCTTCGTATTTTTGCGAACGAACAACCTGGTTCTTTAACTCTTTAATGTCCTCGATCTTTTTCTCGATCTCTAAAATATTTTCAGGAACATTAATGTTTGTAATATGCACGCGACTTCCTGCCTCATCTAAAGCATCAATGGCTTTATCCGGTAAATGCCTGTCGGTAATATAACGTGCAGTTAAAGTAACGCAAGCTTTAATAGCTTCGTCAGTATACGTTACGTTATGATGTTCTTCGTATTTTGATTTAATGTTATTTAAAATCTGTAAAGTTTCATCCGGCGTAGCTGGCTCGATCAGTACTTTTTGAAAACGACGCTCTAAAGCTCCGTCTTTTTCGATATACTGACGGTACTCATCTAAAGTAGTTGCACCAATACATTGTATCTCGCCACGCGCTAAAGCAGGTTTAAACATGTTGCTGGCATCCAAACTTCCGCTTGCACCACCGGCACCAATAATTGTATGGATCTCATCAATGAATAAAATAACATCCGGCGATTTTTCCAATTCGTTCATCACCGCTTTCATACGTTCTTCGAATTGGCCACGGTATTTTGTACCTGCTACTAAAGAGGCAAGATCTAAAGTAACCACACGTTTGCCAAATAACACCCGCGATACTTTGCGTTGCACAATGCGTAAAGCCAAACCTTCGGCAATACTGGATTTACCAACACCCGGCTCACCAATTAAAATTGGGTTATTCTTTTTACGACGTGATAATATTTGTGATACACGCTCAATTTCTTTTTCGCGGCCAACAACAGGATCCAGTTTTCCGTCCTCTGCCATTTTAGTAAGATCTCTACCAAAATTATCAAGCACAGGAGTTTTTGATTTGCTCTCACCTTGTTTCTTTTGGTTGCCAGTATTTCCGGTACCACCAAAGCTCGATTCTTCGCTTTCATCTTCATCGCCACCGGCAGCTGAATTTTCGATCTTATTAGGATTATCTAAAAAGCCTTCTAATTCTGCACGCACGGCATCGTAATCAACTCCGGACTTAAGTAAGGTCTTTGTAACCACATTATCATTATCCTTTAAAATACACAGCAACAAATGCTCTGTGCCTATTTGTATGGATTTAAAGGTCTTTGCCTCGAGGTAGGTCAGTTTTAATGTCTTTTCGGCCTGTTTTACCAATGGGATGTTTGCCAGGTTATTGGATTTGCGTAATCCGGGAGTTAAATTTTGCTCAATGTTTCTGCGTAGTTCAGTTACATCAACACCTAAATTCTTCAATAAACGCATACCAACTCCGTCACCTTCTCTAATCATACCAAGCATTAGATGTTCTAATCCTATATAATCGTGCCCTAATCTTAAAGCCTCTTCACGGCTGTAGGTAATAACATCTTTTACCCTGGGCGAAAATTTTGCTTCCATAAATTGTTCCTTTTAATAAGTGAAATTACATATATAATGCCAAA